>JAVBLA010000063.1:0-26087 GCA_031553775.1 Bacteroidales bacterium
TGTCTGAGGGAGAGAGCGCAGCGAGCGAACGAGTTCTTTTCGACAAAGCGCCTTTTTTTGGTACCTTTTTTTGGCGCAGCAAAAAAAGATACAGAAAGTGTTTTTAATCAAAATGCTTTTACACAAAAAAACATTCCCTTAGCCCCCAGTTCAAAACATCCAAATTCAAAAAAAAAGATATTATCGAAGGATAACATCTCTTTTTTATATTGCCTGAAAAACACTAAAATTAAACGCCAAATTTAGCGTCTCTCATATCTCCGGTCTTATTGAAAGCAGTATGGAAGGCAAAACAACTTTCCATTGACTGCGGAGTATGTCCTTTGACACCCATTTTCAAATAATCGTTCAACAGTTTCTTATAATCGGAATGCACGCAGTTTTCGATGATAGATTGTGCTCGCTGAATCGGTGACAAGCCACGCAAATCAGCAACACCCAACTCCGTAATCAGGACTTTTACCGAATGTTCACTATGATCCTGATGAGATACCATCGGGACAATAGAGCTGATCTTCCCTCCCTTTGCAATGGAAGGTGTGGTAAAGATAGAGAGGTAAGCATTGCGGCAAAAATCGGCAGACCCTCCGATTCCATTCATCATCTTTGTACCCAATACGTGAGTGGAATTGATATTTCCAAAAATATCGGCCTCCAAGGCAGTATTGATAGCAATCAGGCCTAAACGGCGAGCCACTTCCGGACTGTTGGAAATTTCCTGGGGACGAAGGATTATTTTTTCTTTATATACAGGCAGATTAGTATAAACTTCATTCAAAGCATCCGCGCTCAAAGTCAACGAACAGCCACTGGCAAATTTTACCCGGCCCTGTTTCATCAAATCGATCACTGCATCCTGGATTACTTCCGTATACACCTCAAAAGCAGGGATTTCCTTACTTTGCCCCATTGCTCCTAATACAGCATTAGCCACATTGCCCACGCCTGATTGTACAGGAAGAAAAGAAGCCGGTATCCTGCCGGATTTAATTTCGGAGACTAAAAAATCGGCTACATTCTTACCGATCGTATCCGTTACTTCGTCGGTTGGAGTAAAAGGAGATATTTCGTTCGGAAGATCTGTTTCCACAATACCGATCACCTTGGCCGGATCGACTTTGATATAAGGAGTACCGATACGGTCACTGGGTTTATACACCGGGATCTCCCTTCTTAAAGGAGGATCTAAGGGCTGATAGATGTCATGGATGCCCCGCAATTCTTTCGGATGCTGCTTATTCAACTCTATGATAATATAATCTGCCATTTGAGCCACTGTAGGAGCAATGCCCACTGCCGAAGTCAGGACAATTTCACCATTTTCGGTAATATCGCTGGCTTCAAGTATGGCAAAACGAGGTTTTTGCAAGAATCCGTAACGAATATATTGTTGTAACTCAGACAAATGAAGATCGAAATAATGCGCATCCCGGGCATTCAATTCATTACGCAAGTCTTTATTCGACTGATAGGGCGTACGGAATTTAATGGCATGTGCACGAGCCAGATACCCGTCGATAGAGTCTCCCGTTGAAGCTCCCGTATACATACCTATTTTGAAAGGATTCCCTTTCGCATGTTCTTCTTCCGCACGTTTGGCTAAAGCCATAGTTACTGCTTTCGGACATCCGGCGGCAGTAAAACCACTGAATCCGACAACATCGTCGTTTTGAATGTGACTTGCAGCTTCTTCAGCTGAAATAAATCGAAAAGCCATAATTTACCTATTGTTTTAAGATGTTAGTGAAGTTTTTTTGAAATTTCGCGCAAAGGTACAAAAAAGAAAAGACTATTCATACTTTCTGGTAAGTATTTCGGAATAAATCACTGCGCGTTTGATCTCGTCTACATCCTGTATATTAAAAGCGAATGATTCCTGTTCAAAGTTACTTTCCTGCAAAATGGGTTCTGAAAATTCGGAGGATTGATTGGTTATATTCAATGCTGATACCACAGGCTCGACATTTTCCGGCCGATACTTTGTATCCAGGCCTTTCCTGACCGGCACACTCTTCTGTACAGGCTTTTCTACAGGCTTTCGCAGAACTTCCGGTTTTTTTACTGGAGGAACAGGACTGGTTTGCTGTTCCTGCTTTTGAGCCTTTGCTTTCCGGGCACTGCTGACAATACTCAGTATAAATGAAGCCGCAATAATAAGTAATGGAAGTATTTTATCAAGATTATCCATAATTTTTCAGTACTTTTGCAGTCCAAATGTAGACAAAATTCATGAAACATGCAATAATTAATAAAGCATTTAAAAAAATTAAGGGTGACTTCACAGCCACCCTTAACCCATTTAACCAAAACCTTAACTATGAAAAAATTTTACGTTTTTCGATAACAAAGGTACAGCATATTTTTGGAATTCCAAACAATACCTGGCGTTTTTGTATTATTTAACAATTAAAAAGCAAATAATGAAAATTTCTAAAGAAACAGACTCTAAATCTGTGACTGACAAAGAAGCAAAAAAAATCTTCATCGAAACATACGGATGTCAGATGAACGTTGCTGACAGCGAAGTAGTAGCATCTATCATGCAGATGGACGGATATGAAATAACAGATCATCTCAAAGAAGCAGATGCAGTCTTGATTAACACTTGTTCCATTCGGGACAATGCTGAACAAAAGGTTCTTTCCCGGTTACAATATTTTCAATCCTTTAAGAAAAAAAAGAAAAATTTCATCGTGGGAGTACTGGGTTGTATGGCCGAAAGAGTGAAGGAAGAACTGATTGAAACGCATCATGCCGACTTGGTGGTAGGCCCGGATGCCTATCTGGATCTTCCAAACCTGATCGGAGCTGTGGAACGAGGTAAAAAGGCTGTCAACATCGAACTTTCGTCGACCGAAACCTATAAAGATGTGATCCCGTTAAAAATTTCCGGGATTAAAATTTCAGGATTTATCTCGATCATGCGCGGATGTAACAATTTCTGTACTTATTGTATAGTTCCTTATACCCGGGGACGGGAAAGGAGCCGGGAACCGGAAAGCATCCTGAACGAATTGCAGGTATTACGGGTGGAAGGATATAAAGAAGTTACTTTACTGGGACAAAACGTTAACTCCTACCTCCATACATCCGGTAGCGAAACAACCGATTTTCCCGCCCTATTAAAAAAAGTGGCTGAGGCAGCACCCGATATGCGTATCAGGTTTACGACCTCTCATCCGAAAGATATGAGCGACCATACCCTGGAAATGATCGCCGCTTACCCTAATCTTTGTAACCATATTCACTTACCGGCACAGTCCGGAAGTTCGTCGGTACTCAAAGCTATGAACAGAAAATATACCCGGGAAGACTACCTGAAGCGGATTGCTGCTATCCGGAGGATTATTCCGGATTGCGCTATATCGACAGATCTGTTTTGTGGTTTCCATTCGGAATCGGAGGAAGATCATCAGCAAACGCTTTCCCTGATGCGCGAAGTGGGTTTCGATGCGGCATTCATGTTCAAGTATTCGGAAAGACCCGGGACCTATGCTTCTCAAAATCTGACGGATAATATTCCTGAAGAAGTCAAAACCCGCAGACTGGAGGAAATCATCGCTTTGCAGTTAGAACTTTCTTTCATGCGCAACAAAGAATCCATCGGCAAAACCTATGAGGTACTGGTTGAAGGATTTTCTAAACGTTCACGGGAAAAACTGTTTGGAAGAACACCTCAGAATAAAGTGGTTATCTTCGACAAAGCCGGTTATCGGGTTGGAGATCGGGTCAACGTGGTAATAACCGATGCTTCATCCGCTACTTTATTCGGAGAACCGGTGACAGATTAATTCTCAAAAATTTAACAACAATATTGTTCATTTCTAACAGGAATTAAATAATTTTACGCCATGAAGGTATATCTAAAGTAAATATATTGTTGCTTCCGGCAATGACCGGATTTTCAAACGTCTAATACACCTTCATGAGGAGAATATTATCTCTGCCGTCAACAATGGTTATTTTGTAATATATGAACATACTAACATTAACTCCAAGATCAGGAATGGTTTTCGGTCTTTTATTTCTGTTGTTTTGTCCTTTTTTTTCAAAAGCACAACAAAATCTTTCTCCTGAAGCAAAGAAAATACAGAATTATATGGTAGATCATGCCGTTATTGCACACAGGGGAACTACCTACTGGGCTCCTGAACTAACAGAAGCGGCTTTTCGCTGGGCAAGAAATACAGGTGCCGATTATCTGGAACTGGACGTTCACCGTTCCAAAGACGGGGTATTAATAATTCACCACGATAAAAACTTTGCCCGGACAACAGATGTGGCCGTAAAATTTCCGGGGAGAGAAAAAGATCCCGTATCGTCTTTTACTTTTGAAGAGATCCTTTTGTTGGATGCAGGAAGCGCATTCAACCGGAAGAATCCGGAACAAGCAAGAGAATCTTTTTCAAAATGTGAAGTTCCTGTCTTTGAAGATGTTTTCCGCATTGCGGAAGGAAAGCGGATAAAAAGGAATACCGACGGGTCCCGTGTATACAAGAAAGACACATCGACCAACAGGTATATTTTCGAATACGAACCTGATCCGGCCGATAACGGCCACAGACCCGGAATTTATATTGAAACGAAAGACCCGGAAAACTATCCCGGCATAGAAGAGGAAATTTATACGGAGCTGAGCCGGATGGGTTGGAATGTAACCGAAGAAGAAACACTTACAGGAAAGGAACCTGCCTATTCCTACGGAAAAGTAAATATTGGAAATACGCAAGGAAAAATATTGCTGCAAACTTTTTCCAGAGAAGGTATGAGAAACCTGCAACGGGTTTTTCGGGGAAAAGTATTGATGAGTTTTTTGGTAGGAAACCCTGTTTCCG
This sequence comes from Bacteroidales bacterium, assembly GCA_031553775.1. Lineage (GTDB taxonomy): Bacteria > Bacteroidota > Bacteroidia > Bacteroidales > Azobacteroidaceae > JAISFI01. Next base: position 4,836 of record JAVBLA010000063.1, read on the forward strand.
ACATCTTCTCACAAGCAGAAACCCAACAGGAGATGATAGATTTTGCATTAACTGCAGGCGCTCAGTTCATCGGCACCAACATAGGAAACAGGAATGACGGACTTCGCCCTGATTTCGCCCAAAAGATTCATACGGCCGGACTCCGGACAAATGTATATTCCTTCAACCAAGTCCGCGAAATGGAAAAATATGAGCTGTTGACCGACGGGATGATTACGAACCGTACCGATCTGAACCTCGATTTCTATCAGGAAAAAGGATGGAGAAAATACAAACGCACACAAAGTCCGCAGGAAATTATTGAAACCATAGGCTATTAGTATAATTATTTATAACTTTATTTATTACAACAATGATTACTTACAGAAAAACACTGGTAAACACGCTGCTTATCTGTCTTTTTAACCTGTCAATTATACAGGTTAACACTGCAGCAATCAACCCAAAGGAAAAAGCAACCGACAAAAACACAGCCACATCGGGGCAGGAGAAATTCCAGATCACCCATGGACCATACCTGTGTAATCCTTCTCAGGATGGCGTCAGTATTGTATGGACCACCAACCGTCCGGCCTTGTCCTGGGTAGAAATAGCCCCCGACGACGGCAGCCACTTTTATGCCCAAGAACGGGAAATGGTATATGCTACCGAAGCCGGAAGAAAGTTAGTGAACAAAACACTTCACCAGGTCAGGCTCGAGAATCTGCAACCCGGTACAACTTACCGCTACCGGATCGTTTCAAAGGAGGTGCTCGAATGGAAATCGAACAGTAATATTTTGTATGGAATAACTGCGTCGACCTCAGTCAATAAAAAAGGGGCTTATACATTCCGTACACTCAAAGACCAAGGCGATGAAGTAACTTTCGCCATCATTAACGACATTCATGGGAAAGCTGCTTCCATAAAAAAGCTATGCCAACCGATCGATTTCGAAAAGATAGACATGCTTTTCCTGAACGGGGATATGACTAGCCATATCAACAGTGAAAAACAGATCTTTGCCGAATATATCGACACACTTGTCAGCTTGTGCGCTTCCGAAACGCCCTTAGTATTAGCACGAGGCAATCATGAAACACGAGGCGAATTTGCAGATGAATTGATTAACTATTTTCCGACTAAAGATGGAAAATTTTACCAGTCGTTCAATGTCGGAGATATCAATTTCTTAGTACTGGACTGTGGAGAAGACAAACCTGATTCCGACATAGAATACAGCGGATTGGCCGATTATGACGCCTACCGCGAAAAAGAGGCCCGTTGGCTTAAAACCGTGATACAATCAGAACCATTCCTGCAATCTAAAAAGAAAATTGCAATCCTTCATATTCCATTAGTATGGAAAACCTATTGGCACGGGATGTTACACCTGAGACAAACCCTTCTTCCCCTATTGAATGAATCTGGAGTACAGATTATGTTTTCCGGACATACTCACTCCTATAACTACTTACCACCGGTGAAGGGAGAAATTAATTTCCCCACACTCATCAACGATGAAGAAAATTATGTACTTTGTAAGGTAAAAGACGGTAAAATTAAGATTGAAATTTATGGGGTAAATGGGTTACTTCACTCCCACCTGATTGAGTAAAATTGAAAATGGATAAAACAGTCATAGAAAAAAGATCAGAATATACAGGTAGTCTTTTAATTCGATCCGTAATAGTTTCAGGGCTTTGGCGACATGGAACTCCACTCCTTTGACAGTCATCCCCAATGACTCGGCAATTTCTTTATGCGGCATGTTCCGGATACGGCTTAAAGTAAAAATCTGCCGTGTCCGGGGTGACATCCGTTCAATTGTCCGGTCTACGATTTCCTGTATTTCGGAAGAGAAAAGCTCATAAGGTTCACAAGCTTCCAGGGTAGCTATATTTGTAGACAATTTCCATTGCTCATGAGATAATATATTATCTGTTACCTGTTGATGCAATTGTTGCCGTTTCAGATAATTCAGGCACTTATGCTTCACAATGGTCAGAACATAGGCAGGGATATTCGTATCTTCAGGAAGCTGACTTCTGTTTTCCCAATAATACATCAGGGCATCCATCACAATATCTTCTGCAACTACATTGTCTCTCAAATAATATTGTGAAAAGCGTATGAATTTTCCTTTATATTCGGAAAATAACTGATTAAAAATGATTACATCCTGATTATCCATTGAATATATAACAAAGGTACAAAAATACGCAATAGATCTGAGAGAGACTATTAAATTAAGTAAAGGTTTCTATTTACAAGGTCAATTTTTGCACTTTAACAATCCCATTTTCAGATTCTACACCAACCAGTAAGATATGATGGCACTTATCTACCGGAATGGAAATATGGGTTCCGGCAGGAGACACTTCATTTATTTTACTTCCTGCAATATCCCAGACTGTTACTTTATGTATGGGAAAAGAAGCCGTTATCTCTATTATGTGATTCGAAACAAGCACTACTGTCTGAAGGGATGCTTCCGGCTGTCGATGTGTTGTTTCTGTATTCTGTTCCACATATTTTTCTCCTAATGGCAGAATTTCATAAATATCCGGGATATTTTTTCCATTCCAACTGATTTTGAGTTCAGAGATATTGGTTAATGTTCTCACATTTATCTTCGTACAAGGATCATTCAATTTTCCCTGATCAATCCATTGTCCATTCGCGCAAACCATAATGGAGGGCTTTTCCGCTTCAGGGATAAATGCTCCCACATGAAAAACCTGAATTTCTTCTATACTGATATTTTCGACAAACCGGTACACCAGGTAACCGGCGCCTTTAGCTTTATAACCTGCAGACAACTTCCGGTCATCCAAGACAGAAATCGGATTACCATCCTGATCATATGCCACTGGTATCGCACGTGAGCCATCGGCTTCAAACTCGGTAAACTGCAGCCATTCTCCTCCGGTTATGCTTTTAATATGGAAACGGATATATTTTGCCGGCTTTCCTCCTGCATTGCAGGTAAAAATACTTTGAGCAGATAAATCTGCCTGGGTAAACGTAGTCAATTCTTCCCAGTTTGCATTATCTTCCGACAATTCTACTGCAACAGTTCCGGTCGGACAATCTTTTTTAGTAAAGCATAATCTGATTTCATATCGTGGAACTGAAGAGGCAAAAACGAGGGTTACATAATCTCCCACCTTCTGGGGAGCATTACTCCAGAAATAGGTACTGTAATTTCCGTCTATTACCCGTTGGATACTATAAGTCTGATAAGGTGACATATTGGTAAGGATATTTTGAGCAGTCACTTTACCGGGAACCGGAACCATGATTTCCAATTCTCCTATATCAAAGGCAGCCTGAATACCGGTTGTGTTTTTTAAACGGAAATAAGCCATATCCCTGGATAAACCATCAGGTATAAAAGCAGTCCATTCTTTACCATTAACCGAATATTCTACAGTTAATTTTTCTGTAAGTGAAACCGGGAGAACGGGAACTGTTACTTCTTTGATTGCATTCAGGTAAATACCTACATATTCGCCTTTTTTCAACGACAGGGCATTCAATCCGGATAACCGTACCTTTTCACCCAGATCGGCTACTGACACCTGAGACAGATTCTCTATATTGGTAATGACTTCCACATTCCGGGAACGTTCAGGAAGTTCCGGTGCATAGTCTTCAATTTTTCCGGCAATGTAATCTACAAATGGCTCCATATAACCCTGAGAGGGATGAACTTCATAATATTTTTCAAAAGTACTGGTTCCTGAGTCTTCAAAAGAGCTCACAAAAAAAGCAGAATCCGTATGCAGTTTATTGTATTCCTTCCTGATCTCCAGGTAATCGGTCCAGGAAGAATATTGTCCCGCATTTTTCATCAGATTCAGCGAACTTTTAATAATATGGGTCATCGATTCCAGTTTTGCCAACCAGCAACGGATATCTTCATACAACAGTACTTCATCTTTTATTTCACTGTTCTTCATCGATTGAAGAAGTTTACAGGCTTCGTTTATAGCAGCCATTTCCCGGAGCAAATCGTCGGTAACAGCCGGCAGGTTTCCTTTGGAGTAGGCCGATTTAAAGGCCGTATAAAGTTGTTTCAGGTTTTCTTCTTCAATAGTCGAATTAGAACTCAATGCAAAAACCTTCAGGGCATTTTCCAATGCCGGCTGGTTCCGGATAATAGAAGAAAAAGACGCACTCCAGTTGACAGAAGTATTGAATTTAGAAGGATTCCATCCATAGTCCGCCCCCCCGAACAAAGAAACCTTCGATACCTGGGCCTGGTTCATCGGATTAAGTACGAGTCCGTGCATACTTGGGATAGGATTACTGTCTTCTATTCTCCAATGCGCTGTTACCTCCCGCATATAAATCCGGTCGTCGTGATCGTCATTCACCGGATTATTCCACCACATCACGGCATTTCTGCCCACCCGGTTTGCCATATCCTGGCAGGCACTTCCCCGGATATTGGAAAAACAATCATAGCCTGTAAAAAGGATAACCGCATCGGGGTCTACTGTTTTGAGAGAGGTCAGGGAAGAAGAACCTCCATAGTTCAAAGCATAGGCTGTGGGAACAAAAAATAGTGGAGTGACCTTATCATTCTCTGTAGTTGTTGCCGTATTATATTTAGCTTGCAATTTTTTATGCACCTGATCAGCCAGATAAGCCTGCATAGTTCCGGAAGGTGTATAACTGATATCATCGATAAACACACCGAATCCCCTGACACCCAATCCATAAAGATGATCGAATTTATCCATAATAGACGTTATGCCGGGATCCATGGTTGATTGGCTACTGAAGCTGATACCGTTTTGCATGGCAGGATGAGCAGCCCAGATAAAATCCACGTTACAAGCTTTGGCTTTGGCTGCTATTTTACGGATATCGTCTTGTGTAATCAATCCGAAATAACGGTCGCGATCCGATATGGAAACCGGATAATCATTTTTCCAATAACCTAAATGATACGGATCGGATTTGGGTCCATAAATAAACGTATTCATTTTATATCGCTTACAATAATCCAGTAAGCTCAGACGGTTTTCAACAGTCCAGGGACGTCCGTAGAATCCCTCCACAATCCCACGGTATTTTGTATAAGCATAATCCTGGAAGGTAACCTGCCGGAAGATTTTTCCGGTTCCCTGTTCCAAAAGTTGCTCAAGAGTGGCCAGTGCATAATAGGCAGAGCCTCCGGCATCTCCCAGGATGATAATATCTCCTTTTTCATGTTTTTGGTTTAATTGCAGGAAATATGGGTCGAATTTATTGGAAGCGGCATCAAAAACCGTTCTCGGGAGTGTATGTGTATTCATATAAGTATCTACCGGACCTTTAGACCCGTTAATTCCAATATAAAGATTGGTTTTGGCATTAGTAGGATTACTACTGTAAGTCCATGTATATCCGGCCCCCGACAATACTTCTTCCAGTCTTTTCCAGGTACTTTCATCTACAGATGTTTCCTTAATGACATTAATTTCACTTGTGATTTCGATGCTATTAGCATCCAGCGACATTTGTTGAGGAATCGGATAAATGGTGTAAGTTTGTCCGGATACTTCCGGGAAACAAATCAGACAAAAAGAAAAGAAAGAAATTAATTTCACGATGTTTTTCATGTCGGTAAATTAAAAACCCATAGAGAAACAGCAGCTTTTACAACAAGCCATATTCCTCTATGGGCATTGGTAATTATTATCAATTAATTTTTGACAAACTTCACGGTTTGTCTTCCTTGCTGAGCTTCGAGTATAAGGATATAGCAACCATTGGAAAGAGAAGAAACATCAAACGTTTCGCCTGCCAACATTCCGGCAAGTACTTTTTTACCGGTAATATCACAAACAGAGATAGCTATTTCATCTTTCATTCCGGAGAAATTCAATGTTTTCACCTGGCTGTTGTAATATACGGAAGCTATTTCCATATTTACTCCGGACATTGCCGAGTTCGAAGCAAAAATAGCTTCAACCACCACATCAGAAGAAACTTCGACCCAATATTCGTAGCCATCCGGATCCACATCGCCGGTAACATCCACTGTGTTTACTTTCAAGCTGACAAATGTACAGTTGGTATTGGGCGTAAGTTTCATCAATAAATATGTATTTTTCTGGATTTGTCCACCATTCGGCACAACAACATCGTCGCAAGTTACAGTAATGGTACCATGGTCAGAAGTATTATAGGTTAGAGAATAGGAAACAGTCTTGAATGTAGCTGCAATATTCATTGCTCCTGTAACTGTAACTACCAAAGCATTTCCAGACAATTCGCTCTTTTTATCCACTCCGTTAATGGTAAATGTTTCAACACTGGTTTCTGCATTTGCCGGAGTAAGGGAAATTGTAAGCTGGGTTCCGTATTCGATCAGATCACCGGTATTCACGGTAGTTGTTCCATTTTTCACAACAAGAGTACCATTCGCTCCTGCAGAATGAGTAACTGCAAATTTTTGCTTTGCAAATAATACGTCCACATCCAGGTTTTCCGTACAGTTAGCGATAGTGTACTGGTTATTTAGCAGATCTGCTTTTTTATCGGCACCGTTTACTGTAAATGCCGACACTTCGTAACCGGTTTCAACAGTAAGCGTAATTGTTATACTACTTCCACTGGTAAATTCACCACCATTGGTAAGCGGATTCGTACCATTTTCCGAAACAGCAATACTACCACCTTCCCCGGCAGTAAAGTTCACCAGTTTCTTATTGGTAAATTCTACTATTACTTCAGAATTGTCCACTAAGGAGAAAGTATTTCCGGTGATAGTCTTTCCGTTCACCTGGATCGTTTTCAGCTGATATCCCTCCTGAGGTGTAGTTACAACAGTCAATGTAGTACCTTCAAACAGTTTAGTACCACTTTCTACTTTCACACCCCCCTTTTGTATTTCAACAGTTCCTCCGGTTACATTTCCCTGATAGGTTAATGTATATTCAGACAATACATGACCTTCCACAAAGGTAGGTTCAGGAACCGATCTGGAACCAAATGCATAAGTACCCGAATTAAATGTTCCTTTGTACAATGCGGCATTACAGGTTCCTCCGGTACCTTTATTTGCAAAATTCCATGAAGCATCCGGAGAAGTGAAGTTATAATAGTAAATCAAATTTTCCGGAGCAGAAGAATATCCCGCCATAGATTCACTGATTTCGGCTTCTGTTAATGTTTTGTTCCAAACCTGGTATTCATCGATATCACCTGTAAAACCATTATTTCCACAGAAAAATACCGATTCATCAAATAACATACCTATTCCATTATTGGCAATAGCAGTCTCAGCAATTTGAGTACCGTTCTTGTACAATCTGATCTTTTTTCCTGTGTTATCGATCGATAATGTAATGAACGACCATTCTGTAGTAGGAAGAGATACAGAAGTTTCCACATCCGTTTGTCCCGGACAAGTAGTTCCTGTAGTATACGAACGACTTCTGATACCCAGGTTTCCAGCCTTAATAAATACGGCAAAAGAACCCTGAGCTGCATAAAATGCAGTTTGCATATGTCCGAAAACTTCCGAAGTAGAGGCAGTAAGTGGTTTTACCCAAGCAGAAACAGTCAGGTTCCGGGCCCGGTTATCATTTGTACTCTTATCATGGGTATGAGTTCCCAGGAGTGCATCATCAAACCTGAATTGATACCTGGTAGTTCCTGTATAAGCAGGTATACGAATGGCTGAGCCCTGTACAATTTCTTTAAAACTTACAAGAATTGTGCTAGCCGATTCCAAGCGAAAAGTGTTGCCTGTAATGGTGGTTCCATTTACTTTAATGGCATCTAATTCATAACCGGTATCAGGCGTTGTAATAACCGTCAGCAAAGTACTTTCCGGAAGAGATGTACCCGAAGTCACTTCTGCTTCTCCATTTTTAACCACAAAAGTTCCACCGGCGACCGGAGATGTAAAATTCACGGCATGTTCTACAACAACGTCCTGGATATTGAGTTCAAAATCATAATATCCTCCGTCTACATACTGGGAACAAGGTCCTGTACCTGCTACCGGAGTATCTCCATCCGCAAAAATAATCCGCATACGGGTCATTCCTTTTGGCGTATTTGCCGGAATAGTAAACGACGTATTCACAGAGAGCAGATCGTCTCCATTTGTAGATTTACTTGTATCTCCAAATTTACCTATCAGTTCTGTCGTCGCATCAAATTCAGAATCACTATTCAAATCAACATAAATATAAATAACTCCCCAACGGGCATCTACGGTTTTCAGAGACAAAGCTACTTCCTGACCGGAAGCTGCGATAATCTGATTGCCGACAACCGCATTTTTATATGACTTGACCTCTTCCGGTATATAATTCAGATTAACGGTAGCTGCCGTAGTAGTTGCTTCTGTAATATAACCTACAGTACGTGCCTTAGTAAATGTAGGCACACAATATTCGACTTTTTTCTGAATATTGATTTCGAAATCATAATATCCTCCATCAATATATTGGGCACAAGGACCTGTACCAGCAGCCGGAGTATCTCCATCTGCAAAAATAATTCGCATGTGGGTTACTCCTTTTGGTGCATTCGCAGGAATAGTGAACGATGTATTTACAGTAGCCAAATCTGTTTCATTCGTAGCTTTAGTGGTATCTCCGAATTTACCTATCAGTTCTGTTGTAACATCAAATTCAGAATCACCATTTAAATCTGCATAAATGTAAATAACACCCCAACGGGCATCTACGGTTTTCAGGGACAAGGCTACTTCCTCACCGGGAAAAGCAACAATTTGATCACCAACAACCATGTTCTTATATTCCCTGATTGTTGCCGGTACATAATTCAGGTCAGTAGTAGCTCCTGCAGTAGTTGCTTCCGAAATATACCCTACATTACGCGCCTTAGAAAACTTGGGTGCACAATAATCGGCAGACACCACCACGTGCACAAATGCAAGCAGGCATAGCGTGAAAAAAAGTTTCATTATTTTCATGATACAATACAATAAAGATTTATAAATTATTCGTTTACAATGATTTGTTTATTTCCTAAACTTAGGTTAGCGCCATTTCTCCGCAAAGTGACGGAAAATGTAGTATTCAAAATATGAGCAGTTGGAACAACAACATGATATGTATGTGTTTGAGCATTGAATTTAGCAGCCGTCAGGTTTTCCTGAAAACCTTTATTTCCATATCCTACCCGGATTTGGTCGCCTGTTATAATCTCATCCAGGTAAATGTCGAATGCATATTCTCCATCCGCACCTTTTGTAATGGGATCTTTGTTTACAAATCCAATTCTGAAATAATCAAAATCGCAGATTTTCTGCCGGAAACTATAAGCCCAGCGTTTGACATAGAAACTATAAGAACCTGTTGGCAGGGTATCTCTCGGGAAAGCCACGATTACATCCTCATAAGGTTCCGGTGTGGCATTAGGATCCACATCAGAAGGAAGAGTGACTATCTCATTCGTTTGGTTGTTTTTAAATTCGTAAAAATCAGTATTTTTACCTAACCAGCCATCTGCATATATATGAATGAGTCCTTTATAAAGATCATTCAGATCGACAGCAGCATCTGTAGTTCCTGCTTCTACTTTTAATTTCAACACCTGGCAATCGACTGTATAGATGATTTGTCGTTCCTGATCCCGTTGCAGGATAATCTGCCATTTTCCGGAAGTCCACCGATCGTCGAACTCCAACTGGATAATCACAACATTTTCATCGTACGTATATTTGTTATTTTCATCTTTTCCCAGGTATTGATATCCCCACTCTACAGGAATTTCCATTGCCGGATTCTCTGTCGAGCGCATCGATAGTCTGTCTCCAGGCTTCACACCTGAAGATTTCAGCTGCAGGGATGAACTTTCCGTTACAACAACCGGCGACTCAGGTTGCTCTATCAGGGAGACAAAACCATCCGTATAATTCACTGTTGCTTCTTCGTCATCCTTACAGGCAGAAAAGAACAGACTCAGGATAGCGACACAACAGAAGAGTATTTTAATATTCAAACTCATAAGTATCTTCATATGTAAATAATTGAAAATTGAAAATTGAAAATGAGAAATGACATGCTATTTCATATTCTTGAATGAATTGAATATATTACATGAATATTTCATTTTCTGAGAGAATATTTGTCAAAAGGTGATTATACCGTCATTGCAAGCCATTTGGGCAAAACAATCCATCGACAGGCAAGAGATTGTTTCAGGCTTCGCCTTCGCAATGACGGGTAATCAATTTTGAGATCTTCTCGGCTATTATTAGATTCCTTTAGACACTTTGAATGTCTTGACAGTTTTTCCGTCTTTGATTACCTGAACCAGATAGAATCCGGCAGGAGCATCAAACGACAGGGTCGAGATTTCCCCGGCAGTGGCCTGATACGATTGAGTAGCTACGGGTCTTGCTCCGGAGTCGTATACATTTACCTTATATTCACCATCTGTTGCAAAAAGGATATTAGCCGATTCTCTGAACGGAACCGGATAGAGATAAATATCTTCAGTTACCTTATTCAGATCTATGGCCGAACCTGTACCTACGATGATATAATCTTTGATGGTTTTTGTTGTTTCTCCCCAGGAATTCTTCAATGTCAAAGTCACAGGATAGGTACCGTCTTTTCCATAAGTTGCCGTAGCACCGTTATCTACCGGACTATAGTTTGCTCCCGGCAATAGCCATTTTACAGATTCCATTACTATATTCCTTACACCTTCCAAAGCCGGAACTCCTAAATCCATGATCGGTTCCTGTTGAACATCGTCGGTCTGACTGGCATTATCCTGGTTTGCTCTCCATTCGATTACAGATGCGGAAGCCACTTGTACATTCACTCCGTTATTGGGGAAAGTACCGTCTTCATTTACTTCTTCAAATGTAAAATATCCCTGTAATCCGTCGGGTGCATTGAAATAACCATCCATACTTTCTTTCACTTCTTCTGCTGTAAGCGCTTTATTCCAGATCTGAACTTCGTCGATCCAACCGGTAAAGGCTGCCAGGTTCTGTACGGCTCCTCCGACATAGAAATGCGTGTTATCCAATTTAGCGGTCCAACTGGAAGTCGTTTCAAACACTTTGTGTCCGTTGATGTACATACATTGTTTTTTGTTTGCATCCATAGTAATAGCCAGATGCATCCACAAACCGGCAGTTACACTGTAACCGGTACTGATAGCATTATCCACTACAATTTCATGAGGATATGCGGAACCGGCACCACCTCCCCACACATTCAGGGAAATTTCATTCGGGCCCGTTGTACCTGCTACATTTTTATAGGCTGCATCCAGACCTGTTCCTTCGGGACGAATCACTGTCCACATTTCACCCCAGTTATTATTTGTCCAGGCATGATTCCTATTCAGTTTCTGCATCAACACGATACCCCGGCTTCCATGTTCCAGTTTTTCCGGTTTGAACCAAAGAGAATAAGTAAAAGGATATCCACTTAATATTTTGGAATCTACCTTAAATGCCTTGGGATCGGAAATATATAAAGATTGAGAAACGGTTCCTTCTCCCTTTTTGGAAGTATAACTCAGATTTACCGTTTCATCTACGGCCGGCTCTGTTTTATCGGCTTCTAATGTCTTGATCTGCGGCAAAGATCCTGTCGCTTCGGGAGTAATAATTATCAGAGAACGGGTAGTAGTAACACCGGCTGAAGTCGTAATTTTCACATCGTAACAACCTAAATCAGGCAAAGAGGTAGTAAGTTCTTTTACATTAGATGCCGAATATGCCACATTTCCGGTTAATGCATTCAGAATTTCAAATGTAGCGCTTTCATGCGTCGGGTCTTCAAAACCGATGGTAAATGTTTCATTCGGTTTGATAACGGCTTTATCGATTACCAGGGTTTCCACCGGGGTAAGTTCGATTGACAGCTGGCCTGTCCAGGCGATATCCGAGAAAGTTTTTCCGTCGGGAGCTACAGCACGGATTCCGATTTGGAATTTATCATTTTCCACATCCGAAAGCGGAGCTGAAGCTACATAAGTTGCCCAGGATGTAGTAGTTGTTACTAAAACCGGATCATGTCCGTCCTGTTTGATATAAACTTCAAAATACCAGGTATCCACTTCTTCGTTGTAAACCGGAGATCCGTCGGCTTTTGCTTTCAAAGGACTACTTTCGAAAATAACCTTGGCATCCACACTCTTATAAGTACGTTTCAGAGCAACTTCTTTGAGGATGGTGGGTTTTACCGGGGCATATGTTTTAGTTGGATTCAATATCGACATTTCACCAAGCAGAACTTCATAGTTGCTGTCCGTATTTTCGACAGAAACACCGATACAAGCAATAGTAGCCGGCGATTTTATTCCCAATTCCGTAAAAGTAAACGATTTTGTCACCCATTCTCCCGTACGTTCGCTTGCAGGAAGAGCTATCGACACGAAAGTGTCTTCCGATCCTTCCTTAGAAACCATAATTTGCATTTTCGGATTGGTTCCGATATTCACTTTGTATGTTACAGAGAAGCGGTAGCTCGGGATCACAGAAAATTTCGTTTTAAACAGTCTGACATTCGATTTCGTTGTGGCTCCATGAATTTTCAAACAAGAACCTCCATACCATGCATCATCGAAAGTGAAATCACACTGGATCGGATCGGCAGGAACGGTTCCGGCATCGTTGGCAATCCACCAACGCCAGGTAGGAAGATAATCCTGCGAACTGAGATTATACCATTTATGATCGAAGGAGATTTCCCCATCTTTTTTGAACCATTGTCCATTACCCAAATTGAAACGGGTAACAAAAGGCAATTCTTTCAGGGTACTTTTAGCAGATGCCACTTTCGAGTAACCATGAAATTTTTTCAAATCAGCTTCAGACCCACTTACTTTGGCATCCGTAATTGCAGGATTGTTCAACACATTACGGGTTCCTCCGGTGAAAAGATATTCCAGTTTTTTCAGATAGGTATTCTGTATTGCCAGGTCTGCAGATCCAGACTCACTGGACGATTGATAAACCACATTCCTGTCATTGGCACCCCAAAGTACAAAAGAAACAGGAGAGGCAGCTAATTCCGACCATTTGGAATAAGAACCGGAAGAGCCGAATCCCCTGCCCTGTGTATCAAAACCGGCATATACATCTTTGGGTGAACGACCCAGGTTCTCGGCAGTAGTTGCCGCTGTAGCCAATCTGGATGCATTCCAGTTATAGTTCATGAAAAACATATTGCTCACCGGCTTTCCTCCTTTTTGGAACCAATCGCTACAATTAGATGCCAAATAGCCATACGAGTCTCCTAACGATCCCGAATTACTTACAAACGAATACCAGTCTATCCGTAAAGGCCATTCCAGTTCTTCCGCCACTTCAAAACACCTGACCAAGAAGTTCTGTACCCGGGTAGCTGTCGCCGAATTCCAGGAAGCTTCCGCATCTATTCCGACTCCGTCGATTCCGTAATATTTCAGCATCTGGACAAATTTGCGGGCATATTTGAATTCTGTACCATCTAATGTGGTCAGTTTTGTAAAATCTTTACTAGGTTGACTGGTACCATTCAATTGAAGTTGCACTTGCCAGTCCACAAAATACAAACAACCGGTAGTAACCCCATTTTTATGCGCTACATCGTTGAAAGCTCCCGGTACGCGCACCCAACCATTCGACCAGTTGGCATGCCTGGTAAGGTATTGCCACATATTAAAGTTATCGGCATTGAACGAGTATCTTGGCATGGGTCCCCAGGATTTATCGTTGACCCCGATCGGGCACCACCAGCCTATATTCTTATCGGCTCCATCCACCAGGTTTTTGTTTGCCTGGCTATTTACATTAGTAAAACGTTCCTTTAATTTCACACGGGAAATAAAGAAATTGTCGTCGATGTAATTTGCATCGGTACTGAAAGGTTTTCCAGGTTCCCACGTGTCCAGTAAGTCCACCCACGAAGTTCCACCTGTTACATACTTCGGATGATCCGGCATTTCCTGAGCAAACACACTTGTGTTTAGCACACACACCATAGCAATAATAGCTAAAAATAGTCTCTTAACTTTCATGATATTAATTGTTTAAAAATTTGATTTATCAATATCCCACCATAAGCGGGTTCCTTGCTTATCCGGTAATTGTTTAGCACCTTCTCCGAGGGCATCCAGGGCCGTTGCGGCAATTTCCGATTTAATATTCGAATCACCTCCGGTATTATATGGCATCCGACGTATATACAATCCTTTCCTTACAGTTTCACCGGTTGACCAGTTGATCTCATCTCCATAGATAGTGCCATCTGCATCCACATAAGCAAAATCACACGCAGGCAATAATTTAGGATAACCGGTACGACGGTAATCTGTCCAGGCGACGAGCGACATCGGAAAAAGAGCGATCCACTTCTGGGTAATGATCTTTTCTAATTGCAGTTCCTTATTTCCAGCTTCCGTAGAAGCAGATACATAAGGATTAGTATCCAATCCTCCATAACGGTTATTCAGCATGTAATAACCATCCCATCTGGGTATATCGTTATCTGGATCATAATAATCTTTATAAATAGCGTTAGCTTTGTCTTCGTCCGATACGGTAATATCTCCCATTCCCCGGAAAGCCATATACTGTTCATAATCGTCCGGAGATTGTCCGTTTTTATCAAAAGACTCCCTGATTGCTTCATCATAGAAATTTTCAGCAGAACCACCCATGTTCCATCCTCTCAAAGCACCTTCTGCTTGCAGAAACAATACTTCTTCCACTTTGAACCAGGCAATGACTTCTTTCATCAGGTAATCGCTTAGATCGGAGAATAATTTATAATCCTGATCATAGCTACGATCTCTCAGGTAAATACCAGAGCGAATACCAATATGTTTCTCTCCTTTAGCCAGCGCTGTTTTTTTATTTACATTCCGAAGGTTTCCTAGATTTTTATTGAACCAGCGTTCCAGCATGGGATTTTGGGTTCTCCTCAGGATATTTTCCATACTGGCATTCAGACGTGTATCCAGCCATGACTTGGAAATTTTAAATAACGGATGATTGATGGCCTCTGTAACTGTCGCTGGTCGTATACCAAATGTTGGATCTCCTTTTTGTAAAACCCCTTTAGATACAGCATCTTCAGCTATTTGCTGTGCTGTCATCCCATTGTAAGTATAATTCTCCACTTTGACTATATTCATCGCCATACGCAAGCGAAGAGAGTTGGCCAATTTTAACCATTGTGTAACAATTGACGAAGCTCCGGTTACTCCGGAAACCATATCTGTTTGTTCAATCAGTAAATCCATTTCAGCATCCGGATATTGCTGATATTTCTGAAGTACCAATATAGCCGAATCCAACACTTCGAATGTCCAGGTATAAATATCACTCAGTTTATCATAATTCAGCGGATGCCGTTCTTTCAAAGCCCTAAAATCTTTATAGGGGAACGGACCATGTACATTCGAAAACTGATGGGCAGCATAAGAAAATATAATACTTGAAATAGCTCCTATTGGCTCAATATTCATTTTTTTAGCTGAATTCATTACCGGAACCGTTTGTTGTGCCACCCAGGTAAAACTGGTTTTCGGGCCGCTGGCAAACTCATCGGAAAAAGCGAAAGAAGAAGCAATACGGCTTTCAAAATTATGAGGGACAGACATATAACCGGCATAATCGTCTATATGAAGATTAAACTGATACTGGTATTTGTGTTCCCGTGTGTCTATTACACGGCATTGTGCCTCACGTAAAAACATGACTCCTATTTCCGGGGAATCTACAGAATCGGTATACTGGCTTGTGGCCTGCGTGTTTTCATTTGCGGTTTCATAAGATTCCATATCATCATAACACGATGATAATGATAAGCAGCATATACAAGCTAACAGTATATATATTTTTATATTGATATATTTCATAATCCGAATCATTAAAAATTAGCTTTCAAATTAATACCATAACTTCTGGTGGTAGGTAGAGAAAAGGCCTCTATCCCCGCAAATCCGTTAGAAGTAGAAACTGCCACATCCGGATCAACTGGAGAATCTTTATACAGGAAGAAAAGATTTCTGGCAACCAGAGAAATACTTAAGCCCTTTCCATTACCAAAAAGAGAAGGAAATGCATAGCCTAAAGAAACTTCTCTCATTCTGAAATTAGTTGCATCATAAGTATAATTATTCAAAACAGGTTCACCTCCCCCAATTTTCTGGAAATATTCGGCTACAGGAGCAATATTACCATCCGGCATAATTATCCCAGGAACCATCTGCATCACAGTTTCCCCTCCCAGATTAGTTTTAGTGGCATAATATATTCCTGCATTTCTCGCATCTTCAGTTCGTTTTGATACACCAAACATATCCATTCGAGCTTCTGTATAGGAGATAACTTTACCGCCTATTTTCCCATCTATGAGAAATGTAAAAAAGAAATCTTTATAATTGAAGTGATTACTCCAGCTCAGATTATGGGGAGCTGTAGCATTTCCTAAATAACAATCATAATCAGAAGATAGTATAGGTGCTCCTTTTTGGTCCACTTTGATTGTGTTACCATCTGCTTCGTAAAGGAAGCCTCTTCCGTATAATTCTCCATACGGTCTTCCTACTTCGTACAATACTTTTAATCCTCCTTGGAAAATGGTTGAATTTGAATCATAAAAAGATTCATCACTATCTTCATATAATTGAAGAATTTTATTTTCATTATATGAATAATTGATAGTAGTTCTCCAAGAAAAATCAGTATTGGGAGATAATGTATAGCTAACCGAAGTTTCAAAACCACGATTTCGAAGTTGAGCTGTATTCATAGGAATAAGTCCTCCTGTAGCCGATGGATTAGGCAGCCATTGATCCAACATCAACGCATTATAAAACGTAATATCGAAATCTATATAACGATTAAACAACTTACCATCCAAGCCTATTTCTGTCGAATGTACACGTTCCGGTCCAGGATCATTTATAAAAGATCTATAAGTAGCTGCTTTAGCTGATCCTTTAGACAAATCGACATTCAATTTATTAAAAAGATCATTGGGCAGCGAATTTCCAACTTCACTATACGAAACTCTCAATTTCAATTGATTCAATATATCACTCTTAAAATGAAACATCTGATCCAGAAATACATTTCCTCCTATCGAATAATAATCATAGTAGTCTTTATATCCCATTGATTTGAACTGAGTATACGGACGTGCCCAATCCCTCCTTACTGTACCTTCAATATAAGCCATATCCTTATAGCCTGCCTGAACAGTTGCAAATAACGCATTTTCCCAATATTGGCTCGGTTCTTTTGAAATAGAAGGTCCCTGACTGGCCAATGACCCGGACTTAAGATTAGTAAACTTGAATGTATTTGGAACAGCAGTGGTATCTCCCATCCAATAAATCATATTTACATCCAACATATCTTCTTTCTGTGTACTCCCTCCTACGTTGGCAGTAAATTCAAAATCACCCATTTTTTTATTATAGGTCACTAAAAAATCACCATAAAAGTCATCTCTGGTATATTCGGTATATTCATAGATGGAATTATAGATACTTTTAGCCTTAATGCCTTGATAGGTTTTTGTTTCATTGCTATCGTTGGTCCTGTCGACTTTGAAACGGGCCTGAGCTGTCAGGCCATCCATAACATTCACAACTGCTCCGATATTAGCATACATACGTTCTCTCCGCTGTAACTTGATCAAACGGTTCATATACCAATAAGGGCTATTGGTATCATCGCTTCCGTCTATCCAAGGCCATTGTTGTATGGGGCCTTTAACTCCCTGACGTCTGTAAACATCTTGATTGCTGGCATTTTTGTAGCTATTCACCGTATACAAATCACTGTATACTTCCGAATGATCTTTGAAATAATCAACGCCCGCATTTCGAGGCATGGTGTACAAAGAATACAAAGGATTGGCATACTGACCGGAACCGGGTCTATTATTGGTCTTCTGAACAATATAACTTCCTGAAAAATTCAACTTCAAACGATCTCCAAAGAAATTGAGACTTTCCCTAAAAGTCGCATTGTGTCGGTAGAAACTGTTATTTGGGATCATTCCCTGCGCTTCTGTAAACCCGTAAGAAAAATAGGATTGTGAAACTTTATTTCCTCCACTTACTGCAACAGAGTTATTGAAATTTGTTCCTGTACGCAGAAAATAATCTAAATTGTCCTGTGCTGAATTACGGGCATACGGGATTTCCTGTAGAGTAATATCAGAAAGAGTGCCAATGCGAGGGCCCCAGGATTGAGCAATCAAACGGCGTCTATTAACAGGAATATTTGGATTGATACTCTTGTCATCATAATAATCCACTTCCGCCCCATACATATTTTGAAATTGAGGCGTTATTAATGGCGTTTCAAACAATGAACTACTGGAAACTTCAATATTTACACGACCTTCTGCTCCTTTTTTGGTAGTAATAACAATTACACCACTACCTGCTTTCGCGCCATACAAAGCTGCGGCATTAGCTCCTTTCAAAATAGTAATAGTTTCAATATCATCCGGATTAATATTTGATAAACCATCGCCTCCATCCGTTCCATTTCCTCCGGCTAATAAATCTGATTCAATCTGTGTTGTGCTGCGATCTGACATAGGTACCCCATCCAATACAATCAAAGGCTGGTTCTGTCCTAAAATGGATTTATTTCCCCGAAGCAATATCTTGGATGATCCACCGGCACCAGTAGAGTTGGGAGTAATAACCATACCCGCACTTTTTCCCTGCAAAGAGTTGATAAAGTTGGCATCTTTAGCCCGTGTAGTTTCTTTTCCTCCTATCTGCTGGGTAGAATAAGTCAACGATTTAGCTTTCCGTTCAATACCCATGGCTGTAACCACTACTTCATCGAGTACCTGGGTATCTTCGGAGAGAGTTACATTGAGTATAGACTTTGTTCCGACAGGCACGGTAAGCGGTTTGTAACCAATATAAGAAAACACCAGTTCACCCTTCCTTTCCGGGATTCTGAGGGAAAAATTCCCATCAATATCAGTAGCTGTTCCGATAGAAGTACCTTTATAAAACACACTTACACCCGGCAGGGGATCATTGGTTTTATCGATCACGGTTCCGGTGATCAGAACATCTTTCTCTTCCTGCGGCGAACCCTGATCCATGGCAGTACCAGATAAAACAATATGTGTACCTTCCATAGCATAATTCACATTAGTCCCCCGGAACAAGTCGTTCAATACTTTGGAAACCGGGGCATTTTTCACATGTACTGAAACTTTTTTATTGATATCCACATTCGAATTAATGATAAACAGATAATCCGTTTGACTTTCTATCTCATTCAATGTGGTTTTCAACGGTGTGTTGTTCAGTGAAAGAGAAACCAGTGCATTCTGTGAATGCACATTTTCCGCACTTAAAGTAAAAACAGAAATAAAAATCAGCAGTAGTGTGATTCTCATGATTCTAAAAAGTTGGTTAATTAATAATTTTTGAGGGCCGTAAAAGACCTTCAAATATCTTTTATTCATACCTTTGTAGTGATTTATATAGTTATTAAATAATTATACTGATCGGGAAAGCCGGTATGCGTCGTCCAAACCTGCCGGCATTCCTTTTCTCTGTGTCAACCTGACATATTTTTCATTGGCTCATAGTATTTTATTTTATATAAATTATTGCATTTTCCTCATCCCTTTCGAAGTTAAACCTGACATCTTTTTGTAAGACCCGTAAGGCGTATAATATACCGTCCGATTGACGGAACTTACCCGTGCAGCGGTAATTTTCCACCTTTTTATTATCGATTTGAATACTCACTCCATAATACATTTCAAATTTCTTCATGATATTGGGAAATGTTTCGTCTGTGAAACAAATCAATCCCTCCGTCCAACGATATACGCTGTAGTCTTTAATATTTGAAACCGTTAATTGGTCATCCACCAGGTATGCCATTTGGTTCGGCTTCAGGTAAAGTTGATTTTTCCCTCTGGTTAGTTTAACCGATCCCTCTATCAAGGCTGTTTCAAAGGCGTTATTATCGGCATAGGCTTCTACATAGAATTTTGTTCCCAGCACTTCAATTTTCCCATTAGTCGTTTCTACCGTAAATGGTCTTTTTTTATCGGATACCACTTCAAAATAGGCTTCCCCATCCAATTGGATTTTTCTTTCGTTTTTTGTAAATGCCACAGGAGCATAGGTGATTGTAGAACGCGAATTCAGCCAGACAACCGTTCCATCGGGTAAATCCAGGCTGATACGCTGACCGGATGGGACTGTTATTTTCTGCATTACAGAAGCAGAAATATCATTTTTATCCTGATAATGATGATATACAACTACAGATAACAGAACAACTGCAATAATTGCAGCAGCCTTTGTTAATTCCCTGAACCAATCTTTTCTGAAAATTGTTTGATGCGAAGAGAAAACTTGTTTTTCATCTGTGAGAAGAATCATGGCATCGAAAATTTTTCTTTCATCGACCAGGGTTTGAAAATGTTCAGGAGATTCTTCCGTCCACTCCCGGATTTCAGTTTCTTCCTGTAGCGTTGTTTTTCCCTGAAAAAAACGGTATAATAATTCTTTTTTCATGCAATAATTAGATTAAAAGATGCCGGCTTATTTCCGGTATCTGATTAGATAGCAATTTAGGAAGGAATAACCCTAGTTTAAAATATGTTAATATTTCTTTGAGGGTAAAAAAAAGGAGAAAGTTTTTTTTGAGGTTTTGTTAATGTAAATGTTCCTTTTTTGCTGCGCCAAAAAAAGGAACCAAAAAAAGGTGCTTCGTCAAAACGAACTCGTTCGCTCGCTGCGCTCTCTCCCTCAAACAGCGTTTTGACAACAAGGAAAAGAACCCCAACCCCTTATTTAAGGGGATTACGGGCATTCGCCCGGGTGCAATTGGCATGATTTACTGGAATTTCATTATTGCAATCTTCCAGCGTTATTGCAATCCCCAAATCCCGTCATTGCGAGGAGGAACGACAAAGCAATCTCCTGCCAATTGATCGTCATTGCGAAGGCGGAGCCTGAAGCAATCTCATGACTATCGGTAGGTTGCTTCGCTCTCGCTCGCAATGACGATCACTTTCAACCTGGATAAACTCTCAACAAAATATTTATTGATTAAACGAACTGCCGATGCGGCTCCGCCTCCGGCCTCGGGCCAGTGGCGTGAAGAAAAATACGTAGTAAAGGCGTTAAAAGAGAAAAGCTGTCTGAGCACCGAAGGTGCGAGTTCTTTTCTCTTAGCCGGAACGCAGTATTTTTTAGCCAATGGGACGCAGCCTTGAATTTTTTGTAACTTTTTGTTTCAAGACAAAAAGTTATTCATCACAAGGTAAT
>JAVBLA010000014.1:0-75601 GCA_031553775.1 Bacteroidales bacterium
TGTCTGAGGGAGAGAGCGCAGCGAGCGAACGAGTTCTTTTCGACAAAGCGCCTTTTTTTGGTACCTTTTTTTGGCGCAGCAAAAAAAGATACAGAAAGTGTTTTTAATCAAAATGCTTTTACACAAAAAAACATTCCCTTAACCCCCGTTTTGAAACAAAAAAAAGGCTATCTCATTGAGACAGCCTTTTTTATTTATCCGCAAATCATTTCACCAACAATTTCCCATACTTCGTTACCTGATCATTAACCAGATGAATAATATAGCTGCCTGGAGCCAGACCGCGTGTGGAAATCGCGGCGGATTTCCGGGTATCCTGTTCATAGACGAGCTGTCCCTGCACTGAGTATATTTCTACCAAACCTGTTTCGTTCAGAAATACATTTTCTCCCCTGGTAACCGGGTTCGGATAGACTGAGATTTCTCCTACTGAAAAGATTTTCGGAGAATTTATTCCGGTTCCGGTCTTTTGATAAATTTCAAATTCATACAAATTAACTTTCTTGTCGCTTCCCATCCGGGCTTCAGGTATTTCCAACTTCACATAGCGAGCTTCTTTCGCGGGTTCGAGAAGATCAGTCTTGGTATTTTCGGATCCTCTGCCGGTAGCATCTACCACAACATCCCAAGTAGATAAATTCTTACTGACAGAAATCTTATAACCATCAATATTCTGGAAAGAAGTATTTACCGACCGTGCATCGTACAGTATAAATTTTGATATGGAATAATTATCTTTCAAATCCACCACCACAAACTTATCTCCGGTGGCAGTAGTCCATTTAGAATTGGCAGCGGTTTTATTCGCATCGAACAGAACTACTGCAGACTGTTGGATTTCAGGAGACGTTTGCTGATCTATAACAGGTTTACCTACACTGATCAATTCCTCCGGGTGAACCGAATCAGTCGATTTATTTCCATAGATCCGGAAACCAAAAATGCGAATCGTATTGATTCCCTTCGGTACGAATTTGATATATTTCGCCTTTGTCGGGGTGATTTCCTTGACCTTACACATCACATCAGCCTGGTTTTTCTCATGCACTACTTCCGTCCAATTTGCAGAAGCAGTGCCGGTAGTACTGACATAAATATAGTATTCCGGGAAATTCGGGCCATTTTCGCGTGTCATACAATCGTCTATCTCAAATTTATCCACATCGTAAAAATCCGACAGTTCGATCACCACAGAGTGCTCCGAAGCATTGTAACACCATTTTTTAGTTTTATTGGCAGGAACATTTTTATCCAGCAACAGGTTATCGGCCGTTTCGTTCGTATTTCCCCCTGTATTGGAATGAAGCCGGGCAATACGTGCACCTAATCCGTCTGAAGGCGTCACACTGATCAGCGGGGAACCCTCTACGGAAGAAGGAGTATTTGTCAACTTCAGTGTATTGGTAGACTGAGCCAGGTTTTCCATCGGTTTCGTACCGCCTAACGGCGCGTAAATTTCCAGACTGGATTTCATCATCTTGCCTGCGTTTACATATTGGATTTCTTCGGCATTCATTCCCGCACGCCAGAAGAACAGTTCGCGATAATCGATCTCGGCAGGAGCATTCGTTCCGGCTAAAGCGAATTTTTTCGGAGCCAGGTTTTCCTGCAGTTCACCTGCTTTCACATCATTTATGTATAGCATGGTGACTCCCCATGCATAGTAATGTGTCAGTGTAATCCGTTTCCATTCTCCTGTTTTTACTGAAGTAGAGGAGGTGATAGTGCCTTTTTTCGGCGATTCATAGACCACTTTTCCTTCGCTGTTGATTTTCAGAAAGCCGTTGCCGGTTTCGCTTTCGAACCAGGCAATCGTCCCGGCCGTACTGGTTTTAACATCAAATGAAATAGTAAAAGGATGAACGATATTTTCCGGAGTAAATTCGACCCACTCATCAGTAACTGACGTTCCTAATTTACAGGAAGTTCCGCTTACTCTGGCAGGAAGAGGTTTTCCTGCTTCCAGGGCATCGAACAGAGAGGGAACCATCGCATAGAAAAATTCATCATGACCAGCCGTGTTCGGGTGGGCATTATCAGATTCGTATCCGTAAGCCCAGCGGCCGGCTCCGTCGTCGATTGCTCCCAAAACATTGATACTCGGCACATCCCATTCATGGATCAACAGGTTCAGCGTTTTTACATAATTGTAATCTGTTGCAGTGAAATCAGCACGTGTATAGTTATTGGCCATTACCGGAACAATACCTGCATCACGGGCTTGTTTAATCGCCTTCAGCATGCCGTCATGATAGCTGTTGTAGGCAGGTAAACCATTTTCATGAATTCCCTCATTTCCAAGAGACAGTGCATAAATGACATAGCTGCTACAATTGCTCAACAAGTCGCGTTCAAAACGATCCAGCAAGTTGGTAGTATTATTTCCTCCGATAGAGATATTGGAAGTCGCCCAATTCAAGCCCTCACCGGTTGCAGTCCGTTGTTTCAACAGGTTGGTATACATATACGCCCATCCGAAATTACTCATGGCTCCCGCACCATAAGAGACGGAAGAACCCATGTATGAAATTTTGAGATCTACGACTTCTCCACAGGATACGGAATAAGTATGATCTCTCAAGTTGAGAGTTATATCATACGGTCCTCCATTCATATTTGTACGGACATTTTCCGTAGCGATTCCGAATTGTGTAGCCTGTGACTGACTTACCACTCCATTGGTACCCTTGTTACGCATTAATATTTCCTGCGCTGTTTTATTTATCACAAAATAGAAAGAAGCATTGTCATTTTTGTTCAATGTCAAACGGGCAAACCATACTCCGTTGCCCTGATAAAGCAAAGGAGAACCTGTAGTAACATCACTGCCACCCGCAGCCGCATTTCCAACGATATTCAGAGAAGTGATCGGAAGAATCACATAAGTCATGTCCGTAAGATTAATGGTAATGCGAGCCGGGCCGGTTATCGTATTTTCTATAGGATTACCGTTCTCTGCCAGCGTTCCATCTGTAGCTCCTGCTCCGTATTGAGCGGTATTGCTGTTGCCCATATCACGGGAAAAAGTAAAGCTTCCGGCTTTCAGGGAAGTATAAATCTCAAAGTTATTTGTCAATATCCCGTCATTATTCGTAATCATGCGCATTTCGACAGGACCGGCATCTTCGGAAGCTGTTCCGCTGAAGTTAACGGCACCCAACTGGCCGCTGATATGTATCTGTATCTCATCACTCAGGGTTTTGTCTTCCAATTCTATGCTGGCTTTCACTTTTACCGTTCCGTTCTTCTTCGGAGACAGTAAACCTTTACTAGTGAGAAGAGCGACAGCCTTATCGTCTATTTCCCATTTGATACCGTTATAGCTGGAGTTTTCCGGCAATACAGTCGCGATAACCTGGACAGACTGGCCCGGCACTGTAATATCAGGACATGTAAGTTTCAGGGATGTGGGACGGACGATCGATTCATCGCTACATTCCTCTATCTTCATGGCATTGATATGCGAGAAGTTGCTTGCATAACGAACCATATCGAAAATAACCTGACCATCGGCAGTCGGTCTTATCGGATCAGAGACATAGACAGCACTGTTATTCTGGTTTTTTATATTGGCATCACTGGTATTCATACCTATGCCGGTGCCTGACATTTTGTGACTTCCTGTACTGGTATTATCTCCGGTGAAAGTCATCAGAGCCATCCGATCATTTGTATCGTAACGGCTGCCGAACACATGGAAACGGTAAACCCTTTTCGGGTTCAGGTTATAAAAACCGATTTTTCCGGGATCCGCGCTCGAACCTCCTTCAATAAATAAATAATCTTCTGTAGCGTGCTGAATAGCTAAATCTCCCAGCAATGCAGGATCCGGATTCAGTAAGGCGCCGCTGTTCTTACCGTTTGCCCGGAAATTAGAGAGCAGTTCCAATTCTGCAGAAGTAGCGTTACCTAAAGAATTGGCCAGAGTAACTTTTGTTCCTTTAGCAACATCGTAACCTCCGGAGACATTATTCCAGGTATTCACGGGATCATCTGCTCCCTGAGTAACATTTCCATTAGTCCCATCTTCCCGTCCGAAATCAATATAATATTTTTGTTCTACTTTCAAAGGCTCCACACCGGTGTATTCCTCTATCTTCATGATGTTGATATAAGCAAAACCACCCGCTTTAATAGCCATCTGAAAGAGTACTTCCCCTTTAAGATCAGGGAAGATCCAATCAGATTCATAAATGGTATTATTGTTCTGATTCACCCCGTTGGCTCCTATGCCCGGGCCTCCCATGACATGCAAGCCATGACTTCCGTTTGCGCCTGTAAAGGAAAGATATCCGGAACGTTCAGTCGCGTTCAAGCGAGTACCGAACACATGAAATTTGTATGCCTTATTTTTATCCAGATTCTTGATTTTGAAACTACCATTACCACCGGTTGATTCTATATAAAAATAATCTTGTGTGGCTGTACCAATGGCAAAATCTCCTAACAAAGAAGGATCCGGACTTTCTATTCCTCCACTCTTTGACATTCCGTTAGCAGAGAATTTTTTGGTGATTTCCAGTTCAAAACCGGTGCTATGATTCTCCGAATCCACCAGGCTCAGGGTTTTGCCAAATTCCGGTTCGATTGCATTATTCCAGTAATGACCGTACGTATCGGCTCCTACAGTACTATTTCCATTGGTTCCATCGTTCTTCCCAAAATCAATATAAATGGATTGAGTCAAAACCTTTTGCGGGATATACCTGTAAACTTCAAACTCACGGATACGCGACCAGCCGTTTTGACTGCCTGCCGGAATTTCCAATTTTACATAGCGAGCTTCTACAGAGGTCGTTAATATCGCTTCTTTTCTTTCTATTTCTTTAGTAAATGTACCATCAAAAACTACGTTCCAGTCCGGCGTTCCTTCCAGGGAATTGCATACAGATACTTTGTAGCCGTTGATCCAGTCCGGAGAATCCGTCAAAACAAATTTAGCGATGGGATAAGTTTCTTCCAGATCTATAACAGCCCAACTGGTTTGTTTGAAAAAAGCCCAGGGATTAACCATATCCTTGCCTGTAAGAGAAGCAGAAGCAACCAGGTTTCCATCCAGGATATTGGCAGGAGTTTCTCTTCCTGTTGCTCCTTCTGCATAATCGACGATTGTTTTTCCGGTACTGATAATTTCAGGATTAATAGGACGGACATATTCGCCATAAACATCCATTCCGTAAATCCGGATATAATTGTCGCCGGCAGGTTTTACAGGAACAAATTTAAGATACCGGGCCTCTACCGGAGTGGTAAAGGTCTTGAGTTTTTCTATCAGAGTCTGAGGCAAACCCGATTCATTGATAATTTCTGTCCAGTCGCCGTCTTCTACTCCGGTAGTACTTGCATAAAGCCGATAGCCATCAAGATTTTTTGCACCGGCTTCATTATATTGTCCGTCACGAAATCCGAATCCGGAGATCGAATAAATACCGGACATAGACAGGATCACCCACTGGTCTGTTGCACTATCACACCATTTATTACCAGTGCCTGTTGTAATGAGTTTTCTTTCCAGCAATAATTTGTATGGATTTTCGGTATCTCCGGTCCTTCCGCTGCAACCATAAATGTTCACGATTCGCTTTCCTTTTCCATCGGTAGATGAAGGACTGATAAGAGGTGATAGAAGAGTAGCCTTCATGGTGAGGTTTTCAGTATCCACGATAATGTTAACAATGCCTCCCTGATTCAGGTAGAATTTGTAGTCGTTTCCACCGCTCGGTTCAAAGGCAAGGGCATGTGTAGTGCCAAAAACGACAGGTTCATTTTGCTGCAGGGTAGCGACAAAGCTATCCGCCCAAACTCCTTTGTTCAACATAAATTTGAATTGTCCGGACCACATCGGTCCCGTCCAGGAGAAGACACCATTTCCTTTAGAGTCCATGGGGATAGCTTTACCATTATCCCATTTACTTGTCGAAGCATCTCCAATCAGATGTAGAGTAGTATACTCCGCAAATCCCACTCGTGAGAACAGGCACAATACGACAAAGAATAAAAGTTTTTTCATACAATCATGATAATAAATTAAAATTAGGTTCTATGTGTATGACACAAAAAACATGAACAACCCTTACATCACATTAAAAAATTTAGGTAAGAACTAATCCCATCCCATTTCAGAATCCAATTTTCCAAAGCTAATCTTCAATTTTTAACTCTTAACTCTTAATTCTCAACTAAAAAAGGACCTTACAAAAGCAGAAAATCCACTTTCACAAGGCCCTTTTTTCATGTTTCCGTCAAAATTATTTCACCAATAGTTTTGCCTGTTTAGTCCCGCGATCATTAATCAGATGAATAATATAGCTACCGGGAGTCAGACTCCGTGTAGAGATAGCTGATGATCCATTGGTATTCTGCTCGAAGACAAATTGTCCCTGTACGGAATAGATCTTCACCAAACCGGATTCATTCAGGAAGATTTTTTCTCCCCTTGCAACCGGGTTCGGATAGACTACGAAGTTTCCGGTAGAAAGACTTTCCGGCTGTTCGATTCCGGTACCATCCCATTCATAGATTTCAAATTCTTTGAGATGATTAGTTCCTAACTGATTGGCGCGAGGAATATCCAAGCGGACATAGCGGGTCAATTCAGGCGCAGACAAAGTGACTTCCTTCCTGGCAAGAGTCGTCTCTGAGAATTCGGGAACAGCCACCTCTTTCCAGTCGGTACCATTTCCGGTATCGCTGATAGAAACCTTATAGCCGTTGATCCATGCCTCGGAGTCTACCACCACAAATTTATTAATTTTGGTTGCAACTTCAAGATCTACTACAACATAAGCAACTGCACGTGCAAATTCCCAGCTAGGACCTTCCCGTCCGTCTAAAATATTCGCAGGCGTCAACATATCATTAGTACAAGCGCTGTAATTCACAATCGTTTTTCCGACAGCAATATTTCCGCCCCGGTTGATCTTTCCCTTGAACGTACCATAGATATCGAATCCATAAACACGGATCGCATTACCCGGTTTGGTTGCAACAAATTTAACAAAGCGTGCATCCACCGGATCGAAAGATTTCACTTTTTCATCGATGCCTGCCACTCCTGATTCGTTGACGACCTGAGTCCAGCATCCTTCCGTAGTATCCGTAGTACTTACATATACGGAATATTGAGAAATATTCGGCCAGTCTTTTTCCACCATCTTACAATCTCGGAATTCAATCCGGTTAATTGTATAGATATCTGCTAAAGAGAAAATGATCCAGGATTGACTACCGGTTGAGGTGTCACACCACTTCATTTGTGTATCACCGCTCAGATTCTCTTTCCATCCGCGTATCATCCGGAAAGGATTTTCTCCTACACCGGTCATTCCGCTATAAGAATCCACATTGGCGATCCGTTTACCTTTACCGTCAGCAGAAGATACACTGATCAGATTTTTGGTATTATATACCGTCAGGTTATATTCTATATGTTTGCTTCCATCTTCCGAAGTCACACTAACTGTCAGGTAATTAGCACCATCCGACAAGGCCTGCTGCCCTGCTCCGTTAACAACTGCATCTGTAGAACCGGCTGTTGCAACGACATTCACAGATGTAGCATTGACACCTGTCCGGTAGGTCAGGTTAGAAGGACTGAAAACAGGCACCAGTTCCACACCGTCTATGGTTAACGATTTCAATTCCGCTAAGCTGGACTTTTTCGTCCGGGTTACCGTCAGATAATAAGTTTTCTTTGTTACCTGATCGGCAGCTGTTACTGTCACCGGGAAATGGTTTTCGCCTAATTGTAAGGTTTTTTCTCCCAGATCGCCTGTTGAAATAACCGCTGATTCGTTCCTTGCTGCTGCCTGGATTGTAATCTTATCTACTTCTTTTGCTACAGTAAGAGTATAATTGGTTCTTGCGGGATCGAAACCGGGAGTAATCGTACCTGCCGTTGTTTTCAACATTACCAGATCGGCATCGTTCTGTGAGGAAGAGAGTTTTCCGTAGACTTCGAATTCATACAGGTTCACTTTCTTTTCGCTGCCCATCCGTGATTCCGGGATTTCCAGTTTCACATAACGAGCGTCTTTAGCGGTAGGTAAAACATCAGACTTGATATTTACAGTTGCTTTACCTGTTGCATCCACTACAGTTTCCCAGGCAGATAAATCAGAGCTAACTGAAATTTTATAACCGTCGATATTCTGGTTAGTTGTATTCACCGAATGGGCATCATATAACTTAAACTCAGAAACCGCATATTTATCTTTCAGATCGACTACTACATATTTATCGCCTGTGGCAGTACTCCATTTTGAATTGTCAGCAGTCTTATCCGCATCAAATAATGCAACCGCAGCCCGTTGGATATCCGGAGAGGTTTGTTGTTCGATAACAGGTTTACCCACGCTGATCAACTCTTTCGCATGAGCCGAATCGAACGATTTGCGGCCATAAATCTGGAAACCGAAGATACGGATTGTAGTGATACCTTTAGGTACAAATTTGATATACCTGGCCTTCGTCGGAGCGATTTCCTTGATTTTATACATCACATCGGCCTGATTCACTTCATGTACGACTTCTTTCCAATCTCCATCGGCAGTACCGGTAGTACTTACATAAATGTAATATTCCGGGAAATTCGGATTGTTTTCGCGAGTCTTACAGTCGTCGATCACAAATTTATCCACATCATAGTAATCAGATAATTCGATCACTACGGAATGGTCCGAAGCATTGTAACACCATTTTTTATTTTTATTAGCAGCGATATTCTTATCCAGCAGTAAGTTTTCTGCCGTTTCATTTGTAAATCCGCCTGTATTGGAATAAATCCGGGCAATACGTACGCCTAATCCATCGGCAGGGGTTACACTGATCAACGGAGATCCGCCTTCCGGATAAACCATACTGTATTCTTCCATTTTCATGGCATTGAGATAACCGAAATTACTTTCCGAATTTACCAGTTCAAAATTGATTTCTCCGGAAGCATTCGGGATAAGCAGACCGGAAGTGAATACATTGCCGGTATTCTGAACTTTACCCAATCCTGTAGTCTGCAAAATACCCTGGCTTGAATTTGTACCGGTAAAGGTATATTGAGATTTACGGCTGTCGCTGTCACTAGTACCCAAACGAGAACCGAACACATAAAACTTATAAGTTTTTTCCGGATCCAGGTTCTTAATTTTGAAAGTAGCATTCTTTCCTTCCGCATAAAGATAATCCTGCGTTGCAGTACCAATGGCCAGGTCGCCCAGTAATTCAGCATCGGGAGTTGTTAACCCTCCGGCTCCGGCAGCATTGAGGGAGAAGTCTTTGGTAATCTCCAGTTTGTAACCGGTAGCTTCATTCATAGAAGAAACCAGGTCAAGACTGAAAGTTGTAGTGTTTCCGGTAATATTATTCCAATAATTTCCATTCTTATCGGGGCTGGGAGTTATTGCACCCAGGTTGGTAGTCGGTCCGAAATCGAAAAACATTTTCCGGTCGAGGTTCTGAGAAGAATTCGCCAGTTTCAACGTATTGGTCGATTGGGCCAGGTTTACCATCGGTTCCGTGCCTCCTAACGGAGCATAGATTTCCAAACTGGATTTCATCATCTTGCCGGCATTGACATACTGGATTTCTTCCGCATTCATTCCCGCACGCCAGAAGAACAGTTCTCGATAATCGATTTCTGCAGGAGCATTCGTACCGCCAAGGGCAAATGTTTTCGGAGCCAGTTTTTCGTAAAGTTCTCCGGCTTTTGTATCGTTAATATACAGAACAGTGATTCCCCATGCATAGTAATGCGTCAAAGTAATTCGTTTCCAGTCGCCGGTAGTTATGGCAGAAGCAGAAATGATGCTACCTTTTTTCGGTGATTCGTAAACCAGTTTACCTTCACTATTGATTTTCAGGGAACCGTTGCCGGTTTCGTTTTCAAACCAGGCAATCGTTCCGGCTGTTGTTGTTTTAATATCGAATGAAACGGTAAACGGATGAACAATATTTTCAGGGGTGAACTCGATCCGTTCGGCAGTAACGCTCTTTCCTAATTTATAGGAAGTGCCGCTTACCCTTGCAGGAAGAGGTTTACCTGCTTCCAGAGCATCAAACAGGGAGGGAACCATGGCATAGTAAAATTCTTCATGACCAGCCGTGTTCGGGTGGGCATTATCGTTTTCATAACCACTTGCCCAATGACCGGCACCATCGTCGATTGCGCCCAATGTATTGATACTCGGCAGATCCCATTCGTGAATCAACAGATTCAGTTTTTTTACATAATTGTAGTCTGAAGCATTGAAATCCGCACGCGTGTAGTTATTAGCCATAACAGGGAAAATACCTGCATCACGGGCTTGTTGAATCGCTTTCAACATACCGTCGTGATAACTGATATAAGCCGGCTCTCCCCGCTCATGAATACCTTCATTTCCGAGTGACAGTCCATAGATCACATAACTGCTGCAGTTGCTCAGCAAGTCGCGCTCCCAACGATCCAGCAGGTTAGTAGTGGTATTACCTCCGATAGAGATATTAGAGGTAGTCCAGTTCAGGCCCTGACCGTCTGCATAGCGTTGTTTCAACAGGTTGGTGTACATATATGCCCAACCTAGGTTGCTTTGGGCACCCGAGCCACTGGCTACAGACGAACCCATATAAGAGATCTTGAGATCGTTTACTTCTCCGCAGGATACGGAATAAGTATAATTTCTCAGGTCTACAGACACTTCATATTCTCCACCGTTCATATTCGTGCGGATATTTTCCGTACCGATACTGAATTGTGAAGCCTGTGTTTGCGAGATCACACTATTGGTACCCGTGATACGTTTCAGGGTTTCCTGCGCTGTTTTATTAATTACAAAATAGAACGAAGGATCGCCACTGTTCAACGATAATTTGGCAGACCAAACGGCATTTCCCTGATAAGTCAGCGGAGAGCCTTTAGTTACATCGCTACCGCCCGGTGCCGAACTTCCTACGATATTCAAAGAAGTGATCGGAAGAATCGTATAGGTCTTATCCGTAAGGTTGATCGTGATACGCACCGGACCGGAAATTGCAGTTTGGATCGGATTACCATTTTCAAGCAGGGTACCTGCTGTTGCTCCGGCTCCATAGTGAATGGCATTACCATTGCCTAAATCGCGGGAGAAAGTGAATGAACCGTTTCCTTTCAGAGAAGCATAAACTTCGAAGTTATTAGTGATCATTCCATCGAGGTTGGTGATCATGTGCATATCGACAGCTTCTGTTTCATTTAAAGCAGATCCTGCCATATTAACGCCGCCTAATTGTCCGCTGATATTGACCTCGATTTCATTGCTCAATGTACCACCATCAAAATCAATGGTTGCGGTAACGGTGACTTTTCCGTTTTTCTTCGGAGATAAAAGTCCCTTGTTATCGATACTTGCAATGGATGTATCATTTACTTTCCATTTGATGGCACCATGTATAGCACCTTCAGGCAATATAGTAGCAACGATCTGTGAAGTCTGTCCGGAAGTCGTAATATTGTCTCCGGAAAGCGTAATAGAAGTCGGCTTGATAATCGGTCCATCCACATATTCTTCGATCTTCATCATATTGATGTAGCCGAAAGTACTGTTGGTATTCACCATTTCAAAGCCGATCTCTCCGTTTGCATCCGGATAAATAAAATCTGTTACATAGAAATTACCCGTATTTCCCAAGCCATTTGCATTTCCGACAACCTGAAGAGTTCCTATAGACTGAGAGGCACCGGTAAATGTGTATTTAGTAATACGAGAATCTGAGTCACTTGTAGCTGCACGACTACCAAAAGCATAGAACTTATACGGTCTTGTCTTGTCCAGGTTTTTAATTTTGAATGTCGAGTTGAATCCTTCTACATAGAAATAATCCTGTGTAGCGGTGGCAATAGCCATATCACCCAATAAATTCACATCCGGGTTGGTCAGACCACCGCCTCCGCCTTCATTGGTTCTGAATGCTTTGGTTATTTCAAGCACATATCCCAGATCATCGTTAGACGTAGAGATCAGGTTATAAGAATTCAACGGGGTCATTGACAAACCGGATTGAGTATTCACAATATTATTCCAGTAATTATTGTTCTTATCCGGGTTCACCGTAAGAGCGCCCAGATTGGCTGTAGTTCCAAAATCAAGATACATTTTTTTGAACAAGGAGAAACCGGTAGCATTCTGACCGCTGATATTGATTTCCAAAGGTTCGGAAGTAACCACTTCGTTTTCCCCGTAAGTAATAGAAGCTGTTACAAAAACTTTACCGTCTTTAAGAGGAGTCAATAAACCAGTATTATTGATAGTTGCGATTTCTTCATCATCGACAGACCAGTTAATAATCATCGGAGATGCATTTTCCGGCAAAATAGTTGCCGTAATCTGTGAAGTCGCACCAAGTAATGCGATATCAGCGCCTGAAAGTTCGATTGAAGTAGCTTTTATTACTTCTGCGCCGAAACGGAATTCTTCTACTTTCATCGCATTGATATGAGCAAAATTCTTAGATGCACGATTGGTCATTTCAAAAGTGATATCACCGTTTGCATCCGGATAAATCAAGTCGGATACAAAAATATGAGAGGTGTTCTGATTTTTTTCATCGTTTGTAAGAGCAGTTCCGACTCCCAGATCCTTGACAGCCATTTGATAAACGCCTACTGTTTTATTGGTTCCGGTAAGCGTAATTACGCCACTACGGTCTTCCGTATCGAACCGGCTACCGAAAATACTGAAGCGATATGCTTTATTTCGATCCAGGTTAGTAATTTTAAAACCGCTGGTAGTACCTGCGTTTTCTACATAAAAATAATCCTGAGTAGCCGTTTTAATAGCCAAATCTCCCAACAATGCCGCATCAGGCTGTGTAGAACCGCTTATGCTACCCAAACCACCCGCTCCACCTGTATTCAGGGAGAATCCTTTTGTAATCACCAGTTTGCTTGCTGTTGCAACATTGGCAGATGTGATCAGATCAAAACTGGAATTTGCCGTGTTACCGGTAATATTATTCCAGTAGTTTGAATTTACGTCCGGTCCAACTGTCTGGACTGAAGTTGATCCTGATGCGCCTCCAAAGTCAAAATACATTTTAGAAGACAATGTACCTTCAACATCCGGAATTTGCACATCACTGTATTCTTCTATCTTCATGGCATTGATATGCCCCAGACTATTAATATTAGACGCGGCAAAAACAATTTCGCCCTTAGAATCCGGGAAAACATAACCTGAGACACAAATCTGACTATCATTTTGATTTTTCCTATCACCGGTGAAATTTCCGGCAGCGATGCCGGTACCACTTGTTACCTGAGTACCATGGCTATTGTTCAATCCGGTGAATGAATAAACAGAAGTTCTGGTACCTGTATCGAACCGGGATCCGAAAACATAGAATTTATAAGCTTTTGTTTGATCCAGGTTTTTAATTTTAATCCGGCCTACATTTCTATTTTCAATATGAAGGTAGTCACCTGTAGCCGAAGCGATCGCTAAATCTCCTAATAGATCTTTATCCGGATCCGTCAATGCTCCCGGGCTGGAAGTATTCAAAGAGAATGGGCCGACAAGTTCCAGTTTATAATCCGGAGTGGCGTTGTCGGAAGGAATCATGTCATAATTTGTTCCGGCAGTATTACTGAGCACATTGGTCCAGTAATGTCCGTTAGCATCTGCTCCTACAGTCGGCGTAGTAGATCCGAAATCAACATAGAACGATTTTTCCAATGTTCCTGTCGGAACAGCCGGAGAAGCTTTATAAACTTCAAACTCACGGATACGGGTCCAGCCGTTTTGATTATCGGTAGAAACCTCCAGTTTTACGTAACGGGCCTCTACGGGGGTACTTAATACGGCTTCTTTTGATACAAGTTCTTTTGTAAAAGTTCCATCGAAAACTACATTCCATTCTGGCGTTCCTGCTAAAGAGTTACATACAGACACTTTGTAGCCGTTAATCCAGTCTTCCGAATCCGTCAAAACAAACTTGGCAATAGGATAAGTTTCTTCCAGATCGATAATTGCCCAACTGGCTTGTCTGAAAAAAGCCCAGGGGTTGACCATATCCACACCTGTGAGAGAAGCAGAAGCAACCAGATTTCCATCCAGGATATTAGCCGAAGTTTCTCTTCCTGTTTTTGCTACTGAATAATCAACGATTGTTTTTCCGGTACTGATAATTTCAGGATTAATCGGCCGTACATATTCACCATAAACATCTATCCCGAAAATCCGGATATAATTATCTCCGGCTGCTTTGACAGGAACAAATTTGATATACCGGGCTTCTACCGGAGTGGAAAGGGTTTTGTATTTTTCATTCAGAGCCTGATCCAGACCTGATTCATTGATAACTTCTGTCCAGTCGCCGGCTTCTACTCCGGTAGTACTTACATAAACTTTATAACCGTCCAGGTTTTTTGCAGCAGAAGGCTCTTTATAATGACCATCGCGGAATCCGAATTCCGAGATCGAATAAATCCCGGACAAAGACAAGATCACCCACTGATCCGATGCAGTATCACACCATTTATCTGCGGTACCACTAATACTGTTTCTGCCCAGTAATAATTTATACGGATTTTCACCGTCTCCTGTTCTTCCGTTGCAACCATAAATATTCATGATCCGCTTTCCTTTTCCAGTATCGGAAGAAGGACTGATAAGAGGAGAGAGAAGAGTGGCCTTCATAGTGAGGTTTTCAGTATCCACGAGAATGTTAACAATGCCTCCCTGATTCAGGTAGAATTTGTAGTCGTTTCCTCCGCTCGCTTCAAAGGCAAGGGCATGTGTACTGCCAAATACAACCGGTTCATTCTGCTGCAGGGTAGCGACAAAGCTGTCGGCCCAAACCCCTTTGTTCAGCATAAACTTGAATTGTCCGGACCACATCCTTCCCGTCCAGGAAAAAATGCCGTTTCCGTTGGATTCCATTGGGATAGCTTTCACGTTTTCCCATTTGCTTTCCGAAGCATCTCCAATCAGATGTAAAGTGGTATACTCCGCAAATCCCATTCGTGAGAACAGGCACAATACTACAAAGAATAAAAGTTTTTTCATATGATCGTAATAATAAATTAAATTAAGTTCTATGTGTATGATTCAAAAAAACACAAACAACCCTTACTTCATGTTAAAAAATATCATTTATACAAAATTCAGCAGTCATTCAGTAAACAACCAGTTTCCTGGAATAAGAAAGGTTAGCTGATTCCAATTGCAAGACATAAATACCTTTAGAAAGCTTATCTGCTATTACAGCATCTTCCTGTATCTTCTCTTTGGCTGCAACCATTTTTCCTGCTACATCGTATAATTTAGCCGATTGAACTTCTTGTCCGTTCAGGATACGCATATAAACAGATGTACCGTCGGTATAAGCGAAAAAAGGAACTGAAGCCGGGACAGTTGCTTCCATCCCGGTATTATTTCCTAAAACAATCCGGACATTCTGTTCTCCGGTTTTTCCGGCTCTCTCTATTTCATATTTGTTCGTGGCATTTCCGTTCAAATAGAACTCTTTGATAACAGAGCCTCTTCCTTCTACCTGGATGTTCAGGATCATATCTCCATATTTCAATCCGGTAAGTTTCAGATTGTTCACTCCTTCAGGCAAATAGGGTTCAAACTTAATTTTTCCATCTTCCAGTTTGACACCAGCCAAACCTGACCAGACCATATTCAGGAATCCGGTAGCCGACCAGGTTTGATGCTCGAGCGGCCCCCAATGTCCATTCTGCCAGCCTCCGTCGGGCATCCCGTTTTTAGGATCATAAATTTCCCAGAAACTATCGGCTCCTTTATAAAGCCCCAGATCCACCAGGTTAAAAAGTTCGAAGGTATATTTGTCCAGATTTCCTGTTTTCAGGCAGGCATCTGCATAAAAAGCATTGACAAAAGGCCAAATCATTACATTATGCCGACCGGGTTTTTCATCGTTAAAGCGGGCAAAATGAGGCGTAATGGAAGGCAAACCATAAGGTGTGGCAGATGCTTCAGCAATTACTTTCTGCGCCTCTTCCGGAGTCAGGATATCAAATAAAACAGCATAAGATATTCCCAGCCCTTCCTGATGCGGATGAACAGTTCCATTCTGGTCGATAAGATAATTCAATTTTCCGGTTTGCACATTGAACAGGTGAGTACGGATGTTACTTTTTAATGCAGCCGCTTTAGATTCCAGAACCGGAATCAGGATATTATCTCCCAGGATGGTAGCCATCCTGGCTAATAAGACGTAAGCTTCATAATAAATACAGTTCGTACTTAAACATTTGATTTTCGTATGGGCCGGATGGCTAACCACTGCTCCTCCTAACTGGTCACCGGCAAATACAGGTACTTCATACCCTGCGATACCATCGTTAAACACGGAAGGTCCTGTAAAAAGGCCATATTGAGTATCGAATACAGGGTCGCTGCCCCGTGTCATTTTTTCCAGTTGGTTCATGGTGTTATATCCACTCACAAGGGCCTGATCGAGAAATTGCAAGTCGCCGGTAGCCAGATAATACTCGTAAGCCCCTTTCACCCAAATGATTTTGTCCCAGTATTCAGCACCGATGGTTTGTTCCGCATTTGTTTCCAGTAAGCTCAACAACGAATTTTTGGCAATTTCCGGTTGCAGGAAAGAATAGCCGTTCCAGACGTTGATAGATAAGTCGCGGGTCCATTTCCCGTCGTACCGTGCACCGGCTTTCAGGATTCCGTCCCGGGTAGTATTCAGGTTTACTGTCCACAGTGCCAGCTCGTAAGCGGCTTTCAGATCTGCGTGGTTGGTGGTGATAGCCGGTTTGTCGGCCAGCTTTCCATAAACTTCTAACTCCCGGATGCGGGCTAATCCCTGCTGATATTCAACAGGTATCTCCAATTTGAGGTATCTTCCGATAGCGGGCAAGGTTGTTGTAATAATTCCTTCTTTCTTTTCCAGCATTTTATCGAAAGAACCTTCAAAAATCAACTTCCAATCACTATCTTTTCCAATAAAGCTACTGGTATATAATTTACATCCAGTAAGCCATTCTTCGCTGTCTGTCAGAATAAATTTCCTGATTTCATAGGTATCTTCCAGATCGATAGTCACCCAGGCGTTGGTAGATGCTTTCCCAAATGCCCAGGGGTTATTCGCATCCGTTCCGGACGCAGCAGTAGAATTACCATCCAATATATTGGCAGGCGTTTCCCGGTGACTCCAGCAGGAACTGTAATTTACAATTGTTTTTCCTGCGCTGATAATTTCTTCATTCAGCGAGCGCACAAATGTTCCATAAATATCTACACCATAAATACGGATATACGCATCAGTCGGGTCTTTTACCGGAACAAACTTAATATAACGGGCTTCCACCGGAGTGATTTTTACTAGTTTTTCATCTAAGCTTCCCACATTGGTTTCATGAATAATTTCTGTCCAATCGGCATCATCTGTTCCGGTAGTACTTACATAAACTTTATATTCGGGAAGATTTTTTACACTTGTACCGGTTTCTTTGATGCGCCCGTCGCGGAACCCGAACTTATTAATGGAATAAATAGCCGGCATGGAAAAGATCACCCAGGGGTCTGCTCCATTATAGGCCCATTTATTTTTGCTATCTTTCAGATTTTCATCTCTTCCTAACAATAATTTATAGGGAGTTTCATCTCCATTCGTTTTACCGCTGCAAGAATGTATATTGACGATTCGTTTTCCCTTTCCGTCTATACCGGAGACCGAAATCAGATCGCTTTTAGTGATGGCTAATGTCATATTCTTGGTATCTACTATCACCTTGAATGTTCCTTCATCTGCCATCATGAACTTATAATCGTTGTCTGTGACACGGGAATTTTCCACATACACGATCTCATGCGTTTTCCCTACAACAATTTTTTCATTGGCCACTTTTGCATTCAGGCAATTGATCCAAAGATCGGAAGGAGTGGTTTTGAGAAGAAATTTGAAATCGCCCGATTTCATGTGACCCGTCCAGGTAAACACGCCATTATCTTCTTTATCCATCTCGTATGCTTTTTCTGCAGTCCATCCACAATCAAAAGCAGCACCTACAGCATAAATTTTAGAATAATTCTGAGCCTTGCTCCCGACTGTAAGCAGGCTTAACAACACACAAATCAGTACATTTTTTTTCATTGTTATTTCATTTAGATTTTCTACTTATTTCCGATAAATTTCTATACTCTTTTTCTTTCCTGTATTGATATCTTTTACGAGAAGGATTACATGGTCTTTATCCTGGTAAAAAATTTCATCTGAAGTAATCGCATCACAAATCTTCAGATTCCGGCAATCGATATTTCCAAATTTCAAAATTTCATCTCCAACATTTATCTGATCTTTCAAAGAGGAGTCCCAAATCATTCCTACAATGAGCTTATCATTTTTAAATGATGGGGCAATACCCCATTGGGGGGCAGTCATATCGATTCCATAAGGATTCAGGTATATTTTTTTGTTTTTATAATCCAGGGTAACTTTTGTGTATTTCAGGAGTTCTGTACCGATACGGGAACTTTCGGAATGTGTTGTTTCTACCGTAAGGTTAGTAAATGCCATCCCATTGATTATCAGTCCTGGCAATTTCAGTAAATAATGATCCTGGTCTTCGGCCAGACCATGTAAACCTATTCCACTGGAAATTCCGTTACCTTCTCCTATTTTTTCAAATAATCCGTCTAATCCTGCTTCCAATATTTTTTTATAGATATGGATAGAATGTGTATAAAAAACTCTATCTCCGGTATCAAACAATACATTGCTTTCTCCGACTCTCATTTTACGGGCATCATTTTCAAGATATAGCTTAATATGAGGAGAACTTTGAGCCGAATCTAAAAACAATTCCGTAGAAATACCATCAAAACGGGAATCATCGTCTGTTAGAATAATTACTTTCTTTTTCGAATCGAAATGAACAATCGAATTCCTCAATAAATTACTTCCGATAACCCCATCAAGATTATAGCAAGTAAATAATTCCACTTCAGGCGAAACCAGAGAAGGGATATCATTAAATACGATCTTTCCTATTTGTATTTCCGGCAACGTCACTACTTGCATAGAACCTTCCAGTCCTGACACATCTATTGCTATCTTATTCCCGATTGCACCTACATTCAATTCCTTATATAAGCTTTTGGAAATAGTAGTCGGAGCCCCTGTATCCAAAAGGAACCTTCTGGATTTGCCATTAAAAGGAATATTAATAATAATTTTTCCGGTTATTTCTTCATAAGGTATTTCCTCATAATAATTTTCAGACTTCGTACCCCCTTCGTTTAATAAAACGGACTGCTCTTCGTTTTGAGCATATATACCAGTTGCAAAGCTTAAAAAGATAAGACAAATAAATTGTTTCAAATTCAATATTTCCATTTTATGACGACTTCAATGGTTTATTTCACAATAAATTTCCCTCTCAAATCTCTGTTCTCAACACCTATATGTGCAATATACATTCCTCTCGACAGATGATAAGTAGTGATGATATCTGAGTTCTTCTGATGCGATCTCAATACCCCCGAAGGATCATAGATCCGGATGTCCGAAGCAATACCGGCACCAATTGTAACCGATTCACCCATATTGACAACCGAGGGATGAAGACCGGCTGAAGCCAGGGATAGCATCTTCAGATTTGTATTATCTTCAACATTGGTTTCCTTTGTCAAACGGATATCTCTTGATGAGAATCCGAGAGACAGTTCATATTTTCCTTCATCCACTACGAAAGTATTTTTGTCTATATCAAAATAGGAAAACGCATCTTTCGACAGATACATCGTCACCACCTGGCTTTCACCCGGTTCCAGATAAACCTTTCTGTATGCCTTCAACTCTTTTTGAGGACGTTCTACCGGAGAGCCATCTTTTTTCCCGACATACAACTGCACTACCTGTGCTCCCGCTACGCCACCCGTATTCTTCAGTTCGCAGGTGACTTTTAATAAAGCGTTGTTTTCTGTTGTTTCTTCACTGGTGAGTTGAGACAGGTTGAAAGTCGTGTAAGATAAACCGTAACCAAACGGATACTGTACTGTGCGGCCCAACTTGTCATAGCCACGATAACCCATAAAGATTCCTTCCGTAAACCGTACATGTTTATCTCCGTCGCTATCGTAATAGGAGTTATAAACCGGATTGTCACTCCATTTCTTTTCAAATGTGACCGGTAATTTGCCGGATGGATTCACATCTCCAAACAGTATCTCTGCCAAAGCAGTACCACCTTCCTGACCGGCATACCATGCCCACAACAGTCCTTTCAGCGAGGGTTCCCACGATTGCATTT
The DNA here is from genome assembly GCA_031553775.1 of Bacteroidales bacterium. Lineage (GTDB taxonomy): Bacteria > Bacteroidota > Bacteroidia > Bacteroidales > Azobacteroidaceae > JAISFI01. The sequence goes on from JAVBLA010000014.1 coordinate 20,246, forward strand.
CAACATTTCCTCCCGCATTGACTACTGCGATTACCGGTTTCTGGCTTTGGATGGCTTTTGCAATAAGGGCTTTTGAGTACGATGGCAATTCGAAGGAGCGGTCGCCTGCTTCGGCTTCCGAACTCGAGTCATGACCGATGCAGGCAATAACAGCATCAGCTGCATTCAATGTAGTCAGGAAGTAATCGCCGGCACCGGTTTTTGACCAGTAAAAGTCAATAATCGCTGCACCGCCACCCTGGTAATATTCCACCTTGATCTGGTATTTGCTGCCAGCCGTCAGGGTCTGTTTATAAGTTTTATATCTTTCCTGCCCGTCGTTCCAATCATCGATCACTTTCGTGTCATTGATATACAACCGGAAACCGTCGTCACCACCCAGGGTAAAGGTATACTCGCCACTTTCCTCCGGGCGTAACTCTCCCGTCCAACGAACACTGTAGTTTCCGGTACCGATACCAGATACACCGGTGCCTGTCTGGAAGTTAAAATCGATCTTCTTGTCGGTACGCGTGCCTGTGGCAGTACCCTGCAGACTGGTATTATTGAAATATTCTCCCTTGAATCCTTTTTCATTTGATCCTGTAGAGGTATACATTACCCGGTCCATATGATCGTACTCGTCGATATAGCTTACTTCGATGCCCTTTTTAGCTCCTAAAGCGGCGATACCGTCATAGAAGCTGACATAATGGATCGGATCTACACGCCCGCTGCCGCCACCGGTAACATAGCGGCCGGAATTTCTTCCTACAACAACCACTTTTTTTATTTTATCTGATTTCAGAGGAAGAATATTATTCTCGTTTTTCAGCAGTACCATCCCTTCTCGGGCTACTTTCAGTGCAGCTTGAGAAGTATAAGGATTATCCAGGGGGATCGACGGATCAGTTTGTACTTTGTCCATAAAGCCGAAGCGAATCATGGTTTCCAGGATATGGTATACTTTTTCATTGATTGTTTGCATGCTCAAACTGCCCTCCCTCAGGTAATACCGCAGGCTGTCAGGATTCATTTTTTCACCTCCGGCCATTTCAAGGTCAAGGCCCGCATTCGCTGCCGGAAGGCAGGCATGGGTGGAACCCCAGTCCGACATCAGGATACCTTGAAAGCCCCATTGGTCGCGAAGGACAGTACGAAGCAACCAGGGATCATGTGTGGTCCATATACCGTTCAGCAGGTTATAACTGCTCATCACACTACCCACTTTCGCTTCCTGTACGGCTGCTTTGAATGCCGGAAAATAGATTTCATTTAAGGTACGTTTATCTATATCTGAACTGATATAGTTCCGGTCGTACTCCTGAAAGTTCGCCGTAAAGTGTTTGATCACACCCATCACACCGTTATCCTGCAGACCTTTGATATAGCCTACTGCCGTGCGGGAAGTCAGGTAGGGGTCTTCTCCCATATATTCGAAGTTACGGCCACACATCGGAGCTCGGTGAATATTCACACCTGGACCCAGCAGGATATTCACACCACGAGCGCGGCAATCCAGTGCAAGCGCTTCGCCGTAAGACCAGGCCAGGGGCTCGTTCCACGAGGCGGCCAGAAGCAGAGCACAGGGGTAAGCTGTCGATTCTCCCCAGGTGCCAAGGCCTTGAGGACCATCCGACATTTTCATCCTCGGAATGCCCAACCGGGGGATATCTCTGGTATACATCCAATCTACACCCCCCACATACGAGAGCTTTTCGCTTTTGGTCATCAAACGTACCAGGGTAGCGGCGCGTTCGGCAGATGTACCGGAAGTTCCCGGAACTTCGGGAGTAACTGCAGGGTTACCGGTAGGTGTCCCGAAAACCTGACAATTACCCAGTTGAACGGTGCTGCCTGCTTTGATGCTCGAAACTTCCAGCATAAACGCAGTAAATTCTTTATCTGAACGAATATTGAATGTCAGGGTAGTATACCGCCCGGGAAAACTGATGTCGGTTCGTTCATCCAGTTCGATCCAACCTTCTTCCGGGTTATAGCCGCTGAAACTCCAGAGTTTCGGATCCCGTTCGGGAGCATCATTGGCGGATGTAACAGAATAGGAACTGAATTTATAGGCTTTATCCAATAGATATTGTACATAAAAACCGGTACCATCCGCACAATATTTGGTTTCCATTTTACGGTCAAACAGGCGCGTGAGGGTTTCACCGCTTTTGCCCAACGGAGAACCGGACAGTTGATTTGCGGGTGTCGTCCCGGCTGTGATATCGACAGGGAAAGGCAATGTGTTATCTACAAACGGGATACCGAACAGTTGCCATTCGGCAATTTTTATATCGGTGCTGCCGGTTGCGGTCAGCCGGTAGTAACGGGCAGCATAGGTACTGGCATTGGTTGTATTCCGGGTATAGGCTAACAATGTAAGATCGCCCATGCCCACTAACTTATAAGATGCATAATTCAAGCGTTTCCAGGTACTTCCATCCGTTGAGTATTCCACTTTCCATGTATTCACAGAAACGCCTCTTCCCGCAGCAAGAAGCATGGAGGTGACTACCTTCGGCTCTTTACAATCAACAGTAATCGTGGTAGATGTTACTCCGGGTACTTCGTAATATGTTTGCTCATTATTATCTGTTAAAAATGCAAGGCTCGCATTGTTATGTTCGGCCGTGATAATGGCATCGTCTGTAAAATCAGAGGGATAAGCCATGTTCACAGTGGACGGACGGGGTATAACCGTAGAGGTCCGGTAGATTTCAAATTTATCGAAGTTCGGGCCGTTTTCCTTTTCTGCACCAATACGTATTACATTGGTACCGGCATCCAGGTAAATAAAAGTAGAAGTGGTACTGGGTGGCGGAGCATTCCAGTCTTTAGAATCTTTTGACCAAAGCAGTTTCCGCTCGTATTGGTTTACCTTCACGGAGAAGGGACGGGCGCTGCCCATGGAGTAGGCACGGAATTCATAGGTACCGGCCTGGGCAATCTCCACATTCTCATACAAATAGTAGGAATCTGTATTGATCAGAAAATCATGTACGTACTTGCCGCCGGAAAAACCGGAAACAGAGGATGTTTTCAAATCACCGAATAGTTTAGCATCTTCGGCTTCCAATATTATCGGGAATTGGGCCGAAGCGTATAAGTGGAAGAAGAGAAAGGTTAGAACGGAGACAAGTCGTATATGATTCATTTGTAAATAATTGAAAATTGAAAATTGAGAATTGAAAATTATTAAATTGGCAAAGGCCAATTTAATAACATGTTATTTGGGGTTCTTTAGTGAATTAATGATGTGCCAATAGTGAGAATATCTAAAAAATCAACTATTGACACATCCTCATAACCGTATTAATTACGGATTCATTACTTTCATTACCGAGCCGGTTCCATTGGCAACGATTTTAAGGATATACAATCCTTTTGCCGGTAAAGAACAGGTGTATTCTCCGGTGGCTTTTCTTTCGGAGATTAATTGTCCGTGAATGTTATACAGTATTACTGCCGTATTTGCGTCCAGACCGGAAACAGTCAACACATTGTCTGAAACACGGATATTGTACAACTCCGAAACAATCCGTTCTCCCATAGAAGAATTCTGCTGCTGCCATTTCAGGATCGGATAAGCATCTACGATAGTCCAGACATCTGTAAAATCCCAGTGCAAGGTTCCTGTATAGAAAGTTTTCGACATGGCATCGGCATCGTTCGGGAGGTTCAACCCGTTACGGTTATACGCAGTACCGTCTGCAATAGTTTGAGAACCGACTAATGTGGTGCTGATGGAATAATTATTATTGAACTTAGCGAAACTTTCGCGTCCACTCCAACTGCAAATACGGAAAGGGGTTCCTCCTTTGATAGACGTTGCCAGATTCAAGCAATTTTCGATATATACATTTCCATCTCTATCTATCAGTCCCACCATAGAACCGACATGACCACCTGCGGAAAGCGTTCCTGTATAGTAACAATTCTTAACGGTGGCTCCTCCTTCAAAAGTAGCCGCTGTAATTCCGGACGACTGATGTTCCCGGGCCTTAATGGTCGCAGAAATGTAGCAGTTTTCGATAATTGCTCCCGACTTTGCATAACCGGCAATTCCGGCGGCCCTGTCTCTTGCTTCAATAGAACTGTTGGCAACATAACAGCGTGATATTGTGCCTCCTTCCATAATACCGGCAAATCCTGCGATATTGTCGTATCCATTGAAAGACAGTCCTTCTAATCCTAAATCTTTGACTGTTGCATCTTTTGTTTTCCTGAACAATCCGATAAGCGATGTTCCGGTATTTTCATATTTGAGACCTTTGATTACATGTCCTTTTCCATCAAAAGTTCCTGTAAACGGCTCGTTTTCAGAACATAATCCTGCAAAACCAACACCAGTCATATCTATATCCCCGGCAAGTTCAAAAGTCAAGGTCGGATTAGCAGTCACCAATGGTAAATCTCCCGAAGCAGAAATCTTAATCGCACCTGTCGGTATTAGTTTTATACGTAAAACACCATTTGTCAATTCATAATCCGTGCTCTGAGCAGAAATCGTAATATCGGCATCTTCCGGAGCATTGATTGAACCTGTTACCGTTGCAATATTATTGACAATATTTAATTTAGAATTACTTCCTGTAAAATTCAGGTCGAGTCCTCTGAGCGACTTGATTTCCTTCAGATCGATTGTATTGCCGGTTTGCAAAGCATATATATCTTTCACATTTGTCAATTGAACTTTCACTGGTTTTTGCTGTATCTTCAGCACGGGATAACCGGCCTCCAACATTTCCCAGGTCTGATCAAAATCCCAGCCTAAATCGTTTTGATAGAACGCTTTGGTTTTTGCTTTTGAAGCAGTAACATCTGTTCCGTTTTCAGCAGTAACATTCGCACTACCCGAATCCGTAAAAGTATGAGTAGACAAGGCATAATTATTGGTGAATGTTGCATTAGCCGTGCCGTTGATACTGGCAATCCGGTAACGGGCACCACAATTTACTTCCTCAGCCAGATTCACGCAGTTTTGTATCGTAAGGGCAGATGCATTATTTTTTAAGGCTACGATACCACCTGCACGATTAGAATTCTTCACTGTCAATAAACCGGAGAAATAACAGTTGGCAATACGTCCAGCAGGATCACTTCCTTCAGATACACCAACAAGACCACCACCCTGAAATTCTCTCGAATAAACGGTTGACGAAGAATAACAGTTTTGAATCAACCCACCGCCATTGTCACCGCGTTCCAATTGTCCGGCCAAAGAGCCAACATGATCACGGCCTTCAATATAACTGTTAGAGATATAACAATTCTCAATAGTACCACCCTGTATTTTACCGGCAAATCCGCCGACATTGGCATTTCCGTTAATTGAAGCATTTTCAATTCCTAAATTTTTAATCGTTCCGCTCAAATGCCTGAACAAACCAATCTGTTCGGTAGATGCATCATTTATCTTAATGCCCCGGATCACGTGATTATTTCCATTGAAAGTTCCACTATAAACAGAAACTAAATTTGCCGCCGTCCAGTCTCCCGATACGGTAATATCATTCAACAGGATGTAATTATTCGAATTGATCTGGGTAGCCGCCATTCCAACCAGGTCGGCCTCTGATTTAAGTTCTATTGGTTTATCGAGATCTTCGTTGTCGTCAAAATCACCATTTTGATATTCCCGAGCTACAATCTGCAAGGCGTTAATATAATAGAAACTATTAACGTTGTTGTTATTCGGACCTGCGCTGACAGTCAACTTTATTTCACCCTTGGCATTCGGTTTGATTGCTTTCACAAAAGCAAGTACAGAAGTATTGTTTGCCGCATTTACAAAAGTGCGCTTTCTGTTTTCTCCAAATAATAGGTGTTGGGTTTCGCGGTTATCACTGGAACCTTGTCTGGAAGAGAAAATATAGAAGTCGTATACTAAATTTTTATTCAGGTGAGAGAACATAAATCCTCCTGTAGGCTGAATTGTCCGATTCTCAAAATTTCCTTTGGAATAACCCCATAAGCTCGACTTAGAAACATCTTCCGGCATATTCAAAGAAGTAGTGGTAGATGTTGCCCCTGCTGTATTGGCTTCATTAAAGTCGTCATCCAGCATAACAATCATTTCAGTATCACTTCCTCCGGTATCTTTTAGACCGAAAACATATTTATTAGTTAGTGCCACACTATTCCAACCGGTAGCAGTTGTGATACTCCCCATGTTAATTTTTATGGGAGCAAGCGGAACAATTGTATTGTCACCGGTATATCCCATATTACTCATAGAAGTAACAGCATTCGGGGTAGTTACGGCAGCATGGGCCGAATGTTGAGCTACCAATGCTTCGATTTCACTTACAGTTGAAGGACGGTAGGTATTACCCACCGGGCTTTTTCCGGTAAAAACTTCTAACCAGGTACAAGCAGCGGTATAGCGACCTAAACCATAAGTCAGGTGATAACCATCGCGATTGAATATATCTCCCAGGAAACTGCTTCTTCCATTTTGAATAGCAGTTCCTGCAGGAATCAGGATTTCGAGTTCGCTGTGATTAGCCATTGCCGTGTTTGTAGCAGTAACAATGGCTTGAAACATAGTGGTCTGATTATTATTATAGTTAGCAAATCCGCTATGAGTAGAGTCTTTGGCATACGCCCAGGTACGGTGTATGGCATATTTCACCAACGGATTTGTCGCTTTTGCTTTTACATAATTCAGTAGATAACCCAACCAGGGTTCATAAGTATTGGGAAGTCCAGAATCCTGGCTTACCTGTTGGAAAGTAATATAATCCCAAGCCTCATCGAGTATACAGTATTCGAGTGTTTTGCCGGTATTGTTGGTCCTGACTCCATTTACCACTTTACGGTATTCAAAATCGGCGATATTGTTATTTACCACGTTCCAGTGAGATTCAAATCCCTGTCCGCCACGATAAGCATTTCCGATAATCAGTTTATCTCCATTTTTTTCGGCAAGTTCGTATAAATATTGTTCTACGGCATCTTCCGAGAAGCTATTACCGATAGCCAATATCCGGATATCCTTTCCATAAAGGGAAACAGAAATAATAAAAAAGGAAAGGATTAAGATGATGTAAGATTTTGCGTTCTTCATAAGTTTTACTTTAATTTTTGAATTTGAAGAAAGCTAAAGAAGGTGTATTTTCAGTATTTAACACACCTTCTTCAGCATTTCTGCATTTATTACCCGTTTATTACATCAGAATATTACTTGTTGACTACTTTTGCAACAGATTCTTTTACTCCGGCAACAATTTTAACTATATACAAGCCTTTTGCAGGTAATTGATAAGTATATTCTCCGGAAGCTTTTTCCTTCGTAACTAATTGTCCATAAATATTATAGATGGTTATCACTGTATTTTCCTCCAGGTTAGAGATACAGATGGTTCCATTAGAGGTACAAACTGTATACAAACACTCTGCAGATTGAGTTTGTACTGGAGAATTCATTTTAAATACTTTCAACACAGGATAATCATTTCCACCATCAAAAGTCCAGACATCAGTAAAATTCCAGGTTAGTGTTCCACTATAGAATGCAGAAGACTTAGCATCTGCATCATCAGACAGGTTCAAACCATTCCTATTGGTAGCTGTACCATCAGTTACTACAACAGCGGTAGAGAGATTACTTCCGACCAAAGTAGTGCTGACAGAATAGTTATTGGTAAAATGGGCGTAACTTTCCCGGCTTCCCCAGCTACAAATACGATATGGGCCATAGCCAGTTACAAAAGATGAAAGATTCAGGCAATTTTCAATATAAACATCACCATCCTGGTCAATCAATCCGATCATGGCTCCACCATGTCCTCCACCCTGAAGTTCCCCGACAAAGTAGCAATTCTTAATTTTAGCACCTCCGCTAAAAGCAGCTGCCGCAATACCTCCCAACTGATGACTACGTCCTGTAATAAGAGCATTTACATAACAGTCTTCAATTTGAATTCCGCTCAGAACTCTTCCAGCAATACCACCTGCGCGATCATTTGCATTGACAGAACTATTATTTACATAACACTGTTCTATTTTTCCACCTTCGGCAATACCTACAATTCCGCCTATATCACTTCCACCTTTGAAGTTCGCATTTTCAATGCCCAGGTTTTTGATGGTTGCACCCTTGGTTTTCCGGAATAATCCCATTATACCGGTCGACTCATTATCATATGAAAGTCCGGAGATCACATATCCTTTTCCATCAAATGTACCGGTAAAAGGAACACTTTCCGTACATAATCCGGTAAATGCGATACCGCTCATATCAATATTATTTTTCAACTCAAAACTTTTTGTAGAATTAGAATTTACAAGTTCCAAATCTTCAGGAGTAGAAATTCCGACAATTCCCGCAGGCATTAATACAATATTTACCACTGTCTTGTCCAAAATAAACCCAGGTATCGCAGAGATAGTAACAGTGACTCTTTCCAGGCTGTTAATGGTTCCTTCCGGCGTAACAATATTATCAACAATATTAATTTTATTACTGTTCTTTGTATAGGACAAGCGAACGCCATTATAGGTGATAATTTTATTCAGGTCGATTGACTCTCCATTCTGCAATACATAAGTTTTATTCAGGTTCATTACCGGAGTTTTGATAGCCAGTCCGGAAGCTGTTTGCCATTTAAGTACCGGATATCCATCTTTCAATAAAATCCAGTTATCATTAAAATCCCAACCTAATGTATTCAGGTAAAAGGATTGGGTTTTAGCCATCCCTGCAGAAATACTGATTCCATTTTCCGAAGCCCCTCCATGGGTATTTGTAAGTGATTCCAAAGCATAATTATTTGTAAGAGTAGCTGTTTTTCCATTTAGACTTGTGATTCTGTAAATCTCCGAGCTGATAACCTCAGCTGCCAGGTTCACACAATTTTCAATGGTAACTTTATTGTCCACACCTACCAGGGCCATGATTCCACCGGCCCTATTTGTTCCATTACGGGTAAGCTTACCAGAAAAATAGCAATTAGAAATTATACTAATCCCATTATCGGTTGCCTGCCCTACAACTCCACCAGCCTGATAAGAGCGGGAAGTCACATCAGCTGAAGAATAACAATTTTCAATAATAGTAGATGTAGATGTAGAACCGAACAAGCGACCCAGGACACCTCCCACATTATCATTTCCACTAATAGAACAGTCTGAAGAATACGACAGTTTGAGAATTGATTCAAACAAACGTCCTACAACACCTCCCACATCTCCGTTTCCATAGATCGTTGCTTTTTCTGCATAACATTTTTCAACAATGGTGCTTTGACATGTCCGGCCAACAATACCTCCAACCAATCCCGTTCCTGTAACCGAAGTATTGAGCACACGGCAATTAATAATTTTCGGAGACTGTGCTGCATTATCCTTATCCGCATTACCGACAAGACCACCTAATCTATCTGCCGATTTAGTGACAGTACTATTGATGACCCAGCAGTTTTCCAGTATACCTCCACGAAGTCCACCTACAATGATTCCTGTACCGTTCCCATTGGAAGCTCCATTCACACTGGCATTTTCAAATCCCAGATTTTTGACGGTACCCCTTACATACCGGAAAAAACCGGTAGCATCCGATGTGGTACCATTAAAAGTAAAGTTTTTAATAACATGCCCATTGCCATCGAATGTTCCTTTGAAACTCCAGACTAATTGGGATTCTGTCCAGGTTTCACCGGCCAGATCGATATCATTCATCAGAATATAACTTTTATCAGCGGCCTCGTTGGCGTCACTTCGGAGAGCCCGAAGCCCGGCAACATCAGTAATTTCGATTGTTTGCCCAAATGCAGGGGCGAAACAAACGCAGCAGATTGCCAATAAGGCAAACCATCGATTAGTAATGTTAATTTTTTTCATAAATACAAATTTAAAAATTAGAAATTGTAACCATTGTTTCATTTTGAGCAAATAACATGTCGGTTGAAAATACCCTTTCAATTGTCGATTTATCTTTTGATAAATTTCTTATTAACTATTTTTTCTTCCGATTTGATTCTTATAAGATACAGTCCTTTCCCGTATTCGCCCACCGGGATAGATTTGACTCCTGCTTCTGCATTCTGTGCAAAAATCAGGCGTCCGGCAATGCTGTAAATTTCGATCCGTCCGTTTTCCGGCATATCCACATACAGATAATCACTTACCGGATTGGGATAGATCCGGATATCCATTTGTTTTTCAGGAGCCTGAGGAATGCTTGTATTCACATCGAATTCCAACAACTGCCATTCGGCGAACTGAAGGAGATTCGCTCCGTTATTTCCGGTAACATTCAACCTGAAATAGGTATATTCTGTTTTTGCTTTATTACAGGAATAAAACTGAGTCACATAGCGATAGGGGAACAGCTGATCTTTCCGGGAATCGATTTCCACCCAGCTGTTTCCATCGGAAGATGCTTCCAGCACCCAATCTTTAGGATCTCTTGAAGGGTTATCGTTAGCCGATGTAATGCTATATGCCGTGACTTTCGCCGGTACGGTAGACTGATAGCTAAACCATGAAGAGGTTGAAAAATTACCACAATATTTAGTATCAGACAGTTTGTCTTTAAGTTTTTCGACTCTTTCACTACTACTGTTTCCGGCATATTCAGATTCGATTACTCCTCCATTGGCAGTCACATCGTCAGCCAGGATACCTGTTCCATGCAATTCCCATTCCGTAAGCCTCACTTCATCGGCATCGTCTCCGGTAAGCCGGGTAATGTTGATACGGAAATAGGTGAATTTATTTGAAGTAGAGACTTCATACACTTTTCGTTCTCCTCTCAGGGCGTATGTAATATTGGAACGGGTATTGAGAGTACTCCATTGAGTTCCATCGTTCGACACCTGTAAGGTCCAGTTCCTTGGAGTTTTATTAATATCATCTCCTATGGAGATAGAATAAGCGCGTAATTGAACCGGAGTTGTAGATTTATATTGTATCCACGCCGGGGTAGATGTACTTACATTAGATGCTCTCAGGACATACTGGGTATTTCCGTTGTTATCCGTCAGCGCCTTCAGGTTTTCCGAGTTAACCAGCAAATCCTGGGAGGAAGTCAGTTCACCTCCATTATGCGTAATATCATGATAGAAATAGTCGTAATAATAATTTCCCATGAGTTGCCATTCTGCTAATTGCGTATCAGAAGAACCGTTATTGGCCGTGATATGCAGCCTGAAATACCGGTAGCCCGCATCAACAGTACAGAAATAAGTTTGTGTGACATTCCTGTATGGGAATTGTTGGTTAATTTGACGATCTATTTCCGTCCAAACCTGGCCATCTCCCGAAGCATACAATATCCAGTTTTTCGGATCGCTTTCAGGAGTATTATCTGCTGATGTAAGGCTGTAAGATGCCAGTTTGTAATTTGCGTTAGACTTATAATCGATCCACAGGTCCGACTGGCTACTTACCCTGTATTTGGAGTTTATAGCTTTATCCGTCAATTTGACTGCTGTTCCTTCAGTTTCAGTTCCTGGATATTGCGTGGTCAGGACTCCGCCATCGGCTGTAATATCTTTATCGAACAAAGCGCCCCCGTAAAGTTGCCATTCAGACAAATATAAAGCTTTTCTGAGAAGAGGATGATCTTCTTCATGTCCGACCCTTTCCGTAACATTCAGTCGAAAATAGGTATAGGCCATTGTTGTTGAAACATCATATTGTTTTTTCTGGTATTTGGCGTCGAATACCTGCCCGGATTGTGTATCCAGATCCACCCAATCGTTCCCATTGTTCGAGGCCTGCAGATTCCATGATTTCGGATCATATGCCCTCGTAGATCCTACACCCAGAGCATACCCTTTCAGCCATACCGGTACAGGCGATTGATAAGTGAGCCATATTCTTTCCTGATTATTTTCAGTTGTAATCACGGAAACAGTGCTTAAACGATTATCAATTACGCTCTGTAAGCCACTATCCGATAATTCATGAGAAGATGTAATCAAGCCTCCATTGTCTGTAATATCCGGATAAGTATAACTATCTGCCGTAAAACGGAAATAATTGAATTTAGCCAACTCATAGCCGGAAGTACCCCCATATACGATATAAACATTATGCATCCCATCGACAGGCGTGGTCAACGGACAAGAATAAGTCTGCCAGTCATCACCTTCCCTGGGAAGGGTTATGGTTCCGATCAGTGTACCGGAAGGACTATCCAGATAAATTTTCATCAGGGTACTGCGGAGTTCTGCTTTTGACACCCTTACTTCTATTCCTGTAGCCAGGTTATTACCAAAATTCACATTATTGTATCCGGTATAAAAACCATCTTTGATATTTTCCAGGTTAGGAGTAGTATCGTCGGTTCCGGCTTTAACATGCACACCTTTGATATAGTCAAAATTTTCGGCTTCTATTCTCGAGAATGCATCCTTGAAAATCAGATTTTTATCCAACGGAGCATTAAATGCGGCAGAAACAGCGGTAGAAGGGCCGAACGGATCGGTATTGATCGTGTGACTTTTTCCACAGTCTGAAACATAAGTGCCTTTACAGTTATTATTTTTTTCACAGTCTGAAATACACTGGTTAACCCAGTCCTGAAAGATGTAATTCTCCGGAGTTTTTGTCAACCATGCAGAAGAAGATACTCCGCTTGAATTCCGGGTATTATATGCCTGAAGTGCATTTTTCTGCATCCATTCCACATATTCCGGATGGCCCAGATCGACGATAAAACGGCGGGCATAACGCATCAAAATCCCTTTGAATCCGGCCAAGTCGCCGGTAGCCACCTGGCAGACAGAAATGATGCCATTAGCATCACACAGATTTTCTGTTGTATATTTCATAATCATTTGAGCATCCTGCTTGTATTGTTCGTCTCCGTAACGGTTATAAAGCATTACGGCAGCACCCAGAAAAGTTCCCTGATTATAGGTAGAAGCCCAGTAATTATATCCCGAAGGCACATTATTCACCCACGAAAAACTGTCGTACACCTGCCCGGAGGAAGGTACATACAGGTATTTCCTCTGAAGGGCATAGAGATCTTTTGCTTTGGTATAATAAGTGTCATCTTTGGTGGCCTGGCCTAAATAACAGGCAGCGACTTCGGCAGGACCATTGATACAGGAATTTGTACCGTTAATAGTTTCAGAAGATTCTTTCCAGCGGAGCATTCCGGAAGGCAACAAAGCCCGGGAATACATGGCATCGAAATTGGATTTCGCATTGTAAAGATAGCTCTGGTCGCCAAACATCAGGTAGGCACGGACAGAAGCGATTACAATCCAGGCAATATCATCGTTATATTCGTTAGAAAGCCAGTAAGTACCTTTTCTATAGGTAAAATTGGAATATAATTGTTTGAACATATCTTCATGAACAGGGCTACCGGTGGTTTCATAAGCGTCTAACACCGCTTCGAACATTTCTGCATCTCCCCAGAAACCTCCGCCTCCAAGTACATATCCCTGTGAAGCTTTTTTATAATACTTGTTTTTCCATCCCTGCATCATATCCTCCTGTATGGCAGATGTCAGCCGGTTAGATTGAGCATCTACTGCATCCAGTTTCCATATCTGCCAGACAGCATCGGCACCACTTTTCTTAGTATGCAATTCCAACAATGATCCATCGGCAGTGTCTAACAATTCCAGATATAACTTTTCCACATTGTTCTTGTCCATCTGGCTGATATAGAAATAACCGGCAGGTCCATCGACCGGTGTGATCTCCCACTTACCGGCCGTCAGGTCGTCTTTATCATACTGACAGATTTTAGCACCATCGGCGGCTGTCCCCTTCCGGTACAATATTTTACCGGAATAGGCATTGGTAAACTGGTACATATTATTGTCGGCCGGTGTAATAATCCAGCGTTGTGCATTTACGTTCGTTTCCGTCCAGATCTGCACGTCGGCATCCTTGTTTAGCGATGCATTTTTTACACAGAGTGTTTTACTTCCAGAAACTTGTGCGGACATCTTGTAGGTTTGTCCGGGAACAATATCTGCAGCATACAAATATCCGGTAAAAAACGAAATGATAATTAATAGGAATTGTTTCATGGTTTATTTTTCATTGGTTAATGAATAAGGATAATCTGCCGGGGTTACTCCCCTTTGTTTGTTCGGTTTATCACTCATCGTACATTGTATTTTTGCCCCTTTAATTAAAGACGAGTGATCCAGATAGTTTTTGTTATAAGTTTGCCCGTTGTAAAGCATCTCCCGGATATAGCGGTTTTCATCGCTGTTGGCAGAAGCGGATATTTCAATTTTCTTTCCGTTTTCCAGATGAATGGTTGCTTTTTCGAAAAGAGGAGCACCTATAACATACTCTCCGGTTCCCGGGCAAACGGAGTAAAATCCCAAAGCGGAAAACACATACCAGGCCGACGTTTGTCCGTTATCCTCATCCCCACAATAGCCATCGGCAGCAGGAGTGTACAAGCGGTTCAATACTTCTCGGATCCAATACTGTGTTTTCCAGGGTTCCCCGGCATAATTATAAAGATAGATCATGTGCTGTATAGGTTGATTACCATGGGCATATTGTCCCATATCGATCACCTGCATTTCTCGCATTTCATGGATAAAATTGCCACGGGTACTGACTCCTTTTCCAAAAACAGGAGGAGTAGAGAAAACGGAATCGAGCATGGATACAAATACTTTGCTTCCTCCCATCAGGTTGATCATGCCTTGCATGTCGTGAAAAGCCGCCCATGAATAATGCCAGCTGTTACCTTCCGTAAAAGGCCCCCACCATTCTACCGGGTCGAAGTTGGGTTTAAACTCGCCTGCACTGTTTTTCCCACACATCAGGTTAAATGGTTTGTTAAAAAGGTTTTTATAATTCAAACTACGGGTTTTATACAAATTAATTTCTTTAGCCGGTCTGTTTAATTTTTTTCCCATTTGATAAATACACCAGTCATTATAGGCATATTCCAAAGTACGGGCTGCACTCTGGTTGATTTCCATAGGAACATAACCCAGCTTATTATATTCCTGATAGCCCAAACGTCCGGATGAATTGACGGTCGGATGATGATGATTGGCTCCATACAGCAATCCTTCATACATTTTCTCCGCATTATTTTTAATCAGGCCTTTCTGATAAGCATCGAACACTACAGAGGTGGAATTATTTCCGACCATACAATCCCTGTGCCCGGGACTCGCCCATTCCGGGAAAAATCCGCTTTCAAGATAAGAGTTCAGGAAACCTTCCTGCATTTTTTCTCCCATCGAGGGGTAAACCAGATTGATGAATGGCAACAAACAACGGAAAGTATCCCAAAAACCAGTATCGGTAAACATATATCCGGGAAGGATTTTTCCGTTATGCGGACTATAATGTACCACATTTCCATTGGCATCTATTTCATGCAACATTCTGGGGAATAAAACACTGCGATAAAGACAGGAATAAAAAACACGCAGGCGATCGATATCGTCCGATTCTACCTGTACTTTACCCAACACTTCGTTCCAGCGGTCTTTGCCTTTTTCCACCAACTGGTTAAAACCCAGATTCCCTAATTCTTTCAGGTTTAATGCAGCCTGTTCGAAACTGATAAACGACGATGCCACGCGCGCATGTACCACTTCTCCTTTGTGGGTACGAAAACCAATAATGGCTCCCGCATGATTATCGGTGATTTCCAATTCGTTTTTGCGGATTTCATTATTACCGGCTACAGCTTTATATTCAAACGGTTTGTCAAAAACAATGACAAAATAATTTTTAAAATTATCCGGCACACCTCCACTGTTCCGGGTAGTATATCCTATTATCTTTTGCTCTTCAGGAATAATTTTTACATAAGATCCCTTATCAAACGCATCAATAACCACTGATGACTGATCAGTCTCCGGAAATGTAAACCGGAACATGGCCGCTCTTTCCGTAGGTACAATTTCTGTAGTCACATTGTGATCTGCCAGGAAAGCACGGTAATAATACGGTTTGGATATTTCCGATTTATGGTTGAACCAGCTGGATCTTTCCTCCTGGTCAAAAACCGGTTTTCCGGTAATCGGCATCAGGGAAAACTGACCGTAATCATTCATCCAGGGACTGGGTTGATGTGTTTGTTTGAATCCTCTTATTTTTTCCGATGTGTATGTATACGTCCAGCCTTCTCCCATTCTTCCGGTTTGCGGTGTCCAGAAATTCATCCCCCAGGGCATGGCAATAGCAGGATAAGTATTTCCGTTCGACAGTTCGAATTTTGAATCGGTACCCATCAACGGATTTACGTAGTCGACGGGGTGTTTGGGTATTGCGGCGGACAAAGAAAAGAGAGCGCCTGTTAGGAGGATTAGTAGGATGATACTGTTTTTTTTCATTGCTGACAATTATTGTTTATTTATTGAATCAAAATTATTACCAACAGGAAAACAGAGTGTTTCTCCTGTTGGTAATAATTAGCAAGATTTATTTGATACCCCAACCGGTATTCTGCACTATTGCCGGATTGATATTGATTTCATTCTGAGGAATCGGGAATAGTTTCATTCTTTCGGTATATATACGGGTTTCCCAATCTACTCTTTTGTAGAATTGTAATGAACCAGGTAGGGTAGATCCGGGAGGCATGTTTATTTCCACATCGAAACCTTTCATATTACCACCTTCACCACCTGCATGCCAAGAAGGATAAACCCATCCGTCACCTTGCGGCATCCCGGCAACGCCCCAGCGGCGGACATCAAAATAGTGATGATTCTCATAGGCCAACTCAATCAATCGTTCACGACGGATAACATTAGTTACATGTTCGTAGTCGAGTGGAATTTCAATTCTCTGCATCCCCCTGATATCGAGAGGAGTGGCATCGTCTCCATATCCTTTATATTCAGGGATACCGGCACGTGAACGAATCTTATTGACATATTTAATAGCCTCTCCGATATCTCCACATTCATTAGATGCTTCGGCATAATTCAGGTAAATTTCCGATAAACGGATAAAAATATTGAACTGACCTTGACCGTTTTTCGACAGTTTTTTACGAGCCAACACACCTGATTTAGGATAATCATGACCGTTTTTTGCACGTCCGGAATTTCCATTCAGAGAGAAATCCGAATAACACGCAGCCCCACTAATATCCCACAGACGGTTTTGAAAAGTAAAAGCAGCATAAAAACGGGGTTCCCTGTTAAAAAATTGTTTCATGATCGGGTATCCAGTGCCCACGGTGAAATATATATAGCCATCTACCGGATCAGTATAGATTTGAGGAGCAGGTCTTCCATACATATTAGTAGATGTAAATAATTCCTCGTCAGCATTGGTGTAGTTAAAATAAGCAGGATCATCTTCAATGCGAATACCTTTATTCGTAAAATACAAATCCACCATCTGCAGCGGAACAGATAAAGCTCCTCCTCCCGAACTGGCACCTTGGATACCTGCATGTTTCGGAGTCATATAATAATACAGATTATTTCCGTTCCTGGTACTAAAAAATATCATTTCCTCATTCATCTCACGCCCTATAGCAGCTTCACTAACAGAGTTAAATGCCTGATAATTAGGAGATGCAGGAGATTCTACCCTTGCATCATATGTTTTACCCCGATATACCAATCTAAAATCCGGGTTATTATCCATAAAATGCTTGGCAGCGTTTCTTGCTTTTTCCCATTTTAATGGATCACGATTCTGCGGAAACAAGTATTTTCCTGTATGATCCTGCAGGTTCTTATAAAAGGGATCTCCATTAAACAGATAGCTGGCAGCATACAATAAAACCTGAGAACGAATAGCCTCTACAGTTTCTTTTGTGATATTACCTTTCGAATTAGGATTAAATTCATTAACGCCACCGGAACCTTGCCAAAAAAAAGAAAATAAATGCCCAGCTGCTAATAATGTATCAAATTCATCAACAATATATTTCACACACTCATCGACTGAGCTACGCGTAAATGAAATCGAGTTATTAGGTATTTCCGGATCGAAAATTTCATCTCCTACGATAACAAAGGGGCCATAAATCTTAAATAGGTTGAAATAAAAAATAGCACGTAATGCCCGAGCTTCATCTTTTGACCTGATTTTTTCGGGCACCTTCATATCGGGGCATCTGTCTACGTTCGCCATATATATGTTAGCCGCCTGAATTCCTCTATAATAGGCCTTCCACATACTTTGAACATATCCGGAAGAAGAATAAAGAGTACCACTATTGATCAGGTTGGAATTACAATGATCCCAGGGTAATTTGCCCTCAATTGATCCTGGAGTCCAAACTCCATTTGTTTTATTATCATCGCCGGTGTAATTCTGTTCCGTTTCATCCGGCAAATATGAATACACATTTGACAACCACTGTGCAGTAAGGTTCCGATCGGAAAAAACCATATCCAACGATATATTATCTGCAGGTATCGTATCAAAATAATCTTCACAGGAAGTACAGACAATTATGGCTGCAAGAGCCAGTATAATATTTTTAAATATTCTTTTCATGTGATAAACTGTTTTAGAAAATTGATAGGTCATCAGAAATTAAAATTAACACCTAATGAATAATTAGATACATTCGGGTATTTATTCCCATTATTCGTATTTAATTCTGGATCCCACAATTTAAATTTACTCCAGGTATAAACATTCGATCCCATAAAATAAAACCGGCCCCCGTTTATAAACGTATTTTTCGACCATGCTTTCGGGAAATAATAAGAAATTGTAAATTGTTTTAAGCGTAAGAAACTCATATCTTTCTGCCACCATGTACTGGTCTTGAAATTATTCTGATTCGATGTAGCATCTGAACCCCATGCCAAACGCGGATAAAATACATTGTCGTTTGTTGGATTATTCGAATCCCAGCGGTCTTCTATATTAGAAAACAAAGTTCCTCCCCCTGTAGAACGGGTAAACGGACGAATACCGGAACCATCCATTACCCTGTCGGCATCGCCTGTTCCCTGGAATAAAATACCAAATCCCAAATTCTTGTAACGGATATCACCTCCAAATCCATAATAATATTTGGGGACATCGCCCCGTCCGATAATAGTTTCGTCATATTCGTCGATATGATTATCTCCGTTTAGATCTTTATATTTGATATCTCCCGGTTTTGTCAATTGTCCAGGAGAAGTTTCTCCAAACTGGGTAATACCTCTTGCTTGAATTTCTTCTTCACTGGCATACAGTCCCTCGGCTATATATCCTTTACGCGCCAAGACATTATGTCCCACCGTGTTTTGCCAGGGATAAGTACCAACCGGCTTACCGTCTTCTATTACTTCATCCTGATTCATGGTAAAGTTACCACGGATAGCCACATTCAGATCTTTGCCAAACTGATGATTGTAATCAAAGGACGCTTCAAAACCCTTATTTTCAACAATACCTGTATTTGCAGACGGATTTACTGCATAACCAGCATAAACAGGAAGATTATCCCTTCTGATATATATTTTTTCCCGATTTTCTTTGAACAGGTCGAATACAAATGCCAGATCGTTTTTCAAGAAATTGATTTCAATCCCTAAATCTTGTTTCTGAATGGTCGACCACTGGGCATGGTATCCGTATTTAGTGAATCCAATACCACCCGGAGCACCACCGTTATTAATCTGAAAGCCATAGCCATTTTTGTCTTTAATTTCTGTTTCATAGCCAAAACGATCATCTCCCATGCTGTCATTCCCTACAATTCCGTTGGAATAGCGAATTTTCAGGAATGGAATAAGCGATGATACCGGCTCCCAGAATGCCTCATTAGAAAGTACCCAGCCGACTGCTGCCGCAGGGAAGAATCCATATCTGTCTCCAGGCTGATAATTTTCCGAACCAGTATATCCTGCATTCAATTCAAGGAAATAGCGATCGTTATAAGAATATGTCAAGCGACCGCAAAAACTCATATCCCTATAGGGTAAAGATCCTATCAAATTTTTATTGGGATCCCTGAAATCTTTCAGGTTAAATAAGGCAAGGCCTGTTACATAATGAACTTCGTTGAAACGACGAGCATAGTTCAATGCAAATTCTGCATAAAAACTGCGAAAAGACTCCCTGCCACTGTCAAATTTCATGGAAGGATCTCCGCTGATAAAAGCTTCTCGCAATATAAGATTACCTTTGTCATCATATACATCGTCCTCCCACACATCAAGGCTAATATCATCTTTTGTACCACTTACAATCCAGGTACTTTCTTCTTTTTTATAATTCAATGTTTGGTTATCCTCCACATCGAATGCAATCAAAGCATGTGCTTTCAAACCTTTGCTCCATCCGAAGAAATCCAATTCCTGAGTTAATTTGAGGTTAGAATTCACCTGTGTTCTGAATTCAGATTTGTATCCTCTTTTAGTCAATAATCCATAAGGATTATCGAACTCCCTCTGAAATTGACTGAATCCGGGATTTCTACCATCAGGAAATTCTTTCGGAAATAATACCGGATTGATATTCATAGCTCTGTCAAAAATCGTTTTTTCCAGATCCTCTGCAGGATAATTTCCACTGGAAAACCAGCCGTGCACACCCACATCCAAGTTTGTTTTTTGAGATGCCTTGATATTAACATTGGTCAGAAAGTTATACCGGTTATACGATATCTCGGTAGTATAATCCTGTCTTGGATCTGTTTTAGTGAGACCATCTTCTTCATAATAAGACAATGACACATAATAAGTTGCATTGGGAGCACCTCCTCTTATATTCATGTTCGCTTTCCGGTTTCGTCCAGAACTCTTATACAATTCATCCATCCAGTCAACAGCCGGATAAAGATATGGATTGATAGTTCTGTCGTTTGTTGTATTAGGTAGCAAACCATTCGCCATTTTTGTATTCAGAATATATTGCTGCGAATAATACGGATTTCCTCCCTTCGAGTTGACATAGGCTTGATTAACGGCATCCATATACTGATAAGCATCAACCAATTTCGGCACCATAGTGAACCGGGTTACACCTTCATAATAGTCGAAAGTGAATTTAGGAGGACTTACTATACCTGGTTTCGTGGTAATAAGAATTACACCATTACCCCCACGTACTCCATAAACGGCAGTAGAAGAAGCATCTTTCAAAACAGATACGGATTCAATATCTTCCGGATCCAACTGATTGAAGTCACGTTCAATACCATCCACCAAAACAAGAGGACCCTGATTTACATTGGTGAGTGTAGAAATACCCCGGATCCAGATATCCGCGTCATCGTGTCCAGGAAGTCCTGTGCGTTGTACGGCTACTAAACCGGAAACCCTTCCTGCAAGGGCATTTCCCAAATTACCGGAAGGAGCTTTAACACCTTCCATTTTCAGAGAAGATTGCGCCCCTAATACAGATACCTTACGCTGTGTACCATAACCAACAACCTGAACCTCATCCAGCATACTTACATCTTCTTTTAAAACAAAATCGACAATGGAAGTAGAAACTTTTTGTTCCTGTGTTTCATAACCCACATAAGTGGCTACCAGCACTGCATTGTTACCGGAAACAGTCATAGTATAAATACCGTCAATATTAGTAACAGTACCATTGGTTGTTCCTTTTTCCATAATGGTTACTCCAATCATCAGCTCCCCGGAAGTATCCGAAACACGGCCGGTTACTTTCACCGGTGCTTTCTGAGCCGAAAGGGAAAAAGTCAACATAGAGAAGAATAATAGTATCCCGATTTTTAAGTTATTTGTCTTTTGTAATTTCATGGATTATATTTTTATGATAAAAACAATAATAAAGGGCAAATGAATATCCGGATGGAGTTGTTACGGCAGATTTTGTTTGTCTGCCATAACAATTCCAATATCGGATAATAGATTATTTCAAAAAATTCTCTGAATACTTATTTTACGACTACTTTAAGGGAAGTGGTTTTTCCGTTTTCAGTAATGCGTACAATATAAAAACCTTTTCCGGACACAGGGATCTCCGCATTATCATTCACGAAAGAATGGTATACCTGTTGACCATTTACATTGAAGACAGCAACATCTGCCGATTGTTCAATTCCGGCAATAATAATTATATTATCAGCGGTATGATATGTATAATTATTCGTATTATCGCTTTTTACAAAAGGAATATTTGTAAATACATTCCTTAATTTTGGATAAGAAGTTCCTTCTTCAATTGTCCAGATATTGTCAAAATCCCATCCGATGGCCGTATAAGTTGCTTTTTGTTTCAGCTGAACGGGAGATTTACCTACTGAGTAGGTTACCTGTCCGGGAGTCTCAGACTGTATAGTCCATTCACTTCCGTTGGTTTTGATCAAGGCATCGTAATTATGCAAACTATGGTAGAATTTTGAAATCGTTGCAGTAGTACCATTAACACCATTGGCTCCGACATGATGACCGGCAACTTCCACGGAAGAAACATCCCCAATAGAAACTGCTCCGGTAAAGCTGATACTACCGGCTCTATCTATCAGACCGATCATACCTCCAGCCCAGCCTCTGCTTGTAGCAGAAACTGCTCCGTTAAAATAACTATTCTCGATAACAATACCATCTCCTGCAGTAACCCCAAAGAATCCAGCGACCTGTTGTCCTCCGTCAACAGTAGCATTTACATAAGAGTTCTTTATGGTCACATTTTCACAATCACCACCAATTAAACCGCCAACGTGGTCGCGACCAACTATATGACCGGTCAGATAACACTGGTCAATTGTAGTATTCTTACAAGAACCGACCAAACCTCCAAGATCCGTACTTCCGCTACCGTCTTTTTTAGAACCGCTGAAAGAGAAATTAACTACTCCCAATTTTTGTATTTTTGCACCTTTAGTAGCATTGAACAAACCTTTTTTGTTTCCATCTGCCGTAGTTACAACAGGATTGATTATTCTGTGACCATTTCCGTCCAGTTGACCGGAAAACGGAACATCAGAAGAACCGATTCCCTTAAATGTTACACCAGTCAGGTCAATATCTGCCGTCAAACGATATTTAGCAAACGGTTTGTCATTGATAGCAAGAAAATCAGCCGCTGTGCTTACATCAAAAACAGAATTTTCAAAAAGAATCTGTATATTGAAATCCGGAATCTGGATGTTAAAGACATTATTATTCAATGCAGGGTCTTTTATTGAAATCTTAACTTTTGCCCAGCCTTCTTCTGTTGGTTTGATTTCTTTAATATACAAGAAAGGTTGAGCGGGCTGAAAATCATCCACGTATTGAGATCCCTCTATAACTTCAAATTTCAGATCTTGTCCATATGAAGCACTAATTTTGTCCAGGTTGATAAAATCATCTGCTGCCGCTGTCCAGGTCAGATAAGCAGGATCAGGCATTCCATAAATTTCCGAAAAAACAGGAGCCTGTTGCCATTTTAGAACAGGATACATTTTACCATCCGTACCCTCAATAAATTTCCATGTATTATCAAAATCCCAGCCTAATTTAGCACTATAAAATGCTTGCGAACGCGGATTGTCACTTCCGGTAGTTGTCCTTCCCTCCCGGCTGTTATCTTCTGCATTTTCATTCGTTTTTTTCTGAGAATTTTTAAGATCTATACCAAAATATGATTTATCTGCAGACCAGTTATTAGTAAATTTCACAGGATATAGGGCATCAGCAGGGCCTCTTCCTCCCCAATCTCCAATACGGAAAGTTAAGGGACAATAAACAGCTGCCGCGAGATTAATATTATTTTTCACTTCACCCGGATCATCATTATCAACAAGAGAAACAATACCGGCAGCTCTGCCATCCAAAGCTTTAATCATTCCGGAGAAATAACATTTTTCAATTACGCCTCCACAAATAATACCAGCAATACCACCTGCCTGATATTCTCTCGAATAAATATTGGCAGCGGAATGACAGTTTTTAATAGTAGTAAAAGTCTTTTCCTTTGTAGGGTCTATTCCATTATCAGGATCTCCCGGGTCTATCACTTTATCATAAGAACGCATGGCACCTACAATTGCGGCAACGTGGTCACGACCAGCAATATAAGAATCAGCCACATAACATTCGCTGATAGTACATCCATAAGCATTACCCATAATAGCACCTACATCACCATTCCCTACAATATATGCTTTTTCAATACCCAATTTTGTTACGGTAGCCCCTTCTGCATTTCCGAACAAACCAACGCCATATTTTTCTTTATCATCATATCTCAAACCATAAATAATATGACCATTTCCATTTAATGTTCCTTTAAAGGTTCCCAACAACTCCCAATCACTTGTCATGGTAATATTATTCATCAAAGTGAAAGTACCAGCCAAATCATACTTAATATTCCTCAAATCCTGTTCCGTAGTAATATTATAGTTAATTCCTTCAACTTTTATCACCATAGTAAGAGTAGCACCCAAATAAGTATCATCTCCCTGTGTACTAAAAGTCAAGGTAGTGGTTCCGTCTTTCAGAAATGAAACCAAACCGGCAGCACTGATACTGGCTACTGTAGGATCGGAGCTGTTATAAGACACGGTACGTCCCAAGCCAGAGATAGCCGCTGCATCGAAAGTATTTCCGGGGAGAGGTCTTGCCGGGAATGTCGGCACATAAATTCCGTCGGCATTCAACGGATACGATTGATTGGAGAAGACAGGATAGTTTCCATCGGCGATCTTCCAGATGGAAGAATTCCAGGAAAGTCCGGTATAAAATGATGCTGATTTCAGAGTAGCCGCAGTTACATGCTCTCCATCCACATCATTCTTGTTACTTACACCATCCGTATATAATACACCATCCTGATATACTTCGGTATTTTCCCAGGAATAGTTATTGGTCAAATCGGAAAAAGCTTCGTCATTCACACCACCCAAAATCCGGTTAGTCTTGTCTGCAGCACCTTTCAGATAAGGAGCCATAACTACTGAATTCATGATGGAAGTTGTTCCTGCGTCAACCAAAGCGACAATACCACCGGTTCTGTTCACTCTACAAACCGCCACACCGGCAAAATAAGTATTTCCGATATTAATATCTTTTGCAGCTCCCACGATACCTCCGGCCTGATGTTCCGTACTGATAACGGCAGCCGTAGAAAAGCAATCGGATACTACACAGAATTCTCCTTCAGGATTAGATTTTTGAGTACCACCGATAATACCGCCTACATGGTCCCATCCGCTAAAAGCACCCGAAGTATAACATTTTTCAACATAAGTAGGTGCATATGCACGACCTACGATACCGGCAACATCCTGGCCACCGTAAATTTGAGCGCCAACAATGTTCAGGTTTTCAATAGTAGCACCTTCGGCCACACCGATAAATCCGGCACCATTTCTTGAAGAGTCACGGAACTTCAGTCCGTAAATGGTTTTTCCATTACCGTTGATTATTCCTGTAAAACGGTTTTCATCCGTTCCGATAGGATCCCAATCGGCAGTTAATGTGATGTCGGCCATCAATTTGTAGTCGCCCGCCAAATTATTGGCGATCGCTCTCAAACCGGCCTCGTCACTGATTTGTACCTGTCCGGATACATTAACCGAAACAAAATACAAAAGGGCAATCATCGCCACTTTTAAGTAAGGAGTCAATTTTGTTCTCATACAAATAATAATTTAACAAAGATTAAATAATGGTGCAATTATAGTTACTATTTTTTATTGGAAGATAATTAAAAAGATACTATTTTTAATACATGTGCGATTACAATACTTTTTATGTAAACCAGGTTCCTTTTTGTTTTTCGCCTGTACTTCAAACATTTGCATCAGGGATCTTCTGCTCTCATTTTACAGGAGCAAAATGGCACTCACCACTTCCGTTATTCATCCAATACACCTCCCTGGTGCATACTTTTATATTGTTTAGGCGGTGCATTAAATTTTTTCTGGAACTCATTGTAGAAATATGATTTATTCGTGATCCCGATCCTGTAAACGATTTCCTTCACCGACAAATTAGTTGAAATAAGAAGTTTTGCCGCATACGAAAACCTGAAATCCTTGATAAACTCGGTAGGTGTCACATCGAGGATCCGCTTCAGCTGTCGGTAGAGGGCCCGGGTAGATATGCCCATTTTTTCGGCGACAAATTCTGCCCTCAAATCTTCATTCGTTAGATTCTCTTTAACAATTGCCAGTACCTGGTCGGTAAACTCCTTGTCTTCCTGATGCAATAATTTTCCATGGGTAAATTCAAATACACTTTCAGCCGAATCATAATAGTTTTTGATTTCCTCTTTGTTTGCAAGAAAGCGGTGAACAATCGACACAAGCACTTCCGACGAAAACGGTTTAGCAATATAAGCATCTGCCCCGGCATCATAACCTTTTACATGGTCTCTATCTTCTACCCTGGCAGACAAAGCTATTACCGGTAAATGCTTATTGTATTTATTTTTCCGGATCATATGGATAAACGAAAGTCCGTCAATTTCGGGCATCATGATATCCGTTATAACCAAATCCGGAGTTTGCTTTTTCATGATATTGAGGGCCTCCTGAGCACTAAATGCTTTCAGGATCGTATAGTAGGGAGATAAGATATCGCCCACCATCTCAACAATTTCCTGGTTATCGTCTACTACCAGCAC
This sequence comes from Bacteroidales bacterium, assembly GCA_031553775.1. Classification (GTDB taxonomy): domain Bacteria; phylum Bacteroidota; class Bacteroidia; order Bacteroidales; family Azobacteroidaceae; genus JAISFI01. The sequence continues at coordinate 46,688 of JAVBLA010000014.1, forward strand.
ATATATTTCAGAATTATCTTCTGTTTTGTTAAAATTCACTTCTTCCGGAATATCAGGTTTCTTCTCTATTACAGGTTTTTCTTCCGGCTCTTTGAACTGGCCTGTCAGGTCCGGCAATAGTACGGTAAACCGGACATATTCATTTACCTCGCTTTCCACACTGATTTCTCCCTGTAGAAGTTGGGTCATGCTCTGGCAAATAAACAGTCCTAATCCATTACGCGCCGTCATTTGATTATTAGCATTCACATCGGCATTTTCCAGAATATGGTAGCGGTTGAAAACGGTTTTCAACTTATCCGGTTCTATACCCCTTCCGGTATTATAAACCTCTATTTTAAGCGATCCTTTTGTTATGGAAATATTTACCCTGATCGTTCCTCCTACTGGTGTATACTTAAACGCATTCGACAACAGGTTCGATACGATTTTCTTAAAACTGGCCCGGTCGGTACTCCAGTACAAATCGTCAGGAACAGAAGCGATCAACTCTATACGGTTCTGCAATGCCAACTCGGCATAAGATGTTAACAGATTATCCACCAGATGGGTGACAGAAACATTTTTCAGTGTATATGGATTAATCTCCGATTCCTCTATCTTTCTATAGTCCAGTATTTCCTGTATCAGTTCATTCAGGCTGATCACATTATTCTGCAGGATACCAAAATATTTTTTCAGACGGGAATTCACGTCTTTTCCTTCCTCTTTTTTGATCTGCTCCAGTGCCCCGTTGATCAGGGTAAGAGGTGTATATAATTCGTGTGTAACATTGGTAAAAAACCTCAGTTTGGATTCATAAAGTTTTTCTCTTTGCTCTTCCTTAATCCTCCTGGCAACTACAGATTGCTTCTGATGAAATTTCCAGCGAATATAATAAATGATAGACGAAATACACAAGATCATCAAAAGCAGGTAACTGACATATGCTATCGTAGAGAGATACCAGGGAGGCAAAATAATAATAGGTAGTGAAAATATTTTATTATCACCATTAACCACATCATTTTTATATTTCACTTTCAAAACATAATCTCCGGGAGGCAGATTGATAAAGTTAATTTTGTTCTCTTTCTGGAGAGACACCCAATGGGTATGGTAATTTTCCAATTGGTATGAATAATCATAATTATCTCCGTTGATATAATCCAATACGGCAAAAGCGATCTGAAATGTGTTTTTTCCGGCAGGCAGCTTCAGCTTTCTGAGATGATCTTCATTGTGGTCGTACAAGGTCTGAACTTGTCCGAAGTGCGTAAAATCGGTAAATAAAAGCTTGGGTTCATACGCCGGCATTTCTTTCCCGTTCTTAGGTTCGATCCAGGTAAGCCCATTCACTCCTCCGAAAAACAGGCGGCCGGTAATTGGGCAACGCCAATAAGCATCATCGGAATATTCCACTACTCCGATCTGGGAAGATTTAACATTAAAGAATGAATCGTTCTGAGGATTATACTTTACTAATCCTTTATTGGTACTCAACCAGATAATTCCCATATTGTCTTCGAGAATTCCGTGAATCATATCATTGATGATATTATCATTGCGGTTGAATTGCTTAATTGCATTTTCCTTGTCCCTGAACATTTTAATCTGCGTCAGTCCTGAACTGGCCCCGATATACAATACGGAATCCTTATTCATATGCAGGGATATCACATCACCGATAGCCCGTATATCGGCTTTTGCCATCGAAACAAAATGATATTTTTTATCATGTATATTCAGCCGGATCGTTCCGTACCCCCGGCGGCTTCCGATAAATATATACCCTTTGCCGTCATAAACCATGGAGTAATATTCATCGCTGATATCATTACCGTCTTTTTGAAAAGTATAACTATTCTTTCGTTTGATCCGGTAAGGTTTTTTCGTTTTATCGATGGTCACTTCATAAAGACCTTTGGAAGAAACCCACAGCGTAGAATCGTTAATTTCACAGAGGGTGTGTACATTCGTCAGCAAGGGGCCGATATCAGGATTGTCTTCCACTACATGGATCTGTTTATCCCGGTACGAATAATAAGAAATATTTCCATCGGTTCCGATCCATAAGTCATCGGTATTGAATTTACTCCTGATAAAACAATACACGGGATTTTCATACAAACCTTCATGTGTAACCAGGTGCTGGATATTGGCAGCTGGTATCCTACCGTTACTAAACTTGTCGTAATCTTTGATCCGTATAATCCCGTCTCCTTTTGTCCCGATCCAAAGGGCATTTTCCGAATCGGTATAGAATGCGCGAATAGGTCTTTTAGCCGTAAAAGGAAGATTGCTCAGCAAAATATTTCCGAACTTATCTTTTTCGCTGTAGTATAATCCTACTCCCTGTCCGTCGGTACCTACCCAAAGCGCATCCTGGTATCGGTCGCGCATAAGCCCGAATATCCCTATTTCCATATTAACGAGTTCAGGCTGATCATGATTGGAGACATTAAACTTCACCAAACCACTATGCATGAACGCCATATATATTTCATTCTGGAAAAAACTCAGGGAAGAAATCAACCCGTATTTACTAATAATTCCGGATATATTCCGGATAAGGATCTTATGTTGTTTTGAGTCGTCGTATACGAATAAATTCAGTTCCTGATCGATAAAGTAAATCTGATCCTTTTCATAAAATGCCTGGCGTATTTCCTTATCATGAAAGTCGATATCTTTTACAAACAGGGAATAATTTTTCTTCACCGGATCCGTTTCCATGGTAACATATTGCAGGATCCCATTTTTCTTTACAAGACACAAACGGCCCTCCTTATCGAGAAATAAAGATTTCACATCTTCCCGGAATGTCCCTTTCAACTGGATTTCCCTGAATTTTTTCTCCTGCACATCGTAATAAGAAATAACATGATCCCGGTTTATCAGCCAGGTATTTCCTTTACTGTCGTTTGTAATCAGATCTACTTTTTTGTATTCCGGATACGATTCATCCACAACTCTTTCTTTCAGGTTGAACTTATTCAATCCCAGCTGGGTAGCTATCCACAGGTGGGAATCGTCACAGGAAATAATGTTGTGAATGGTATTTCCCGACAAAGAATGGGAATTGTCGGATTGAAAGCGAAATGTGATAACTTCTTTACCATTATATAAATTCAAGCCGTCGTACGTACCGAACCACATAAAACCGTATTTGTCCTGATGCATACACAGGACTGCACGGTTTGAAATCTGGTTATTGAGATTCTCCAGGTTATACAGGGAATAAGAAGCCGATATTCCCCGGTAGACAAACAGACATATGAGCAGGAAAACAATCCGTTTTTTCATCTGATCCCGATCGTTTTTTTTATTTACGAATAATCATTTTGTTCATTCCGGAATACCGGACCTTATTATTGCTAATTGCGGATATAACATAAAAATAAACCCCGTTGTTTACAGACTTACTATCCCAATGTATTTCTGCCAAACCATTTTCAGGCATTAAAGAACGAAGCGAGCTATCAATCAACCTTCCCGAGCAATCATATATGCTTAAAATCGCTTCGGTTACATCTTCAGGAACAACACATCGAATAGCTGTAGTCTGGCGCACCGGGTTCGGATAATTACCTATCACATAAAAATCAGACGCAGCGATCACCGGCATACCGAGCGGTGTCCGGTCTTCTTTTCCATATACGGCAAACTCCAGGATACGGGTAGTATTCCCGTTTTGTTCGCCTTTGTTGATTTGCAGGCGGACGCGGCTGGCAGTGAACGGGCTGACATTCCGGATCAGTTTATTCGTCGTATTACTTTCCACTACATCCACATCGACCCATTGTCCTTCCTCATACTTTTGCAGACGACATGCCGATGTTATATAATTGAAACTCTCCGTTCCTGCATTCATGATAAACCAACGGCAAATCTCAACCGGAGATTCAAAAGCAAGTTCCAGCCAGGGAGTACTGTTATTTGTGACACACCATTTGGTATTCAGATCATTATCTATTGCTTTATCCGGTCCTTCCGCACTTCCATTCTGGTGAGAAGCACTTACTGTTTTGGGTATGAATTTTTTACTACAATCTCCCGGAATAAGTTCAACGCTTTTTTCAGGAAGGGAAACAATCACAGAAGCAGGAACGATATCGTCATTCTCATTATCCGACAAAGATATAGCAAAGACATAAATATCCCTGTTATTGGGTAGGTCCAGTGTAGATACGATTCCGTCTACAGAAATGCAATATTTATACATATACATAAAATTGTACGAATCGTTTTTCGTATCGCTTACATTGTGTCTGTGGGTAGCTGTAAACGCCACATTCTCGCGACGGTATTCCGTTCCCATGTTATATTCCGATTCCCAGACTCCTACATTTCCGGCATAATAGGGGATCGAAAAAGAATGGCTGACTCCATCGACTACAAAATCGGCCTGAGAACCGGCTTCATTCTTGCTGGCAGCTAAAATGTAGATCTTTTTCACTCCGGAAACAGATGGGAGGGTAAGCGACCGGCCATCACAAGCTATCGCATTCCGGGCTCCATTGCTTCTGCTTCCGATCGTAAAATCGATTCCATCTGAAGAAATCACATCTGACAACAATTCTGCCGGATAGGCATATTTCACTCCCGATGTAGCATCATTCTTGCGGGATTCGGGACTCATCACATCTATATTATAACTTAATTCCAATTTAACGGACAACGGCAGAGCGGCACTAATAGCCGGTTCCGGTTCTACCAATTTAACGGCAAAGGTTTTAGGTTGGAATTTGCCTATATCGAATGATAAAACATTACCGTTAAAGGTAGCTGTTCCAACAGATTCTTCAATACCGTTGACTTCGCGGGCCGACATAATCTGAGCCGGGAAGGAGATATTCACTCCAGTTTGCGCATTTCCTGTCAACTCATAAACGCGGACAATTATTTCATCAGACTCTTCGGCTTTTTTAAGCGCTTTGACCGATACCTTATTGGTATTCAAAGACAAAAATCCGGCCGATTTATCCAAACTTCCTTCATGTTTTGGTGCCTGGAAAGCGAATAAAGGCTGGTTCAGGCGGGAAGCCTCCCAGGGAGTCGATTCGTTCCAGGAATTCAAGTGCCGGTAAAACGAATAAGTAAATTGATGCAGACCCAAATCCTGGTCTTTATGGTAAGTATAATTGCTACTTACGGAAGGGGTATGAATCAACGTCAGACGCAGTATATTATTACTTGGCTTATCCCAACCATATTTACAATCGTTCAGGATAGAGACACCGAAAGTTCCGTCCTGATGCGTTTGATCTGCCCACTGGTGACCGGCAACTTCGTATAAATTGGAAGCGTTAGTTCCCCGTTCTATGGCTCCGATCGACAAATCATAAGTCGTCTTCGGATTCGTGGCCCTCATAGGGAAAATAGCCTTGAGCATAGTCCCACGGGTTTGCCAGTTCACTTCATTAACAAAATCAATTCTATCACTGATCGCACTGTCTGTCAAACGGATATATTGTACAAAATCAGAGCCGTTTTTACTGCGGGTAATCCGGAGGCTGACGCGCAACGGGCCGTTTTCTGCAATTGAAATACTGATATTATCATCCACATAATCCGTAGGATTGGCATTCACATCATTCCACATGATTTCCCATGCAGGGAATGACGTGGAACGATCATTGAACATCGCCAAACGGATAGAACCCGACAATAATTCTTTACTTTGTTTTTTATCATAAATAGAAGCTACATCGCCCCTGTTGTTTATCCCGATCTGATAAGAGTCGTTTTCCAACAGATTATCGGTAATTTGTAAAGAAGATGTCAGATCTGCAGTTTCGTTCAGGCGGATCTCATAAACGGCATATCCCAGAGAGGGAACGATGGCCTTGAATATGAATGATAATTTTCCGGTTCCGGAATCATACCCCAACACCTGAGCCGGGGTTTCAAGTCCTGAAGCATCCAGCACTCTGATCCCTTCAGGTTTAGAAGGAACAGCAACCGAACATTCTACAATATCGGTACGGTTAATGGATAAGGGATTGTAAACAATTACGGGTATTCCATCCATCCGTGTATCTATCTTTCGGCTGATGGATCCGGCCGCCTGAAGCAATGTTTTAGAAAGATTGGTATTCACTAATACTTCATCGTTGTACGAAAAATTATAGGCATTGGGAATCGAGGTACCCGTCAGGTCGTCATGAAACTGATGCCAGAGAAGGCGGGTCCACGAATCACGGATGATATCCGATGAATAAGACAACCCTCCCAGCCAATCAGCCCATACCGATGTTTTTTCAGTTGCATCGGCCAGCAATTCATTTTTCCGGTTCCAGTATTTCATAATTGCCTGGGAAGTATAACAACCCACACCATGAGTAGACATCGGCAATTCATTATCCCACACAAAATATTTGCTGTTACGGTTTTGAGCCAAATATTGGAATATTTCGTCCGGAGTTGCCATTTTCACAGTGACGGGACCATTTGAATCCATGCTTTTCTGGAGCCAGTAGGGGGTATTTTCAGTACTTGAGCTGTTATTATCCTGTAAACCGCCGCCGCGGTCGCCCCGGGGACCTACATAACGGAACGCTGCATAAACCCCATATTTGGAATACAGGGAATTAATGGTATTGAGCATATCCGTATCGTTCGACATATCTTTATTATACTTTTCATGTTCATCGTAAGGTTCACCTTTAAATATAGCGTAAATTTCCGAGCCATCCACTCCCTTCCAGACACCGAAAGGCGCCAGGCTGTTGTAATCATAAGCAGATCCCCAGGCTAATTTAGCCGTATGAAAACCGGTTCCTCCACAATGTTTCACTAAAGTAGGCAGGGAATAAGGAAATCCGAAACAGTCGGGAAGCATCATGTCGCTTCCGCCCTTTCTTCCGAACTCTTTTTTATAATAGGTCTGCCCATACAGGAAATTCCGGATGATAGATTCGGCAGAAGGAACCATCACATCGTTGGCATTGATACTTCCTCCACTGATATTCCAGCGTCCGCTGGCTATATATGTTTTTAATTTTTCATATTCGGTGGGATAATATTCTTTCATCCACATGTAATGTATAGCCGATTCAAAGTTAAACTGAAATTTCGAATACTTTTCGAACAAAGAAAAGTTCTGGTTCATGGTATTCAGTATATATTGGTCGATGGTTGTTTTCACATCCCAGTTCCATTGAGTATCCAAATGAGAATCAGATAAAAAAAAGAGGTTCTTCTCCTGGGAGTGAACCAGAATAAACTGACAAAGGCAAAAAACAAATACAAGGATTTTTTTCCGCATCATGGTATTATTTTAGTTAATCATTAATCAATAAAAAATCGCATGAAAGTAATAAAAGGGACTTATTTATACAATAGGAAAATCGGGATCTGTCCAAATTAAAGACTAATTAGGCAAAACAGGTCCCTTTTTTAATACTTTTCTGTCCGGAATAGAATATCAGGGCTCATTCTTTTTACGTAATTTTGTCCAAATACTTTTAATAAAATATCATGAAAAGAAATTTTCTGTTTGCCGTTGGCATTTGGATGATTATTACCGGCATCAACACGCAGGTAATTGCACAAACATTCCCTATTATACTGGAAGCCGAAAATGCGACTATTACAGGCAGCGGACCTGTAGTCAGTACCAATAGCAGTTGGCCTGCAGGAGAAAAATATGTAGAAAATATCAGGTATGGCTCTTCTCTCCAATATACTAATGTACAAATAAATAAAACCGGAGTGTATAAATTCGAAATCCGGTACCTTACAGGAGATACCAACCGGCCCATGAGTGTAACGGTAAACAATTATGATCCGGTAACGGTAAATTTCACGGAGACAACAGCCTCCTGGAACAATCCTCCGACTAAAACAGCTGTCGTTTACCTTCATTTTGACAAAGGGGCCAATAAGATCACAATTAAACCCCTCAAAGATTACGGTCCGAACATAGACAAGTTCGTGATCAATCTTTCGGATCTGGCAGTAGAAGAGAATGTATATCCTTCCGATTTTACAGATGAAGCAGACATTACCGTGTCTGATCCGAATGAAACTTCGGTGTATGTATCCGATAATAATTACAATACGGTCTATACGGTAATTGGAAAAACATCAGCAACCGTTACGGTCGACTGCAAACGTCCTCTTCTCCTGACAGGATATCTGTTATCTGCAGGTAAAAATAATACAGAAGACGTAACAAGTTGGATATTGGAATCTTCCACAGATAAACAACAATGGAGTACCGTCACATCTACTTCCATTGTAGCAAACACTTATTCTTCCACATTCCATATAACGCGCAATACAACAAACGCAGAAGCCTCTGCAGCTCGTTATTACAAGCTGACCGCATACGGAAAAACCGATACAAGAATCGGTGAGCTGCAATTATTCGGCATTCCTTTCTCTTCTGACGGAAAAACTTTTTCACCGGATCTGATGTCACAAGTCAACATAAATACAAATACCGGCGCACGACCGGAAGGATCGGAAGGAAACTCCTTTATCCATTTGTTTGACCGGGAAATTTCTACAAAGTATTACGGACAATCTTCATCAACATTCATGGTTACGGCAGAAAACGATTATCCTAAATCATTGGAATACTACACATTGACATCTTGTGCAGACTCTCCTGACAGAGACCCGAAATCATGGATGGTGGAAGGATATAGCGATGGTGCCTGGGAAACAGTCCACCAGGTACAGGATTTCGTATTTCCTTGTCGTCTGGCGGAAATGAAATTCACTATAAATAATCCCAAAAGCTATGGCTACCAGGCCTTTCGTTTAAGGATGAAAGCGACAAACGGAAGTTCCAATTTCCAACTTTTGCAATGGCAGTTATCCGGAAAAGATAAAGAACCGGGTATCACCTCCAAGCTTCACTGGAGCAAGAAAAAATCGTCGATTACCACGCCCTGGTACGATACTATCGACCCTGATAATGTTCTTCCGGAATATCCCCGTCCGCAAATGGTTCGTAACAATTGGTTGAACCTGAATGGCATCTGGGATTTCACAGAAAGTATCGGAATGGGAAGATACCGCTACAACCAGGTCTTCGACAGGGAAGTATTGGTTCCGTTTCCTATTGAGTCGGCGCTGTCCGGACTGATGCTGGCCGACCACCAGGAACGCCCCAACAAAACCTATCTGTACAGAAAATATTTTACAGTCCCGGCTACAATGAAAGACCAGAGGGTACTGCTTCATTTCGGAGCCGTCGACTGGAAATGCGAAGTATATGTAAACGGGCAGACAGTAGGTTCTCATGAAGGCGGATACGATCCCTTCAGCTTTGATATTACTTCCGCCCTGATTCCGGATAAAGAACAGGAAATCCAGGTGCAGTTCACCGACCCGGGTGATGCAGGGGGACAACCCGTCGGAAAACAAAAAATCAATTTCGGGGGCATTTTTTATACTCCTTCTTCAGGAATATGGCAAACCGTATGGATTGAAGGAGTCAATAACCAATATATCAAGGACTTTATCATCACCCCAAATGTAGACAAAAGCCAGGTAACTCTGAATGTAAAAGGAGAAAACGCGGAAAACGCCTTGCTAACAGTACGCATCTATGACAAGGGAAATCAAGTGGCAGAAACAGAAGGAGGATTAAACAGCAACATCAATCTGACAATTTCTAATCCTAAACTCTGGAGTCCGGATTCTCCGTTCCTGTACGATGTGGAATTAGAACTAAAAGTTGCCGGACAAACTGCCGACCTGGTCAAAAGCTATTTCGGCATGCGGAAAGTCAGCCTGGGAGTAGTAGACGGGAAAGCCTGCTTCATGCTGAATAATCAGCCTGTATTCATGCAAGGACCACTGGACCAGGGTTTTTGGCCCGACGGACTGCATACAGCTCCAAGCGATGAAGCTCTGATATACGATATCGAGCAAACCAAATCATTCGGGTTCAATATGACCCGTAAGCACATCAAAATAGAACCTGCGCGGTGGTACTACCATTGTGACCGCCTGGGACTGATGGTCTGGCAGGATATGGTCAATGCCGGGTCTGACCAGAACCTCCTGGGTGACGATAACTGGGTGAAAAGCAATTTTATCCGGGAAGCCCAACTGGTTGTCGATAACCTGAAAAATTACCCGAGCATCGTTTCATGGGTAGTATTCAATGAAGGATTCGGACAGTATGCAAGTTCCGATGCACATACTCGCAATGCATACAATGCCGTACGCAACCTCGACCAGACACGGATCATTAATTCCGCCAGCGGATGGGTGATCTTTAACGATATCGGCCAGGTAGCCGATATGCACAGCTACCCGAGACCAGGCATGTTCTCCAATCCCGTTTCCAACCGGATATCTGTATGCGGAGAATACGGAGGTATCACTCTGGTAGTCAAAGATCATGTGTGGAAAAACAGCGGAATGGTCTACGTTTCGGTAGAGAACGGAGAAGAACTGAAAAAACTGTTTAACAGTTTCCAGGATTTGTTGATGCCTTTAAAAGCCGATGGCTTAGGAGCTGCAGTATATACCCAATTAACCGATCTGGAAGAAGAAGTAAACGGATTGATCACCTACGATCGAAAAGCAGTAAAAGTGAACCAAACACAAAAAGATGCCATCAAAAAAACAATAAAACATGTCATCAACAATTCCGCAACAGAACTGGTACCCACTGCTTTGAGGGCCAAAAGCACATCCTGGAAATACACGACTTCCACTCCTGCTTCCAACTGGACCGAACTCGGATTCGGCGACGGAGGTTGGACATCAGGCATCAGCGGATTCGGCGCAGGAGGTCCCCCGAATACCAACTACGACAACAAATCAACTATTAATACCACCTGGAATACTCCAACCATCTATTTACGCAAAACATTCCGGACAGGAGATATCAGCAACGAACAACGAAACAATCTCCGCTTAACCATTTATTATGATGAAGATTGCGAAGTATATCTCAACGGAGTCCTGGCTTTTAGCGCAACAGGTTATATCTCTAATTATACTACGGTAGATGTTTCTCCGGAAGCCAAAGCCGCTCTCCGGGAAAACGGCAACAATGTGATTGCCATCAAATGTAAACAAACTTCAGGTGGACAATATATCGATGCCGGACTCTTTATGGAACATTCCACAGGAAACAATACAAACCTGGTTTTCCGGGATTACGACAAATGCCCGGTTTGGATCTATCCCAATCCAAGCAATGGAGATTGTTTTGTCAAAGGAAATGATACCCAATCCATTAAAACAGTCAGCATTTTTGATTTATCCGGCCGGAAGAAAAAAGTATTTCATACCAATCAATTCAATGTAAACGATCTGGATAAGGGGATTTATCTTGTTGAGGTTTTAACTGATATATCCTCTTACCCTTTGAAGTTAATTAAGAATTAAGAGTTAATTCTTAGTTTCCATGAAAAGCACCAAACTACTACTCGTCCTGCTGCTTCCGGTATTGAGCTTCGGTCAAAACCGGCAATTGCAAATTACGGATTTGCAATGTGAACATTTGACTGATCCGATTGGAATAGACAGTCCTTCTCCTCGTTTTACCTGGACGATAAATAATTCTGAAACCGGAATCCGGCAAACAGCATTCCGGTTGTTGGTAGCATCCGATTCTGCCGCGCTGTATAGAGGCAAGGCCGACATCTGGGATTCAGGAGAAATACATTCAGACCTGCAATTGGCAGTTGTAAAAGGGATTCATCTGATAAGTTTCAACCGTTATTACTGGCAGGTTATGATCCGGGATGAAAAAAGTAAAATTTACCAGTCCTCTCCTATTGCTTTTTTTGAAACTGCTATGATGAATCCTGATGATTGGGAAGGGAAATGGATCTCTGACGGGAAATCCATGCACTATAAACCCGCACCCTGTTTCCGAAAGGAAATCAACATAATCAAAGAAATACAATCGGCCAAAGCGTATATTACAGCAGCCGGACTGTACGAACTGAGTATCAATGGAGTAAAAGCAGGAAATCAGATGCTCGATCCGATGTATACACGGTTCGACAGGAGAAACTTATATACTACATTAGATATAAGTTCCCAATTGAAACCCGGAAGAAATGCAGTTGGGGTCTTATTAGGAAACGGATGGTATAATCACCAGTCGACCGCTGTCTGGCACTTCGACAAAGCACCCTGGAGAAACCGTCCCGGGTTTCTACTGAATATAAAAATCCATTACAAAGACGGATCGACAGATACCTTCGCTTCCGATGAAACCTGGAAAACCGCCGACAGTCCGGTTATTTTTAATAGCATCTATACTGCCGAGCATTATGATGCACGGAAAGAAATGCCGGGATGGAACAAACCCGGATATAACGACTCTACCTGGAAGAATGCTATATCCATCAGTCCTCCTTCGGGACAAATCGCATCCCAACAATTATACCCTATCCGTGTAACCAACCGGCTGAAACCGGTAAAAACAGATAAGCAGAACGATAGTTGCTATGTATTCTCATTTCCCCGGAATATTGCCGGAATTACCAGTCTTACAATCAAAGGAAAAAAAGGAACCATTCTGGAAATCAAACATGGAGAACGATTATATTCCAACGGACGGGTGGACCTGTCGAATATCGACTTACACTACCGTCCCACAGACAATTCGGATCCCTTTCAAACAGATATCTTCATCCTTAGCGGAAACAATGACCGGTTTGCTCCCAAATTCAATTACAAAGGCTTTCAATATGTAGAAATCGGATCATCTGTTCCCATCGAGCTCACGGCAGACAATATCGAAGCTCTGGAAATGCATAGCGATGTTCCGCAAACCGGGTGGATACAATCATCGAATCCGGTACTAAACAAAATATGGGAAGCAGGAAACAGCTCGTATTTAGCTAACTTATTCGGCTATCCCACCGACTGCCCGCAGCGGGAGAAAAACGGATGGACCGGAGATGCTCATATCGCCGTACAAACCGGGCTTTACAGTTTCGATGCCATTACCGTTTACGAGAAATGGATGAATGATTTCCGGGATGAACAACAACCCAACGGAGTACTCCCAAGCATCGTCCCTACCTGGGGATGGGGATACGACTGGGGAAATGGACCGGACTGGACAAGCACCGTCGCTATCATTCCGTGGGAAATTTACAATTTCTATGGAGACAAGCATCTGTTGAAAACCATGTATGATAATATCAAATTATATGTAGATTATATCCATTCAATCAGCCCGAATGACACGACTAACTGGGGACTGGGAGATTGGGTTCCGGTAAAAACCGTCAGTTCCAAAACGCTTACATCTTCATTGTATTACTATGCAGATGTGACAATCCTGTCTAAAGCCGCCAAATTATTCGGAAAAACGGAAGATGCCCGTTCATACGCCCAATTGGCAGAACAGATCAAAAATGCCATTAATAAACATTTCCTGGATCGGAATACAGGAATCTATTGCTCCGGCTCCCAAACCGAGTTGGCGGCTCCACTATACTGGGGAATTGTCCCTGACGACCTGAAGAAAAAAGTCGCCCGTAATTTATACAACGAAGTCGTAAAAACCGGATTTCATATTGATACCGGTATTCTGGGCGCTAAAGCCCTGTTGCACGCACTTACCGAAAACGGATATGCCGATGCGGCATACAAAATCGCTTCCCAGGAAACTTATCCATCCTGGGGATATTGGATCGTTAACGGAGCTACCACTTTTTACGAAAATTGGAGAACCGATGTTGCCGTCCACGATGCATCCCTGAACCATATCATGTTCGGAGATATCAACGCATGGATGTACAAAGGTCTGGGAGGAATTTATCCGGATGAAAACAATCCCGGCTTCAAGCATATCATACTGAAACCAAACTTCCCGGAAGGATTGGATCAGTTTGAAGCTTCTCATCGTTCAAACTATGGCCTGATCACTTCAAAATGGAAAAAATCAGGAAAAGAAGTAACATATGAAGTAAGAATACCTGCCAACAGTTCTGCCACACTTTATCTACCCGGGCATAAAATCAAAAAACTATATGCAGGCAAACACACTTTCAAAACAATTAAAACTGACTAACAAATCATATCCATATAATTTTCATTTATTCACATCAATCTTTCTCATATGAAAAACCTATTGATTTCTCTCTGTCTATCAGGAAGCCTTTTTCTCATAAGTTGTGAAAAAGCTGAAAGTTATGAAGTTACCGAACGACCCATGATGGGCATTTCGAGTAAAAACTACACAAGCAACCGGGATCCGTTGCAACCGGAAGCATTCATTAAATTACCTGTAGGAAGCATTGAACCGGGAGGATGGCTCAAACGATACCTGGAACTTCAACGGGACGGTCTTACCGGACACCTCGGAGAAATCAGCGCCTGGCTCCAGAAAGAAGGGAACGCCTGGTTGAGTCCTGACGGGGAAGGAGAATACGGTTGGGAGGAAGTTCCTTACTGGCTCAAAGGATATGGCAATCTGGCCTATATTCTGAAAGACCCAAAAATGATCGATGAAACCAAAATATGGATCGATGCCGCTTTAAATAGTCAACAGGAAAACGGTTATTTTGGTCCCTGGGTCGAAAAAAGAGGGAAACCCGACCTGTGGGGAAACATGATCATGCTTTGGTGCATCCAGTCGTATTACGAATATAGCAATGACGAAAAAGTCATCCCTTTCATGACCCGGTACTTCCAATGGGAAAACCAACTGCCGGATTCACTGTTTCTGAAAGATTACTGGGAAAACAGCCGTGGAGGCGATAACCTTCTCAGCGTTTACTGGTTATACAATATCACCGGCGATAGCTTCTTACTCGAGCTGGCAGAAAAAATACACCGGAATACGGCCGACTGGACTCAACAGGATCAATTACCCAACCGGCACAATGTAAATATCGCCCAGTCGTTTCGCGAACCGGCTACCTATTACCTTCAAAGCCGCGATTCTGCTCACCTGCGTGCAAGTTATAATGACCATTTTCTGATCCGGAGATTATTCGGGCAAGTACCCGGAGGCATGTTCGGAGGAGATGAAAACTGCCGGACAGGCTACCATGACCCACGACAAGGAGTGGAAACCTGCGGGATGGTAGAACAAATGTCGTCCGATGAAATCCTGCTCCGCATCACCGGAGATCTTTTCTGGGCCGATCATTGCGAAAATGTGGCTTTCAACTCGTATCCGGCTGCCGTAATGCCCGATTTCAAAGCATTACATTATATCACATCCCCGAATATGGTACTTTGTGACGATAAAAATCACCATCCGGGAATCGACAATGGGGGACCGTTCCTGATCATGAATCCTTTCAGTAGCCGCTGCTGCCAGCATAACCACACCCAAGGATGGCCGTATTATGCAGAAAACCTGTGGATGGCAACTCCCGACAACGGATTGGCAGCCGTACTCTATGCAGAAAACACGGTCAATGCAAAAGTAGCCAATGGCAAACCAGTGCAATTATCACAACAAACTCATTATCCGTTCGATGAACAGATCCGGATCGATGTCAAATCTGCCGACAAGGTTCGCTTCCCGTTGTACCTGCGTATTCCGGGATGGTGCGAAAAAGCAACTATCAGCCTGAACGGGCAAAAAATCGATGTGCAGGCACAGGCTTCCCATTATGTAAAAATCGACCGCACCTGGAAAACCGGCGATTATATAGAACTGAACTTCCCCATGCACCTGCAGGTAAATACCTGGGAGCAAAACAGGAACTCGGTCAGCCTGAATTACGGACCACTGACATATTCTCTGAAAATCAGCGAAAAATACGTTCAAAGAAATAGCATGGAAACCGCCATCTGGGATTCCAAATGGCAAAAAGACGCCGATCCCTCACAATGGCCGTCTTACGAAATATTCCCGGACTCTCCCTGGAATTATGCTTTATTTTTCGATAAAAACAACCTGGAAAGTTCATTTGAAATAGTAAAAAAATCCTGGCCGGAAGACAATTTCCCTTTCTCACAACAATCCGTACCGGTTGAAATCAAAGCCAAAGGGATCAAAGTACCCGGATGGAAAATCGATGAATACGGACTTTGCTCATTTGTTCCTCAAAGTCCCGTAGCTACCGGGCCGGAAACTCCGGAAGATATTACCCTGATTCCCATGGGAGCCGCCAGGTTGAGGATATCGGCTTTCCCTGTGGCTGAGAAATAAGAAGAATAAAACATGCGGATAATCATTAAAATAAAACAGGAGAGCATTGCAAAACGCTCTCCTGCTTTATTTTAGTATATTTTGAAATCAATCAAATAGCCACCTTGATCTTTTTCCCATCGGTACAAACAATATAAACACCTTTATTCAAAGCAATTGTTCGCTTTCCTGTAACTTGTTCCGAGACTACCTGTTTTCCCATCATGTCGAAAACTTCCACAAGCACCGGCTGATTATTTGAATCTATATACAATTTACCATCGGCAGACCAGACTTTTACGGTCTGCATCAAAGAAAGATCGGCAGAACTCCTGACATAATTCAGCTTATTATCCATCCAGGCAATTCTTCCTGTAAGGTAATTCCGTACATTGTCTACTTCCGCCTTATAACTTCCATGTATTACCGGATTTTCATGAATTTTTTGATTCATAATCGGCCAGCGGGTAAAATTCAGTTGCTGGGATTGCTCCAGTTCAGCAGCATAATAATCGACTACCTGCAACAAAGACTCCGAGGAAAGAATATTCTTATTCCGGTAATATGAATAAATATCCTTCATTTCCTGCATCAAAGCTTCATCAGAGAACATTCTGTTCAGCATATCACGGATTCCGTTCACTACACTTCCTGTTGACATAGTAAGCCAGTTGGGGTTGTTATTAATCGGATAAGTTCGCCAGTCATTCTCAAATCCGAGATCCATATCCCAGATAGGAGATGAATAAAATTTATCGTCATTCCGTTTTTTATACATATAAACACTCCAGTAACTATCTGTATTTCCAATCAGTTCCACAGCTAAGAAACGAGCCAGGAAAGAACGGGTATCGATATATTTCCTGAATCCATTGGTTCCATCCTTATAATTCTGGGCATTGACAGCCGATACCATCTTATTGAAATGCTGCTCGATATATTCCTTTTGTCCTAATACAATTTCATCATCCTTCGGATACTTGATCGTTACAGGCATACCATTGGGATTGGAAGTGAACCAACAAGGTTCACCCGAAGCATAGGCATCAATTTCCAACAAATAACCTCCGGATAGATTAGGCTCAGCAATATCTGTAGTTTTCATTTTTTCAACCTCTACGCGTTTGTCGGCAACCTCTACCTGATCGCTCATCTGGTAGCATCCTTTAAAATCACCATTCAAAAAAACATTGACCGGAACCCCCACGGAAGTGTAAGGCAATTCCATTTTCTTACTGATATCAAAGCCGACAAAATTGCGCATCAAGGTCTTATCTCCATAATTATTAATAAGAGTCCAGTTTTTTTCCTTAGCCGGACAACCCAGCAAACTGGCCTTGTTATATAACTTCATCCGGTAAGGCTTTTTAGGATGTGTCCAACTGTTATTGCCCCTTCCCCTGATATCCAGACTGTCTGTATAGATGCTTTTCCCATCGGCAGAAATCACAGATACAATTCCTTTTACATAAATCTCTTTACTGGTAATATCCTCATTATTGACAGTATGAATTGAAATGGTAGGGAGATTGGTTATACAGGGCAATTGAGAATCATCCCCACTTCCTTTATATCCGTAAAATTTCAACTCTGCCATATAGCTGCTTTTTCCTGATTCCTGCGGAGTAGGAAATACAAAACGAACATATCTGAACGCACGAGAGCAATTGATTACTTGTTGGGTCAACTCCCTTTCTGTCAGTCCGGGAATAATAAACAAGGGTATTGCATCACCGAAATCAGGATTATTAGCGCCTTCAAAAATGCCTAATCTTAACCGGTGACGGTAATCATTATCCAGTCTGGGACAATATGCCACTTTAGTAATGATATGCTTTTCGCCCAAATCTAACCCGATCCAGTTTCCAATCACATCAGGACAAGAATTAAAATATGTATTGATGTTACCATCGAAAGCATTCCTTACAGGGTTTGATTGCTCATTACACTGATCGTAAGAGATAATAATACCTGTTAACTCCTGCTCTTGTTGTTCTGCCTTCAGGATAGTTAAAGGCAATAAAAAAAGAAATACTAAAAAGCGAAAAATGTGTTTCATGTAATTAGATTTTATTTGTGCCTTACAAAGGTAGACATTCATGAGCCAAAGACAAAGCTTTTTCCGGGATTAAAAGGGACATGATTAACCAATTAATTCCTCTTTTTCAATAAAAACAGGCTTCAGGATAGTTAAAAAGGCAATAACCCAAATACTCAGGAAAAATTTTCAATATTTGCTTTTACCAAAATATCAGCCAGAAAACAATCTTCAAAATTGCAAATTAGGACTTATATGGTAAATCCCGTCCCTTTTTTTGCCAATAGCGTTCTTGCAGATATAAGGCTTTCTTGTTATTTTTGTAACAAATTTTACAATCAGACATGACAAATGATGCCAGACTATATAAATTCCGGAATCAAATCATTTTAATTTAATAAATAAAAACCATGAAACGAATTTTATTCGCATTAAGCTGCTTCATTGCAGGAAGTATTTTCACTGCAAATGCGGGATTGTCGGAAATGAGCACCACATTGGCCAGCGACAACACCAAAGTGTACATTTCCAAACGACCGGATGCCAAAGACCGCTTATTCGAGTCGCAGGCAATTGATGCAAAGATCAAAGAAGTAAAAAAACTCCTGAAAAACCAACGTTTAGCATGGATGTTCGAAAACTGTTACCCCAACACACTCGATACCACTGTCCGTTACCGCAAAACCAATGGACAAGATGATACGGTAGTATACACTGGAGATATCCACGCCATGTGGTTGCGGGATTCCGGCGCTCAGGTTTGGCCTTATATTCAATTGGCCGGACAGGATAAAAAACTTCAGGATATGCTCGCCGGAACAGTTCGCAGACAATTCAAATGTATTATCATAGATCCCTATGCTAATGCATTCCTGGATCCACACGATCCCAATCCCGACCATCAATGGATGAGCGACGAAACCGATATGAAACTGGAATTGCACGAACGCAAATGGGAAATCGACTCTTTATGCTACCCGCTGCGTTTAGCGTACCAATATTGGAAAGTAACCGGAGATTCCAGCGTTTTCGATGCCGAATGGTTACAAGCTATCCAGAATATCCTGAAAACCTTCAAAGAACAACAAAAGAAAAATGGGGTCGGCCCTTACAAATTCCTCCGGAAAACAGACCGTCAGCTGGATACCATGTCGAACAGGGGATGGGGTAACCCGGTAAAACCGGTCGGACTGATTGCTTCGGCTTTCCGCCCTTCCGACGATGCCACTACTTTCCAGTTTCTGATTCCTTCCAACTTCTTTGCGGTAACATCCTTGCGTAAAGCAGCGGAAATCCTGACTACAGTAAACAAAAATCAGACATTGGCTAAAGAATGTACCGACCTGGCACAAGAAGTGGAAGAAGCATTGAAAAAATATGCAACTTACAACCACCCGAAATACGGAACTATCTATGCTTTTGAAGTTGATGGATTCGGCAACCAGTTACTAATGGACGATGCCAATGCCCCCAGCCTTCTGGCCATGGCCTACTTGGGAGATGTAAGTATTAATGATCCTATTTATCAGAATACCCGTAAATTCGTTTGGAGTGAAGATAACCCCTACTTCTTCAAAGGTAAGGCAGGCGAAGGTATCGGCGGCCCGCACATCGGTTACGATATGGTATGGCCCATGAGTATCATGATGAAAGCTTTCACCAGCCAGAGCGACGAAGAAATCAAAACATGCATTAAAATGCTAATGGATACGGATGCCGGTACAGGATTTATGCACGAATCATTCCATAAAGACGATCCGAAAAATTTTACCCGTTCCTGGTTTGCCTGGCAGAATACCTTGTTCGGGGAGTTAATCCTTAAACTGATCAACGAAGGCAAATTAGACCTTCTGAACAGTATTCTATAATCCGAAAAAATTTAATCCTCAAAAACCAGCAATATGAAAAACACTGCAAGGTTTTGGTTTTTATTGTCAGTCTGCTTGCTGACTTTAACCCAATCAGGATACTCTCAGGCTAAAACAAAAATAGCCTGCATAGGTAACAGTATAACCGAAGGATGGAATCTTCCGTTTCACCGCGCTCAATCTTATCCATCGGTACTGCAATTATTCCTGGGTGATAAAAACTTTGAAATCAACAATTACGGAGTAAGCGGACATGCCATACTGCGGAAATCAAATGCTCCTTACTGGGGCACTTCGCAGTATAAAAATGCCTTGGAGTGGAAGCCGGATATCGTGATAATTAAATTAGGAACGAACGATACCTATTCTTATAATTGGGTATACAAAGATGAATTTGTGGGTGATTATACGGATTTTGTCAATTCTTTCAAAGCACTGGATAGTCACCCTAAAATTTATATCTGTTACCCGTTACCTATTTTCCCCGAAAACGGAACCCAGTCTAAACTTATTCCCGAACAGGTTATTCCGATGCTGAATCAGATCGCAATGGCAACAGGTGCGGAAATTATCGACCTGTATACCTACTTTACAGGAAAAAAGGCACAGTTGTTTGGAGATGATCTCCACCCCAACGCAACAGGAGCACGCGATCTGGCTTATTTGGTTGCCAAGGCAATATGTCCGGAATTCAATGCTGCGAAAGAATCGGTAGATCTTATTTCTTATATCTTTCCTTTCGATCTGGGTGATAAAAGTGTAGAAACCATTTCTTCCGTATCGGGATTGGATATGACTTCTCTGCTGGATAACAACCCTTCAACTGTACTAACAACATCCTTTCAAAGTAATATGTACTTTGAAGTAAAATTACCGGTTACATCCAAAATCACATCTTATTCGATTACAGCGAATGAAGCAACTGGCAGTCCGAAATCCTGGGAACTACATGCACTCTCAGGGACTAACTGGATAAAAATAAACGAACAACAGAATGTTACGTTCCTTTCGCATGAAACCAAACGGTTCGAGATCTCCTATGCATCTTATTCGACTATACAAAATGCCACAAGTTATCGGCTGGTGATAAAAGATAAAAACGGAGGAACAAACCTGAATATCGCCGAATGGCAATTATTCGGAAGTCCCGTTACTTTCGAAACGTCCATCACCTCTAATGGAGGAGCTGTCACCGACCAGTACAATTCCAATACGGGAGCGGAAAGTGTAAAAAGCCTGAACGACAACAAAGCCGACACCAAGCTATGCGTCGTGGAAAAAGGTCATACCATCTGGATCCAATATATTTCCCCGACTCCGGTACAGGTAAAAAGATATACCCTGACTTCTGCAAACGATGCTCCGGAAAGAGATCCGAAAAACTGGACGCTCGAAGCTTCGAATAACGGCACCGATTGGGAGGTATTGGATACACAAGCCAACCAGTATTTTGCCTCCCGCTACTGCACGCTGGAATATAATGTAACCAATGGAAAAGAAAATTCATATTACACTTATTTCAGACTGAACGTAAGTAAAATACTCTGCGGAAAAACCTTCCAGTTAGCCGAATGGCAGTTACTCGGCAAAGAAATTTCTAAAATCAAAGTAGCCTGTATCGGCAACAGCATCACAGAAGGCATCGGTGTTTCAAGCGCTGCAGATGTGTATCCCGCCATATTACAAAAAAACCTGGGATCGAAATACGAAGTTCGTAATTTCGGCGCCAGTGGGCGAACCATGACCAAAGAACCGATTGCTGAAATCGGCTGGTCGTACTGGACACATCCCAGATATCAGGAGGCACTGGCATGGGAACCGGATATCGTTATTATTAAATTAGGAACCAATGATGCCATGCCTTCCCGCTGGGTCACGTTCAAAGATCATTTCAAGGAGGATTATACGGATATGGTCAGGTCCTTCCAGAACTTGTCCAGCGAGCCACAGGTATTCATGTGTCTCCCCCTTCCGTTAAGCACCTCTTCTTTGG
Source organism: Bacteroidales bacterium (assembly GCA_031553775.1). Classification (GTDB taxonomy): domain Bacteria; phylum Bacteroidota; class Bacteroidia; order Bacteroidales; family Azobacteroidaceae; genus JAISFI01. The sequence continues at coordinate 68,656 of JAVBLA010000014.1, forward strand.
CTCAGCAGGAAACCAACCTGACCACCGGAGTGATTCCGATGATCCGGGACGTAGCCAACGAAATGCATACTACCATCATCGACCTGCATACCCCATTGCTGGGAAAAGGGTATATGACTCCCGACGGCTGTCATCCTAACAAGAGAGGAACGACCTACATGGCTCATCTCGTAGCAAAAGCACTCTGTCCCGAATGTGAATTACCGGCCCTGCCTTCAGATCTTTTCCTGTTCCTGGGCTCTTTTGACCAGGCCGACAAACGTTCAGGTACGGCATCTTCCGCTGGAGGAATGAACCTGGATCTTTTATTCGATAATGATCCGGAGACTTCTGTCAATACTCCCTTTACGGCAGAAAGTGAAACCTGGTTTGAGGTAGAATTGAAAAGCAACCTGAAAATGAGCGCTTACTCGATCACATCCGACGCAGCAGGCAGTAGTCCGAAAACGTGGGAACTACAGGGACAATCAACTTCAGGTAGTTGGATCAAAATAGACGAACAAAAAAATATCACCTTCTTATCGGCAGAAACCAAAGTATTCGAGGCATTCTATACTTCTTTCAGTAACTTACGCAGTTTCAAGAAATATCGCCTGCTAATAAAAGAAAATAACGGAGATAACAGTGTCAGCCTGAAAGAGTGGCAGATATTCGGGAACCCCTCTACTTTTGAAACATCAGTCATGTCTAACGGAGGACAAATTACCGACCAATATAATTTAACAGGACACGAAGGGGTTCAATACCTGATAGATCAAAAAGCCGACACCAAATATTGTGCAGTAGATAAAGGATCTTCTTACTGGATACACTACGCATCTACAGCTCCCATAGTTATCGACAGATACACCCTGACTTCTGCAAACGATGCTCCCGGACGGGATCCTGTAGACTGGACACTGCAAGGATCCGTATTAGGCGTACGGTATGTAGAATTAGACAAACAGACCAACCAGGAATTTGTGGGAAGATTCAGCACCCTCGAATATCCGCTCGAAACCGGAAATATATACAGCTATTTCAGACTGAATATCAGCAAATTGAAAGATGGGAATACATTCCAACTAGCCGAATGGCAAATTTTCGCCAAAGATGAAACCAGCCTCCAGTCCTTAAATACCGGTGGATGTATCATTTCTTCAGGCAATAACTCTATCCGTATAAAATCCAATCAAACAGAATCCGTACAATATTTCATTCATACCATTACCGGGCAATGCGTAGCAGAAGAACTGATCTACCCTGGAGGAGAAAGCATTAAAAACTGTCCCTCAGGAATATATCTCGTTTCTTTGGTTTCTGCTTCGGGGAGGAGTGTTATGAAGGTTATAGTTTGAGATCATTGGGATTTTCAAATCCTTCAATAACTCTCTGCTCTGAGACTAATGTTACGGAGTTTACAGTAAAACCTCCCAAACCATTAGCGCCTGTTTCAATTTTATCGCAATACAAATTGAAACAGGCGCTAAACACTAAGACAATATTTTGATTAAAAGTAAATTACAAATTTTATCACCACTTCAAATTAATTGGTGAATATTCGTTTTCAATAACTACCGATGCCTTCCGAGATGCGTTTCCTACTTTACCGGAAGCAGTTGTTCTGACAACATCTTTAGAAGATTTTATCATATTATTACTCGGATCAGGTATGGAAATACTTCCATATTCATTTTTTATATTCATGTCAAATGAAGGATTAGCCTCAAATTTGATATTTACCGGAGTATAAGATGCTAATACATTGATCGATTCAAACAGAGACGATACATTCTTTATATCTAACTTACCATATTCTATCCGTTGTAAAGCAAGCGATTTATTCAATTGATCTATAGAGATATTGGTATATTGGGATTTTCCTGTCACAATATCAACTTCTCCGATGTTATAATTTTCATATTCAGAAGTAAACCTGATTGTTTTTGCTTTTTGGACTGACAGGTCGGAATATTCACTTTTGATTTCCAGATCATCAGCTGTAGTTATTCTCATTTTAGAATATTCCATCTTCACCGATAATTTATTATTAGATGTTCCGATATTAATACTTCCTCCATACTCCGCCTTAATGGAATTCTCAATACCACCAGAGAGTTGTTGTATATCGATATTTCCATATTCTATGCGAATCAAATTCTTATTTCCGGATAAATTTTCCCCTTTAAAGTTACCATATTCAATTAAAATCTCGGTATTTCCCTTTGCATTTTTCATTGAAATATTTCCATATTTATTCCTGAATTGATAATTGATACTTTTGGGAACCATAATCCGGTAATCTACCGAGCGGCTGCAACGACAATTTTTCAATTGATTATATCTGGTTTGGGCCATAATTGTCGTAAAACCGCTTTGATCAACGTTAGACTGGTTGAAAAGTACATCAACTGTTTTTACTATTTCATCTGCATCTGTTTGACTTTTGGCAGTTGCTGTAATTGTAACTTCAAACGAAACTTCGTTTTTATCCCACTCGACAATATTAATGTTTCCATATTCGTTAATAATATTCAGTATTGAATGGGTAGGCGCTTCAAATGTTTTTGTCTGAGTTCGTTTGCTTTTGTAATCAGACGCCTGCATATTAGCAAAAAAAAAGATAAGACTGATCAGTATGGGCAGTGTTTTAGTTCCTGTTTTCATAATACATTTTATTTATATTGTTTGCTAAATTATGCGTTCGTTGATCTTTTATTTTCTTTCATAAAAATGGTAATTGACCGGATCGCCTTTATTTTTGCTTCATAATGCGTAATAATCACCGCTATTGCTTTTTTATTATTAGGCCCTTTACAAAATGTTGCAGGAAGTTTTTCAGAATCATTTTTCATCGTTTGTACATCTTCTATGATCTTCGTCCGGATATCAGGAGTGACATCTTCCAAAACAAACTGTAATTTTTCAATTTCTTCATTCATTTGGGCAGCATAATAATTCTGGATATTTTGTATTTCTTCTGAAGGTATACAATCTTTTGAGAGATTCACCTGATAATTGAAATAAAGAGACGAAACAATTACCAATCCGATAAAAAAGGCTGCAACCCAATAATAAGGTTTAAAAGAGAAATATTGGGGTTCACGATTACGTTTCAACTTTGTTTCAAACCGTTCGAAATGGCCGTCAACCGGTTCATGATCGTTGAATTCCTCGTAATTATCTTTTACAAAATCTTCTAAACGCATAGTATTTTTTCTTTTTTTACAATTTCCACTAATTTTTGTTTTGCCCGCATATATTGCGACCTGACAGTAGTGACTTTCAACTTGAGAATATCCGAAATTTCTTCATGATCATATCCTTCGAATAAATGCAAAGTCAAAATCAAGCGGTAATACTCAGGCAATTCTCCAATAGTTTTTTTTACCTGATCAACTTTCCATATTATATCTTCGTTTTCATCGTCCTGTTCATCTGCATAAAAATGATCTTTTTCATCGATCTCCACCCACTTTACTCTATCTTGCTTCAATTTATCCAAAGCCGTGTTAATAGCAATTCGTCTGAGCCAGGCTTCAGGAGGTGCATCATTGATAGTCCTGATTTTAGAGAATGCCTTAATAAATGTTTCCTGCATACAATCTTCCGCATCCATTCGGTCTGAAAGAATCCGGCAGCAGGAATTGTATACCATTTTATAATACATGTTATAAAATTGCCTTTGTGCCCGTATGTCCTGATTTTTACATCTTGCGATCAGATCCATAAATTACTTTTACATCTTATATATATGACGATTAAAAAATCAAAACATTGCAAAATACTTATTTTTTCAAGTAAACAAAATCAAACACGCAACATAATCCGTTATAAAACAACCAATAATATCTCCAAAAATTATTCGCAAGCCTTTCTTAATTCTTAACTTCCAACTCCCCCGTTATTCCAATTTCATCCACAAAATACCTGTCGTGCGAAATAACCAGCAAACTGCCTTTGTAGTTTTTAATGGTTTGGGTGAGTATTTGTAAGCTGGAAATATCCAGATTATTGGTTGGTTCGTCCAATATGATCAGATCCGGAGTCTGGTTACTAATCATCAGGCAACAAAGGTATAATCTCATTTTTTCTCCTCCGCTAAGGTCTTTGCATCTTTTATTCCAGGTATCTGCGGGAAATAGAAAGCGGTTCAGTCGCAGTTTCACTTCATGCTCTGCCAGTTCGTTCAGATTGTATTTATCTGCAAGTCCTACTACAGTATCTTCTGTATTGACATGAGTATAATCCTGATCTAAATAAATCCAGTTAAATACAGAACGTTTAATTTCCCCCAAGGAGGGTTCCAGTATACCGGCCAGGATTTTTACCAGTGAAGTCTTTCCTGTGCCATTATTTCCCTTCAGGTGAATCCTGTCGTTGCTGTATAATTTAAAATCTATTGGGTCTCTCCACAGAGGAACATCCTGGCGATAAGCATAATTAATCGCATGGGCCTCTATCAAAAGTTTTCCGGAGTGAAGGGAAGTATTATCAAAATCGATTTTCAGCTCCTTTAACTGCTCCATTTGCTTCCTCAATCCGGACAATTTATCCTGACCTTCAGCAATAATTCCGGTATGTTTTTCCTTCAGCTTAGAGGCTGTATTTTCGGAAGAATCGCGCAAAGTATTCCTCATAATACGGGGTACCTGCATTTTATTTTTTGCACCCTGTGATGCCGTACGCTTTTCCTGGCGTTGTTTTACTTCCTGTGCCTGTTTTTTTGCCAAACGGATAGCCTTCTCCTGTTCATGAATGCTTTCGCTCAAAGCATTGACTTCTGCTGCCTTCTGCTCCTGATAAAAAGAATAATTACCTCCATACAAACGAATCCCACGCTCTTGTAACTCATAGGTAGTATCTAGCTGATCCAATAAGGTAATATCATGGCTTACCACCACAATAGAAGCTTTACTCTGGCGAATATACCGGTATAACAAATCCCGTCCGGTCTGATCCAAATGATTGGTCGGTTCATCGAGCAGGATCAGGTCCGGAGAATGAATAGTTAAACCGGCCAGAAACAGTTTGGTTTTCTCTCCTCCGCTTAGATCATCAGCAGATGTAGAGAGTCCTGCATGTTGCAAACCCCAGAAAGCAAGAGCCGCGTCACACCTGGATTCTATTTCCCAATCATCAGACAAGATGTCATAATCGGATTGGAGCAGACTACCCGACTCGATCGATCGCAATGCTGACAGTTTATCAGCAACACCTAAAACTCCGGCAACCGTTTTTTCAAGTAAACCTGTATGTTGAGGAATATAATAAGGAGTAGAGTCTGATATAATATTTCCGTCGGAAGGCGGTAGAATACCAGCCATTAGCTTCAACAAAGTGGATTTTCCAATGCCATTAATACCTACAATAGATATTTTTTCCTGCTTTTCAACAGAAAAACTGACATTTCCGAATAACAAATGTTGACCAGGATAGTTAAAAGAGAGATCACTGATAATAATACTCATAAAAATAATTAATAGATGCTTGTTAAACAAGCAATTAAACCGATATAATAAAGTCTCGGGGGTGTCGGTTTAATAAACCAACTATTAATTATTCATTTTCATTGGAGTACGCTTAAATTAGACTGCAAAATTAAGTATATTTTTAGATAAAAGCAATTAATCATAGACATATCAAAGAGCCTCGAGGAATTTTCGCTGTTTTTTAAAGAAATTGATCCGTTCCAATTCGCCACATCCCGTAATCAGATTTGAATAACGCACCAAAGAGTCGATCCATTCTTTTTGCAAACAACAAATATTAGGGTATTCCGTCCCAAGAAAATTTAATCCGTACAAATTGACGGAAAAAATCTGGAGTTCAGATGGTCCTTCTATATAAATATACGATGCATCAAAAGAAATGTCGGAAACATAAATGGATACCGGATAGCCCTTCTCGTTTTTTCCGGTATTGGCATATTGCTCCAACTGATTAATCAATAAATGCAATTCTTTCTTTAATAATTGGCATTCATTATGGGAAACGAGACCTAATCTTTTAAAAAATACGATACTTTTTACGGTATAATAGACCAGATCATCCACAAAAATATAGGTAGCATTGAATTTATCGACATTATCTACAAATTCAAGCCTTTCTCTTTCAATTTCTTCCGGAATATGAACATCAGATAATTGCATCAAATTGGAGGATTTTTTCATTTGAAAAATCCATTTAAACAAAGCAAACCTAATTAGCATTTGATACCTCATAGAGATTCCGTATGGAATAAATGTTGCTGCATTATATATATGAGGGGTAAAATTTTCCGTAAGCTTAGCAAATGTATCTTTCATGTATTTCAACATATAAAGATACTGATCCATATTATCGACAGTTAATGCACTCAAATCGTATAAATGAAGATTGGTACGATTTGAATCCACATATAATTCCGCAAGGTTTTGCAAAGAAATTTTCAATTTCTGCATAATTTTAACAGCTTCATCCAGAGTAAACTGAATTTCTCCCCTCAACCGTCTGTATGCTGCCTCCTTACTCATAGGAATAATACCAATGAGTATATCTACCGGATTTTCATCATTAGATGCGCTGTCTTTTATAGCTCTGAGCAGTTCGTCATGAATGGTATGCGTCATTGTTGTATAGAAAAAACATCAAATCTTTCTTATTATAGAGCAAAACTACGAATAATTTAAGAGTTAAGAGTTAAGAATCAAGAAATATTTCAGGGCGGAGCAGGTAAGGGTTAGAGGTAAGGGTTCTGGCAGGGGAGATTCTTTCCTGGTTAAAAGCACCAGTCCCCAATTCTTCATTCTTCATTCTTCATTTTTCATTCTTCATTTTTGCCTAAAAAAAAAAAGCAGGTCATCCGGCTTTCCGCCAAACAACCTGCTCTCTCAATAAAACGGCAGCTACCTACTCTCCCACTTGTGCGCAGTACCATCGGCGCAACCGGGCTTAACTTCTCTGTTCGGGATGGGAAGAGGTGGAA
>JAVBLA010000012.1:0-148227 GCA_031553775.1 Bacteroidales bacterium
GTAAAGAGGAAAAAATTACAAGATTTAGTGTTTCCTGATGGTGTTTTTTATAATAAGAAAAATGATGCTTATCGAACTCCTAAGGTCAATACTTTCTTTAATGCAATCAAAGTAGAATCAACCAATTACAAGAAAGAAAAAAGAGACAAATCAGATAAAATTCCAATTTGTCCCTTTAAGTGCGGCTGAAGGGACTCGAACCCCCACGCCTCTCAGCACCAGATCCTAAGTCTGGCGTGGCTACCAATTACACCACAGCCGCTAAGCGGATGCAAAGGTAGTCCAATTTTTATATTTCTCAAAATTTAAGAGTGATTATTTAAAAACCTTCAGGCGTTTGCTGATGGGTTCATGCTCTTTTTCTCCGGGTTGTTGAGTAGGTACACCAAATGGCATTTGAGCTGTTAGTTTCCAATTAGGATCAAGATTCCATGTCTTTTGAACTTCCTCATCGATCAGGGGATGATAATGCTGTAAAGAGGCACCAAAACCGGCATCTTCGAGCAAAGTCCAGACAGTTAGCTGATGCATGGCTGTTGTATGCTGCGACCAGACCGGAAAAACAGCTTCATATAAAGGGAACGATTGTTGTAATCCGTGTACAACGGATTGATCTTCGAAAAAAAGAACAGTCCCATAACCTGCAGCAAAAGAAGTTTTGATTTTTTCTTCTGTGGCCGGGAAATTTTTCTCAGGCGTTACTTTACGCAAAGCTTCTTTTACGATATTCCACAATTTGGAATGATTTTCACCCAGTAACAATACCATTCTGGTAGACTGGGAATTAAATGCAGAAGGCACATATGTCAATGCAAATTGAACGATTTCTTCAATCTCCTGGTCTGAAATCAACGATTGATTACTGATGTTATAATAGGTTCTCCGGTTTTTCAAAGCTTCTCTAAAATCTCTTTTCATGATTCGCATTATTTATATTAGAAATGTTAATTATGTATTTATAAAACAACCGGAAGCCGAAAAGGTTTGGATAGAATTATTTTTCATAAAAAAAAGCCATCCCTTATGTAGAGATGGCTTTTCTATGTATAATATTCTTACCGAATGTCAAACAGACATGGAAACCGGAATTTCCCGTTTAAAACTCTGCCGTAAAGAGATCAGGGTCTCCGTAGAAATGACTCCTGGGATTTCCTGTATCCGGCTATTAAGTAGTTCCATCAAATGTTCATTGTCACGGGCAAATAACTTGATCAGCATCGTGTAAGGACCTGTGGTAAAATGACACTCGACAATTTCCGGGATTTTTTCAATTTCCGGGACAACATCTTTATACATGGAACCCCTTTCCAGTTTAACACCAATATAGGTGCAAGTGTTATACCCAAGCACCTTGGGGTTGATATGATAACCGGAACCGACAATTATTTTCAATTCGATCATTTTTTGCACCCGTTGGTGAATAGCTGCGCGTGAAACGCCACAGACTTCAGCCACATCCTTGAACGGGATACGGGCATTCTGAGAAATAATCTCCAGTATTTTCCGGTCTAATTTATCAATTTTTTCCATGAAGAAATAATGTATACGTTTTCGGTAATTTACTTTTGCGGAATAGCAGGAGCTTCAGGAGCAGCGGGAGGAACGATTTCGAGTAATTCTACTTCGAAAATCAAAGCCATATTTCCTTTGATTTTACCACCGGCACCTCTATCGCCATAACCTAAATCGGAAGGAATGAAGAACATATATTTTGAACCGACAGGCATTAACTGAATACCTTCTCCCCAACCTTTAATTACCTGATTCAACGGGAAAGTAGCGGGTTCGCCTCTTTTATAAGAGCTATCGAATTCTGTACCATCGGCCAAAGTTCCTTTATAATTTACTTTTACTACGCTAATAGAATCAGGTTTCGGACCTGTTCCTTCTGTAATCACTTTATACTGCAGACCGCTAGGAGTAACTTTTATACCATCTTTCTTGGCATTGTCTTCCATAAATTTTTCAGAAGCAGCTTTGTTTGTAGCAGCTTCTTTTTCCTGTGCTTTCGGGAAATAAGTCTGCAAATAAGCCTGAGCCTGCTCTACCGTCATTTTCAGTGCACCTGAATCCTGTTTTACTGCCAATTCATATGCAGCAAGTAAAGCTTCTTTGCTGTAACCTCCCGGGATTCCTTCTAAACCTTCAATGATACGACTGCCTTCCAATACTCCGATTGCATAGCTGGCACTGTCAACATCACTTTTCATTTTTCCGCCCATTTTGGCATCGCAAGAAGAATTAAAAATTCCCAAAGCCATTACAGCTACAAATAAAACACTTAACTTTTTCATTTTCATTTAATATTAAAATTATACTATATCTAATAATTCCACATCAAAAACGAGCACACTGTTGGGCTCTATCATTTCTCCGGCTCCGCTGGGACCATAGCCCAAATCTGAAGGAATGAAAAAACGGTATTTGGATCCTACAGACATCAACTGCAATCCTTCGGTCCATCCTTTAATCACCTGATTAAGAGGAAATGTTGCCGGCTGACCTCTTTTGATGGAACTATCAAACACTCTTCCATCGATCAGGCGGCCTTCGTAATGGCATTTTACATTATCTGAAGCTTTGGGTTTAGATCCCGTTCCTTCGCTTACAACCTCATATTGCAAACCACTGGGTAAAACCACTATTCCTGGCTTTTCCTTGTTGACCTGCAAAAATTCCTCACCAGCATCCCGGTTCAGATTCATCTTATCTTCGTGCAACTCGGTAAAGTAATCATTGATAACCTGCTTTGCTTCTTCATAGGGCATTTCTGGCTGAGATCCTTTCAATACAGACTCAATTGCTTTAGAAAAATCATTAATATTCAATGATTTAACTCCGGAAGCGAGAAAATTGTTTCCTATACTTAACCCCAATGCATAACTAATTTTATCCATTTTCTTTTTTTTAAAATAACGCCGCAAATTTAGTGCTTTTACTGACATAAAAATGCAAAAACGCCTTTTTTTTCAATATTTTAGCAATAAAAAGTATGCTCATTTGATTATTTCAGCTCTTTTGTGTATTTTCGGCCGAAAATTAATCAATCTATTCATCAGCTCATAAAACATATGGAAGAAAAAATACAGGTCTATTGCAAAAACACAAAAACTTATCAGAACTTCAAACCAGGCGTTACATTACTGGATATATATAATGCTATGGAAGTCAACCTGCCTTATCTGCTGACTTCCGCACGGGTTAATAATAAAACAGAAAGTCTGAACTTTCGTTGTTACATGCCGAAAGATGTGGAATTTTTCGATATGCGTGATCCCTCGGCGATGAGGACTTATGTACGGTCTTTGTGTTTCATACTTTCCAAAGCTGTACATGATTTATTCAGGGCCAAGATTTACATTGAGCATCCTATTTCAAAAGGCTACTTCTGCGAGTTGGAAATCAACAGGCCTATCACTCCGGACGATGTAGATGCCATTAAAAAACGAATGCAGGAAATTATCAAAGAGAATATTCTGTTCCAGATCAGGCACGGTCAAACGGAAGAGATTGTCAAGCTTTTCAGGGAAAGAAAAATGGACGACAAAGCCCTGTTACTGGAAACATCCGGAAATCTGTATTCTTCTTACCAGATACTCGATGACCATATCGATTATTATTATGGAGCGCTACTTCCATCTACAGGATATGTCTATCTTTTTGACCTTGAATTGTTTTACGACGGACTTTTGTTGCGGGTACCTTCCATGAACGATCCGGTAAAATTACAACCGGTTATCAAACAGGAAAAAATGATGGCTGTATACCAGGAACACCTGAAACTATTAAAGGTACTAGGGTTGATGAATGTGGGAGATTTGAATGAAGCACACAACGAAGATGATATTCCCACCATTATCAAGGTAGCAGAAGCTTTACAGGAAAAAATCATCGCCAGAATGGCGGAAGTCATTGCCGAAAAACAGAAAAACGGATTGAAAATAGTCCTTATCTCAGGACCTTCTTCTTCCGGAAAAACTACTTTCTGTAAACGGTTGCAGATACAGATGATCACCAATCTCATCAGCCCTGTAAGTATTTCTTTAGACGATTACTATGTAAACCGGACAGAAACGCCTCTTACGGAAACCGGAGATTATGATTTCGAATCCCTTTATGCAATCGATCTGCCTAAATTCAACGAAGATCTGAAAAAAATCATGCTGGGAGAAGAAGTCCCCTTGCCTACTTACGATTTTACCCAAGGAAAACGGGTTTACAAGGGCAATACCATTTCAATGAAAGAAAATTCCGTACTGGTAATGGAAGGTATTCATGCCTTGAATCCGGAGTTGCTACAGGAAATACCGGCCGAACAAACCTTCAAAATATATGTTTCCGCACTGACTACTATTTCTTTAGATGATCACAACTGGATCCCCACTACGGATAACCGGTTGATTCGCCGTATTGTAAGAGATTACCAGTTCCGTAAATACTCGGCAAAAGAAACTATTTCGCGCTGGCCCAGCGTACGTTCCGGGGAAGACAAATGGATTTTTCCCTATCAGGAAAATGCGGATGCAATGTTCAATTCTGCGATGTTATACGAATTAGCAGCCTTAAGGAGGCAGGCTGAAATCATTCTGTCTGATGTGGAACCACGGGATCCGGAATATGCCGAAGCATACCGTTTGATGAAATTTCTAAAATATTTCAGATATATTGATGTGGAAGAATTACCAGATACCTCTCTGCTAAGGGAATTTATAGGAGGAAGTAGTTTCAGGTATTAAAAGAACTTTATTCTGTTCTTCTCACATCTTTTACCCCTTTGATTTTCAGGATTTTATTGCACAATTGCAGGACATCTTCCACATCGTGCACATAGATCTCCATGTGCCCTTCAAAGAAACCGTCTTTAGATTCGATGAATATTTTTCTGATATTTACCTGGAACTCTGTGATAATCTGGGTAATCTGGTTCAAAATTCCCATAGAATCCAGGCCTCTGACTTCAATCGTTGCCGGGAAAGACAAGGTCCGGCTGCTTGCCCATTCACAGGAAAGGATCCTTTCTCCAAAACTGCTTTGCAACTTCAATGCAATCGGACAGGAGCGTTTATGGACAATAATCCTTTTGTCGTCATTGATAAATCCCATTACATCGTCTCCGGGGATAGGACGGCAACATTCTGCTACAGTGTAGTTCTTATGTGTTTCCTTTTCTCGAAGAACATATGTTTTCTTCTTATCGATTTCATCAGGGATATCCGGAATTTCTGCCAGTTCCTTTCTATCTTCCGGTTTGGTTACTGCCTTGTAAGCCTGTTTCATATAGCGGAAAAGCACATTGTCTGATTTTTCCTTCAGAAGCTTTTTGGCATTATCCGGCAATACAATCTGACTGGTAGCAACTGCATGAAACAAGTCATCTTTACGGTCTAATCCAAAAGCAGCTGTTAGTTTATCCAATGTACTCGAATCCGAAGGCAAACCCGATCTCTCAAGGAGGGCAGAAACCATTCCCTCTCCTCTTTTAACATCTTCCTTCCTCCTTTTCCGGAGAGATATTTCAATTTTTGTCCGCGCCTTAGCAGTCGTAACAAAACTCAACCATTCGGAATGAGGCGATTGGGAACGGGAAGTCAGCACTTCCACCTGGTCCCCGCTATTTAGTTTATGACTTAACGGTACCAGTTTATGATTGACCTTTGCCCCGATGCACTGATTCCCGATATTCGTATGCAATTCATAAGCAAAATCAAGGGCAGTAGCTCCCTGTGGGAGGGTTTTGATCTCTCCTTTCGGAGTAAATACAAATATTTCGGAAGCAAAAAGATTCAACTTTACCGTATCCAGAAAATCGAGAGCATTCGGACTCGGATTTTCCAGTATCTCCTGAATGGTTTCCAACCATTTGTCGAGTTCGGTATCTTCTTCCACATTGTGTTCTTTGTATTTCCAATGTGCGGCAAATCCTTTTTCTGCAATTTCGTCCATCCGGGAACTACGTATCTGGACTTCCACCCAGCGACCATCTGGTCCCATTACAGTGACATGCAGGGCCTGGTATCCATTGGCTTTTGGGCGACTTACCCAATCCCGGATCCGGTCGGGCCGTAAACGATACAAATCGGTAATAACCGAATAAATATCCCAGCAGCGCTTCTTTTCATCGATACCCGGTTGTGATTCAAAGATAATCCGGACCGCAAAAATATCATAGATCTCTTCAAAACTGACCCCTTTAACCTGCATTTTACTCCAGATAGAATATACAGATTTGACCCGTTCCTTCATCTCGTATTTGATGTTCATTTCATCCATTTTTTCCTTCAAAGGAACGGCAAAATGTTCATACACATGACTTCGGGCCGAAGCGGTTGCATCTAATTTATCACTGATATACTTATAGTCTTCCGGATGTTCATATTTGAAACTAAGGTCTTCTAATTCCGTTTTAATGGAAAATAAGCCCAGGCGATGCGCCATCGGAGCGTACAGATAGAGGGTTTCCCCTGCAATTTTGTATTGTTTGGCAGGAAGGAGAGAATCTAAAGTCCGCATATTATGCAAGCGGTCTGCTATTTTAATCAGGATCACCCGGATATCGTCAGACATTGTAAGCAAAAGCTTTCTGAAATTTTCTGCCTGAGCCGAAGCCTTATCGCCAAAGATGCCTCCGGCAATTTTAGTCAGTCCGTCTACAATCTGCGCAATTTTATCCCCGAAAACATTCCGGATATCTTCTACCGTATAGTCGGTATCTTCTACTACATCGTGGAGCAATGCGGAACAAATGGAAGTCGAGCCCAGGCCCATTTCTCTACAAACAATCCGCGCCACCGCCAACGGGTGCAGGATATATGGTTCTCCGGAAGCCCTTTCCACCCCTTTATGGGCATGGTTGGCAAAATTAAACGCCTTCGTGATAATTTCTACCTTCCGACGATGGTTCGATGCCAGATAATCGGCTAAAAGAGCATTGAATTCATCTTCGATGAGTTGCTCTTCCGTTCTTTTTTGTACAATTGCTTCACTACTCATACAACGTTCTTCGGTTATCCTACAGGAATCTTAATTACCTGTCCCACTCTTATTGATGAATTTTTCAAATTATTGAATTTCATCAGATCCCTGGCATCTACTCCGGGGTATCGTTTGGCGATCAAAGAAAGAGAATCGCCTTTTTTCACTGTATATTTGTGATATGAACCTCCGGTTATTTTGGAAGAACCCACTTCGCCTGAAGAGGTCTTTGCCTGTACCTTTTGAGTAGATGTCTGCAATGCTTCCGGTGCAGTTGCATTACTTTCCTTTTTCACAGAGGAAGATGCATTTGCCAGATACCCTCCTGAACTTACATATAAAGTCAGGCTTCTTCCGGGATACACTTTAGTTGATCTCAATCCATTCCATTTCCTGATCTGCGTTGTAGTCACACCATAGTCGTTAGCAATGGTAAGCATTGTTTCACCTTTTCCTACTTTATGAATAACTTTCTCTTGCGGAACATTGCGTGCCAAAGCAGACGATCCGGGCCCTGCATATTCCCTGTTAGGGAAATAATAATCCTGATTATAAGCATGGATCGCATCCTGCGATTCTATAAAAGCATAAGTATAAGTAGTAGGAAGTTTCAAAGCATATGGCTTATAATTTCCGGGAATAATATCTTTTTTAAATTCCGGATTCAAAGCCCTTAATTGTTCGATATCGATTTTCAGCACCTGAGCCACCTGATCCAGATGTAAAAGCTTATTAATCATGATTGTATCTGTCGATAGGGGCATCGATGTTGCTATCGGACAGATATTGTGCTCCCTGTGGTAGTTCATGGCATAAGTAGCTGCGATAAACAGGGGAACATATGAGCGGGTTTCAGCAGGGAGATAATTGTAAACCGCCCAATAATCTTTCTTGCCACCGGCTCTTCTAATTGCCTTGTTTACATTACCCGGCCCACAGTTATATGAAGCAATTACCAGGTTCCAGTCGCCATAAGTAGCATACATATCCTTCAGGTAACGGCAGGCAGCATAAGTTGCTTTTACAGGATCCCTCCGTTCATCGACCAGGCTGTTAATCTCCAGGTCATAAATTTTTCCGGTAGGAAGCATAAACTGCCAGAGGCCGCTTGCTCCGGCACGCGATAAAGCCGTCGGATTCAAAGCCGATTCTACAATAGCCAGGTATTTCAACTCCAAAGGAAGCCCGTTTTCATCCAAAACCTGTTCCATCATGGGAAAATAGAAGTCAGCCAGGCCCAGCATATACTGTACAATTTTACGCCTTCTTTCCGTATATAATTTGATACAGTTTTTTACCGGTTCATTATAAGGCATCTCAATAATATGCGGCAACCGCGATAAACGTTGCACATATACTGAATCGGCCGGGTCTATATTATGGCTGAAATCCAGACAATTCTGATCTTTTTTGGCATAATAGTTCATATGCCAGCTTATTAATAAACTATCCACATTCGCTTCAAGGCTCTCAGGGATATAAATAGAATCATTTAATACATTTTGTTCTCCAAACGACGATGTCTGGGCTTGCAATGTACAGGTAAGCAAACCACAGAATGCCGTTAATATGAATATTTTTTTCATGCTCTTTTTCTAAAATAAATCAACTCTTTCTAAAAACTAAAACTACATTGTATGCCAAAAGACCTTCGATTGTAACGGGTACGCTCAAAGATGGCAGGTTCCACTCTCAGGCTCAAATCCGGACTTATATCAAAGTCAAAAAGTTGAGCATCCACATAAGCATCTATCATACATATAACGTACAATCCTACTGTAATGATGTAACTCAAGTCCCTGTTCCTGCGATAAAAATCTTTTTTCCGCTTTAAGACTCCGGCAAACCAGGCTGAATCACTGGAAGAAATTACATATCCATACGGAACAAAATCATTATAGGATTGAGTATTCGGATCGCTATCCGTAAAATCCAGATAAGCATTAGAATAATCTTTATAAAACCGACTGTTAAACGAAATAGCATAGGCACATCCCATAAAACCACCATAAACGATAGGTAATTTCCAGTATTTACGGTTATAAATCTGCCCTAAACCAGGAAATATTGCTGAATAAATGACAGCCTTGGTCGGGTTGGGAGAAAAGGAAGACTTAAGCAGCGTATCCATTGCAAGTGGCCGGGTAACAGTTTCCGGGACAAAACGAATCGTATCTGCCGGAAGAGGGTCCAATACAAGACTATCCGGTTCCTGCGCCCGAACCGGCTGGAAGAAAGCACAGATCAAAACCAATATGGAAATAACACAAGACCTCAAATGTCCAATTTTCAATGCGCTAAGATAACGATTATTTTTTTAAAGAGTCAAATATCACCATAATTCTTTCCAAATCCTTTTCTGATTGGAAGGGGATGGATATTTTTCCTTTTCCTTTCTCATTGCAGACAAACTGCACTTTTGTTCCGAAAAACCGGGAAAGCGCCTGTTTTAAATCGGAAAAATCAGTAGAAGCGTCCGGAGTTTTCTGTTCCACCGGAGTTTTTCCTTCATCAGGGTCATTATTGAGAATCCGGATCGTTTCTTCTGTTTTTCTAACAGAGAATCCTTGTTCCAGGATTTGTTCATAAATATCTAATTGAATTGCCGGATCACTTACACCGAGCAGGGCCTTTGCATGTCCCATATCGATTTTTTTATCTTTCAGGCCCATTTGAATTTCTGCAGGAAGTTTGAGTATCCGCAGGAAATTGGCAATGGTTGCCCGTTTTTTTCCGATCCGTTCGCTTAATTTGTCCTGAGTAAGATTATACGATTCTATCAGGTTCTGGAAAGCCAATGCAATTTCCACAGGGTTCAGGTCTTCGCGTTGAATATTCTCGATCAACGCCATTTCCTTCATATTTTCATCCCCCACCGTTTTCACATATGCAGGAATCGTTTCCAGACCTGCCAGTTTAGAAGCCCGGTATCTGCGTTCTCCGGAAATAATCTGATATTCATCTTTTCCTACCTCCCGCAGGGTAATGGGTTGAACCAAGCCCAAGGCCTTGATTGATGTAGCCAATTCTTCCAGGGCTTCCTGATCGAACGACCTGCGCGGCTGATCCGGATTGGCATGGATTTTAGACAACGCTATTTCACTGATGGAAGACGATCCGTTGGTCTTGATATCTTCCATGGTAATCAGGGCATCTAAGCCTCTTCCTAACGGTGATCTGGATTGCTTTGCCATTACTTATGATTTACATTTTTTTCGATCAGTTCTTTTGCCAGTTGCATATGGTTATACGAACCACGTGACTCCGGATCATACAGTAAAACCGGCTGTCCGTAACTCGGCGCCTCGCTCAGTTTGATATTCCGTTGAATTACGGTTTCAAAAACCAATTCACGGAAATGTTTTTTTACTTCTTCATAAATCTGATTAGCCAAACGCAGACGGGAATCGTACATCGTCAGCAAAAAGCCTTCAATGTCAAGTCCGGGATTCAACTTCGATTTAATAATTTTGATTGTATTCAATAACTTGCTGATTCCTTCCAGGGCAAAATATTCACATTGCACAGGGATAATAACCGAATCGGCGGCTGTGAGCGCATTAACGGTAATCAAACCCAGAGAAGGGGAACAGTCGACCAACACGAAATCATAATCGTCTTTAATGCTTTTCAATACCCGTTGCAATACTTTTTCCCGGTTCTCCAAATCCAGCATTTCAATTTCCGCACCTACCAGATCTATATGCGAAGGGATAATATCCAGATGATCCAATTCCGTTTGAACAATAGCAGATTTTGTTTCTATTCCGTTCACTATACATTCATAAATAGAACGTTCCACCTGACGGATATCAACTCCCAGGCCAGAAGAAGCATTTGCCTGCGGATCGGCATCTACAACCAACACTTTCTTGTCCAAAGCAGCCAATGATGCTGCCAGATTAATCGTAGTGGTGGTCTTACCGACTCCTCCTTTTTGGTTTGCCAAAGCAATAATCTTTCCCATTCGGATCGCTGTTTTTAATTTACAGAAGGCAAAAGTACACAATAATTCAAAATAACCTGTATACAAAAATGCTAAACAATGCTATGATTGTTGAAAAGTACTCTTTATTGTTGATAACTTTTTTCCTACCTTTGCACAAAATTTGTGCCAAAATAAAATATGAAACCTCTCATCCTGATAACCAACGATGACGGATTCCGCGCAAAGGGGATCCAAACACTGACAGAAGCATTGAAACCTCTGGGAGACATTGTAGTGCTGGCCCCGGACGGTCCCCGGTCGGGAATGTCCAGCGCTATCACTTCGCATATTCCCATCCGCGCCAAAAAAGAAAGAGAAGAAGAAGGACTGACAGTATACAGTTGCACGGGTACCCCGGTCGACTGTGTAAAACTTGCGATCAATGAGATTCTCGATCGCAAACCGGATCTGTTGGTATCAGGAATTAATCACGGATCAAATGCCTCAATCTGTATATTGTATTCAGGAACAATGGGAGCTGCCCTCGAAGGCACAATATTCGGAATCAATTCTATCGGCTTTTCGTTGACGCATCATTCACATGATGCCGATTTTTCCGAAGCCGGAGAATATGCCAATTCCATTTCCAGGAAAGTATTAGAAGAAGGGCTTCCGGAAGGAGTTTGCCTGAATGTGAATATTCCACATGAAGGGGCACCGAATGGGATTAAGGTCTGCACACAAACTAAGGGAAGATGGATCAATGAATTTCAGAAGGCAAAAGACCCCGATAAAAATGACGTTTTCTGGCTGACCGGAAGTTTCCGGAACGATGATCCTCAGAACATCGATTCCGATGAATGGGCATTAGCTAATGGTTATGTCTCCATTGTTCCGAGTAAAATAGACATGACTGCTTATGAAATAGTCGAGAAAATGAAATTATGGGAAACAAACTGACGATCATTCTTTGTTAAAGAACCTGAAATCTGATCTTCCGGCATTGGGAGAATCTCTTTAGTAAAATAAAATTGTCATCAGACCGGCACAACACGTAAAGAAGAAAATGGCAACAAACTTGTTCATTCCCCCTAAGGCTAACGATCTTTGAACAATAACATGTGCTAATAGCTTCTGAAATAAGTATTTATACCTGATTATCGACTTGAAAGGGCATTCACAGATTATTTTCTCTTCATTGCTCATGCCGTTTCAAGGCTTAAAAATATAAATTTTCAACCTGCATCCATACCATTTTTCAGATTATACTTCTACCTTTGTTTCAATATTTATAAAACAGACTTAATGATTCTGACGCACATTTGTCGTTATCAAATCTGTTTCTATTTAATTTTTCAATATGAAATATTACCTGGTGGTTGGTGAAGCCTCCGGCGATCTGCATGCTTCCAATTTAATGAATGCATTGAAAAATATCGATGAAAAAGCGGAATTTCGTTTTTTCGGAGGGGATTTGATGCAATCCGTAGGAGGAACATTGGTAAAACATTACCGGGACATGGCTTATATGGGATTTATTCCCGTACTACTGAATCTTCGCACCATTTTCAAAAATATGGAGATGTGCCGGAACGATATCCGGGACTGGCAACCCGATGTGGTGATCCTGGTAGATTATCCCGGATTTAACCTGAAAATAGCCCAATATGTAAAAACACAATTACACATTCCGGTTTATTATTACATTTCTCCTAAAATCTGGGCGTGGAAAACCTACCGGATCAAAAATATCCGGAAATATGTGGATAAAATGTATTCCATCCTGCCTTTTGAGGTAGATTTTTACAAGCAATACAATTATGCCATCGAATATGTGGGAAATCCCACAGTAGACGCAATTGCCAACCGGGAATTCGCCAATGAAACCGCTGAAGAATTTTTCCGGGCCAATCAATTGGAGAATAAGCCGGTTATTGCCATCCTGGCAGGAAGCAGGAAGCAGGAAATCAAAGATAATCTTCCTACTATGCTCCGGGCTGCTTTCGAATTCAATGATCACCAGTTAGTCATTGCGGGAGCACCCGGCATCGATTCTGAATATTACCGGCAGTATACTCAAGCTGTTCCTGTAAAAATCGTTTTCAACCAAACTTACCGGTTACTGCAACAATCGGCAGCAGCATTGGTCACTTCGGGTACCGCCACCCTGGAAACTGCACTTTTCCGTGTTCCGCAAACTGTTTGTTATGAAACCCCGGTAAAACACCTGGTCAGTTTTGTTTTCGAGCGTTTTTTTCATGTCAGGTATATTTCACTCGTGAATCTTATTGCCGGAAAAACGATTGTAAAAGAATTATTTGCCAAGTATTTTTCAGAACAGGCTGTCCGGGAAGAATTGCGTGCTCTCTTATATGAAAAAACATACAGACAGCAAATGCTCGAGGGTTATGATGAGGTTATCCGTATCCTGGGAAAACCCGGTGCATCGGAAAGAGCAGGAGTATCGATATACCGGAGCCTGCAATCTGAAACCACACGGTAATCTTCCCGCACGCTACCGGAAATAAAAAAATAGCCACTTAAGAATGATAACAAAGAGTTTTTCTGCTTTCAGGCTTTCCGGGAAAACAAAGAAAGTAGAATGTACAAAACAATACCTATAGCTATTCCCAACCATCCCAGGAATATAAGAGCCAGAATTGTTGCGAGAATTAAAATATAACGGATAGCATTATCTTTCAAAGAAAAATTTTTGACTTTCAAAGAAAACATTGGAATTTCGGAAATCAACAACCAGGAAAAAACGAACACCATAACAATGGTGCAGATAATATATACCAACTCATGTCCATGGGCATATTCAAGGGTTCCTATCACAGCCGACGACCAGAACATTGCATTGGCAGGCACCGGTAAGCCGATAAAAGAAGTGGTCTGACGTTCATCTATATTGAATTTTGCCAACCTCAAGGCAGAAAAGACCGGAATCAAAAATGCAAAATAAGAAATATAAGTTCCACAGGGACATTCAAGCGTAAGCGACTGCAAAGCATTGAATATCAGACATCCGGGAGCAAATCCGAAGCTGATTACATCAGCCAGGGAATCCAGGTCTTTTCCGATAGGGGAATATGCTTTCAGCAAACGGGCAGCCAAGCCATCAAAAAAATCCAGCACAGCAGCCAACAGGATGAAAAAAAATGCATACAGAAAAGATCCCTCGAATGCCATTACACAAGAAACACAACCTGCAAAGAGGTTCAGACAGGTAATAAAGTTGGGGATATGCTTTTTCATGAGAATTTTATTTATGTAAGCGGGCAACAGGAGTTATATCGCCAATCACTTTCTGATCCATTTCAACAAGAACTTCAGCATCTAAGGGAAGATAAATATCCACTCTGGAACCAAATTTGATGAACCCCATTTGTTCATTGATTTCGCAGGTATCGCCCGGTTCCGCATAAGTTACGATCCGTCGCGCCATGGCTCCGGCAATTTGCCTGGCCATAATCCTGTCTCCTTTTTCCGTTTCAACAACGACCATCGATCGTTCGTTTTCAGTACTGGATTTCGGAAGATATGCTGCCATAAAACGGCCTTTCTGGTGAGAAACATGTATTACCTTTCCTGCCACGGGAAACCAATTTGCATGCACATTGAAAACAGACATAAAAATGGAAACCATCATCCGTTTATCGTGGAAATATTCATTTTCCATTACCTCTTCGATAGCTACGACGGTTCCGTCTGCGCAGGCAACTACCATTCCTTCGGAATCGCCGGGAAATACACGCCGGGGACTTCTGAAAAAGTTCAGAACCATCAGGAAAAAAAAGGCTGAAACCGAAGCAATGAAGTAAAAAAGGAAACAACCACCTGTGAAATAAAATGCTCCCAGGTTGATTAACAAAAGGATAAGAAACAAAATTAAAAGAATGTTATTTCCTTCTTTGTGAACTTTCATCTAAAAATTTTCGCTTTTTTTGATTTTATTGGCAAAAGTAAAGCTTATTTACCGATTCCGCAAATAAATCTGATTAAATGATACGAGATTTCATATAGCCTTCCTGCAGTAAGATTTCCAATACCCGTTTCCTGAAATCTCCCTGTATAATAATTTCGCCATCTTTGGCCGCACCGCCTACCCCACATTTTGTTTTCAATAAACGGCCCAAATCCTGCATATCTTCCTGCATGCCGGAGAACCCGGTTATCAATGTAACCATTTTTCCTCCACGGTTTTTTTTGTCGAGAGAGATCCGGAGTTGCTGTTTGTCTTTGGGGCCTGTAATCATTTCTTCCTCCTCACCGGTATCGTAATTAAAATCGGGATTTGTGGAATATACTACATTCAGCCTCTCTTTCCAATCATTTTTTTTCATCAGTCTGTTATTTCTTCAGCCGGGCAAAAATAACATTTTTCCGACACAAAAAACTTTTTTTGAGTCAATTTATTTATATTTGCACTTTATTCCGGAAAATGTACCTGATGCCCCAACAAGTAAACATATATCAATGGAAAGTCCCGGAGCCAACTCTCCGCAGGCTACCCTGGTATCTTGCTTTTATCAAGATATTGAAAAACAAGGGGGAAACTTATGTATCATCCACCCAGATAGCCAAAGAGATAAATGTAGATTCTTCGCAGGTAGCCAAAGATTTATCATTCGTAAATGTTTCCGGAAAAACGAGGGTCGGTTATGAAGTCGACTCACTGATTGAAGTATTGGAAGACTTTCTCGGTTTTACTTCTTCCCACAAAGCATTCCTCTTTGGTGTGGGAAGCCTGGGAGCTGCTTTATTGCACGACTCGGGTTTAAGCCAATACGGGCTGGAAGTCGTTGCCGGGTTCGACACAAAAAAGGCATTGGCAGGAACTTCCATTAATGGCATTCCTGTCTTCCACATTTCCGAATTTGAGCAGAAACAACAAGAACTGGGAGCCAAAATCGGTATTCTCACAGTACCCGTGGAAAAGGCCCAGGAAGTTGCCGATCTGCTGATCGCCGGTGGGATCAAAGCCATATGGAATTTTACACCCTTCAGAATCCGGGTCCCGGAAAATATTGTTGTACAGAACACTTCTATTTATGCACATTTAGCCGTAATGTTCAACCGGCTGTCAAATCCTCCTGCCTGAAAACATTCTGGTAGTTAATTATGTTTAATTCAAAATGAAAATTATTTGTGTTGGCATGAATTATGCATCTCACAATAAAGAGATGAATCATCCGTTAGAAAAAAAGGAAGAACCGGTGCTTTTTTTAAAACCGGATACTTCTCTGTTAAAAGGAGGTAAACCGTTTTTTATTCCGGATTTTTCCACGGAAGTTCATTATGAAACGGAGATAGTGATTAAAATCAACCGGCTGGGGAAAAATATTGTCTCCCGCTTTGCTCACCGGTATTACAATGAAGTAACGGTGGGAATTGATTTTACGGCGCGCGACCTGCAACAACGCCTCAGACAAGAAGGTAAACCCTGGGAAATCTGTAAAGCGTTTGACAATTCGGCAGTTACCGGACAATTTGTCCCGTTAAGCCAGGCAGGACCAATAAATAATCTCCCTTTTTGCCTGCATATAAACAAAACATGCGTACAGGAAGGGAATACGGAGGATATGATTTTTAATGTCGATGAAATTATCAGTTATGCCAGCCGATTTTTCACACTGAAAATTGGCGACCTGATTTTTACAGGAACACCTGCCGGAGTCGGTCCGGTAAAAATAAACGATCACCTGGAAGGATACATCGGCGAACAAAAATTACTTGATTTCCATGTGAAATAATAAAAAAATGAAAAAAAGAAAATTCTTTACTCAACAATTGTGCATCATATTGTTCTGCAGCATGTCGGCTTTTCTTCAGGGAAATGCAAAAGAAGCAGGCTTTTATACACAGAAATCTGTATTGGCAAGCGGTCAATGGGTTAAATTATCCGTAGCCGAAAATGCCATTTACAAACTAACTTACGAAAATATACAGTCAATGGGAATCGACCCGGCCAAAGCAAAAATCTATGGATACGGAGGATGGATACTCAGCGAAAATTTCTCTCTCAACGATTATGCAGATGATCTACCTGAAGTACCGGTCTGGATCAGCGGAAATGATAATAAGTTAGATCCGGGTGAATTTTTGCTTTTTTATGGGAAAGGGCCGGTTAAATGGACCTACAATTTTGCCAATAACGAGTTTCAGCATGAGAACAATCCTTATTCCAATTATGGTTTTTATTTCATTACCGAGGGAAGTGAAGGTCCGGCTGTTATAGGCAAGGCCAATGAAGAAACTGCCGGGAATACGAAAATCAACACATTCGACGATTACGCCTTACATGAAAAGGATTTGAATATCGTTATCCGTTCCGGCCGGGAGTTATTCGGAGAAAGCTTTTACTCCAATACTACCCAAAATTTTTCTTTCAATATTGAAGGTATTACTTCCGATGAAGCATTTGCCAGGTTAAATTTTGTTTCTACAGCAGATATCTCCTCTACTACAGTTACAGGAAAAATCAACGGGGGATCAAATTATTACAGATTTTCTGGCATTGAAGGTGATATTCTTGCATATCAACAAGATATCACGTGGAAATGGAATGCCGAAAGCCCTGCTGTAACTGCAACTATAACATATAGTCACAAGGGGTACAAGTCGTACATGAATTATCTTCGCCTGAATGTGAAACGGGAATTAAAACCTTATGGTGGCTATACTTTTTTCCGAAAAAAGGTTACGAAAAACGATTATTATACTTATGATATCGCAAATGCCTCACAAAATTTACTGGTATTTGAATTAACCGAAGGAAAAAATATATGTCAGATACCAACCGGTTTTTCGAATGGAACAATGTCTTTCTATGCGGAAGAAAAAACTAATTCTATCCGGGAATTCGTATTGGTAGATCCCAGTAAATATTTCCCGTCACCGGAAATAGTAGGAACCGTACCGAATCAGAACCTGCATGGAATTCCTCAAGCAGATATGATTATTATTACCCAGCCTATATATCTGGAACAGGCTAACCTGCTTGCAGAAGCACACAGGACGCATTCCGGTCTTATCGTAGAAATTATAACAGCAGACCTGATATACAATGAATTCTCATCAGGAGGAGCTGAGGCAACAGCCTACCGGCGTCTGATGAAAATGTTTTACGACAGAGGAAGAACAGAAGAGAAAAAGCCGCGTTACTTGTTGCTTTTTGGAGACGGATCGCATGATAACCGTATGTTAACGGAAAAATGGGTTCAAATGGACAGGAGCCATTACCTCCTTACATATCAGTCTATTAACTCCATTTCGAAAGATTGTGTCAGTTATACAAGCGATGATTATTTCGGATATATGGAAGATGACAATGGTTTTTCTAAAGCCAAACTTCAGGTAGCAGTAGGCCGATTACCAGTAAAAAATGTAAATGAGGCCAGGACTGTCGTAAACAAGATCATTGCTTACATGGACAACAAAAATCCGGGTAACTGGAAAAACCGCTTTGTAACTCTTGCCGGAGATGAGGATAAAAGCTCACAATACATGCATCTTAACCAGGCAGATATCATTGCTTCCAGGCTGGATAAATCTCATCCGGAAATTCTTCAGAGTAAAATTTACTTTGAAGCTTTTAAACAGGATAAATCCAAAGGCTCTACTACTTATCCTGCAGCAAAAGCCAAGCTGGAAAAATCGCTGAAAGACGGCTGCATGTTGTTCAGTTATCATGGACACGGAGCTACCGATAGATTGGATAAAGAAATCCTTGCCAGTTCAGACGTTATCCAATTCAAATATACCAATCTTCCCCTATGGCTTATGTCAACTTGTGATTTCGGACGATTTGATGAAACTTACAACTCAGGGGCAGAATGTGCAGTATTGAATCCCACCAGTGGGGCCATTGCAACTATTGCAGCCGCCCGAATTGTTAATGCTTGGGAAAATTCAAATTTAAATAACGAAATCGTCAGCAACCTGTTCTCTCCTGAAAACGGGGTTTGCCCTACTTTGGGAGATATTCTTCTCAAAAGCAAAAATGCGCGTCCGGATACATCCAATAAATTAAGTTACGCGCTTCTCGGAGACCCTGCCCTGAAGTTGAATCTTCCAATGTCTTCTGTACGTTTAGACTCCATCACACACATAGAGACAAAAACGACTCAGGGAGCTAATGAGACAGGAATACAATTCAAGTCAACTGAACCTCTTACACTAAAAGGAGTGATATTAGGACCGGATGGTAAAATAGATACCGGATTCAATGGCAAAGTCTATTCTACGGTTTTAGATTGCCCCCAAAAGATCTCAACTTACAGCTACAGGTTCGGATCGGATTCAATATATACTTTTTCCGAATACCAGAATAATATCTCATCGGCAACCGGAAGTGTATTGAATGGAGAATTTTCTATCCGCCTTACCATAGCCAGTGATATTTTGTTCAAGAACGAGCAGGGAAAAATCAGCTTTTATGCTGTTAATGCCGATAGATCTAATGAAGCAAGAGGTTCGTTTACGAACTTTATCGTCGGAGGCAGCATAGACAGGGATATTCACCCGGATATGGCAGGACCGCAAATTATATCGATGTATTTAAATACTCCTTCTTTCGTGAGTGGAGATGCTGTCAACGAAAAGCCCTATTTCGTGGCTGAGGTTTTCGACACCATCGGAATCAATCGTTCGGATGCAGGTGTAGGGCATGAAATTTCATTATCAATTGATAACAGACCCATTTACACTTATTCCCTCAATGATTATTATAATGAAGATTACAATACATTCGGAAAAGGGAATATCCGTTTTGCTATTCCGGACTCCTTAGCTCCCGGAAAACATACTATGACATTCAGGGTTTGGAATATTTTCAACATATCTTCTGTTCAAACCGCCGATTTTTATGTGGAAACCGGGAAAGCTCCTGTTATATACGATTTGTATGCCAATCCGAATCCGGCCAGGACAGAGGTTTATTTCAATTTCGTACACGATCGCCCGGAAACACTTGTAACTATAAAAATATGCGTATTCGATCTTGCGGGAATTCCTATCTGGGAATATGAAGAAAGCGGTTATACCGACGAATTGGCTCAGACTCCGGTATACTGGGATCTTACTTCCAGCAAAGGAGGAAGAGTCAAACCAGGTATCTATGTTTACCGTGCTTCCATCAGCAGCAAATACGGCAAAGAAGCCACAGCTTCCAAAAAACTGATTATACTGTCACAATAAATCGGCAGATAAGCCGTTTTTTTATTGTCACTGAATATTAATAAAAAAAGCATGAGAAAATTCCAGATTTTATGTCTTGTATGTATGTTATTTGTAACATCTGCAATTGTAGCTCAAGACGAAACTAAAAAAGATTTGAACCCCATTTATACCGGAGTCCCTTCGCTTACCATTGCTCCTGATGCAAGAGGAGGCGCTATGGGAGATGTTGGTGCTGCAACGACCCCGGACATGGCTTCCCAATATTGGAACCCGGCCAAAACAGCTTTTGCCTGGAGCAAAGCCGGAGTAGAATTGTCTTACACTCCCTGGTTAAGAAAATTAGTCAGCGATATCGATCTGGCCTATTTGTCCGGATATTACAAACTGGGAAGTGAAGACCGGCAAGCCATCGGAGCTTCCATCCGTTATTTTTCTTTGGGAGAAGTTCCTTATACAAATAACGAAGGAAACACAACACAAATCATCAATCCTTACGAAATGGCCCTTGACCTGAGTTATTCAGTGAAATTATCGGAATCTTTTTCAGGAGCAGTAGCCTTCCGCTATATACGTTCCGACCTGGGAGCCAGTATTGACGATGGTACCGATGCCGGAAATGCCTATGCTGCAGACATCGCCGGTTATTATAACAAGTATGTTATGATGGGCCACAACGAATGCCTGTTGGGATTGGGATTCAATATCTCTAATATCGGTACAAAAATCTCATATGATGGATTCAATACTTCTCATTTCATTCCTACAAACCTGAGAATAGGAGGATCTTTATTGATGCCGTTAGACGATTATAACACGTTGAGTCTCAGCTTAGACCTGAATAAACTATTAGTGCCGACCCCTCCCGACTACGACGATATGACTCCGGAAGAAAAAACAGCGGCAAAAGATGCTTATGATGCTATTTCTCCCATTAGCGGTATTTTCAAATCATTCAGTGATGCTCCCGGAGGAGCTAAAGAAGAATTTGAAGAAATCATGTGGTCGGTTGGTGCGGAATATGGATATCGTGACCAATTTTTTGTCCGCGGAGGCTATTTCTACGAAAGCCCCAGCAAGGGAAATCGCCAGTATTTCTCATTAGGAGCCGGATTTAAAATGAATGTATTCCAATTAGATGTGGCATACTTAATGGCTACGGCACCTTCCAATCCTCTGGACCAGACATTACGCTTCTCCCTTACATTCGATATGGATGGACTGAGAAGCCTGACAAGATAACAAATGAAATGAAATTCAGAACCGGTTTCGGATACGACGTACACCGCTTAGCACAAGGCCGTGAGCTTTGGTTAGGCGGTGTACGTTTTGAATATGAGATGGGCCTGGAGGGACATTCGGATGCAGATGTATTGATCCATGCCATTTGCGATGCCCTTTTAGGTGCCGCCAACTTGCGGGATATTGGATTTCAGTTTCCTGATACCGCCAATGAATATAAAGGGATTGACAGTAAAATCCTGCTTGCCCGGACAATGGAGTTGCTGCGTGGAAAAGGCTATGAATTGGAAAATATTGATGCTACAATTTGTGCGGAAAGGCCTAAAATCAATCCATTTATTCCGGAAATGAAAGCCTGCCTGGCAAAAACCATGCAAGTAGATCCGGAAGATATTTCACTGAAAGCGACCACTTCCGAAAAAATGGGATTTGTAGGCCGGGAAGAAGGTATGGCTGCCTATGCAGTTGTATTGATTTATCGTTTTTAAGGTTTATATATGAAGAAATTTCTACCTCTTTTGTTTTTACTGATAACGTTTTCTCTACAAGCACAGGAAACAAGCTATATGTATCGTCTTTTACTGAAGGACAAAGGGCAAAGTCGTTTTTCCATTACTGAGGCAGATCAATTTTTATCAGAAAAAGCAATTCAAAGACGTAATAAACAAGGAATAAATATCAACGAAACCGATTTACCTATTGATCCCTCCTATTTTGCCAGAATCCGGGAAACCGGAGTTTCTATTGTTGCCCACAGTAAATGGGTCAAAACAATCACGGTAAAAACCAACCATATTTCAGATAAGGACCGGTTATCCGCATTGCCTTTTGTAGATGATGCCATACTGGTCTGGAAAGAAGTGATTACTCCTATGCCGGAAGATACCCTTCCAACCCAACCTTTTGTTGTTACAGCCAGTCAACCGTGGGCAGGGGTTTACGGTATCGGATTTGATCAGATTGCCCTGAATAACGGCAATCTGTTACACGAAGCCGGCTACAAGGGACAGGGAATGACGATTGCCGTGATGGATGGAGGATACCATAATGTAGACATGATCGATGCTTTCAATAAAGATCAGATACTGGAGGCCCGTACTTTTTCGCATGAAGCCACTCCTCCCTTCCGAATCAAAGCGCAGCACGGTACCCGGGTTTTGTCTTGCATGCTCTCCAATAAGGAAAATGTAATGATCGGAACCGCACCCGAAGCTTCTTATTACCTTTTTTGCACAGAGGTAGACGGCCCTGAATTTCCCGTTGAAGAAGATTACTGGATTTCCGCCATCGAATATGCCGATAGTATCGGAGTAGATATTGCCTCTACTTCTTTAGGATATACAGAATTTCCTCAATTACCGGAAATGAGCCATACCCACGAACAACTCGACGGGAAAACGGTTCTGATGAGTATAGCAGCTGGCATGGCTGCCGATAAAGGGATATTGGTACTGAATGCGGGGGGCAATGAGGGAAATAAAAGCTGGAGAACAATCTCCATTCCTTCCGATGCCCGGAATATCCTGACTGTAGGCGCCGTATCTTCCGATTGTACCCTGGCCTCCTTTACTCCTTACGGGCCTACGGCCGACAACCGGATCAAGCCGGAAATTACAGGAGTCGGCAACGGAACCGGGCTGATCGCTTCCAACGGGACATTGGTAACAAGTAACGGAACATCCTATTCCACACCTGTAATGGCCGGATTAACCGCTTGTCTCTGGCAAGCGCTTCCATCACTCACCAACAAGGAACTGATCAATATTATTATCCAAAGTTCACACAAATACAGCGCTCCCGATAACAGGTACGGATATGGGATCCCGGATGTATTTAAAGCTTATGAAAAAGTCCAATCTTCTATTCCGGAAAATCTTTCCCGGCAACAGAAAGTCCTGATACGACCTATCGGAAACTATTTGCTGGTAGATATCGATTTTAACAAACTTTTTTCCTGTAAGCTTACTGTATACAATGCTTTAGGTAAAATAGTAGAAAAGAAAGATTCCCTGGCTTACGCCACATTCGATATAAGCCATTTATCCAAAGGCATTTATATTGCTCTGTTGGAAGGTCCTGAAATCCATCAGGCCTGTAAATTCGTTAAACATTAACTTTTCTGTATGGAACCGATAACTCTGGTGCAACTGAACCGGATGGTTTCCGGTACTATCCGGGATGCTTTTCCCGATACTTATTGGCTGGCAGCAGAAATCAGCGATGTCCGGTTCAATCCGAACGGACATTGTTATCTGGAATTTATAGAGAAAGATCCGCAAACCCATACAATGGTTGCCCGCGCTAAAGGAAATATCTGGAATGCTGTTTTCCGGATGCTGAAACCCTATTTCGAACAGACCACCGGACAGGCTTTTGTTTCGGGAATTAAAGTACTGGTGAAGGTTTCCATAGACTTTCATGAATTATACGGATATGCCCTAACGGTTTCCGATATCGATCCTTCCTATACCCTCGGGGACATGCAGCGTCAGCGACAATTAATCCTCCGGCAATTAGAAGAAGAAGGAGTGCTTGATTTAAACAAAGAGCTGGAATTTCCCTTATTTCCGCAACGTATTGCCATCATTACTTCGGAAACGGCAGCCGGTTATGAAGATTTTCTCGATCAAATCGGAAATAATCCGGAGGGATTTGTTTTTTATCCGCGATTATTTCAGGCCAATATGCAAGGAGAGAAAACAGAAGAATCGGTTATTGCAGCACTCAACCGGATCTATGATCACAAGGAACTGTTTGATGTGGTAGTGATTATCCGTGGCGGAGGATCTACTTCCGATCTTCACTGTTTCGACTCGTATTTACTCGCTGCTAACCTGGCCCAATTTCCTCTCCCGGTTATTACCGGCATAGGTCATGAACGGGATGAAACCGTACTGGATTTTGTTGCCAATAAGCGCGCTAAAACCCCGACAGCGGTAGCCACATTACTGATAGATACCATGGAAGAGTCTTATCAGGAAATACTCCAGATACAATCTGAGATCATCGATCAGTGCGAAGAAAGAATAACATCGGGAATCCAACAGCTACAAACAGATTCTTATCGTTTGCATGCCAATACTACAGCCATTTTATCCAGGCACAAAACAGCATTAGATCTCTACCGGACATCTCTCAGAAATGCATCTACCCGGTATTTTTCACAAAAAAGGCATCAATTGGAGGCAATAGATCAGTTTCTTCAGTTATCTTCTCCCAAGCATATCCTTTCTAAGGGTTACTCCATTACCCTGAAAGAAGGAAAAGCTGTTAAATCGGCTACAAGCCTGGAAGAAGGAGATTATATCGAAACGGTGTTTGCCGAGGGAAAAAGCCGGAGCCAGGTAATTCAAAAATCCTGAAAATCAGGATTCCAGCATCCGTTTTAAGTCCTCAATATCTTTCCGGCGGTTTTTCTTTTCCTCAATGGGAGCTTTTATCTCTTTTTTTGCCGGATATTCTTTTTTCAATATGGTTTTTTTCGAAAATTTGGCAGTGTCGGAAGGTTTATTCAAAGAGGGTTTTTCCGCTCTTTCTGGTTTTTTCACACTTTCCGGTCTTTTTGCTCTTTCTGAATTCCTTATAGTTTCCGGTTTTTTCCGGTCATATCTTTTCCCCTGAAATATTTCATATTTCCGGAATTCACAATCCAATGCTCCGTTTTTCAATTTGATTTTAGCATCCGGCCGTAATCCGATCTTCTCGAAACAATCTTCCCTATAACTGAGAATCCAGACATCATAACCCATAAAAACATGCTTCATCCGCTCTCCAATCATGGAATACAAAGCATAAAGATCATCAGAACCAATTCGTTCCCCATAAGGAGGATTGGTTACCAATATTCCTTTTCCGGGAGTTTCTTTATATTGTTGCAACGGCATTACCTTCAGTTCCACATATTTCGATAAGCCTGCACTTTTGATATTTTTGCGGGCAATCTCAATAGCAGCCGGAGAGATATCCGAACCATAGATTTTATAGTTGAACTCCCGTTCGCGCGTATCATCATCATAGATTTCCTGAAATAATTCGCTATCAAAATCCGGCCACTTCTCAAAGGCAAAATTCTGCCGGTGTATACCGGGAGGTATGTTCAGGGCGATCATGGCAGCCTCTATCAGTAAAGTTCCCGAACCACACATCGGATCTACAAAATTACATTGGCCGTTCCATCCTGTTTTCAATATCATTCCGGCAGCAAGTACTTCATTCAAAGGAGCTTCTGTTTGATTAACACGGTATCCCCTTTTGTGAAGAGATTCGCCGGAACTATCTAATGAAATAGTACAATCGTTATGAGAAATATGCAGATGTAATAACAAATCAGGATTATTGACCCGTACGGAAGGGCGGTCTCCTCCTTTTTCCGAAAAATAATCGGCAATCGCATCTTTCGCCCTGTAAGCGACAAACTTGGAATGAGTGAATGTTTCCGAGTTGACCACTGCATCGATTGCAAAAGTAGTCTGGGGAGTTAAAAAACTTTCCCAATCGATCCGTTTTACCTGCTCGTAGACTTCATCTGCGTCTTTGGCCCGAAAAGTACGGATCGGTTTGAGAATTCGCAAAGCAGTTCTGCAATGGATATTGGTCCGGTATAGCATGGCCATATCGCCTTCAAAAGAAACCATCCTGCGTCCGATTTGCACTCCATTCGCACCCATAGCAATTAACTCTTTCGCCAATACATCTTCCAGTCCATACATGGTCTTGGCGACCATTTCAAAAGTTTTTTCCATTTTTTTATTTATGAGGAGCACCAAAGACTTTACACGTTATTTTTTCGACTTTTACTTTCCAGATTTTCACATTTACAACTGCCGGAGTAGAATAGGTAAATTCCTTATCGGAATATTGTTTCATGATGATATCGAGAGCTTCCACCTTCCGGTCATAATCCTCTTCAAAAACAACTTCTCCCCAGGCAATCACGCTTTTTGATTTCATCCGGTAACTACAGGCCACTTCAGGATGCTGAAAAGCCAAAGTATGATCAATACTGAAAGCGATACAGATTTTGTTATTCCGGCCTAAAATATCGATACTAGATCCGTCTGGCGCCGAATGCAGGTAGATGATCCGATTCCGGTAACCGAAGTTCATCGGAAGCACATAAGGAGTTCCGTCGGCATCAGCCATTCCGATATAGCAAACTTTACATTTGCCTATGATCGATTCAATTTGTTCCTGTTCGGTAATTGTAATCGTCTTCATATTCAGTAATTGAAAATTGATACTTGAAAATTGACAATTTGCAATCGATTTTTATGATTTGGGGAAGTATGTAGCATGATCAATTTCTGATGATTGTTCCTCTTCCCAGATGGATCTCCGAAACCTGAGTAATAATTACTTCTTTGACTCCGGCATGGATGGCCTGAAAAGCATTTTCCAGTTTGGGAATCATACCTCCCTGAATAATTCCTTCTTCTACATATTGTTTAAATAAATCCGGAGTGATCTCATCAATCACACTATTTTCATCGTTTTCATCGGATAAAACGCCCTTTTTTTCAAAGCAATATACCAAACGGACATCGTAAGAATAGGCCATTGCTTTGGCCACTTCTCCGGCAATGGTATCAGCGTTGGTATTGAGCATATTCCCTTCACCGTCATGGGTCAGAGGGGCTATAACCGGAACAATTCCTTCCTGCATGAGCCAGGATAGTATCTCTCCATTGACTGTTGATACATCTCCGACAAAACCATAATCCACGTCTTTTACAGGCCTTTTAACAGAAAGGATGGCATTCAGGTCGGCCCCGGTCATCCCCAGAGCATCTATACCCATTGCCTGCAATTTAGCCACAATATTTTTATTAACTAATCCGCCATAAACCATCGTTACCACTTCAAGTGTTTCCGCATCGGTGATCCGGCGTCCATTTACCATTTTACTTTCTATTCCGAGTTTTTCGGCCAGTTTGGTTGCAGAACGACCTCCCCCATGGACAAGAATTTTAGCACCGGCAATCGTTGAGAAATCGGTTAGTAACTGATTCAAACCCGATGGTTCTTCAACGATCTTACCTCCTACTTTGATAATGGTCAGTCTGTTCATTGATTTTTTTTGCAAAAATACGAAATTTGCCGACAAATCCGGTAGAAATTAAAGAAATACAGCTGAAGCTTTCAAGAAAAGCCCCAGCTGTACAAAAAATTCAGTTATTTTCTCTCAATAACATAATCCAAGTATACTTGGTTTCTGTCTATTGTTTATTCATCTAAAACCGATTTCCCTTTCACCATTTGTTTTACAGAATTCATAAATCCGTTATCCACTTGTTTAGCTTCAAATTCTTCCAGAACAAGATTATGCAAATCTCCGTAAAACTCTTTTCCGCTTCCCCAAATGGCTTTAAAAATAAGAGAATCAAGGATTCCTGCATTTTGGGTAATGTAACGAATTACCATATTCGGAGTATATGGAACCAGTTGTATTACAGAATAGTCCATACCTGCAGTAGGAGGAACCAGGATCACCATCAAACCATGATATCCGTTTTTCTTCAGGTTAATGGAGTCATAGGTATTCCCTGTAAGATACTTTTTTGCGCCGGAATCCGCTTTATTGACTTCCATGGGATATTTATTCCCTAATCTTTTTTTCAAGACCTCTTTCACTTCATCTAAAGATGCAACATGTTGTTGCGTTTTGTACATGTTCATAAATGTTTGAGTTTAAGTTATAAAAGTAATTAATAAAAATTGGTTTAGCATTTATTCTGGTTGAGGTACAATAGGAGGTTTCTGATAATTATCTATCATGTCTTTCTGGATGGCTAATTCTTCAAAGAGGATTGCTTCCGGGACAATCACTGTAGTCAGACCGGAATAAACAGTCTGGTGGATTTTCTCTTTATCTGATACGGCGATGATCTTTTTGAAAATCTGGTCATCCATATTATTAATACGTGCCGAGCGAATCAGTTGTTCGGATCCGTCGCTGATTTTCACCCGGTAAAGGCCAAGGGGCCGGCTACCGCCACCGGCGGTACGGCGGACAATATAGGCATAATCATACCCTTCTTCTTTTGCTTTTTCAAACAATATTTTCCGAAGTTCGGGTATGGGTTTTGTGCGAATATCCGTCATCCGGATAACTCCGGTTCCTGTTTGCGCTCCTAATCCGAGTCCATATAGAGAATGTCCGTTGGAATGGGGAATTTTTTGAGTTGGAACCCGGTCGCTAAGTAAAGTTTTTAAGATCCCATTCTCCACCAACACCAGTTTTTCCGGGGGAACAACACCCTGTGCATCTACCGGAGTATAACCTATCAGTTTCTGGCCTTTATATTCTTTGGTTCCTGTCAGGTCTTCGATCGAAATTTCCTTTGCGGTAATCCGTTTATCCATCATTTCTTCCAACCCATTTCCTCCATAGGCATAACCATTCGGAGAAAGCGGTTTTCTACGGGCAACCAAAGGATTTTTTCCTCCGAGAAAGTTCGAATAAAAAGTTTCCTCCACTGCTTGTCCTTCGAATAAAACAGGGCCTGAATATGATTCTTCAATAGCAGGAGCCTGCTTTGTGGCCAACACTTTTTCCGCCAAAGACCGGCAGTCGGCTTTCAGGTTATCCAAAGAAGGAAAATCATCCGGATGAATACAAACATATTCTTTTCGTTCACCCACTCCTTCTCCTTCATCTGTGAGCGCTACAGCAGAAACAAACATCAATGCATAAGTGCGTGGAAGTTTATATTCCGATTTTTCAGTATTATAAAAATAGATATTTGATTTTCCTATCTGGAGAGAAACTTCAGACTCAATGATATCTTTATACTCGTTAAAAACAGCAGAGGCTTCTTTGATATATTGCTCATATTTTTCCTTATTAAGATCCACAGAAACCTCCGGTAAGTCAGTCAGCTTCACTACAGGAGTTTTGTCCCAGTCTGCCACCTCCATGTCGGCAGCAGGGATATTCAATTGTTTGATCGCAGATATCTTTTGCTCATACGTTTCTGCCGCACTTTTATAGATTGCATCCAAATCGCGCCAAACAGTATAACGAACTCCTTCCGCATTATTATCCAAACAAGGAGAACCGTCATAATTAGACGAGCGCCCCGCTGTTCCGGTAAAATTCTCATCTGTACACTGATAGTCCCCAATCAGCAGACGAGCTGCAGAGGAACGGGCAGGATAACGGGCACTACTTACGATACTGCCACGTTTAGCTTCGAGAGACAAAGTTTCAAAATCATTTAGTGTATATGCAATAAAAAACGGGGATTTTAATCCATCCATTTTGAGTCCGGCCAATGCTCGTTCGGTTTCTTCCCGAATCGCATCCGGAATAACAACAGTAGAAGTTTCTGCTGCCTTATCCACCGGCCTTGAAAGCAGAGGAGGCTGGGATTGATCTTTTGCCTTTTTTTGCGTTTCGATACGTTTTACAAACAATGCGGGTGCCACGCAGGAAACAGGGATACCTCCCGATTCAGCGCCACAAGTTCCGTTAAAAACAGCATATTCCGATCCACAAGCTTCGATTTGGGCAAACATTGCCAAGGGAGTACCTACCAGGTCCACTCCTCTTACCAATTCATCCGGACGGCCATCGGTATAAATCCGGTAAACCAGTAAAGGAGTAACATTAAAGGCATTAGGCATATATCTTCCTGTAGTGGTAAATCCACCGGAAACTTCCTTGAAATAGTAGGCATATTCTTTTTTCTGGGATTTAGCTTCCTTGATCAGCATTTTCCGTAATTGTTCATCAGTATATTTCTGAGAGCTTTCCACTAACATGTTTGATTGACGAGAAACCGGCTGCAAGCCTATTTGGGCGCGTCCATGCCCGTTTGATTTCAAAAAACCCTCAATAGGAGTCCTGCACATCAGGAAATCTTTCAGTACCCCTTTTTCCACAGTTCCCACCCGTTGTGACCGGATTCCCTCATCATCGAATACATAATAACCGCTGAGAGGAATATTATTATACAATTTCATCGTCGGATCGAAGGTTACGGAAAGATGTTTCGGAAGCACTGTTTCCCCGATCTTTTTCTTGAAAGTCTGGGCATCCTGCTCCTGTTTCATTCTTGCACCTTCTACACGATGTCCGAATATTTCATGGAAAAATACACCTGCCGCAGCCGGAGACAAAATAGCCGGACCGGAAAACGATTCTACCACAGGCGCTTTTTTCAATGCAGAAAGATTGGCGCTGATCTGTTTAGCAGCAGCAATCACTTCTTCATCCGAAGGCAGTTGATCCCTGGAAGATACCACCCAGGTTTTATAAAGTGGAAGTTCCATACCATCTTCCGTCAGGACATTAGCAACCAACGCAATTTGGAGAGAAAGAGCATTTTGAGCAATTTCACGGCCTTCGGTATCTACGATCCATTGCCGGTTCTGTGTAACCTGAAAAGTAGC
The DNA here is from genome assembly GCA_031553775.1 of Bacteroidales bacterium. Classification (GTDB taxonomy): domain Bacteria; phylum Bacteroidota; class Bacteroidia; order Bacteroidales; family Azobacteroidaceae; genus JAISFI01. Next base: position 30,716 of record JAVBLA010000012.1, read on the forward strand.
AGCACCATCAAGTATATCTTTATTTTCGTCGAATACCGCCGAATATATTTTCACTTTCCCTTCCCATGTACGGATATCTGCCTGAGAAAAATTAAACGTGAAAGGAGCCTCATAGTATTTTTCCGCCTTTTCCCCGGTGAAATCGGGAGATTTATCTTCCTGCTCAACCTTAACGGCCACATTGGCCTTGACGAGTTCAAATGTTTGAGCGGCATTCTTGTACAGGGCATCCAACTGTGACCAGATTGCTACTTTAATGGCTTTCGGATTCAAATCACTAACAGGGACTGCTTCTGCAGAAACCAACCCTCCTCCGCCTTGTGCTTCCCTGATTTCATGAGTATTATCCAATGCGGGGCTTCCTACGCGGACCATGCTTGAAAGGTAGCGGGCAGCAATAGGTTCATTTAGCGTATTCTGCAATCTACCCATCCGCGCCGTACAACCAAAAACATTAGATTCATCCATTCGCAGGAAAATATAATAAGCAGGAATATCCTCTTTTTCCAGAATTGCAAAATTCCTGTCCAATTCTTCTTTCATTGAATTGAACACCTGATCCTGAGCAAAAACAGAGGAACTATAGATAGCCAGGATTATAAGAACAATATTACGTATCTTCATTTTATTAAGTTTGATTTTTTGAAATTTGAAACAAGATGCAAATATCCGAAAATGATACGAGGAAAAAAAGAGATAAAACAAAAAAACACAGGATTTTAAAAATATTTATGCCAGAATTATTGCAGGATATAACGATTTACAAGTTCCCGCTGTAAATGTCAAATGACAATTTTGAGTCCCATTGCAGGAAAAATAATGAAGCAATCTCTGGCAATCTCGGTAGATAGCTTCGTTTCCATTCACAATGTCAGGATTTCAGAATTTTTAGTTCACCGTATAGAGGAGACCGGGGATAAGCGTTATTTATATTGCCTGAAAACAATTGCTTTTCCCTGATTCAGGGAGATTTTGAAGCAATTGTCGAGAGATTCGTTCAAGGTTCCCTCCCACCAGGAAGATAAAGCCCTGCCATCCAGGGAATATTTTAAAGATTCCGTCCACAAGGGAGTTTCCGGAGTCAGGCAGAACAACGAAACCTGTTGACCGGGAAAACTTTCAAAAACAGTAGAAGCCGAGATGGAAGTAAATATTCCATAATCCGTATACAGGGATATTTCGGCCTGCGCGACATAATCGGCAAGAAGAGAAATATTTCCAAGTGTATGATCTTCCCGTTTTCCTGTCGCACCGAGAATTGCTATACGTTTCCATCCGTTTTCAACGGAAAAACAAACCGCTTTAGTCAAATCGTTTGTTTCCTGGTCCGGACTCTGCCGCAAACGATCGTGAAAGCGTTCCCTGAGAGTGGAAGATAAACTATCCAGGTCGCCTACAATAAAATCCGGCTCCCGTCCATATTCCAGTAATGCAACAGTTGCTCCATCACAGGCAATGACTTTTTCCGCCTGCTGTAACAAAGCTAAAGGGATATCATGCTCCGGAAAAGCTCCGTTAGCGAGGATAACCGTAGGGTACTTCTGAATGATCGGTATTATCATATTTCTGTTTGTTTAAGCATAGAACGGTACCATTTGAAAAGCCCTCCGACCGACATAACGGCATAAACAAGATAGAGGAATGCCGTAGGATACAATTTCAAATAGAAATATAAACCCACTGAGAAAAAATTGACAAAAATCCAGATAACCCAATGTTCCAGTATTTTCCTGGCAACCATCCAGGTAGCTACCACGCTCAAAGCGGCCAACAGAGCATCTGAATATGGAACAGGAGAATCAGTAGTCCGGATTAGAATATTCGCGATGAAAACGAATAAAATTGCGGCAATGGATCCTGTATAAAGAATCGTTTTAAGATTAATCCTGCTGATTTTTAAAGATTCATTTTCGATCCGGGGTTTAAAATACCAGCAATACAAACCATACAGGCTCATACATAAAAAATAGACATTTAATCCCATTTGGGCGTACACCTTCGAACGATAAAAAATCAAGATATAAAATGCTGAACTGAAGATTCCGACCACCCACATAAAAGAACGTTCCCGGATTTCGAGGAACAGGTAGATCAGGGCGAACAAGGCCCCGATAATTTCGATCATATTATCTTCAATCCACTGTAGCATTTGCCAATTCCATGGGATGATTAATAATCAGTTTTGCTCCGTATTCTTCCAGTTCTTCCCTTTTGCGGAAGCCCCAGGTAACACCAACCGGAAACATTCCTGCGGCACAGGCTGTTCTCATATCAATACCTGTATCTCCGAGGTAGAGCATTTTTTCCGGAGAAACATTCAGTTGTTTTGCGATAAACAAAGCAGCATCCGGCTTCGGTTTACGGGGAAAAGTATCAGAAAATCCCAGGATCACTTCAAAATGCCAATACTTCAAAATAACATTACATATCGATTGGGTAATTTCATCCGTTTTATTTGAAAGGACTGCCAATTTCAGGCCTTTTTTGTCAAGATCGTCCAGTAAATCGCTTATCCCATCGTATAATTTGGTTTTGACTAAATAATTTTGCCTGTAATCTTCCATTAAAAACCGGAAGCATTTCTCCACGGTTTCGTCATTTCTTTCATTTTCCGGAAGACAGCTTATCGTTAGGTTTTTCAAGCCTTTTCCTACAAAATATTTGTAATCTTTATACTCATGGACAGGAAATCCGAACTTCGTTAAAGTCCGGTTCATGGCATCAGCAATATCTTCAAGAGAATCGGCCAATGTCCCATCCAAATCAAAAATGACTGCCTGGTACTTATACATCTGAATTTCTTTTTTTGATTCAACAATTGGGAGAGACCTTGCAGAATAAAATAACCACGATCTGTCGGTCCATATAATTCAAGTGTTGAATGATCGCACAAAAATACAGCATTTTATCGGATATATCCTGTTTCAGAATAGTAGAACTTCTTAATTTATGATATTTCTGAACAAAATTGACTGTATTCGAGCAAATAATACATGTGCTTTCATATTTTACTCATTATCTTTGTTGTTGTTCGGAATTAGTTGATGCAACAACGAATTTATCTTCAATTTTTTATAAAAAAGATGACTTACATATAATACAATACCATGATTAAGATTAAAAAAATCATTCTATTTTCAGTTATTATACTGGGAATATGCATTTTACACCCAATATTTGCGCAACATCCGGTTGAACGTCCTGATATGCTCTCCAACAATAGTTTTTATCCGGGAAACCGTGCTCCGCTACAACCAGCAGCATTCATTAAATTGCCATTGGGAAGTATTCGCCCGGAAGGATGGATCAGAGAAATCCTCGAACGCCAAAGTGATGGGCTTTGCGGACATCTTGGAGAAATCAGCGCCTGGTTGGAAAAAGAAGATAATGCCTGGTTATCAGCCGGAGGGAAGTATGGGTGGGAAGAAGTTCCTTATTGGTTGAGGGGGTATCATGATATGGCTCTCTTATTAGGAGATAAAGAAAAACAAAAAGAAGCTTTTTTCTGGGTAGAAGCTATCTTGAAAAGTCAGAAGGAAAACGGATGGTTTGGACCCGAAATGAAAAATAAGATCGGCAATCTTGACTTCTGGCCTAATATGGTCATCCTGTATACTCTTCAAAGCTATTACGAACATACAAAAGATATACGAGTGATTGATTTTATGAGAAAATATTTTCAATACGAACTGACTGTTCCCGACAATGCATTCATATCCGGTTATTGGGAAAAAAGTCGTGGAGGAGATAACCTGTACAGTGTATACTGGTTTTATAATATCACCGGGGAAAAATTCGTACTGGAACTGGCAGAAAAACTACATCGGTGTACGGATAACTGGATGATGGATTCTACACTTCCGAATTGGCATAATGTGAATATTGCTGAAGGCTTCCGAGAACCGGCCACTTATTATATGCAGTCGAAAGATTCGGCACATTTGCATGCAAGTTACCGTGCATTTTCTTTGATCCGAAGAACTTTCGGACAGGTTCCGGGAGGCATGTTCGGTGGAGATGAAAATTGCAGGATGGGATACATCGATCCCCGCCAGGGAGCCGAAACCTGTGGTTTTGCAGAACAAATGACTTCTGATGAAATACTTATCCGGATCACCGGTGATCCTTTTTGGGCCGACAACTGCGAGGATGTGCTGTTCAACAGTTTTACAGCTTCGCTGATGCCCGATATGAAAAGCCTGCGTTATATCACCTGCCCAAATATGGTTTTAGCAGACGACAAAAACCACCATCCAGGAATAGACAACAAAGGGCCCTTTCTGATGATGAATCCTTTCAGCAGCCGTTGTTGCCAGCATAATCACGGGCATGCATTGCCCTATTATGCACAGAACCTGATCATGGCAAGTAATGATAACGGATTGGCAGCCGTACTTTACAACTCCTGCGAAACAACAGCCAGAGTAGGGAATGGAGTAGAAATCTGCCTGAAAGAAGAAACCAACTATCCTTTTGAAGAAGGGATTCGGTTTACGCTTTCTTCCCCGGAAAAAGTTTCATTTCCCCTGTATTTGCGAATTCCGGGCTGGTGCCAAAAAGCATCCCTGAAAATCAATGGGAAAGCAGTTGCAATTAACGCAACTCCGGGTTCTTACTTCCGTATTGAGAGGGAATGGTCAAACCGGGACCAGGTAGAATTAGTGCTTCCTATGGAAATTTCCACCCGCCAATGGACGGTTAATCAAAATAGCATATCTGTAGACTACGGACCACTGACCTTTTCACTGATCATTGATGAAGAATATATCCAGATAGACAGTAAGAAGTCGGCGAACAGGAATGCCAAATGGCAGACTACAGCAGATCCGCAAAAATGGCCTTCATGGGAGATTCGTCCAAACAGTCCCTGGAACTATGGATTGATAGTAGATATCCTGCAGCCTTCCCGGTCTTTCGAAATACAGAAAAGAGCCTGGCCGAAAGATAATTACCCTTTCACTGCAGAATCGGTTCCTATTGTCTTAAAAGCTAAAGGAAAAAGGATTCCATCCTGGGGAATCGACCAATATGGATTATGTTCGGTATTACCTTCGCCCGGAGTAAAAACAGCTGAAAAAACAGACAACATACTTCTCATTCCAATGGGAGCCGCGCGACTGAGGATCTCCTCATTTCCGCAGGTGGAATAAACACCCGAGGGCTTTCCGGATGGAATATTTTTCAAAACTCCGGTGAAGATCATCCTTAAATATCAAAAATAGTGTAATTTTGCTGTCTAATTCATTATCATGGTTTTAAATTACATTTGGATCGGTTTTTTTCTGATCGCCTTTGTCATCGCTTTATTTAAAGTGTTGTTTTATGGTGACCTGAATATCTTTACGGAAATGATGAATGCTTCGTTTTCATCGGCAAAAACAGCATTTGAAATATCTCTTGGGCTGACGGGAGTTTTGTCTCTCTGGCTTGGTTTAATGAAAATCGGAGAAAAGGGAGGAGTGGTGAATTTCTTAGCCAGGATGGGGGCACCGGTTTTTAGCCGCTTGTTCCCGGATATTCCCAAAGGGCATCCGGCTACCGGATCCATTTTCATGAATATTGCAGCCAATATGTTGAATCTGGATAATGCCGCTACACCAATGGGATTGAAAGCCATGAAAGAAATGCAGGAATTAAATGATAAAAAAGACACTGCAACCAATCCGATGATCATGTTTATTGTGCTCAATGCATCCGGGTTGACCATCATCCCTATCACCATCATGGTATACCGGGTACAAATGGGATCGTCTAATCCTTCTGATATTTTTATTCCTTTGATGATTGCCACATTCGTGGCTACATTAGCAGGTGTTATTTATGTATGTCTGCGACAGAAGATTAATATACTGAATAAGGCTATGTTAGGATTCTTCGGAGGAATGTCTCTTTTCATCGGAGGTGCAATCGCGTTAGTGAAATCCTATCCTCAGGAGCAGGTTTCGCTCTATTCCGGGTTCATTGCCAATGCTCTGCTATGCGCCGTTATTGCGACTTTCATTATTGCCGGCATCCGGAAAAAGATCAATGTATACGATGCTTTCATCGAAGGAGCCAAAGAAGGATTCAAAACTGCAGTGATGATCATACCCTATCTGATTGCTATTTTAGTGGGAGTTGCTCTATTTAGAACTTCGGGAGCCATGGATTATCTGATCAATGGAATTTCGTCGTTAGTTACGGCCTGCGGATTAAACACCGACTTTGTTCCGGCTTTACCGACCGCTTTCATGAAACCCCTCAGCGGGAGCGGTGCACGGGGAATGATGCTGGATGCTATGAATACTTATGGAGCAGATTCGTTTGTTGGCCGCCTGGCAAGTATTTTCCAGGGTTCAACGGATACAACTTTTTATTTAATTGCGGTTTATTATGGAGCTGTCAATATTAAAAACACACGATATACCGTTAGTGGAGCCCTGATTGCAGATTTATTTGGAGTAATTGCTGCTATTTTTGTTTGTTATTTATTTTTTGGATAATCACCAGCCATTAATCTGCACAACAATCACATCCAATATTAACTAAGGAAGGAAGAAACGCATAATCATTGAAAATAGTTACATATATCCAGAATAATCACATTTCCTTAAAAGCATGTAATTATCTCTATAAGATTGTAAATCAATTTCATATTTGTATTTTTTTATACCTTTGTACTGTGATATAAAAGACTGAGTTATTAAAAACATAAACTATGCCTATTACCTATCAGACCGAGGGAGTAGAATTTCCGAAAATCAAGCAAAGGGAAACCAATATCTGGATCAAGGAAGTTGCTCATTTAAACCGAAAAAAAGTCGATGAAATCGCTTATATTTTTTGTTCTGATGAGAAGATCCTGGAAATCAACAGACAATATCTCCAGCATGATTATTATACAGATATTATCACTTTCGATTATTCGGAAGGAGAAAATATTTCCGGAGATATTTTCATCAGTTTAGATACGGTAAAAAGCAACTCGGAAAAATTCAAGACCGATTTCATCGAAGAATTACATCGTGTAATTATCCATGGCATCCTGCATTTATGCGGGCATAAAGATAAAACGCCTGAAGAGGAAAAAATAATGAGAGAGAAAGAAAATGAAGCGTTGAACCTGATCAAAGATCGTTTTTAATTATATGTTATTTAATTATGATGTAATTGTTGTCGGAGCGGGACATGCAGGATGCGAAGCAGCTGCAGCGGCTGCAAACCTGGGCTCCAAAACTCTCCTGATAACAATGGATATGAATAAAATTGCCCAGATGAGTTGCAATCCGGCAGTGGGCGGAATCGCAAAAGGACAGATTGTTCGCGAAATCGATGCACTCGGAGGGCAGATGGGTATTATTACCGACCAGACAGCTATCCAGTTCCGGATGCTCAACCAGTCTAAAGGGCCGGCCATGTGGAGCCCGCGGGCACAAAGCGATCGCACCCGGTTTATCGAAGCCTGGAGACAAACTTTAGACCAGACCAACAACTTATCTATCTGGCAGGATACCGTACAGGAAATTCTCGTTGAAAACGGAGAAATCCGGGGAGTAAAAACCTTTATGAATGTCGAATTCAGAGCCAAATCGGTCGTACTTACTGTCGGAACATTCTTAAACGGATTGATCCATATCGGTAAAACACAATTCGATGGGGGGAGGATATCAGAACCTGCGTCTTATGGCATTACTGCGCAATTAGCATCTTTAGGATTTTCCACCGACCGCATGAAAACCGGAACTCCTGTCAGGATCGACGGAAGATCGGTCGATTTTTCTCTGATGGGAGAACAAAAAGGAGAAAATGATTTCCACAAATTTTCCTATCTGGATTTCCAACCCCGCCCGTTAAAACAACTGAGTTGCTGGATTACTTACACCAACCAGGAAACACACAACGTACTCCGGAGCGGGCTGGATGATTCTCCGCTTTATAACGGACAGATTCAAAGTATCGGTCCCCGTTATTGCCCAAGCATCGAAACAAAAATCATTACTTTTGCCGATAAAAACGAGCATCAGCTCTTTTTGGAACCGGAAGGAGAAAACACACAGGAGTATTATTTAAATGGTTTTTCCTCTTCTCTCCCACTCCACATTCAGCTGAATGCCCTGCAAACAATTCCTGCCTTTCGGAACCTGCAGATCTATCGTCCCGGATATGCTATTGAATACGACTTTTTCGATCCACGGCAACTGACACATACCTTAGAAACCAAAAGAATTAAAAACCTGTTTTTTGCCGGGCAGATCAACGGTACTACCGGTTATGAAGAAGCCGGAGGACAAGGTCTGATAGCAGGTATCAATGCCCATATCAATTGTCATGGAGGAAATCCATTCGTACTGAAACGGGACGAAGCTTATATCGGTGTCCTGATCGACGACTTGGTTACTAAAGGTGTCGATGAACCCTACCGGATGTTTACCTCCCGTGCAGAATACAGAATTCTCCTGCGGCAGGATGATGCCGACATGCGTCTCACGGAAAAATCATACCAAATAGGATTGGCCCGCCGGAATCGGCACGACCTATTGGAAACCAAAAAACAAAGCATGCAACATCTGATTGATTTTGCAGTTCAATATTCAATCAAACCTCAAGATGTAAATGCAGCATTGGAAACAGCAGGAACCACCCCACTGAAACATGGATGCAAGCTGCAAGATTTGATTTTGCGTCCCCAACTCAATATTCAGACTATCGCCGGAATCGTACCGGCACTTCAGCGGGAACTGGATAAAATTACCGGTAATCGGAAAGAAGAGATTATCGAAGCGGCCGAAATCGTGATGAAATACGATGGGTATATCCGCCGAGAAAAAATTATCGCCGAAAAAATAAACCGGTTGGAAAACATCCGGATCAAAGATAAATTTGATTATTTTAGCATTCAATCTCTCTCAACTGAGGCTAAACAAAAATTAACTTCTATTAATCCGGAGACGTTGGCTCAAGCCGGGAGGATTCCGGGAGTGTCTCCGAATGACATTAATGTACTTTTGGTGCTTTTGGGGAGATAGAGAACAATTGAAAACGGAGAACCGTTAGATCGGCCTTAGTTAATTAAAAATTGAAGGGATGGTTTTAGGCAAGTATTTATTGAGAGTAAGAAACTGTTTAAAAATTTACAAGCAGTATTTTAGATCATCATATAATTTTTTTGATGAAGCTTTTTCAAACAGTTTCTAAGAATATTTTAGGGAGATCAGTTTTTAGGAAATAAAAAATCAAAATGTTCCACGTGGAACATTTTGATAAAAACAAAAATAAATCATGAGCATTGAAACATTAAAACAATCGGTAAGAAATGTACCGGATTTTCCCAAAAAGGGAATTCAATTCAAAGATGTCACCACTTTATTTAAAAGCAGCGAACACCTACAGGAGGTTTCTGATATTCTTTATGAATTATACAAAGACAAGGGGATAACCAAAGTTGTTGGGATCGAATCTCGTGGGTTCATTATGGGCCCCATTCTTGCCACCCGTTTAAATGCCGGATTTATTCCCATTCGAAAACCGGGGAAGCTTCCCGCTGCCGTATATGAAGAATCTTACGGAAAAGAATATGGTGAAGATACTGTTCAAATTCACCAGGATGCATTGAGTGAAGATGATGTTGTATTGTTACACGACGATTTACTGGCAACCGGAGGAACAATGGCAGCAGCATATAAGTTAGTGAAGCGTTTTCATCCGAAAAACATTTTTGTTAACTTCCTTGTCGAATTGGAAGAATTAGAAGGAAAGAAAAACTTTGATGAACTGGTTGAGGTTACCAGTTTGATTCGTTATCCGATTTGAGGAAGGGTTTGTAGCACTTTGGTACAAAATTTTGAAACAACCACTTTGTTTATCATAGAAAAGTCTCTGAAATTTATTTTGGGGACTTTTTTTTAAGCATATTCTTTGGATAAATCTGCAATGATTATCCCTCATTTTACAAAAAACAATTAAGAATTACATTTCCTAATGAAATTCACCTCGTTTTAATTACTTTTGTACCCAAACTGCAACCCCTATTATACCATCATGGATTATAAACAGCACATAGAAAATATTCTTTCTTCACTTCCTGACGAACCGGGTTGTTACCAATATTTCGATGAAGAAGGAAAAATTATCTACGTTGGGAAAGCCAAGAATCTCAAACGAAGGGTCAGTTCGTATTTCAACAGGATTTCAGATTATCCGAAGACGAGGATACTGGTGAAGAAAATCCGGGATATCAAATATATTGTCGTCAAGAATGAAGAAGATGCACTTCTGCTGGAAAATAGTTTGATCAAAGAGCATCAGCCACGCTATAATGCCATGCTGAAAGACGACAAAACATACCCTTCCATTGTAGTGAGAAATGAGATACTGCCCAGGGTTTTTCCGACCCGGAAAATCATTAAAGACGGTTCTTTTTACTATGGCCCCTACTCCTCTGTAGTTGCCATGAAGGCTATTCTCCAAACCATTAAAGAAATATATCCATTGAGAACCTGTAAATATCCGTTTACACCGGAGAATCTTCAAGCAAAAAAATACCCGGTTTGTCTCCAGTATCATATTAAAAATTGCCTGGGACCTTGCCAGGGATATCAAACAGAAGAAGATTACAAGAAAAATATTGAAGAAATCAAAGACATTTTAGGGGGAAATATCAGTAAAATCAGCAAGCAAATCTGGGAAGAAATGAATTTGATGGCTGTAGATTTACAATTCGAAAAAGCGCAGGTACTTAAACAAAAATACGACCTGATTGAGAAATATAAAGCCAAATCGGAGATTGTCAACCCCCATCTGCACGATATCGATGTATTTTCGTACGATGAAAACGAGCAATCGGCCTATATCAATTACCTGCATATCCTTTCGGGTACCATTGTGCAAGGATATACCATTGAATACAAGAAACGTTTGGATGAGCCGAAAGAAGAAATCTTCAGCCTCGGGATCATTGAAATGAGAACCCGGTTCGGAAGCCGGACCAGGGAAATCATCGTTCCTTTTATCCCGGATATGGAGCTGGAAGGAGTTGTCTTTTCTATTCCGCAACGGGGAGATAAAAAGAAACTTTTAGACTTATCGCTTCAGAACGTCCGCCAGTATAAATTAGATGCATTGAAAAGGGCAGAAAAGCTTAATCCTGAACAACGGATGACACGGATTCTGACTAACCTGAAAAACGATTTGCGGCTCCGGGAACTGCCTTTACATATCGAGTGTTTTGATAACTCCAATATCCAGGGAACCAATCCTGTTTCATCCTGTGTGGTATTCAAAAAAGCCAAACCGGCCAAGAAGGATTACCGGCATTTCAACATCAAAACCGTAGTAGGTCCTGACGATTTTTCATCGATGTACGAAACGGTTACCAGGCGATATAAAAGGCTATTGGAAGAAACCGAGCCTCTCCCCCAACTGATTGTAATCGATGGAGGAAAGGGCCAGCTTCATGCAGCTTCAGACGCATTGAAAGATCTGGGCATATACGGTAAAATAGCAATTATAGGCATTGCCAAACGCCTGGAAGAGATTTATTTTCCGGAAGATTCCGTACCTTTGTACCTGGATAAGAACTCCGAAAGTCTGAAACTGATACAACAATTACGGGATGAAGCACACCGTTTCGGGATCACTTTTCACCGGCAAAAACGCAGCAAACAGCAAATATCGTCCGAATTAGACAGCATTAAAGGTATTGGAGATGTATTAAAAACGAAACTACTAAAACATTACAAAAGCGTGAAAAAGATTAGAGAGGCTTCAGCGGAAGAACTGGAGAATCTGATCGGAAAAAGCAAAGCGTTTTTGTTAATGGAGGGATTGAAAAAATGAGAACAGTGATACAAAGAGTAAGCCGGGCATCTGTAAGTATCGATGGAAAAATAAAATCGACCATCGGAAACGGATTATTGGTATTAATAGGTATCGAAGAATCTGATAATCAAGACGATATTGACTATCTTTGCAAAAAAATCACCCAATTACGCATTTTCAATGATGAGGAAGGGGTAATGAACCGGTCCGTGATGGATGTAAACGGCGAAATTTTAGTCATCAGCCAGTTTACTTTACATGCCGGCACGAAAAAAGGGAACCGCCCGTCGTATATCAAAGCAGCCAAACCGGAGATCTCTATTCCTCTGTACGAATGCTTTTGCAGGGTTCTGAACAATACCCTTGGAAAAGACGTTCAAACAGGAGAATTCGGAGCGGATATGCAGGTATCGTTAATCAACGAAGGTCCTGTGACCATCCTCATTGACAGTAAAAATAAAGACTATTAAAACCTATGGAAATTACGATCAGAGAAGCGCAGGAGAAGGTCGACAAATGGATCAAAACATATGGGGTACGATACTTCAGCGAACTGACCAACCTGGCAATATTGACCGAAGAAGTCGGGGAACTGGCCCGGATTATGGCCCGTACTTATGGAGACCAATCGTTCAAAAAAAGTGATGAAGGAAAGCATTTAGGCGATGAAATGGCCGATATTTTATGGGTACTGGTCTGCCTGGCCAATCAAACAGGCATTGATCTGACAGAAGCATTTCAGCAAAATATGGAGAAAAAAACAAATAGAGATAAAGAAAGACATATTCAAAACAATAAACTCAGCCGATAATGGAAAAATATCAAAAAGCGCTGGATGCATTCAGCAAAGCATTGGACGAAGAGATGGTAGCAAAAATGGTCAGTGAGATCCTGGATAAACATTTTCAAAAGAATTTCACCCCGGATGTCCGTAAGTTCCTTTATGGTTGTCTGGATCTGACATCGCTCGAAGCTTCTGATTCCAAAGAAAGTATCTGGAAAATGGTTGAAAGAGTCAATGCATTTGAAGACCAGCACCCGGACATCAATAATGTTGCAGCTATTTGTGTATATCCCAATTTCGTAGTTACCGTAAAGGAAGCCCTGACCACAGAAAATATCAATATCGCCGCCGTATCGGGAGGCTTTCCTTCTTCTCAGACATTTACGGAAGTAAAAATTGCAGAAACCGCCTTGGCCATTTCCGATGGAGCGGATGAAATTGATATCGTTATCAACCTGGGCATGTTCTTTGAGGGAGAATATCCGGAAATGTGCGAAGAAATACAGGAAATCAGAGATGTATGTAAAGACACAAAACTGAAAGTTATCCTGGAAACCGGGATGCTGAAAACACCCCAAAATATCAAAAATGCATCCATATTAGCGATGTATTCCGGAGCCGATTTCATTAAATCGTCGACCGGAAAAAACAGTCCGGGTGCTTCTTTGGAAGCGATCTACACCATGTGTGAAGCGATCCGGGAATACTATACCCTTCACAACCGGAAAATAGGAATCAAAGTTTCCGGAGGTGTCAGAACTGCCGAAGATGCAGTAAAATACTATACGATCGTAAAAGAAGTATTAGGAAAAGAATGGCTGACGCCCGAATTATTTCGGATTGGAGCCAGCAGTCTGGCGAAAGATTTATTACCGGTCTCTTGAGATCACGTAATCAACCAGTTTCAATAAAGCAGTTTTTGCTTCACCGTCAGGGAAAATATGTAAGGATTCTTTCGCCTGCAAGGCATAGACCTGCATCTTTTTCCTGGCGTATTCCACTCCCCCACTCTCCTTGGCAAAAAGAGTCAGTGATTTAATGTTTTCTTCCGAAAAATCCTGCTCCCGAAGAATGGTCATGATCCGGTTTTTATCGTTTTCACCGGCTTTTTCGATGGCATATAATAAAGGAAGCGTTACTTTTCCTTCCCGAATATCGTTACCGGTCGGCTTCCCCAACACAGCACTGTCAAAATAATCAAAAATATCGTCCTGTATCTGAAAACACATACCGATATTCTCCCCATAACTGCGCAACTTCGCCACTTCTTCGTCTGAGGCACCGGCAGACAAAGCGCCGATTTCTGTACAGGCGGAAAAAAGCGTGGCCGTTTTTTCACGAATTACTTTCAGATAGCTTTCTTCCTGAATGATTAAGTTCCTGACGTTGGTCAACTGGTTCAATTCACCCAGGGAAAGATGTTTTCCCAACTGCCCGAAAACAGACAATATCCGGAGATCACCGATTACAATCGCTTTCTGAAGGGAAATTGACAGGATAAAATCGCCCGATAAAATGGCTACTTTATTGTCAAAAACGGCATTGGCAGAAGGGCGTCCCCGTCTCTTCTCCGTTTCATCTACCACATCATCGTGCAGCAGGGAAGCGGTATGCAGAAGTTCGATAAGTACCGCAGATTCTATGGAAACAGAGGTCACTTTTCCGGCCAGCAAAGCAGACAACAACAAAACAACCGGACGGATTCGTTTTCCGTTCGATTGCAATATATGATTTGCCACTTCCTGCATCTTGGGACTGTCGCTCTGTAAAGACTGGGAAAACGCCAGGTCAAATGTATGCAGTTCCTTTTCAACAGGTTGAGAAATGAGACTCCTTATGTCCATAGAAATGAATTGAGTTGCAAAGGTATAAAAAAATTCCTTATCTAACTTATGAACAGCCCGAAGGTAATTTTTATAAGCATATTTTTTGTAAATTTACAGCCCATATAAAATAAAAACATCATGAAACTTTTTCTTTTGGATGCATATGCATTGATTTATCGCTCATATTATGCGTTTATCAAATTTCCGAGAATCAATTCCAAAGGGCAGAATACTTCCGCCATTTTCGGATTTGTCAATACGTTGGAAGAGCTCTTAAAGAAAGAGAATCCCAGCCATATAGCCATCGCTTTCGATCCTTCAGGTCCCACTTTCCGCCATGAAGCATACGAGTTGTATAAGGCGCAGCGGGAAGAAACTCCCGAAGTAATCCGGGAATCCGTTCCTATTATTAAAGATATTATCCGGGCATACAATATCCCCTTGCTGGAAGTTTCCGGATATGAAGCAGACGATGTGATAGGTACCATCGCCCAACAAGCCGCGAAAGAAGGCCTGGACGTTTTCATGATGACTCCCGACAAAGACTACGGACAATTAGTAGCTCCCCACATATTCATTTACAAACCGAAATACGGAAGTAACGATATCGATGTACTGGACGCAGAAAAAGTCAAGGCCAAATTCGGGTTAAAGGATCCCCGGCAGATCATAGACCTTCTGGGACTGATGGGAGATTCGTCGGACAATATTCCCGGCTGCCCGGGTGTCGGAGAAAAAACCGCCCAGAAATTGCTGGAGGAATTTCACGACATCGATCAGTTACTAGCTAATACCGACAAACTGAAAGGAGCCATCAAAACAAAAATCGAAGAAAATAAAGATCAAATTCTATTTTCCAGATTTCTGGCCACCATCAAAACCGATGTCCCTATCTCTTTCGATTTAAATGCCTGCGAAAGAAAGGAAGCCGACATGGACAAGATTCATGAAATTTTTAACGAACTTGAATTTCGTGGTCTTTTAAACCGGGTAACAAAAACGGAAGAAAAAAAACCGGCTCCCTCCTCCCCTCTACAGGGAGACCTTTTTGCTCCGGCTCCGAAGGCTCCGGTTCAAGGCAATCTCTTTGCAGAATTTACGCCCGATTTACCGGAAGAAGAAAAATATTCAAATCTCAGCGACTTAAAATCAACTCCTCACAAATATTATTTGGTTGATAAAGAAGAAGATATAGATAATTTAGCACATAAAATCGAAGGACTGGATTTCGTATCGTTTGACACGGAAACAACAGGGGTCGATCCATTGACCGCCAATCTGGTCGGTTTTTCTTTTGCTTTTTTAACAAATGAAGCTTATTACATTCCGGTTCCTGAGAATTTTGAAGAAACAAAAAAAATAATTAATAAATTCAAACGAGTATTTGAAAATAAAAAAATATTAAAAATTGGTCAAAATATTAAATACGACATTATTGCCATCCGGAAATACGGAATTATAGTAGAAGGTCCCTACTTTGATACCATGATCGCGCATTACCTTCTTAATCCCGAAATGAGGCACAACATGGACTACATGGCAGAAGTTTATCTGAATTACAAAACCGTTCATATTGAAGAATTAATCGGACCGAAAGGAAAGAATCAGTTGTCCATGCGTGCCGTACCATTCGAAGCCATCAAAGAATATGCCTGTGAAGATGCAGATATCACTCTTCAGTTGAAATATAAACTGGAAGAAGAAATCAAGAAACAGAAAATAGAACCTCTCTTTCATGACATGGAGATGCCATTGATCGATGTATTAGCCGACATGGAAATTACCGGAGTTAAGCTCGATGTGGAAACCATGCAGCAACTATCGAAAGAAATGACTACTGAAATGCTGGCCATTGAAAAAGAGATCTATCAAATTGCAGGGATGGAATTCAACATCAATTCAGCTAAACAAGTGGGAGAAATTTTGTTCGACCGGATGAAGATCGTTGATAAGCCAAAAAAGACCAAAACAGGGCAATATGTCACCAGTGAAGATGTATTGGAAAGTCTCAAGGGAAAACATCCGATCGTAGATAAATTATTCGAATACAGAGGATTGAAAAAATTGTTGAGCACTTATATAGATGCACTTCCTACCCTGATTAATCCTGAAACCGGAAAAGTACATACCTCTTTCAACCAGGCGGTTACCGCTACTGGTAGATTGAGTTCCAGTAATCCGAACCTGCAGAATATCCCGATCCGCGATGCCCAGGGGAAAGAAATCCGCAGGGCTTTTGTGGCCGATTCTCCGGATTGTGTATTCTTTTCCGCCGACTATTCCCAGATAGAATTACGGATCATGGCAGATCTCAGCAAAGACAAGAACATGGTGGACGCTTTCAACCACTCCAACGATATTCATGCGGCAACAGCGGCTAAAATCTACAAAATTCCGGTTGAACAGGTAACCAAAGATATGCGCAGAAAGGCTAAAACAGCCAACTTCGGAATTATTTACGGTATCTCTGTTTTCGGGCTGTCCGAACGATTGAATATTCCCCGCGGAGAGGCCAAAGAATTGATCGAAGGTTATTTCGAAACTTATCCGGAAGTCAAAAAATACATGGACGAATCGATCCATAAAGCCCAGCAAAACGGTTATGTGGAAACCATTTTCGGACGGAAACGCTACCTGGCCGATATTAATTCCCGCAATGCCATTGTCCGCGGCTATGCGGAACGCAATGCCATCAATGCTCCTATTCAGGGAAGCGCGGCCGACATCATTAAAATGGCGATGATCCATATTTTTAATCGCTTCAAGGAAGAAAACATCCGTTCCAAAATGATCTTACAGGTACATGACGAATTGAACTTCAATGTCCTGAAAGAAGAAATGGAACAGGTAAAAAAGATTGTCATTGAAGAGATGGAGAAAGTAGTGGGACTGAGCGTTCCGTTGATAGCAGATTGCGGGTATGGCAATAATTGGTTAGTTGCTCATTAAATAAAAAACTGTTTAGAGGATATTCACATCACACAAAGGCTTGAAAAAAAGTTTTCGCAATTTTTACTATCTTTGCAGCTTATTTCAAATTCTTTTAATTTATGGCATTACAATGTGGAATCGTCGGTTTGCCGAATGTAGGCAAATCGACTCTTTTCAACTGCCTTTCGAATGCAAAGGCTCAGGCGGCAAACTTTCCTTTCTGTACAATAGAACCCAATGTGGGAGTAATTACAGTTCCCGACGAACGACTGAATAAATTATCAGAATTGGTAAAACCCCAACGGATCGTTCCCACAACGGTAGAAATCGTAGACATCGCCGGTCTGGTAAAAGGAGCCAGTAAAGGAGAAGGATTAGGAAATAAATTCCTGGCCAATATCCGCGAAACAGACGCCATCCTCCATGTATTACGCTGCTTCGACGATGAAAACGTGACACATGTAGACGGCTCGGTCAACCCTGTCCGCGACAAGGAAATCATCGACTACGAATTGCAATTGAAAGACCTGGAAACCATCGATTCCAGGATTGCCAAGGTACAAAAACAAGCACAAACCGGTGGAGATAAAAATGCCAAACTGGCATACGATGTATTGCTCAGGTACAAGACTGCCCTGGAACAGGGAAAATCTGCCCGAACCGTTACTTTCGATACTAAAGACGAAGAAAAAGCAGCCCGGGAGCTCTTCCTTCTGACTGCCAAACCAGTGTTATATGTTTGCAATGTAGATGAAGCTTCAGCTGTTAAAGGCAACAAATACGTGGAAATGGTACGGGAAGCCATCGGAGAAGAAAATGCCGACCTGCTGATCGTCGCCGCTAAAATCGAATCCGAAATTGCCGAATTCGAGACCTACGAAGAAAGAGAGATGTTCCTCAGTGAAATCGGATTGGAAGAATCGGGTGTAAACCGTTTGATCAAAGCCGCATATAAGTTGTTGAACCTGGAAACTTATATGACTGCCGGTGTGCAGGAAGTCCGTGCCTGGACTTACAATAAAGGCAGCAAAGCTCCGCAGTGCGCCGGTGTAATTCACACCGATTTCGAGAAAGGATTCATCCGGGCAGAAGTGATCAAATACGAAGATTATATCAAATACGGATCGGAAAGCGCCTGCAAAGAAGCCGGAAAAATGAACATTGAAGGCAAAGATTACGTTGTACAGGACGGAGATATTATGCATTTCCGGTTCAATGTTTAATACAATAAGAAAATTATGAAAAGAAAACTTTGCATTTCCCTGTTTCTGATGTTGGGAATTTCAACCGGCCTGTTTGCACAGGTAATGGAAAAAGCAGCTCAGGATGCTGCTGTTAAATTGCGGACCATTTCAGAGAAAGACACGACACAGCACTGGAAACTTTCCGGAATAACCGGTATTAACGCTTCTCAAACTGCTTTGGTCAACTGGGCAGCCGGAGGAGAGAATACGGTAGCCGGTAACTTCTACCTGAACGGATCGCTGGATTACACCAAGGGCAAATGGGCCTGGGATAACGACCTGGTATTGGAATACGGCCTGATTTATTCGGATGAATACGACTGGAGAAAAAGTTCGGATAAAATATCCTATACCTCCAAATTAGGATACCAGATCAATAAAAAATGGTATTATTCACTATTAGCAGACTTTAATACCCAGTTTGCCAAAGGGTATAATTATCCGAATACCAATAATTATATTTCCGATTTTATGGCACCCGCATATTCCAATATTGCATTGGGTATCGACTTCAAACCGAACGATAATTTCAGCCTCTTCCTCTCCCCTGCCACTGCCCGGTTTTTGTTTGTATTAGACGATTCACTGTCAAATGCAGGCGCTTACGGCATCGATCCGGGAGATAAAATGATGGTAGAAGCCGGCGCCTTGCTGAAAGGAAAAATGAAAAAAACAATCATGACCAATGTAGATCTGATCTCCAATCTGGACATGTTCACACCTTACAACAGCGATTTCGGCAATGTGGATATCAACTGGGAAATGTTATTTTCATTCAAAATTAACAAAATCCTTACCACCACACTCAGTACTACTTTAAGGTATTACGACAGAGAACATTATTACGACACTGAAGGACAGGATAAAGGACCCAGGATACAGTTCAAAGAAATTTTTGGCCTGGGTATTGCATACAGATTCTAAAAAGTATTACCTTTGCGGTGAAAACCCTAAAAAAGCTTGTTCCGAAAGCCGGTTTTTGTGACTTTTGAAACAGGCTTTTCTATTATTAAACTTATAACTTAAATTGCAATTTGTATGAAAAAAGTAGTTTTAATCTGCTCTTTGGTAGCAGTATGTTTCAGTGCAAGCGCACAGTTCGGTAAAATCAAAATCGACACTAAAAAACTAGGAAAAGCCGCAGAACACGCTCTCAACGCAGTAATGCTCTCTGACGAAGAAGTAGCAGCCTCCTGCCAGGAATACATCAACTGGAGCGATGCCAACAACCCGGTTTGTGAAACAACTTCTGCAGACAAAGGAATGAAAGCGTACGCAGACCGCCTGGAAAAACTGATCAAAAATCACAAAACGGAAGATGGCATGAGATTAGACATCAAGGTATACTATGTAGTAGACCAGAATGCTTTTGCCTGTGCCAACGGTAGCATCCGCGTATTTGCCGGTTTGATGGATATGCTGACCGACGGTGAATTATTGGGTGTGATCGGTCACGAAATGGGACACATCAAAAACGGTGACCTGAAAGATGCATGGAAACAAGCTTACAAAATCGCTGCAGCTAAAGAAGCCATCGGTTCTACCGGTTCTGACGTAGCTAAATTAACCGACGGTCAATATGGCCAGTTAGGCGAAGCGTTGCTCAATGCCCGTTTCTCTCAAAACCAAGAATATGCAGCCGACGATTATGGCTACAATTTCCTGAAAAGAAACGGCTACAGCCCGAAAGATATGGCTTCTGCATTACGCAAAATACAAACTTTACAAGAATCTACCGATGTAATCAATGCTTTATTCTCCAGCCATCCGGATAGCGGTAAACGTGCTGCCAGACTGGAAGCGTTAGATTAATATAATTGAAAATTGAGAATTGAAAATTGAAAATGAGCCTCAGGCATCTTAATTTTCAATTTTCAATTCTCAATTTTCAATTACAAAGAACTGCTTCTTTAATAATTTCTCCAACCGTGGGATGGGGAAAAATCATTTCTCCGAGTTGATGAGCCTTCATTCCCTGGGCGATGGCTATCCCCGCAACAATAATAAATTCCGAAGCCGGATTTCCCAGGATATGCACTCCCAGAATTTCTTCGTTTTCCGATAAAAGTACTTTACAGACACCTGTTCCCATTTCATTTTCCGCTACAAATCTTCCGGCAAAAGACAAAGGAAGTTTCTTTATCGAATAGGAAATATTTTCTGCTTGTAATTGTTCTTCCGCTTTACCTACTCCGGCAATTTCAGGGTTAGTATAGACTACTCCGGGAACTGCCCTGTAATCCATAAAAATTTCCTTTTTATTTAATAAATGATCGATTGCAACCTCAGCTTCCCGAACAGCAGTATGTGCCAGCAGGGAAAAGCCCGTAATGTCTCCGCAGGCATATATATCAGGATCTGATGTTTGCATCTGGCGATTTACTTTCAATCCGCTACCGAAACGTTCCAAAGAAAAATTTTCCAATCCCAGACCAGATAAAACCGGACGTCTTCCCACGCTTAGCAAGATGTTTCCGGCAGTAATTACCGACTCCTCTCCTGCCTTTTCCACGGTGATTTCCTGTCCGTTTACTGTTGTTACTTTTGTTTCCAGGAAGAAACGGATCCCCTTTTTAGTGTATTCGTTCCGTAGCATGGCAGAAAGTTCTCTATCCATTCCGCCGAGGATTTCATCCTGCATTTCAACTACAGTAACTTCTGTTCCCAGTGTATTGAAAAAAGAAGCGAATTCCATACCGATCACTCCTCCCCCGATGATACACAAAGAAGCCGGAAGATCTTTGCAATCGAGCGCTTCCCTACTGGTCCAGTAACCCGATGAAGCCAGGCCGGGAATGGGAGGAGTAATACTCTCCGAACCTGTACACAGCAATAGTTTTTTAGCAAGAAATGCCTGTTCATTACAAATTATCCGGATACCTTTATCAGCACGGCCGGAAAGAGCAGCTTCTCCGGCGATTACCTCTACCCCTGCCTCCTGCATTTTCATCCGGATACCGGCAGTAAGCTTTCGAACTACCTTATTTTTCCTGGAAATGATTTTTGACAAATCAGCAGATACATTTTCGCAGGAAACTGCGTATTTCGAAGACTCCCGGGCCGATTGCAGCACTTTTGCCGAGTACAGCAATGTCTTGGTCGGAATACATCCTTCGTTTAAACAAACGCCACCTAAAGCGTTTTTTTCAAAAAGTATGGTTTTCAAACCGTTTTTAGCAGCTTTTTCAGCTGCAGTGTAACCGGCGGGGCCGCCGCCGATGATTGCCAGATCGTAGAACATAGATATTAATTGAAAATTGAGAATTGAAAATTGAAAATTAATAAGGGTAAGAAATGAAAGTAAGAATAAGTCATTTTCAATTTTCAATTTTCAATTTTTAAAATAACTGCAGGGAATCCGACTCATTTTAAAGTCAAATTCCCTGCGAATATATTCAATTATTTTGAGAAATCAGTTCTCAGAAGAAAAAATGGGAATTCAGGTTCAGTTTTCCTTCCACTAAACCCAATGTATTTTTGATTTCCACTTTCAATTCGTCGATCCTGGTTTTCAAATAGACCTGATCGGAGATATCACTGATATTATCCAGATAGTAATGGAGAAGCACTTCCATTCCAAAAAACTCGAAAGTATGCTTTTCCGTGAGGAGGTTCATCGCATCGTACACACCGCTTTTCTGATAAAGATCGGCAGGCATGCCATGCGTATTGATAAGAATTACTTTCTTTCCTTTGAGTAATTTTTTCAGATCGTTCCCGGGAGTAAAAGCATAGGCGAATCCATAAGAAAAAACCCGGTCGATGTAGCCTTTAACAATAGCCGGCATAGCCGTCCACCAGAGTGGATATATAAAAGTAATCACATCGGCTTTTTTGATATAGTCTTGTTCCGTTTTCACATCCGGAAGTACTTTACCGGAACGTGCTGCCTGTATGTCTTTGGAAGACAGTACAGGATTAAAATTCATGCTATACAAGTCTCTGACCGTAATATCATGCCCGTGTTTTTTATACAAATGGGCAATTTCATCATGGATGACTTTGTTCAAACTATCTGTGGAGGGATGGCCCAATATTACTAAATGTTTCATAGCGATTACCTCCGGAGAGGATTTATTAATAATTTGTCTTTTTTGGTTCGAAGTAAGCTTTCGGATGCTCACAAGCCGGGCAGTTTTCGAGTGCTTTTTTACCTTTATGCACGTAACCACAATTCCGGCATTGCCATTCAATTTCTTCTTCCCTTTCGAAGAATTTTTCTTCTTCCAGTCTTGCCAATAATTTGCGGTACCGTGCTTCATGTTCCGCTTCTACTTTTGCAATCATCTTAAATGCGGTAGCCACACGCGGGAAACCTTCTTCTATGGCAATTTCCGCAAATCCTTTATACAGAATATCCCACTCTTCCAACTCACCTTCTGCTGCAGCTAAAAGATTTTGGGCAGTAGTACCGATGATTCCGGCCGGATAGGTAGCCGTAATCTCTACCATTCCTCCTTCAAGGAATTTAAAAAATCTCTTTGCATGTTCTTTTTCCTGTTCAGCCGTTTCCAGGAACACACCTGCAATTTGTTCATAACCTTCCTTTTTTGCCACACTCGCAAAATAAGTATACCGGCTTCTCGCCTGTGATTCACCGGCGAATGCCTTCAGCAAATTCTGTTCGGTACGAGTACCTTTCAAACTTTTTTCCATCTTCTGTTTTTAAATTTTAAGATTAATATTATGAGAATTATCACATATCGGCTAAAGTAGAACAAAAAAGAACATCAATTGTTCCCTTCATTTTTCCATTTTAACATGAAAACATTCAGTATTAAGATTTATGTTGTATGCATTACCAAAGATACAAAAAAAGAACAGGCATTTGCAAATTTTTTAGGTACAATTATACCTAATTGAGTTTCTTTCAGAATAAAAACAGAGAATGAAAAAAAAGCGTACCTTTGCGGATTCTTTTTAAAAATAACCGATAGTTTAAAGTGAAATGAAACTGAATATTCCTTTCCGTCCCAAACTGTTTGACTCATTAAAAACGTACTCAAAAGAAAAATTCACGGCTGATCTGATGGCCGGAATTATTGTGGGAATTGTAGCTTTACCGTTGGCCATTGCTTTTGGTATTGCATCGGGAGTAAGTCCTGAAAAAGGATTGATCACTGCTATCATTGCCGGATTCATTATCTCGTTTTTCGGAGGTAGTTCTGTACAGATCGGCGGACCTACAGGCGCTTTCATCATCATTGTCTACGGAATTATCCAGCAATTTGGGATAGAAGGCCTGATGATCGCCACGCTTATAGCCGGGGTAATGCTGGTATTAATGGGAATATTCAAGTTGGGAACGGTTATCAAATTTATTCCTTATCCGATCATCGTAGGTTTTACCAGTGGTATCGCTTTGACCATTTTTACTACGCAAATGAAAGATTTATTCGGATTGACCATGGAAACTGTTCCGGCCGATTTCATTTCTAAATGGATTGCTTATGGTAAAGCTGCTTCCACCATTAACATATGGTCGTTTGTTATCGGTATTTCCAGCATTCTGATCATTGTTTTTTCTCCCAAATTGATTAAAAAAATTCCCGGTTCACTGATTGCCATTATTTTGATGACGGTTGTTGTTTACATCCTAAGGAATCATTTTGGCATTACCGGAATAGAAACAATCGGCGATCGTTTTCAGATTGATCCTTCCTTACCGGAACCAACTACAATTCCAATCAATATGGAAACCATCAATCTGTTGTTTCCGGCTGCTTTTACCATTGCCATGCTGGGAGCTATCGAATCCCTGTTATCAGCAACCGTTGCCGACGGGGTTACCGGTGATAAACACGATTCGAATACAGAACTGATAGGGCAGGGGATTGCCAATTTAATCACTCCTATTTTTGGAGGAATTCCCGCAACCGGAGCTATTGCAAGAACCATGACTAATATCAACAACGGGGGAAGAACCCCGGTAGCCGGTATTATACATGCCATTGTGCTTTTATTGATATTCCTGTTTTTAGGTCCTTTGACCAAACATATTCCCATGCCTTGTTTAGCAGGAGTATTGATCATTGTTTCCTATAATATGAGCGAATGGAGAACTTTCCGTTCTCTACTCAAAGCGTCTTATACAGACACCAATGAATCCAGGGGTTTCTTTTCTTTTTTGTTCGACCGGTTGTCTCCCACTCGTTTATTCAAACATATGAAATCGGATGCACCCGTACTTCTTACTACTTTTTTTCTGACTGTTATTTTCGACCTGACGATTGCCATAGAAATTGGCCTACTGATAGCTATGTTCGTATTTATGCGCCGTGTAAGCGAAAGTACACAAATATCAGTTATCAAAGATGAATTGGATTTGTCTTCGGAAACCGACTTTCCCAACGATCTGGAAGTACTTGCTATTCCCAAGGGAATTGAAATTTATGAAATCGACGGACCATTCTTTTTTGGAATTGCCAATAAATTCGATGAAAGTATGAAGCAAATAGGAGGGGAGAAGCCCAAAGTGAGAATTATCCGTATGCGAAAGGTACCTTTTATGGATGCTACCGGACTTCATAACCTGGAAAGTTTATTATTACTTTCAAAAAAAGAAGGTATTAAAGTTATACTTTCCGGAGTAAACGAAAAAATCCGGACCATGATGGAAAAAACCGGATTTGATGATAAAGTGGGAAAGGATAACATTTGCAGTAATATCAGTGAGGCTTTGGAAAAGGGTGAAAGGATGATCAAAGACAAGTGATATCCAGATGAAAATGTGTTAAAAGTTGATCTTGATAGTCATCGTGAGGAGATACTACGAAGCAATCTCCTGCCAACACACACTCCGGCTAAACACATTCTTAACCGGAAACACTGACAGAAAAACCTGCCTGACGAATTTTTTCTGCTATTCTATTCAATTCGTCCACAGATACCTTTTCCAATCCTTTTGCCGGAGTTTCGCGATCAATAGTATAAATCATTACCTGTTTAGGAAAAACTTCCTTAAAAACACTTATTAAGGCTTCTACTTCTTCATCACTTGTATTATCCACAGAAACGCCCTGGTATATTCCTTTCAGGAACATAGTTTGTATAATTACATTTCCATTAAAACGTTTCATCTGATTGACAACATCCCGGATATTGAATGAAGATTTATTCGGTTGATCAATCAGTTTTATTTTATCATCAAAAGGAGCATCTATTTTCAGTATATTATTATCTATTTTATTCAATGCCTGAAATACATCTTCTTTCCATATCATAGAAGCATTGGATAAAACACTGATTTTAGCTTTCGGAAAATAACGATTCCTCCATTCAACAACATCATCCACAATTCCTGAAAAATCTGGATGAACGGTAGGCTCGCCATTGCCTGCAAAAGTAATTACATCCGGTTTTTCAGTTATCACCTTTATTTTTTCTTCCAAAGCATTTCTTACTTCTTCCCGGGTAGGAATACAAACTGTAGATTTCCTGTCGGCATTGAATCCGCACTCACAATATATACAATCAAAAGTACATATTTTCCCATCGGAAGGCAGGAGATTGATGCCTAATGAGATACCCAGGCGGCGGCTGTGGATGGGGCCGAAGATTGTTTCGTTGAATAAGAAAGACATAGAAAAATTGAAAATTGAAAATTGAAAATTGAAAATTTAGAGCGACTGGAAGATCATTTTTAATTTTCAACTTTCAATTTATAATTATTAAAGTCCTAATTTTTGAGAGATATCCAGCATTTTACGAATGGGTTTCACTGCTTTTTCTATTATTTTTTCGTCTACGAATATTTCGGGAAGTTCGTATTTCAAGCAATTATACAGTTTTTCCATTGTATTCAGGCGCATAAAATTACATTCGTTACATGCGCAAGTGCTGTCGTTGGGAGGAGCCGGGATAAATATTTTATCCGGATTTTTCTTTTGCATTTCATGAAGGATGCCCGATTCTGTAGCTACGATAAATTTTTTTTGAGCTGATTCTGTAGCAAATTTCAACAAAGCAGCAGTAGAACCTATAAAATCGGCTAATTGTAAAATAACGGTTTTACATTCGGGATGGGCCAGTACTAAAGCATCCGGATATTCTTTTTTAAGTTCCAATATTTTTTCCAATGAAAATTGTTCATGTACATGGCAGGCACCATCCCATAACAGCATATTTCTACCGGTAATACTGTTGATATAATTACCTAAATTCCTGTCAGGTCCAAAAATAATCGGCGTATCCTCCGGAAAACTTTCCACTATTTGTCTTGCATTAGTGGAGGTAACTACCACATCTGTAATCGCCTTGACCGCTGCTGAGGTATTTACATAAGAAATAACGGTATAACCCGGATGTGCTTTGACGAATTTTTCGAATTCCGGAGCCGGACAGCTATCAGCCAGTGAACAACCGGCATTAAGATCCGGTACCAGTACTTTTTTCTGCGGACAGAGTATTTTAGCTGTCTCTCCCATAAAATGAACACCACAAAGAACGATAATATCGGCAGTGGTTTTAGATGCCCACTGAGCCAATGCCAGGCTATCGCCTACAAAATCGGCCATATCCTGTATTTCTCCCATTTGGTAGTAATGGGCCAGGATGATTGCATTCTTTTCTTTTTTTAATTGCCGGATAGCATCTTTCAAATTGATATTTTCCGGAACAGGAATATCAACAAATCCGGCAGGAGTGTTAGTTACTGACATTTTATTATTATATTATTTTAATCTTTTAAAAACTATAAATGATGATAGTAATAGGATGTTGATAAGGTTGATAATTATTTTGTTAAAAGCTTGCATTTTCAGTTATCATCATTTTGTATTTACTTATCTTCGTTTTATCAACAAGCAAAAAAAATATAAGTATTTATTATATAGTTAATTGAAAAACTTATCAGTAGTTTATTGTTAGCCTGTTGATAAGTTGCAAAGTTAAAAACTTTCTTAAAGATTCCGGATGTAAAGAGGTTAAAAACTCATGTAAAAAAGCAAAATAACTTCCTGTATCTTTATTTTGAACTGCGATTTTTTTTTGCATATAGCGGTTGTTTTTGAATTTATCAAGCACTTTTTATCAAAAGAAATGAACAGCTATTCACAAGTTATCAACTATCTTTGTGAAAAAAATAGTCATGCGAAAGCTAAAGATAACAGAATTAAACCGGATCAGCAAAGAATCGTTCAGGAAAACAAAAAAAATCCCCTTAGTGGTTATCCTGGATAATGTAAGAAGTCTGCATAATGTGGGTTCTGTTTTTCGTACATCGGATGCTTTCCTGGTAAAGGCAATTTACCTGTGTGGAATAACAGCTATTCCACCACATCCTGAAATACATAAAACAGCTTTGGGTGCCGAAGATACTGTTGATTGGAAATATATGGAAAATACCTGTGATGCCATCTGCGAACTGAAAAATAAAGGTTACAGAATATTAGCTGTGGAACAGGCGGAATCCAGTATTATGTTAGATGTATTTGTACCGGATATGAATCAGGAATATGCAGTTATTCTGGGTAATGAGGTTAAAGGAGTTTTACAGGAAGCCATGGATATTTGCGATGAATGTTTGGAAATACCACAGTTGGGAACGAAGCATTCTTTGAATGTTTCTGTTACGGCGGGTATAGTAATATGGGACTTTTTCAAATTTTTCTGCCCGGAAAAATAATAATGAAAACAGGTTATTGAATTAATCTGCTTTTTTTACCAACAACCATAACCCTATAAATGTGAAAAATGCATTAAATATAAGCAACTCATAACTAAACGAATAACCGTTAAACCATCTTTCGGAATTTTTTTGTAAAATAAAACACAAAGCAGGTGAAATAATGGCCACTAATGGAATCCATTTATCTTTCACTTGTTTTTTTGTGAATATACCAAAGGCGAATAATCCGAGAATAGGACCATAAGTATAGCTTGCCAGGATATACACAGCATCGATTACACTGGTATTATTCAACGCATTAAAAATAACGATTACTAATCCCATTACACAAGCCATGCCCACATGTACCCGTTTACGTATTTTACTGGTCTCTTTTTCCGTTTTGTTATGTGTGGCTTTCAATATATCGACGGTAAAAGATGTGGTTAGCGCAGTCAGCGCCGATCCGGCGGCCGAATAAGCGGAAGAAACTAAACCTATAATAAACAAGATTCCTACAATTAACGGAAGATATCCCTGTGTAGCGATCATTGGGAATAATTCATCTGTTTTAGTAGGAGCAGTAATACCGTTTTTGTCAGCAAAAATATAAAGTAATACACCCAGCATCAAAAACAGCGCAATCACAAAAAATTGCAGTATTCCGCTGGTTATCATATTTTTTTGTGATTCTTTATGGTTTTTGCAGCTCAAATTCCGTTGCATCATATCCTGGTCCAAACCAGTCAGTGCAATAACAGTGAATACACCGGCAAGAAATTGTTTAAAGAAATAACGCTTGTCGTTCACATCGTCGAAAAAGAACATTTTCGAAAAACCACTATCGGTAATTGCAGTTACCATTCCACCAAAACTCATCCCTAAATTCGAAGCAATGTAATAGATACAAAGGATGACCGAAATGATCAGGCAAAAGGTTTTTAAGGAATCTGTCCATATCAACGATTTTACCCCTCCATTAAATGTGTAGAGCCATACCAGCGCTACAGTAAACAGTACATTCAACACAAAAGGCAGGTGTAGAGGAGAAAACACTAATAATTGCAAAACCACGCAAACTAAAAATAAACGGACAGAAGCACCCAGCATTTTGGAGACAAAAAAGAACCATGCACCTGTTTTGTAAGTAGAAACTCCAAACCTGTTTTCCAGATATTCATAAATGGAGATCAGATTCATCCTGTAAAAAAGAGGAATCAGAATATAAGCAATGATAAATTGGCCTGCCACAAATCCCAATACCATCTGTAAGTATGAAAAATTATTCACACCAACCCATCCGGGAACTGAAATAAAAGTCACTCCCGAAATGCTGGAACCAATCATGGCAAATGCAACTACATACCAGGCCGATTTTTTATTTCCAATAAAGAAGCCCTGATTGTCTGCTTTTCTTCCTGTAATATAGGAGATAATGAATAAAACTGCAAAATAGGCAGTGATGGTTAGTAAAACAATAATTGGGGTCATAGTATTATTTCAAGATATATATGATGTAATACATATTATGATTTTTTGACAAATATATAGCTGAAAATTTGAATTTCCAAAAAAGGTTCTGATTTTTTATCTGAAATTTAAGATGAAATAAAAATAGGAAAAACCTTTATGAAATAATTTGATCTAAAGGCTTGCAAATTTTTAGACAGTTTCTTATATTTGTAAAATGAATTTATGTAAGATATCATACAAATTTGAATTTGATAACATGAAATACCCCTACATATTCCGTTTCTCCAAAGAACATGAGAATGCTACGTCATTTTCAATTTTTAATTTTCAATTTTCAATTTTCTCCGCATGAAAGCAAACAACCGATTACTATCATTAGATATATTGCGTGGGATTACCATTGCCGGAATGATTCTGGTCAATAACCCCGGAACCTGGGGGGCTATATATGCTCCTTTGCGCCACGTACCCTGGAACGGTTTGACACCTACCGATCTGGTTTTTCCTTTTTTCATGTTTATCATGGGTGTATCCATGTATATTTCTTTGAAAAAATATGAATGGAAGCTGACTAAAGAATGTGTTTTCAAAATTTTGAAAAGAAGTATCCTGATCTTCCTGGTAGGATATGGTTTGAATTGGTTTTCTTATGGTTTAAGCCGTTTTACGGCACTTGCCGATCTGGATTTTACCGATAGGATGATGAACAGTTTTCTCGATTTTGGCCATATCAGGGTATTTGGAGTGATGCAACGTTTGTCGATTGCATATTGTTTCGGTTCTTTACTGGGATGTTGGATCAAAAAAATACGATATGTGCCATTGGTAGCCGTGATTATTCTTCTGGTTTACTGGATTGTTCTGGCTTTTAATCAGGGATTTTCTTTTTCCGAAAATAATATCATATCAGTAATTGATCATTCTCTGGTAGGAGAGAGCAGAATGTATTATGATACAAATCCGGAAGGGGCCAGGATTGCTTTCGATCCGGAAGGATTGTTATCGTCGATCGGGAGTATCGCGCATGTATTATTGGGTTTTTATGCAGGATTTCTGATACTGAATAGTAAAAAAGACAATGAAAAAGTCATTCGCAACCTATTTATATATGGCACGATTATCTTGTTTGCCGGTTTGTTATTACAATATGGCTGTCCCATCAATAAAAAAATCTGGAGTTCCACTTTTGTTCTAAGTACCTGTGGATTTGCCTCCCTTCTACTGGCACTGTTAATTTGGATCATCGATATTGAAGGATACCGGAAGTGGAGTTTGTTTTTTGAATCGTTCGGTATCAATCCGTTATTCTTGTTTGTTTCAGGCTCTTTATTTTCCACAATTTTCAGAATATCAGGGATTAAGGAGTTTGTTTTTGGGAAAA
This sequence comes from Bacteroidales bacterium, assembly GCA_031553775.1. Classification (GTDB taxonomy): domain Bacteria; phylum Bacteroidota; class Bacteroidia; order Bacteroidales; family Azobacteroidaceae; genus JAISFI01. The sequence goes on from JAVBLA010000012.1 coordinate 61,758, forward strand.
TCCTGAGTCCGTACATGGATGTGTATCTGGCATCTGTAATCTATGCCATCCTGTTCGTCGGTTTCATTTGGCTGGTGGGATATTACCTGTATAAAAAGCAGATTTATATAAAACTTTGAAAAAATAAACTGCTTAAATCTTTGATAATTATTATGATATCTCAAAATAAAGCTTTAATTTTGCAGACTTAAATAAAAATAGATGGATCAAAAATACATGGAAGATATATTTTCTAAAATAGGTACTACGCAGACCTTGAGTCAGAAAATAGAACGAAGAATAGAAGAAGCGATCAGGCAACGGAAATTAGTTCCGGGCAATAAACTTCCTTCCGAAAAAGAACTCTGTGCTTCATTTGTAGTGAGCCGTACGGCTTTGCGTGAAGCTCTGCGTCGTTTAAGCGCCAGGGGTTTGGTGGAAATTAAAAAAGGAAGTGGCATGTACGTTTCCGAGATTGCCATCGAAGATGCGGTGAAGTCGCTGAACCTGTATTACGATTTGAAATTCGATTCCAACCTGATTGCGCAAATGATTGAGATGCGAAGCCTGTTTGAGCCGCAGATTGCCCGTTTGGCAGCACGTAACAGAACGGAAGAAGATATCCAGGTATTAAGCCATAATATAGTGGAATTGCAGGAATGTAATCCGGACAATACGCAAATGGAGGCTGATATTATCAATCGCTTCCATACAAACCTGGCGAAAGCGACAGGCAATCCGATGGTGATAGTCAGTATGGAGCCTGTCTATTCCCTGCTTCCACGGATGCGTAATTTCATGTATGCCAATATAGACGGAGAAAAAGAATTTACACTGGCTGCCCAGAGTACAATACTGGAAGCCGTTAAGAATAAAGATGAGGTATTGGCGTCTGATGAAATGATAAAATTACTGAAGCGTAATCATGAAATATACGATACTTATTTCAAGGCTATGCTTAGCGGTAACAATTCCAAATAAAGTAAGTCTTCAGGATTTATTTCTTTTAGTATATTTATCCAATACATTTTTAACCGATCCATGTTTCAGCAGGAGACTTTCGGATTGTTCCATCGGGAGTCCCAGTTCTTCCATGATCATGCGTGCACCTCTGTTGACTAGTTTTTTATTGGTAAGCTGCATATTGACCATTTTATTTCCTTTGACTCTTCCCATTTTGATCATCAGCGTGGTAGAAAGCATATTCAGGATTAATTTCTGGGCGGTTCCTGCTTTAAGGCGTGTGCTTCCGGTAACGAATTCCGGACCGACGACAGCTTCGATCGGATATTCTGCTGCCTGTGCCAGGGGTGAGTCCGGGTTACAGGTAATACAGCCGGTGAGCAAGCCTTTTTCTCTGGCGGTTTTAACGCCTCCGATCACGTAAGGAGTGGTTCCGGAAGCAGCTATTCCGATCACTGTGTCTAACGAGTTGATATTAAAACCGATCAATTCTTCCCAGGCCTTTTGCATATCGTCTTCGGCAGCTTCGACGGCAGAACGGAGGGCTTTGTCCCCGCCGGCTATCAAACCGATGACAATGCCGGGTGATACCCCGAAAGTGGGAGGGAGCTCGGAGGCATCCAATACTCCCAGCCGTCCACTGGTTCCTGCCCCTAAATAAAAGACACGACCGCCGGAAGGCATCCGTTCCAGTATTTTATCTACTAAGACTTCTATCTGAGGAATAGCTTTAGCAATAGCCAGATGTATTTTGGCATCTTCCTGGTTAATCCCGGTCAGTATTTCATGTACCGACATTTGGTCCAGGTGTTCGAATTCCGATGGGGATTCGGTGATGCTCAGTGTTGCTTTTTTTGTTTCTGTTACTAACATTTTATTGAATTGATCTGTCGTGATTGAAATGATAAGATATTAACCCTTCCATAGGAGCCTGGGATATCCCGGCAATTGTCATACCATGTTTCTGTGCTGTTTCTTCCAGATTTTTCCTGAAAACGGCCGCAATGCTTCCTGTGAAATGCAACGGATATTTCAATGATTCATTGTATTGCATGATATTTCTTTTGAAAAAATCATCGAAACTATCCGTAACTAAGCGATTTATTTCCGGCTGGTCTACATGGGAAGCGATAAACCGTGTGAATTGGGCCATATAACGGTTGGGAAACGGTTTCCTGTATACGTTTTCCATGATTTCGGCGGGAGTCAGATTATATGTTGTGAAAAAATCTTCCCGGATGGATGCCGGTAACTGGTTTTTCAGAATGTCCGATAATAATTTTTTTCCTAATACGGATCCGCTTCCTTCGTCTCCCAGGATATAACCGAGTGGGGATACATTTTGTGCGATCTTTTTTCCGTCGTAAAAACAGGAATTGGAACCTGTTCCCAGGATGCAGGCGATACCCGGTTGATCCTGGCACAAGGAACGTGCAGCGGCCAATAAATCGTTATTGACGTCGATCCGGTCGATACCGAAAAAATTTTGCAAAGCTTCCTGTAATACCGGTTTTTTTTCCGGAGTAGCTCCGGCACCGTAAAAATAAATAACAGAAAGTTCCGGTATGTCCAGTGTAAATTCTTTTTTCAACAATGTAAGAATTTCTTCTTTTCCGATAAGGAAAGGATTGATACCACTTGTATTACAAGTTATGGAATTTTGGTTTTTATCCACCAAATTCCATGTTGTTTTTGTTGATCCGCTGTCGGCAATTAATATCATTTGTTTCTGGTATTAATCATTAACTATTGTTTTAACATGATATTACACAAAAATACATCCCTTTTCTAGGTGTTTGCAAATATAGGAAATAAAAATGGAAAAAAAAAATTTATAAGATGTATGACAAGTTTTTGTTTTTTAAAAAAAAGTTCCTATATTTGACCCAAGTTAACAAAGGTAGGATTTTCTACCTGAAAAAAATAGATCCATGGAAAAAAGAATTACATGTATTCTGTCATCCGGTTCATCAGACGATCTGCATCATTCCATAGGGGAATTTCTGGCAACAGGCCTTGTGGAAGATATTCTTTTGGTTTGTCCGGATGAGATAAAAATTTCCGTACCCTCCCAGGTTCGTATATCGATTCCCGGAGAAATCCGTCAGACTACCGTTCTTCGTTCGATCGCAGAACATATCCATACAGATTATATTTTGATTTACACCAGGCAGCAACCGTTGACTTTGGGAGCATTTGCATTGGAGCGTATGTTGAAAACAGCTGTTGAAACCGGAGCTGCTATGGTTTATTCCGATTCCTATTCCATTAAAGAAGGCCGTTTACAGCCTCATCCGGTGATCGATTACCAGGCAGGCAGTCTGCGGGATGATTTTGATTTCGGATCGCTTCTTTTATATGATGCCAAAGTTTTTAAATCGGCTGTCTCCCGGATGGAAGAAGATTACCTGTATGCCGGTTTGTACGATTTACGCCTGAAGGCATCCCTGAAATCATTCTTCGTTCGTTTGCCTGAATTTCTTTATACGGAAATGGAAACAGATTCCCGTAAATCCGGAGAAAAGATTTTTGATTATGTGGACCCCCGGAACAGGGTGGTACAGATAGAGATGGAGAGGGCTTGCACACAATATTTAAAAGAAACAGGAGCCTGGCTGAAGCCCGAATTTAAAAAGGTAGTATTTGAAAAATCGGAGTTTCCATTGGAAGCGACAGTTGTTATTCCCGTCCGCAACCGTGAAAAAACCATAGAAGATGCGGTTCGTTCGGTATTGATGCAGCAAACGGCATTCCCTTTCAATCTGATCGTGGTGGATAATCATTCTACCGACCAGACTACGGCGATCCTGAAAAAATTAGCCGCCGAAGATTCCCGATTGATCCATTTGATTCCGGAAAGAACAGACCTGGGGATCGGTGGTTGTTGGAATACGGCGGTAATGGACGATCGTTGCGGAAAATTTGCCATTCAGTTGGATAGTGATGACTTATACATTAATGAATATGTTGTTCAAAAAGTTGTGAATGCATTTTATGAACAAAACTGTGCGATGGTAGTAGGTACTTACCGGATGGTTAATTTCAAACTGGAAGAAATTCCTCCCGGAATTATCGATCATAAAGAATGGACTCCTGATAACGGACGTAACAATGCTTTGCGTATCAACGGTTTGGGAGCACCGCGTGCTTTTTATACTCCGGTACTGCGCGAGCTGAAAATTCCGAATACCAGTTACGGAGAAGATTATGCCGTTGGACTGGCTATTTCCCGCCGGTATCAGATCGGACGGATTTATGAGCCGCTTTACCTTTGCCGGCGCTGGGATGATAATTCGGATGCGGCTTTGGATATCCAGAAAATGAATGCCCATAATCTGTATAAAGACAGGATTCGTACTATTGAATATATTGCAAGGATCAGGCAAAACGAATCGATCGGATAAACATAGAAAGACGGATTGCAAATGAATGACAATCAGATACATCGTTTTATAGCTTCACAATTGGAAAGCTGGGAGTTGGCGGCCGCCAATTATGCCGGTCTCCGGAAATCCCTTGTGCGGGAAATCCCGATGGATGGTTATAATTTCTATGTCCAGTATAATCCGGAGCGTATCCGTTCTTCTGCCGCTAAAGTAGATCCGCGATCCATTAGTGAAAGGCCTTGTTTCCTGTGTACGAAAAATTTACCTGTTCAGCAGGAACAAATCCCTTATTTGCAGGAATATACGATCTTAGTAAATCCGTATCCCATTTTCCGGGAGCATCTTACGATTCCGTCGGTCCGCCATACCGACCAGCTTATCTCCGGCCGTATGGGAGATATGTTACACCTGGCAAAAGATTTACAGGATTTTATCCTTTTTTATAATGGTCCCCGTTGCGGCGCTTCGGCTCCCGATCATTTTCATTTTCAGGCCGGAAATAAAGGGATGTTGCCCATTGAAAAAGATCTTTCTTCTTTTTCCGGAAAAAAAGTTGTTCTCAGAAGGGAAGAAGGGATTATCTATGAAATGGAAAATTATCTCCGGAAGACATTGGTCCTCGAAAGTGTTAATTTTGAATGGCTGATAAACGAATTTGAAAGTTTGTTGTTGTTATTTAAAAAGGTCCAAGACCCGGAAAACGAAGCTATGATGAATATTTTAACCTTACATAATGGTACATCGTGGAATATTATACTCTTCCCACGGACAAAGCACCGTCCTGAGGAGTTTTTCGAAGAAGGAGATAAGCAGATTCTATTCAGCCCTGCTTCCGTGGATTTCGGAGGGTTGCTCATTACTCCAAGAGAAGAAGATTTTCATAAATTAAATAAAGAAACGGTTACCGGGATGTTTTCTCAATTGACTATTCCGGATGCTATGTGGAATTCACTGATTCGTGATATTCAGGATAACTCATTTCAATAATTGTACAAATGGAAAATAAAAACCATAAAAAAGTAAATCCGTGGGCCTGGATTCCCAGTCTTTATTTTGCCGAAGGGATACCTTATGTGGCAGTGGTAACGGTTTCTGTTATCATGTATAAAAACCTGGGATTATCTAATACGGATATCGCTTTGTATACCAGTTTATTAAGTTTCCCATGGGTAATCAAACCCATCTGGAGCCCGTTTGTAGATCTGTTGAAGACCAAGCGTTGGTGGATTGTTTCTATGCAATTGCTGATCGGTGCGGGTTTGGCAGGAATTGCTTTCTGTTTACCTACTACATTCTTCGTACAGGCTACTCTGGCCTTTTTCTGGATGCTGGCATTCAGTTCGGCTACCCATGATATTGCTGCCGATGGTTTTTATATGTTGGCTCTGGATCCTGACAAACAGGCATTTTTTGTTGGTATCAGAAGTACTTTTTACCGCATTGCCACGATATTCGGGCAGGGTGTTTTGGTCTTTTTTGCCGGATATCTGGGGAAGAAATACGATAACTTTTCTTTTGCCTGGGCAGTGGTGTTTTTTATTCTGGCCGGTTTGTTTGTCGCTTTTTTTGCTTATCACAAATTTATTTTGCCACGGCCGGATGTCGATAAACCTAATCCGGATATCACTTCCAAGAGTATTATGAGAGAATTCGGGATCACGTTCGCTACATTTTTTACGAAAAAATATGCTGTGGCCGGGATTTTTTTCATGCTGACTTACCGTTTTGCAGAATCCCAATTACTAAAACTGATTCAACCGTTCTTGATAGATTCCCGGGAAATCGGAGGGTTGGGGCTGGATACCCAGGAAGTGGGACTGGTTTATGGAACGATGGGAGTAATAGGCCTGACTATCGGAGGAATTCTCGGAGGAATCGTAGCCGCTAAAGGCGGATTGAAAAAGTGGCTGTGGCCGATGATGATGAGTATGCTGCTTACAGTCGCTACATTTGTTTATTTAGCCTATGTGCAACCGCAAAGCATTTGGGTGATCAATCTTTGCGTAGTTATCGAACAATTCGGATATGGGTTCGGATTTACGGCTTATATGTTGTTCCTGATGTATTATTCCGAAGGAGAGCATAAAACGGCTCATTATGCTATTTGTACCGGTTTTATGGCTTTGGGTATGATGCTTCCGGGTATGATTGCAGGTTGGATACAAGAACAGCTTGGCTACCAGCATTTTTTTGTATGGGTGATGATTTGTTCTCTGGTTCCGATTCTTTCGGCCAGTTTGCTGAAAATTGATCCGGAATATGGTAAATCCAGGCCAAAATCGAAGGAGGATAAACAATGAAGACCCGGTTGTTGAAAATATCAAATATCATGCTTGTCCTGGTATTATTTACAGGAATCATGCAGGCTCAGAAAGTGGAAACCGGCATTGTGCGGCTGAGTAAGCAATCATTTAAACAATTGGCCGGCAAGCGGGTGGGTTTGATTACCAATCCGACAGGTGTGGATGCCAGTTTACAATCGACGATAGATATTTTACACGATGCACCCCAGGTGCAGTTGGTCGCTTTGTTTTCTCCGGAGCATGGCGTGCGGGGAGATTTTTCTGCCGGGGATAAAGTTACCGATGCAAAAGATACTCGTACAGGTCTTCCTGTTTACAGTTTATATGGAAAGACCCGCAAACCGACTCCGGAAATGTTGCGAGGCATAGATATCTTAGTGTACGACATACAGGATATCGGTTCACGTTCTTATACTTATATCAGTACATTGGGTCTGGCCATGGAAGCTGCTGCTGAAAATGGAATTGAACTGGTGGTACTGGATCGCCCGAATCCATTGGGCGGAAAACGGATGGAGGGTTCGCTGACCGAAAAAGACTTTACGTCTTTTGTCAGCCAGTTTCCGATTCCTTATATCCATGGACTTACTTGTGGAGAACTGGCTCTTTTTCTGAACGGAGAACGCCTGTTGGCCAATGGAATCCAGTGTAATTTGACGGTTATTCCTATGAAGGGCTGGAAGAGAAAAATGCTTTTCCAGGAAACCGGATTACCCTGGGTGCTTTCATCGCCTCATATCCCGCATGCCGAATCGGCGTTTTACTATCCGGCATCCGGTATTTTAGGGGAACTTTCGCATGTGAATATCGGGGTAGGTTATACGCTGCCCTTCGAATTATTCGGAACTACCTGGATCGAAGATCCTGAAACCCTGGCGAATAACCTGAATGCATTGAAACTGGAAGGGGTAAGTTTCCGCCCCCTGCATTATAAGCCGTATTATGGAGGGTTGAAAGATTCACTTTTGGCCGGCGTACAATTACATATCCGGGATTTTGAGAAAGTTTCGTTATCGATCATTCAGTTTTATGTGATGCAGGAATGGCACAAAATGTATCCGGACAGAAATATTTTTGACGAGAATAAGGCAGACCGGATCAGCATGTTCGATAAAGTCTGCGGAACAGACCAGGTGAGGAAGTTGTTTTCCAATCGCTTCCGGGTGGAAGATATAATGGATTTGTGGACAAAAGATGTCGATTCTTTTTATAAAAAGGCCAAGCCGTATTTTTTGTATAAGTGACCGGGCTTTTTGCATATAGTATAAAGAAGAAAGAGTATGGAAATGAATAATCAACAATTACTGGCAAAATTGAAAAGTGGGGATGAAGATGCTTTCAAACTCGTTTTTGAAGAATATTTTCCCAAAATGAAATATTTTGCCAATGAATATTTGAATGATCTGGACGATGCAAGCGATGTTGTCCAGAATACTTTTGCCATTCTCTGGGAAAAGAGGACTTTGTTGGCCGACGATACCCATTTCTTTAATTTTCTTCTGAGCCTGGTGAAAAACCAATGTGTCGATTTTCTCCGGAAAAAACAGTCTCAACAAAAGTATATCGAACAAAGCCAGGATATCTATGAAGAAAATTTCAGCCTGAATTTATATGCCTTGGAAAATCTGGAAGTGAACCAGGTATTTTTGAGCGAATTAGAAGAAAAAATTCAGCATGCCATCGATACGCTTCCGGATGTAAACCGGAGGACTTTCATTTTGAGTCGTCATGATGGTCTGAAATATGCTGAAATTGCCGAGAAATTAAATGTTTCAACCAAAACTGTGGAAAAACGAATTTCAGCTTCACTGATACATATCCGGGAAAGATTGAACAGGTATTTTGTATAATATAATATCTCATACAAAATTCTTAAAAATCAATTTTTAATAACAAAATAGCTATTATTTTGTTAGATCTCCTATTATTTTTTCAATAACTGAAATACATGAATGATCTATAAACAATTCTAAAATAGTTGTTAGATCAAGGTTTTGCTTATGTTCTGAATAAAAATCATAAAAAATCATTTTCATTTTTTTTATTTCAAAAAAAAAGTTGTATGACATGTTATAAAACATGTTTTTTTGAATAGGGTACTCTTGATTTCATACGTTTCTTATATGTAACAGTTATTAGTATTCATTTAAAAAGGTGTTCATATGGAAAAAACTTTTACTACTTCAATTTTCCGGAGATAATTAGTATTACTCATTCTACAAATCTGAACGTTTTGAGTAGCAAGAGCAAAGGCCAAACTTGTTTGGAGTTTGCCGGGTCATGAAAAACGGCAGTTTGTTAGTGTCACCCATCTTTTAATATGTAACATATACCATGTTAGACAATCTGATCGCAAAATATTTAGCCGACTCAATCACTCCGGAAGAGTACCGGGAGTTGGTTTCGAAGTTAAAGGAGAGTGCTGAAAATCGTAAGATTTTTGCAGACCACAAAAATAACTGGACAATTGCCGGATTGGTTTTGGAATGGAAAAAACTGCAGGAAAAAAAACAGGCAGTAGAATCTAATGGATAAGAAAACATAACAGAATAAATTTTTTACATTATGAGAATGAACAATCAAACTTTACAGCTGAAGAGGCAAACGGTATCTGCATTTTACAGGCAGGCCGGTTTGATTTTGTGCCTGATGGCTATCTCTTTCTCTGTTTGGGCATCTCCGGAAAAGGCATCTGCCGTAAAATCACCGGAAGCGCAGCAGCAGGAAACGTTTACCGTGAAAGGTGTCGTAAAAGATGAAACCGGAGAAACACTTCCCGGGGTAGCTATTGCGGTAAAAGGGACCGCGCTTGGAACCGTTACGGATTTAGATGGTCAATATTCTATTCAGGTGCCGAAAGGATCGGTATTAAGTTTTTCCTATATGGGGTATGAAACGATTACAAAAAAAGTCGATAATCCGGCTCCGATTAATCTTACAATGCAAACTTCAGCGATTGCCATCGAAGAAGTGGTGGTAACAGCTATGGGGGTGAAGGCAGAGAAGAAGAAATTGAATTTTGCGGTGCAGAGTTTAGGAGAGGATCAAGTTACTGCAGGGCAGTCGACTAATTTTGTAAAAACCTTGCAAGGGAAAATAGCAGGAGTACAGACTTCAAATACCGGAGGTGCCGTTAATGCATCTACTAATATAGTTATCCGGGCGATTTCTTCTATCAATCCGTCGCAAAGCAATGAACCCTTGTTTATTGTAGATGGAATGCCGGTGAGGGGTGGTGGCACGGCTGCCGGAGATATTAACCCTAATGATATTGAAAATGTAACTGTATTGAAAGGTGCGGCCGCTTCTGCCTTGTACGGGCAGGATGGAGCCAATGGGGTAATCATGATCACGACTAAAACTGCACAGGCGGGGAAGATGGTAGTGAATGGAAATGTTAGTATTCAGTTGGATAATGTAGCAAATGCTCCTGAAATTCAACAGATGTTTATTCCTGGGGCTAGAGGCTTTATTCCTCTCAATCAACAAATAGGAGGATGGGGTCCATTACTCTATCCGGGTGAACAAGTATACGATAATATCGGAAATTATTTTCAAACCGGACTTTTGCAGAAATATGATCTAAATGCTTCCGGAGGTACCGAAAAATTTAAAACCTATGCATCTGTTAATTTTTTGAATCATGAAGGAGTTGTTCCCAAAGAATATAAAAACCGCTTGGGGTTATTGCTGAAAGGAAATTTTGAAATATCCAAAACAGTAAATCTTACTTTACAAAATAACTATATTGAAAATCAATCACGAGGAGCCAGCATGGGAAACCTTTATTCCTGGCCGATTAATGACAATATGGAGAATTATAAAAATTCGGATGGGTCCATTAGATGGGTTCATGATATGAGTGGTATGGATGGGACGGAAAAAATTGCAGTTCCCATGAATCCCTATTGGGGAAGATATGAGGATTATGGGAAAAGTCAATCGACTAGGAATATATTGCAAGGTGCGTTGGAGTGGAAACCTATTAAAGACCTGTCATTAAGCACAAAAGTGAGTTATGATAGAAAATTTTCCACCTATGATGGATATTCTACTCCCAGATTCACTGCTGCTGATTTTCCAGATATCGCAAGAGAGCAGGAAGATGGCAGTATTATTTATGAAAAAGATGAAACCTTGGAGAAAAATAAATCATTGGCAGGAGAATACCTGTATCAGCCGAGTAATAATTATTTGTTAACCTTCCAGGCTTTGGGATCCTATAACCTCAACATCAAAAAAGATTTTGACTTAGGCTTTTTGCTTGGATTTGAAATGACCAATAATAAAGGGGAAGAAGCCACAATGGGAGGCGCCCAGTTTGTTTTACCGGGAGATTTCTACAGCATACAAAACATAGGGTTTATAACCACGGATACTCAATATGATTATGGGATGCGTTTGTATCATTTTGATGAAAATAAATTTGGTTACTTCGGAGAACTTCGGTTCGATTATAAAGGGATAGCCAACATCAGTGGTACCGGAAGGTTTGATATGTCGTCTACACTGACTCAAAAAACGTATTTTTATCCGTCTGTAACTGCAGGATTAACTTTCTCAGAACTATTCGGAATTGCCGGAGATGTTTTTTCATATGGAAAATTGAGAGGAAACTGGGCAAAAGTAGGAAAATGTGCTCCTCGTTATCGTTTTGACAGGAATTTCAAACAATGGTCTACTTTTCCTGACGGAGGTTTCGGTTTAGATGCAACTGTAGGTTCGGCAAATAACATTGACCCTGAAATGACTAGCACCTGGGAAGTGGGAGCAGACCTTCGTTTCTTTAATAATAAAACCCGCTTGGAAGTAGTATATTACAAAACAACAGTTGAAAACCAGATTGTTACAGTCAGGGTATCTCCAGCTTCCGGTATGATTTTACAAACACGTAATGAAGGGGCTGTTTCCAATAAAGGAATGGAAATTACTATAGGACAAGATATCTTTTCTAATAGAGATTTCAAATGGAATGCGGATTTGAACTTTTCATATAATAGGGGTCGGGTAGAAAATTTGCCAGATGAACTTAATGAAATCCAGGGAACACAGTATGGAGATATTTTCCCTACGGCTTATCTTCATGGATCAACGACATCCATATTCGGAAAAGATTATGAAAGAAGTCCGGATGGAAAAATTGTTTGCGATGAAACAGGCCGACCCATTATCAGCAGCGTGAAAGGAACAATTATTGGGGATAGAGAGCCTGATTTTATCATGGGATTAACAAACACATTCTCCTGGAAAGATTTATCGTTCTCATTCTTATTAGATGGAAGAAAAGGTGGAGATGTGGCAAATATTACTGCTCGTTCACTGTTCTCGAACGGACAGCATAAATCACTTGAAAAATACAGAAATAGAGAGGTTATCTTTGATGGTGTGGTGAAGCAATCTGATGGAACTTATCTTCCTAATGAAAAGCCTGTTATCATGAATCAGAGGAATATGATAGATTTGTTTTACAATGTTAGTTCTAACTTCATTGAAGATGGGTCCTATATCCGTCTGACTTATGTTACAGTATCGTATGATTTTCAGAAATTTTTGAAAAAAACGCCAATTAAGAATTTGAAATTGGCGGCGACAGGACAAAATTTGTTATTATTTACCAAATATACCGGATCTGATCCTCAGATTGGTGCCGGGTCTGCTTCTGGCACTGGTAGTTTTGGAATAGATAATTCCAGCATACCGAATGTGCGTAGTTTCAACTTCTCGTTAACAGCAACTTTTTAAAGGTACGATTATGAAAGCAAAATATATAATATTCATTTGTGCCCTGTGCATAATGATTTCCGGATGTGAAGATCTTTTGTTCGACAATAAAAATCCGGACAAGGCATCAAAAATAACTCCGGAGCTGGGACTTCCTGTTTTGATTTTCTATTCAGCACAAACGAATTACGATCATGCGGAATATGGAATATACCTTTCCCAAGCACTAACTACCGGAGGACGTAGCCAAGAAGGTGCTTATGGATACAAAAGTGGTTGGCAGCTTTTAACCATGAACAGGCATCCACAATGGCGCAGGCATTTTTATGACATAGGAGCCAATGCAGAAGAAGTCATGAAGGCTGCGGAAGAGTCCGGAGCAAAAAATGTTATTTTGATTGCAAGAACCATCCGGTTGATGTCTACCCAGTTGACCACTGATGTTTTTGGAGATATGCCATTGACGGAAGCTTACAAATCTAATTCTCCCAAATATGATACGCAGGAAAGTATCTATCAATGGATGTTGCAGGAAGCTGATGAATTGATCGGATTATATAATAATCCACAATGGAGAGATGCAGTTTCTAATGTTTCAATTACCACTAAAATGGATCGTATATATTCTGGGGATTTAAACAAATGGAAACAGTTTACCATTGCTCTAAAAGCCAGGATATTATTACGAAAACTTCCCAATTGGGAAAATACACCGGCTGTGTGTGATCTGATTATTAATACAGTGGATGCCGTTTTAGCCGATTGGACAGAGCCTACTTATACTTATGATAATAAAGGAGGAACATCCAATTGCCCTTGGGGTCCTTCACAACCTATAATCAATTCATGGGAAAGCCGGGGAAATCTGTTAGACAAAGCGATTGTTTCCAAATATTTCTGTAAAAATATAATGGGAGTTTATGATAATTATCATGCACAGAATGGAGCTTCAGAAGATCCCCGCTTAGAAAAAATGATGACAAGACGTGCTGGCCCGGTATCAGATCCTAGCCCACGATTCAGATATCTGGAAAATAACATTGGAATGCCGCTTACCTACCAGGAAAAAAATTACCCTGATTTGTTCTCTGGTCCATATGCTAAAAATGATGGATATATTCCATTGATGACAAAAGAAGAATTATTATTGATGAAAGCTGAGGCAACTTATTGGAAAGGAGATAAAATATCTGCAAGAGAACTAACTATTGAGGCTGCTCAGATTAGTATGGACAGATTTAAAGTTACCAATGTGAGGGCTAAAACATATTATTTTACAGGAACATATAAAGAGAAATATTTCCCGGAGGGAACAGCGTTTACTATTGGTCATGTTATGAGGCAAAAATATGTTTGCATGTACATGCAACCCGAGCAATGGAATGATATGCGAAGGTATTGTTATAGCAATAATAATAATCTGACTTATGATGGAGCTGTTGTTTATCCCGACTTAAGGCGCCCATATAATTTGTATGAACCCTATTGGATGCGGGATAAGAATCCTGATGGAACAACAAAAGAAGTCTGGATCCAACGTATTAATTATGATCCTGAGACGGAAGAAAAGTATAACAGGCCCGAACTGGAACGTTTGGGTGCTTTTAGGAGTGCCGATTGGTTGAAAAAACCGATGATATGGGCGATTTATACGGATGCACGCAAGTAATAGTAGACAATAAAGATGATTATTATGAAAATGATAAAAACAATAGGATATATTATATTGCCTGTAATGGCTTTATATTTTACTGCATGTGAAAGGCATGATTTGTTGGATGATATTGCCAGAATTGGGCAACAGACTGCTTATGTTGACTGGACTCCGAAAGGGACTACTGTAAAAGCAGGTACGGATGTTCGTTTTGATGCACAATATTATACTTCCGGAGAGCCGGTAGATTTTTTGTCGGTATGGTATGGTGTTCAACGAACCATTGCGATGAATGCAACCTGTCCGATAGTGACCGGATTTAATTTTTCTTATTCTGTTAACTCTGTTTCGGTATCTCGCGTAGCCCAGGAAATAATCAGGTATTCTCATGATGAAACAACCTGGGATGTTCAGAAAAGGGCATATCAGTTTACCGGTAGTTTTCCTACCAGCAATACATTGGCTATGGTAGAGTGGAAAGAAGTATCTGTTTTTGATCAGGACAAATATGACGAACTCTTTCCGGATACATTTGCCGTGAATTTCCAAAACGGGTTGTATGCTCAGTTATCTTTAGATAAAAATATTTCTGACTATCGAAAAGTAATGGTAAGTACCGGTGTTTTGACCACCGAACAGTTCGATATTTGTTTGGATTCTACTTATAATGAAAACTCTACTAAATTTGATAAATTTGTTAAACCGGATAAAGTAGAATATCTGAAAGTAGAATACTATACCATTCCGTTTTCTACTCTTACATATAATACAACGGAATCGACATATCAGATCAGCTATTTGAAAAGTTTCACCTTGAATGCTACGTTCAGAGTAACAGATAAAAAACAGGTTCAGGGAATTGCTGATGAATATACAATAGAAATCAATTAATTTTTACTGTCATGAAATCTTTTATCAAATATGTACTATTCTCCGTTTTTATCTGCTGCCTTTTAACCGGATGTGTCGATAATGAGCCGGATTATGAGGTTTTTCCGAGTGACGGGATTGCATTTCAATATAAAGTTGAAGGTGATTATGCGTTAGATTATTTGGTTGGATCGGTTATCAAATTCTCTAATACGTCGGAATGGGCCGGGACACCTGTTTGGGATTTCGGAGACGGATCTCAAACTGTTACGGGGGATGAGGTAACTCATCTGTACCAGGTTGCTGGAACGTACAATGTATCATTAACTATCGAAGGAAAAGGGAAACTTACGCAAAAACTGATGATTAGTGATATTTTTCCTACAGTTTCTGTGGACCCGATTGAAGGAGGTATTTGTGAAGTGGGGATTACTTCGGTTCATTTTTCCGTAATCTTGCCTAATCCACAGAATTTACCAGTGGAATATACCTGGATTTTTCCGGATGGAACCAAAAACTCAGACGGACAGCCTATCACGTCATCTGCTTTAACTGATCCCGGCGATGTAACATTTAGCAATATAGGGTCTCAGAAAGTAACTCTGAAGACTAAATTGGGAGGGCGTTCATTACAAGATGGAGTTCTGAATGTTCAGGTGGGGTATACGCAAAATGTAAAAACTATTTATTATGCGGAAAAAGGAGGAAATATCATGGCTTTGAAACTGATTTCCAATCTTCCGGTCGGTACTAAAAACTACCCGTTCAATTTAGGAGTTAAATCCGGTCAGCATCCGCTTAATATTATTTTTTCCGATTCCTCTTTATATGTTATTGATGCAGGCAGACAATTTTATTATATCAATGATGCGGATGGGAACCTGGGTGATGGAAGAATTTTCAGATTAGCCAAAGACGGAAGTTTGCAGGAAACTATGTTAACAAATAAAAAAGCGGCATTTGATGACCCGTTTTATGGATATGCCGAGGGGGATTATCTGTATTTTTCTGATAGGAATACAGGTATTATGAAGATTCTTAAAACAGAGCGAAATTTGGCAATGGACAAAACGGATCCTAAGCTTAGCTACTTTGTTCAAAATGCCACATTACAATATTATGGCGCAGGATGGGGTTATGGAGCTATAAATGCCTGCTTTACCAAATTGAAAGATGGTACCTGGTGGTGGGCAAAAACGTATAATAATCAGAGTATTTTTAGATTCCAGAATAAGGATATTCTTCCTAATGCGATCTCACAGGGGGATATTAATAAAATACCATTTCCGAGACTGTCCGATGACTTGTTTATCAAATCGTTTGTTGTAGATGAAGACAGGAGGATGGTATACTATGCTGTAAGAGACAAAGGATTCTGCAAAGCAACTATAGAGCAGTTTACAGAAACCGGGGCTGGAAAAATCAATTCTTCCAACATCGGGACTTTGGTTTTGGAAATGATTTCTGATAATGAGGGAGCAAGCAATGAGTATATAGACATCTGCCAAATGGTCCTGGATCCGGAAGACGGTTGTGTATATTTCGGTTACCGGAAGGGAGAAGGATCTACCATTGTTTCCGGTTTGAAACGCTACAACCCCGCAACAGATAAAGTAGAATCCGTAATCGATAATGTGAATATATACGGTGTGTCGATCAATCACACCAAATCGAAATTATTTTAATGAATGCTCAAATGAAAAGGATTTTTGTTCTTTTATCCCTGTTAAGCATCTGTATTTCCTTTTGGGCCCAGTCGCCCAAAAGGGAAATGCGTGCAACCTGGCTTGCCACCGTATACCGCTTGGATTGGCCCAGTACAAGGATAAGTTCTACAGGAAATACACCGGAAATTAATACTCAAAAAAAGCAGATGATCAGAATTCTGGATTCTTTGGCTATTGCCAATATGAATGCTGTCTGTTTTCAGGTACGTTGCCGGGCGGATGCCATGTATAAATCAAGCTATGAACCGTGGTCTGCTGACCTTGTTACCGTACGCGGGATGGAGCCAGGTTATGATCCGTTGGCATTTGTCATTGAAGAAGGCCATAAAAGAGGGATAGAAGTACATGCATGGGTCAATCCGTACCGCTATGAATCCCAGGCAGGGCAATGGAGCGGGATGGAAGGTGATTTCCGTGCCACGCATCCTGGGTGGATTCTTACAGTAAACAACGCTGCGATTTTTGACCCGGGACTTCCGGATGTGAGGAATTATATTACCAATGTGATTAAGGAGATGGTCACGAATTATGATATCGATGGCGTTTTATTCGATGATTATTTTTACCTGCAAGGAATAAAAACAGAAGATGCAAACACTTTTGCTAATCACAATTCTCAAGGCCTTTCTTTGGGTGATTGGCGACGGGACAATGTAAACAAACTAATCAAGCAGGTTTACAATATGATCCAGGTTGAAAAACCTTATGTGCGTTTTGGAGTCTCTCCTGCCGGAATATGGGATGTTACGGCTCAAATAGCAAATTCTTATGGTTTGGAACTTCCTGAAAAAGTATCCGGAGGATATGCTTACAATGGCATTTATTGTGATCCGGTAGCATGGCTGCAGCAAGGCTCCGTAGACTATATTTCACCACAGATTTATTGGGAAATAGATTCCAATTCCACGCACGATTACGCCCGTTTATCTCCTTGGTGGTCAAATACGGCCTTACACTTTGGGAAGCATTTTTATTCCAGCCATTCAATCGAGAACCTGAATGAATATTTGAAAAGCGGAACCTCCTCTGGAGATTTGTCCGGATTATCGAATATTGAAAGAGAGATTTACCGGCAGAATACCGAGCCTTCGCTCAGGGCATTCGGCCCATCGGAAGTAGGAGCACAAGTAGCCATTAACCGGGCATCGGATAAAAACGACGCTCCCGGTAGTATTTTATATTCTACGAAATACCTTTATACTGCCGACATATTTATGGATTACCTGAGGAAAAACGTATTCACCCATAGGGCCTTACTTCCGGCGATTCATTGGAAAGAGAGAACGGATCCCGGTAAGATTACGGGAATTGCTTTGAATGAAAGGACACTGAGTTGGAATCTGCTTCCCGGAAATGTGCGTTATTCGGTATATGCTATTCCCCAATCGAAGGTCAATGAACCTGCGGTATTTAACTCTTCAGAATACTTATTGGGGATTTCCTATACCCCTTCGTTTGTAGTACCGAATCACATAAACATGGCGACTTCGACTTTTGCAGTAGCAGCATTAGACCGTTACGGAAATGAATATGCCCCGGTATTGATGGGTATTGCTCCGGCCAATCCGTCGATTCCGGCACTTGTTTATCCGGGAAACGAGGCTGCGTTGCTACTCCCGTTTACCTTGAGTTGGGAACCCGTTGCACAGGCGATTTCTTATATCGTTGAAATTGCAACAGACGATCAATTTATGCTGAAAGTATGTTCCCGTGAAGTATATCTGCCGTCTTTTTCTACGATAAACCTTCTGCCGTTGGCCAACGAGCAAACCTATTACTGGAGAGTAAAAGCTAAAACGATTGGAAATGAAGGTGTATTTTCATCTGTCAGGACTTTTACTCCTCTTACGTTTTCTGTACGGACTCCCGGTAATTTGGCTGAAAATACGCCTTTAACACCACAGATTTCCTGGGTGGAGATGGGGCAGGGACTCACTTATACTTTGGAAATCGCAACTACTGTAGGATTTTATAAGAGTTCCATGGTGTATTCCGGAACACATACTACAACCTCTTGGGAGGTTCCCTCTACATTATTAGTAGGAATGACAACCTATTATACCCGTGTAAAGACAACAGTTTCCGGAACGGAAATAACAACTCCTGTGGCCAGCTTTACCACCCTGCCGCTTGTACCGGATATCCCACTTATCCTGAGTCCTGTAAATAATTCCGATGTGATTGCGAGTCAATTGCTTATCACGTGGAAAGAGGATTATCGCGCTAAAAGTTTCTGGATAGATGTTTCCAAAATGGAAACTTTCCCTGGAAGGCAAACGGAAAAAAGAATATTAGGTCCTTACAATTACGAAACAATATTTACGGAAAGCGAATTGAGCTCGGGAACTTATTATATTCGGATACTTGCAGAATATAATACGAAATCGGAATCCGGGGCAATCGTTTCCACGGAAACAGCCTGGTCGAATGTGGTCAAGATCAACTATACAGTCAATACCGGGCTGGATCGCATCAATAAGGAGAAAGAAACAGCTTATGTACGTTCCCTCTCTTCCGGGAATAAAGAATTGATACTAAACCTGACAAAACCGGCAGTGGTATCGGCATCTTTATATTCCGTTTCGGGAATTAAACTATCAGATGTTTGCCACCAGGCCGAATTGCAGGCAGGAGAGCAGAAGTTTGATCTTACTTTAGGTAATCTGCCTAAAGGATTCTATTTGGTTGTATTAGAAATCGACGGAAGTAAACAAATCCTGAAATTTCCACTTTGATGAGAAATTTATGAGAGTTCAATATGAAATGTTTTTGTCAATTTAAAATTTTTAAATCATGAAAAAATTATTACTTGGAGCAGTTGCTCTGGCAATAGGCGTAATGTCTGTACAAGCGCAGGTAACTCCGGTAGCAGATCCGGCAGTTTATACACCCCTGGAAAATGGTTATGCATTGAAAAATCTTTGGATCAAGTCAGCTACTACGGAAAACAATCCTACTGCTACTGAATTTGGGGCAGACTCTTATACCCGGGGTATGGCAGTCAAAGATGGAAAATTGTTATTCTGTCATCGTACGGTATATCCGGAAGGTTCTAATCCTGCCTACAAATCGAGTATCCGAATCTATGACGGAAAAACCGGATTATTGGAAAAAGTAGTCGATCTGGCAACAAATGTGTTCAGAAGAACAGATGATACGGAAGTTTCCCTTCCTTGTAACGATATACAGGTAGATGCCGCAGGAAATGTGCTGGTTTGTAATCTGGCCACATCTATCCAGACTACCGGAAATTTCCAGGTATGGAATATTGATTTGGAAACCGGTAACGGCACTAAAGTATTGGATTGCCTTGTAACCGTTGAAGATGAGAAAATGGCTGTCCGTGTGGATGCATTCGGGGTGTATGGAGATATTACAACAGGGAAAGCATATTTAATGGCAGCTCTTTCTGGGGATGTTGATGGTGCCGGGAACCATGTTCTCCGTTGGGATTATGTTGACGGAGTGTTGCAAGCAGATGATTTCGGAGAAACTACTAATTGGGTACGGATACAAAAATATTATCCGAATTCAGCTCTTCAGTTCAATGGAACAGCTCCCCGTGTGTGCCCGATCGACGAAGACCTGTTTTATCTGGATGGTTTCAATGCATTCCCGATGATGTATAATAAGTCAGGAACAGTAGTGGAGTCATTTGCCAGTGCTACAGATGTACAGCCGGTGAAGACCGGAAATAATGGAGTAGATGAATTCTCTATCAATGGAAAGAACTTTGTTATTTTCATTTATGATAACAATGAAACAACTCCGGGACATACCTGGAATCTTTGCGAATTAGGCCCGGGAATGTCTTTCAATGGCATGACAAAATATTACAATTTTCCTGCCGGAGGAATGGGAAAACTTTCCAATCAGTTTCGGACAGCCCTTCCCCGCATAGAAGTGGATGAAGCCGGAAAAATAGCTACGATATACCTGTTCGCTTGTAATAACGGTTATGCTGCTTATAAGTTCGGTTTGAAAGAAGATCTCGATAATTCTCCTATCGATATTGTAACTAAAGACGGATTGGTAATTACCACTACTTCTGTTGGATTCACACTTTCTGAACTGGCCGATGTAGAGGTGTATAGCCCTTCCGGACAAAAAGTTGTTGCACAATCTCAAACCAATAAAGTCGATTTACCGAAAGGTTTGTTTATCATCAAAGCTGTCACTCCTCAGGGAAATGTAACTACAGCAAAGGTTGTAGTCAGATAATTTGAAATTATAGTTCTATGAATTAGGAAGTTATCCGGGAAGTTTTTAAGAAAACAACTTCCCGGAAAGCTTTTTTATTCCCTTCTTCTCTCGTTTTGACGATTTGTTATGCTGTTTTTTTCTTGCTGAAATCATTCTTATGAAACGGGTTTTTACTTCAATTTCTCTCTTTTTTATTGTTATTCTGGCTTTTGCCGGAAACAATCAGTTGAACATAGATGGTGTACTTTTTAACATCGACACCTTAGCTCAGGCCAAGGTAGGGCCAGGCACTTACTATACTGCATTGAAATATTATACATCGACGAAATCGTTGAGGACTTTTGTACTGGCGATTGATGTGACAAATCCTTATATACGTTTTGAGTCGGTTCTTGCAAAAGACTCCCTTGTCGGAACAGAGAGAGTCTCTGCGATGGCCTCCAGAAAGAGCAAACCCGGCAATGTTTATTTTGCAGGAGTAAATGCCGATTTTTTTGCAACTACCGGAGGTGTTGGAACGCCGACACACGGATGTATGACAGGAGGTCAGATCGGAAGAGCGCCAGCCGGATCTCCCGTTATTGCTTTTGCAGGAAATCAACCTGTGATTGCGGATATTTCGTTCGGACCGTCAACTTGTACCTTTGGTTCTGAGTCGTTCACTATTCAAAGTGTAAATGCAACCAGGGAAACCAACCAGTTGATTCTTTACAATACAATGAACGGGAATTATACCCATACCAATGCTTATGGAACAGAAGTTTTGGTGCAACTTCAGGAGAGTAATGCCTGGGGTGTTAACCAAACTTTATCTGCAAAAGTTGTTTCTATAGAGTCCAAAAAAGGCAATATGAAAATATTACCGGATCATGCTGTTTTATCCGGTCATGGGACAGCCGAAACCTTTTTATCTCAATTGAAAATTAACGATGAAATAAAAATATCCTTGGGGGTCAATGTTCCCGGACTAACTCCAGCTCCTTCGATCCATGCAATGGTGGGAGGAGACCGGATGATTTTGAAAGACGGGATCGTGACAAATAACGACTGGGCAGATTTACATCCCCGCACATGTGCCGGCTATTCACAAGATAAGAAGACAGTTTATTTTTGTGTAGTAGATGGCCGTACCGGTCTTTCTGCCGGTGTCAGGACAAAAGAACTGGCAGATATTATCAAAAGCGTGGGAGCATATGATGCCGTTAACCTGGATGGTGGCGGTTCCAGCGCCCTGTATGTGGAGGCCTTGGGCATTGTGAACAATCCCAGTGACGGAACTGAAAGGGCGGTAGGTAATGCTATGTATGCATTGAATGTAGCTCCGGAAGATGCATTGATCACGGAAATACGCCCTGAGCTGCCTTCCATCTCCTTGCCCCGTTATGGAGCCTATATTCCGGTTTTTTATGCATACAACCAGTATGGCACTTTAATAGATACCGATCTGAAAGGGGCTCATCTTTCTTGCGATTCCTCTTTAGGAACGATTCATGATGGGAATATGTTTGTTGCATCAGGTACGCAAAGTGGATATTTGTATGCATCTTACAATGGAATGACTACATCCATCGCTATTTCTTTGAATACGGATGTAGTACCTTTTCTTCGCCTGGATTCCATAGTGGCAGATCAGAAACATCCATATCCCATAGAAGTCAATGCCTGGGTAGGCAATACAAGTATCAGTGTATTCCCGCAGGCTTTTACCTGGACAAGCGATAATCCTTCCATTTGTTCTGTTGAGAATGGTGTCGTAACAGGGATTTCCAATGGAACAACATCTGTGCATGGTCACTTGGAAAATATTACTTTAACTCAAAAAGTAAAGGTCGAAATTCCATCTTCTTCTTCTATTTCCATGAGTGGACTGACAGATTTTTCAAAATGGAAGATCTATGCGTCTTCCAATATGAAAAATCCCGAGTTAACTTCATTTATCCTGCCTTTTGCTATCAGATATACGTATACATCAGGCAGAAGTCCATACATACAATTATATAACATTATGCCATTATATGGCATTCCGGATTCTATGAGAATTGTTTTCAATACACAAAACATCGGAATTCCATCGATTGAAATCACTATGAGGGCAAATCCGGCTAAGACTTATACCCCTCTGGTGTTCAATAAAATAGAATCTGGTACAGATTTCACATTGAATGTTCCCATGAGTATGTTGCTGGAAGATGTAGAAGACCGCGTATCGTATCCGATTCATTTTGAAGGAATTAGATTTAATGTTGATGCAACCACTCAGGTTGCCAATCAAGTGTATGATATTTTGATTAAAGAGTTTGTACTACTGTATGGAGATGATCAGGTCAGTATTTTCAATCCTAGTCTGATGAAAGGATTAAGAGTATACCCCAATCCGGTTACAAACGGAATTGCATCTATTGGTTTTCTGGCAGGTGTTCCACAGAATATCCGGATGGAATTATTTGATTTGTCCGGAAGGAAAATCCGGGAACAGTCAGCTTTTAGTTTTTCCGGCAGTGAAACTGTATTGGATTTGCAGGGAATTTCTTCCGGCAGTTATCTGGTACGAATTCATTTTGACGGGAAAGAAGAGATTGTGAAAATAATTGTCAACAATCAATAAAAACGAAAGATATGAAGATTAAAATTACAGTTATTCTATGGTTTTGTGCCGTTATTGGGTCCGCCCAGGTAACGGTTAAGCAGGATGTTCCTGTCTCCGGTTTGAAAAAAGGGATGGATTTCCATCCCATATTCAGTCCGGATGGAGATAAGTTGTTGGTTACTTCTGCGAATTATACGGGTTTAGATGTATATGATGTTGCTTCTCAGTCTGTAAAGCACATTACGGATGATACAGGAGCAGGTTTTGGTGTTTCTTTTGATAAAAACGGGGAAAAGGTATATTTCCGGCAAACATTGATTCAAAATGGCCGCCAGTACAAAGTACTCAAGAGTTACAATGAAAAAGATTATTCGGTAACTAAATTATCGGAGCCTTTGAGAACACAGGAAGAACAGCATGTTCAACTGAGAACTTTAAGCAGTGATCCTGAAATCAGGGTTTGTACCGAAAAACTGAAATTGGTACTTTATAAAAACGGACAGCGTACGGAAATGGAACCTGTTGGCAACGTTCCCGGTTATGTCTGGGCATCTCTTTCTCCTGATAAGAAAATGATTCTTTTTACCGCTGCAACCAAAGGAACATTTGTCTGCGATTTGTCGGGCAAGATTGTAGCTTCTTTAGGGAAGCTGAATGCTCCGGTATGGTATGATAACCGCTATGTGGTGGGAATGGACGATAAGGATAATGGAGAGAATGTAACTTCTTCCAGAATTGTTATCGCTTCTTTGGACGGGAAGGTTCGTCAGAATCTTACTCCTGAAAATAAAATAGCCATGTATCCTTCGGCCTCTGCTAAAACCCAACGGATTGCCTATTGTACCGGCAATGGAGGAGTCTATATGATGGAAATAAGTATTAACCAATAAAAGCTGATTATTATGAAACGAATATATTTTACGCTTGTTTGTCTGCTTATTTCTGTTGTAACTTTATGGGGACAAGATTTGTCGGGAACGGTTATTTATATCAATCCCGGTCATGGTGGTTATAATGCAGATGATAGAAATGTAGTCATTTATCCTTATGCACAAAACGATTCTTTAGGTTTTTGGGAATCGAAAAGTAATCTCCATAAAGGATTTTATCTGAGAGATTTGTTACAGGCCGCAGGAGCAACTACCTATATGAGTCGTACCTTAAACAGAACAGAGGATGACTTGGATTTATCCTTAATTGTGAGGATGGCTAATGAATCGAATGCTGATTTTATGTTATCGATTCACAGTAACGCAGGGAACGGAGTAGCTAATTATGTTTTACAATTGTATGCCGGAAAAGATTTATCGGATACTCACATCTATCCGAGTCCTATTCCATGTTCCGACGAGAGCCGGGCTATTTGCAATATTATTGCTGCCAATCAATTTTCAAATAAGATTACTACCTGGTCTTCTTCATCATATCAGGTTGTCGGTGACAAAACTTATGGCCGGTTGTATATGACGAACTGGTCTGATGGCTATGGCGTTTTACGGGAATTAGCCATTCCGGGGACCATTTCCGAAGGCTCCATGCATGATTATATCCCGGAAACCTACCGGTTGATGAATGCTGAATACAAATGGCTGGAAGCCTGGCATTTTCTGAAATCGTTTTCTGAGTATTTTAAAGGAGGAGCGATCCCTACCGGAGTTATAGCAGGGACCATCCATGACAGCAGGAATCTGAATATGGGAAGCTATACCAAGTTTTCAGGAAAAGACCGCCTGCTCCCTTTGCATAAGGCTAAAGTAACGATCAACCCCGGAGGGAATACATATACCACAGATGATATGTATAACGGAGTGTATTTATTTAAAAGCTTATCTCCGGGAACTTACCAACTAACGGCTGAAGCAGACGGTTATACCACTTATACCCAAACGCTGGAAGTGAAAGCCAACGAGGTTACCTATTATGATTTTATGTTGAATATGATCCGGAATACACCTCCGGAAGTAATCACCTATTCCCCGAATTCCCCTTTAACGGTGCCGGTGGAATGCAGCAACCCTGTTATTTTCGAATTTAACTGGGATGTAGACACAGAATCAGCGATCCAGGCTTTTTCCATAACTCCAGAAGTAGTAGGAGAAATTACTTTTGAAGATAGCCAGCACCGGATGATTTTTACCCCGAATAAGCCATTAGAAATTTCAACAGTATATACGGTTAAGCTGGATAAAAGCCTGAAACATCCTGCAGACATGCACATGGCAGAAGATTTTGAGATGCAGTTCAAAACAAAAGACAGGAACAGGTTGCGGATGTTTGCGAATTATCCTAAATCCGGTGACCAGGTATATTATATTTCCCCGATTTTTGATTTCCGTTTTGATAATAAACTAAATGAAAATCATAGAGAATTGATTAATTCAATCAAGGTGTTTGATTCAAAAGGGCAAGAACTGGATAAAATATCCCGGTCGATAAAAAACAACCAGGTAGCATCTCCTTACGGTTCCCAGACATTTAATATGACTTACAATCTGGTTCCCGGAGAAACTTACCGGATAACTCTTTCACGGGATGTAATTGATATAGTAGGAATCGATATTGTAGAACCAATAGAATATACCTTCAAAGCAGTAGATGTTAAAGTTGCCGACAAGCCTTTGGCTGAAGGCTTTGAAACAGCAGGCTTATTTACTTATGATGCAGCGCAAAGTGCAAATGTTAAGTCGGCATCTTTTGCCCGCAATACTTCTGCCAAACTGTTCGGTACATCGTCCGGCAAGTTTAGCTATTCTTTTACAGGAACTTCGGGTGGATCTGTATTCTATCCTGCGGCAAATCCTTCGGTAACCGTTACTTCAGAAAAAGTATTGGGAACACA
This sequence comes from Bacteroidales bacterium, assembly GCA_031553775.1. Classification (GTDB taxonomy): domain Bacteria; phylum Bacteroidota; class Bacteroidia; order Bacteroidales; family Azobacteroidaceae; genus JAISFI01. The sequence goes on from JAVBLA010000012.1 coordinate 87,990, forward strand.
TATGTATGGCGATCTGACCGGGAATGAAGTCTGGTTTGTGCTGAAAGCAGGAGATGAAGTGAAAAATGTTAAACTGACAGATCTTGATTTTATCGGTTGGGAATTTGCAGAAACAAAATTGTCTGCATTGACTGCAGGAAAAGATTACGCCCTTACAGAAATCAAAGTTGTGCAAGTGGATAAACCGCTGACGTCTTCCGGTGAATTTTCCATGGATAACCTATTGCTGTACGATGATTTGCTGAATTCTATAGCTACTCAAAATATTACACAAATCAGGATATATCAATCGGCTGGAAAAATAATAGTCGACACTGAACAGGAATCTGTAAAATCCTTGGAATTGTATGCTCTTACCGGTGCTCTGCTGAAACAGGCTTTCGAACCGGAAATCGATGTGGCATCTTTCCCGCAGGGGACGTATATTCTGAGCATGTCTTTAGGAGAGAAGAAGATTACGCGACCCATATTTATTACGAAATAATACCGGTGATGGGGAATGTGTCGAAAGATGGGAAAATCGATTTTGACACATTTCCTATTTGCCATTAAAATAAATGTATTAATAGGTTTAACCTTTATAATTCAAAAAGTCATGAAAAAAATTATCTTTATCTTTTTTGCCTGTGGACTGGCTACGCTTACGTATAGTCAGCAAATCGTGGTACAATCAGTGAAACAGGTCAACGGACCGGAAATGAAAACTAAATTCTATCCGCAGTTTACACCGGATGGGACTTCCTTGTTGTTAACTTCGGAGAATTACCAGGGGCTGGATTCTTACGATCTTGCTACCAAAGAATTGAAAACTCTGACATCTGATCCGGGCGCCGGATACCAACCAGTGGTATCTGCAGATTCGAAAACGATCTGTTTCCGGAAAAACAGCTTTGTCGATAACCGGAAATTTACCAGTTTTTATTCACTGGATGTGGAAACAAAACAAGCTACTCAACTCACTCAGCCGGAACGTGGTGCTGCCTTGAAACGTCCGCAAAACCTGCTGCGTTCGGGATCTGCTCCTGTTATGACAGTTTACATCGAAAATCAAAAAATCGTATTGGAAAAAAGCGGTAAAAAAACAGTGTTAACTCCCAATGGAAAAGACCAGAGTTATATCTGGCCGCAAATTTCACCCGATCAGAAGAAATTGACCTATACGGTTGCCGGGAAAGGGACTTTTGTCTGTGATATTTCCGGTAAAAATGTAGTCAGTCTTGGTAAATTGGGTGCTCCCCAATGGTTGAACAATAACTGGGTAATCGGGATGGATGACCGGGACGACGGACATATACTGCTTAGTTCGGATATCATCGCCGTAAGTGTCAATGGAAAGGTCAGGCAAAACCTGACGCAAACTTCCGACAGGATCGAAATGTATCCGGCGGCATCACCTGCCGGTGACAAAATCGTATTCAATACGGATAAGGGAGACTTATACATGATGGAAATCAGTTTCAAATAATTAATAAGGTTCATTATGAAAAACTTCATATATATTATATTAGGCATATTGTTTTCCGTTAGTGTAACGGCAAAAGATCTGACAGGACTCAAAATTTATGTAAATCCCGGTCACGGAGGGTATGATGGTGCTAACGACAGGAACGTAGTGACGGTTCCCTTTGCGTTAAACGATACTTTGGGTTTTTGGGAGTCCTCTGCCAACCTGCGGAAAGGTTTGGTTTTACGTGACTTGTTAAAAGCGGAAAATGCAACGGTTATTATGTCTCGGACATTGAACCGGGATGAGGACGATCGTTCGTTGAGCGAGATCGATGCGGAGGCTAATGCCAATGAAGTGGATGCGTTTTTGTCCATTCACAGCAATGCTTCTGGGATGGTGAACTTTACTTCCAACTATCCTCTGATGTTGTATAGAGGCCCGGATAACCAACCTGAAATACCGGCTGCTCTTGAGATGTCAAAAGGTGCATGGGCCCGGTTGATTCCGAATCAATTAACAATCTGGTCAAGCTATAGCGCCACTAATCCGAATCTTCGTGGAGACTTATCATTCTATCCTATTGCTCAAAATGGGTTGGGGGTATTGCGTACGCTAACCGTTCCCGGATTTTTATCGGAAGGTTCCTTCCATGATTATTTGCCGGAAGCTCATCGATTACTGAATCCTGATTATTGCAGATTGGAAGCAGTTAATTTTTTCCGTTTTTATTGCGACTATTTTCAAGCAGATATTCCGGCTAAAGGAATCATTGCCGGATGGGTCAAAGGGCAAGATGAAAGAATCAGTGAGCCTTTATTTGTTTATCGAACCAATACGACTGATCAATGGAAGCCACTTAATGAGGCAGAAGTAAAATTAAAAAATGCCGCAGGCGATTTATTGAGTACTTATAAGGTTGATAAATTTTATAATGGGATCTTTGTTTTTTATGATTTGGAACCGGGAACTTACACCTTGGAATATAGCGCTCCGGATCATACTTCTACAACTGCTTCGGTTGTGGTAAAAGCCAAAGAAACCGTTTATGCCAATCAATTGTTGGTCAACCCGAATCTGGAGATACCGAAAGAAACTCCTCCCGATTATCCGAATCCTGAACAGGAAGCCGGTGTATTGCCTTTGAACCAATATACTTTCGGGGCAGGAGCTGTCCAAACACCGGAATGGTTAAATACTGCTCAGATCCGGAAAGTTCTTTACAGAAACGACAAATATTATGTATTGACGGAAGAACCGAAGATATTAATTGTAAAAGCAGCGGATTATACTTTAGTGCGTGAGATGGATTTAACCGGTATATCCGGAGGTATTAAAACCATCAGCGATATAAACTTTACATCCGATGGTTATTTGTTGGCTTGTAACAAAGATAATATCCTTTTAACAGCCCCTACTACTTATTTCAAAGTATATACCTGGGACAACGATGATGCGGTTCCGTCTGAACTTTTCAAAGCGCAATATCAGGGAAACTGGAATGAAGGTACTGTGGGCGAGACTTTTGCAGTGAGTGGTCCCCGTTGGAAATGTTATCTATATGTTCCGGCGGTAACAACAGGATCTGCCAAACAAATCCGGATCATGGGCTTTATCCGGGAAGAAGGGCAAAATCTCGGATACAAATATATGATGGATGCCACTAACTATACGGAAGCCTTATGGGGAGCACAATACAAGTTTACCATTTCTCCGTCGGGAAGCGACCGGATCATTGTAGACAGCGACAAACTTCTTCCTACGGAATATAAATTCAACTGGCTTGCTCCTGATCGTGATCCATTACAAGAAAAACAAGTATTTGCCGAACAAAGTGCATATGCTATGAATCTTATTCCAACCGGAAACTATTACTTCCGCCATGCTCAGCATGTATTTATGGCAGCTCCGGTTTGTAAATCGGATTCTACAGAAGTCGGTGTAGCGCTGTTCGACATCACAAGCGGTTTGAATCAGGCGAAGAAAGTTTCCGAAAAACTACCGGAAGCCGGATTGGGAACTCAGAAAGCTACCTATATGATGGCTGCGGCTAAAGTAAGGGGTTACGATCTCGATCTGATGATTTTAGCGAAGAACCAGGGTGTTGCAAAATATTCTACAGTGGCAGCTGCAGTTACACCTAATATTTATGCTTCAGAGTTGAAAATTTCTTCTGCAACTAAAACAGAAGCTGGTTTTAGCTTTACAATCAATGCAGATGCATCTTCTGTAAGTATTATTGTTCATGATGAAACCGGAGATATCAAAACAATAGATGCCGGTGCATTGACTAAGGGACAACATACAATCCCTGTGGACATTACCGATTTACCTAAGGGAACTTATTCCTGGTCGGTAAATGCTGTAGCTGGCGCGGTAGATCGTCCGGTTAAAGTAACCGACAATGCAAATGTTCTGATGCAATTCTATTCTCCACGGGGAGTTGCTGTAGATAACGATTTCGACAGTCCGTTCTTTGGAAGGGTATATGCTTCGGAAACAACCGGAGGGGCAGTAACCAATCGTACTACCCAAAAGGGAATCTATATTTTGAATGCAGCATTGGAAGATATCACCAATCAGGGAGCTTCCAGTTATGGAGGAAATGTGACCTGGGGGGCTGCATCCAGTCCGATGCGTCTATGTGTGGCTCCCGATGGGAAAATATACCTGACTGACTGGAGCGATACACATTCCGGCGTTTGGATTATGGATCCTGCTAATCCTACTCAGACATTTACAGAAGTTTTTGCCGGATTAACAAGGAATGATAAAGGTTTGGCCAGCAAAGACGGAGTGAGCGTGCATGGTTCGATTCCTCATTGCTGGGTAACCGGAAAAGGAGAGGATACTAAACTCTTCACTTTTGATGAAGATTATGTAAATGCTGTGGCTACGAATACCGGGAATCTGCTACAATATAACATTGGCAACTTAACATCTCCGTGGCAGCAGGCACCGAGCGCCATCATCTATAATGATGGTCTGAATGGAAATTTACAGCAAAATATGAATTCTTGTATTGCTCCCGATGGTCGGGATGGTTGGTGGATTTCCCAATATAGGGCTACAGATGCGGCAAATATACCGTCACTGATTCATGTAAGCGCTACCGGATCCGCAGATTTTAATTCCGGTATAACACCGACTTTGATAGAAAATTCTAATACCGGAGGAATGGCGGTTAGTTATGATGGTAGCCGTTTGGCCATGGGATGTAATAACGAAATAAAAGTATTTGATGTTATATTTTCAGAAGCAGGAATTCCATCCCTTACCCGTATTCATTCCATTAAACCTGGATTAGGAGCTAATTCCTGCGGACTTGCTTTCGACCGTGCCGGAAATGTATATCTCATTTCTAATTCCAATGAACGTCTAGGTGTTTGGGCATTGCCGAAACCGGATAATAGTTTTACTACTCCGGCACCGGAATCACAAAAATTGATAGTAGGTCTGACTGATCTGGATCAACTGAAAAATCCGGAAAACGACATTACTGTTTATCCGAATCCGGTAACCGACCGTTTGACCATTGAAAGTAAAGATGCTACCATAGAAATGTATTCTTTATATAACATGAACGGGCAGTTGATTCAATCTGAAGATCTGAAAAACCGCGCAGGTACACAGTATGAAATATATTTCAATCAATTGCCTGCCGGAGTGTATATCCTGAAAATCAAGACAAACGAAGGATTGGTTTCCAAAAGGGTAATCCGGAAATGATGCAATAACGGAGCCCGTATCAAACCGGCCGGAACTGTTCCGGCCGGTTTGATTTCTCTTTTTTGAGTAATAAGACCGCAGTGATGTCTCAAAAGTTGACCTTTTTATTTGTATATTCTTCTGAACAAATAAAGATATGATAAAAATTAAGTGAGATGAAGAAATATCTATTCCTTTTATTAACTGTTATTTGCTTTTCGACCTGGGCGCAATCTCCCAAGCGGGAACTTCGGGCATCCTGGTTAGCTACGGTATTTGGTATAGATTGGCCGAATCAGGATAAGGATTTTATTCCTAAAATTTCTTCCACAGGAAACCAGAGCCAAATCAATGACCAGAAAAAGATGCTGATTCGCATTTTGGATTCATTGGTGGTTGCCAATATGAACACCGTTTGTTTTCAGGCACGAAGTCGCGCCGATGCAATGTATAAATCCAGCTATGAACCCTGGTCGGCCGATCTGGTTACAACTCGTGGGATGGAACCGGGTTACGATCCGTTGGAGTTTGTTATTGAAGAGGGACATAAGAGAGGATTACAGGTATATGCCTGGATTAATCCCTACCGGTATGAATCGTCTGCCGGACAGTGGACTGGATCAGCAAAGGGAGATTTCCGGAAGGAACATCCCAATTGGATCCTGGATATTACTTATTTAAGTGATGATGGGAAATGGGTTACCGGAGCTATTTTTGATCCCGGGCGACCGGATGTAAGGAGTCATATCTTGTCGGTAATTGAAGAAATAGTTACAAATTACAATATTGATGGCGTTTTGTTCGACGATTATTTTTATATCAAAGAAATCAAAGATCAAAAACAAGATGAACAAACATATGCGCAGTACAACCCGGATGGTTTGGAAATCAGCGATTGGAGAAGAAATAATGTAAACACTCTGGTAAAGCAGGTACATGATATGATTCAGGCAAAAAAGCCATATGTTTCGTTTGGAATCGGCCCTGCCGGTATCTGGGACGGTAGCGATGAAGTAACAAAATCTTACGGACTTACTAACCCTAAAGGTATTTCCGGAGGTTTTATCTACAATGGCATTTATTGTGATCCTTTGGCCTGGATGCAACAGGGAATTGTCGATTATATTTCTCCCCAAATCTACTGGACGATAGGTTCCGGAACTACCGATTATGCCAAACTATCTCCCTGGTGGTCGAATGCCGCTTTGCATTTCGGGAAACATTGCTATGTGAGCCATACCATTGCAAAATTAGATATGGAACTCAGAAGTACAGGCATAGATAGTATTCCGGAAGGATTATCCGGGCTTGAACGGGCTATTTTTATCCAAAATAATTCAATCCCTCTTCGGGCATTCGGTCCTTCGGAGATAGGTGCACAGGTAGGCATTAACCGCGATGCAGATAGGAACGATGCTCCCGGAAGTGTTTTATATTCCACCCGCTTTCACCGGCTTCCCGGTTTTGCCAGTTATCTGAAGAAAGATGTTTTTACTTATCCTTCGTTGCCCCCTGCATTTTGCTGGAAAGGCAGGGATGATTTGAAAAAAGTTACCGGAATTACCCTGAGTGCACGAACCCTCTCCTGGAATCAATTTTCCGGAGATGTCCGTTATTCGGTTTATGCCATTCCGCGGGATCAAACAGGAAATCCGGAAGTATTTAACTCATCTGCTTATCTGTTGGGATTTACTTATACTCCTGCATTTACCATTCCAACGCGTGTAGATCTATCTTCTTCTGCGCTTGCGGTAGCAGTATTTGATCGCTATGGAAACGAATACGCCCCGGTTATACTGAATGAGAATCCGGTTCCTGCAATTGCTCCGGCTCTCACCTTTCCGCAACAGGATGCACAGATGGAGGTTCCGTTTTTCTTTCAATGGGAAAGTGTTTCGCAGGCAATTTCTTATATATTGGAAATAGCTACGGATGAAGCCTTTTCACAAAAAGTATGTGTCCGGGAAGTCTATACGAATACATTTCCGACAGTGTCTCTGAAACCATTGGTAAGCGGTCAAAGATATTATTGGAGAGTCAGGACAAAGACCATAGGGAACGAAAGCGTTTCTTCCGAAACCAGATCGTTTGTTAATATTTTCGCAGGTTTGAAAATACTGACACCTACCGATTTATCCGAAAATATATTCCTGACACCACAAATTTCCTGGATCGATCTGGGCCCGGATGCGGTTTATCAGTTGGATATAGCTACTTCCGATAATTTTGCTTTCACTAATATGGTATATTCCGGTGCCCACCAAACTTCTTCCTGGATTGTTCCTGAAAAATTACTTGTAGGAATGACCCATTATTATGCAAAACTGACAGCCAGGCTCTACGATACGGAATTAATCTCCCCGACAATTAAATTCACTACTTTGCCATTGGTTCCGGATGTTCCGGTAATCTTATCTCCTCTTCCAGAGTCAACCATTCAGGGTGAAAATATTCCGGTCAGCTGGAAAGAGGATCCGAAAGCGAAGAATTTCTTAATAGAAATGGCTGCAGATCCTTCTTTTCCTTCGAGAAGAACAAAGCGTAATTTAGTGAATGCGTATCTTTATGAAACTGCTTTTACGCCGGATTCTTCCGGAATCTATTATCTCAGAGCGGCTGCCATGTATAATACACAAACCGAATCGGGAAGTCTTTTAAGCACAGAAACCCCTTATTCGGATGCTGTTAAAGTGAATTATACATTAACGACAGCCTTGAACCGGATCAGTAATGAATCTCCGATGACATATATTTCTACTTTGTCTTCAGGTCAGAAACAATTAACAATCAATCTTACAACACCTGCGGTGGTTTCAATTTCGTTGTATTCCGTATCGGGGATCTTTATTTCGGATTTCGGTATCCGGCAACAAATGCTTTCCGGAGAACAAAAAATTGCAATTCCTTCCGAAGGGCTTCCCAAAGGATTTTATCTGCTTGTTGTACAAATAGATGGCGTGCGAAAAATATTAAAATATTCTTTCTAAATAGTGACTAAATAAGAGTATGGTAATTTAATTCTTAAATGATTAGTGTATGAAAAGACAATCTCTACTTTTAGGCTTGGTTCTGCTGGCGACATCGTTGTTTGCGGAATTGAAAATTGAAAAATTATGGGAATTTTCCGGTATTGAAGGTGCTACGGGGGCTAAACCCGCTTGGTTTGCTGCCGATGATGGACGTTCAATGGTTATGAAAGATGGAAAACTGTATATTATGATTCGTACGGGATCGAAAATTTTGATCGTCGATACGAACGCTTCTAATATTGTGGATGAAATGGCAAATCCGGGAACAATATCTTTAACCGGATACAATTCAACTGGCACAAATTGTCTTTCATTTACAAGTGATGGTCAGTTACTCGGGGGGGCGTATGCCGGTAATACAGTCAAAATCTCGAAAATTAACCTGGCAACCGGATTGGCTACGAAATTGTTGGAAAAAGCTCCGGACGTTAACCCTGGCCGGACAGATTTTTTTTGCACATATGGAGATTTCTCCGCTACAGGAGGGGATGCATACATTATTGTCCCCACCAATACAGTCAACCTTCATGTGTGGAAAGTGGTCGATGGGGCTATAGTCTCTGATGTAAATCCGACATACTCATTTCAACGTGCTACTGCTTTTGGATCTTCAGCGATGGCAATTCCTAAAGATGGATCATCATTTTATGCAATGAGCACAAGTACAAATCCTGAAGTATTTAGCATAACTGGTGGCGTTCCCACCCAATTTACCACCGATGGCTCCACAAGTGTATTTAATACACCTGATGGTGCGGGAATAGCAACTTTTGAACTCAATTCAAAGCAATATTTTATCAGGACAAACGGACGTTTCGGAGGGATGACTTTTTATGATATATCAAGTGGATATGCATCAGTGTCTAAATTATCATTGTCGACTCCTGTTCTTGGAAGTACTCCCACTAATGCGAATTCGACATTGAAAGTATCGATTGTAACTGAAAAAATTAGCGAGTATCAGTCAAATATATATATTTTAGTTCCCAACTGCGGTATCGCTGCTTACAAATTCTATGATGATGCGCCTCCTGCTCCAACCACTGATATCTTTACAGTAGGAACCGGAGGAACAGAGACTTTTGCATCTTTCAAAGCGGCCTGCGATTCAATTAACAAACATCCGTTTACAAAAGACGTGGAATTGCGGATTACTACCGATCTGACTGAACCTGTGCATGTGGCTCTCGGCCCGAATACGAATGGTTACAACTTATTGATCCGTCCCGATAAAGATGAAGACCGCACCGTCCGGTTCACTCAGACTGCCGATAACGGCGGACCTTCGGGTGCGATATGTATCGGGATGACCGATAAAAATGTTTGGACTACCCTGAATACAGTCACTAAAAATGTGATTATCGATGGTTACGCCGACGGAGGTACGACCAAACGCCTGAAATTTGTTACGGCAAGTAATGTACACCGCTATAATGGTCCCTTCCTGATAATCGGAGCTCCGAAAAATATCACTATTAAGAATTGTGTTATCGAGCATGGATACAGTGCAGATCCCACACAGACAACAGCCAGCTACGGTATCAATATCCGTTCCAGGCAACAGGCTATAGGAGGAGTAACTCTTAACCTTGCTTGCGACAGTATCCTGATCGAAAATAATGAAATCGTGAATACCGGCCATATCGGAGCCATGGGTGTAGGATTTTCTTTTGTCGCGAACGACAATAAAGCTACCAATATAACAATAAAAGATAATACCATTACTGCCCGGCGCAGGGGAATTCTGGTAAATAATGCCAAAGATCTGGAATTTATCGGAAATACATTCAGGACTAATCAAACTGTTACCAACGATGGAGAACAGAATGATGGTATTTTCCTGTATCAGGCATTATCCGGAAAAATGCTGGTAGATGGAAACCGTTTCGAACAAATGGCAACTAAATCGTTGATAGGATTATACGGGGTGAATGTCAGTGCCAGTGCCGGAGAAACGGAATGTATTATTGTTAATAACACATTTACCGGTTTTAACAGTACCGCGGCAAGAGCAGTTGGTGTGTACGGAAGTCCGGCAGCAGCCACCACTGTAAAAGTATTGCACAATGCTTTCCTCCTGAACGAAATAGAAGGAGCGCCTGCCCTGGCCGGCTATTCCTGTATCAACCTTACTTCGGGTACTCCGGAAATTAAAAACAATATCATGATCAGCGATGTAGATAATATCGCTAATATCCTGATCAGCGGAACCAACGGTACCCGGGATGGAAATCTCTACTTCCTGAGAAAAACCGCCACCGGTAACGCTAAAATCAACGGTACCTACGCTGATATTGCAGCTTATCAGAAAGCCGTGAATAAAGATGTGAACTCTGTATATAAAGATGTAACGTTTGTGAGTGCTACAGATTTGCGCTTAGCGGCATCTATGGATGGAGACAATGGATTATCTACCGCACGGAATGCATCGGCAGCAACCGATATCGACGGCAAGGAAAGAGGAATCATTACTTATGTGGGTGTGAACGAGCTTACTTCTGTTTTGGCGAAGAAAGAAATTTCCGGGCAAATCCGCGAGGGTGTAACTTATACCTATACAGGAGATGCACAGGTTGTTGCCTACGATCTGACACCTGTTGCACTTCCGGTAACGATCACTTACAAACAAAGTGGAGCAGAAATTTCTCCGGTTAATGCAGGTACTTATGATATTGCCATTGCTTTTGCAGGAAATGAATATTACAACAGCAAAGAAATTACAGGTACGATGACAATTGCTAAAGCCGATCAAACCATCACCTGGGATCAGGAAATTGTTGTTCCGGCCTTGAGTACTCCGATTGACCTGGCAGCAACAGCAAGTTCCGGTTTGGAAGTTTCCTACACAATTGTTTCGGGAGGTTCTGTCGCGCAGATTTCCGGTAACCAACTCACCTTTACCAAATCGGGTACTGTTCAGATTGCAGCTATACAAGCAGGTAATAATAATTACAATGCCGCCACTGCTGTTAATAAAGAAGTTATTTGTACAATTACCGATTTGAATCTGGCAGAAGTACAGACTGTAAGTATCTTCCCGAATCCGGCCAGAGAGTATATCCAGATAGCTCTTCCGGAACAATCGGGAGATATACAACTCGATATTTTCGACATGTCCGGAAAAGCCGTATACAAAGGGATGGAGCAATTGAATACGCCTGTCTCTGTGTCAGATCTGCCTGCCGGAAATTATGTTGTCGTAGTCCGTTATGAAGGACAGACTTTCCGGAGCAGATTGATTATAAATAAATAAGCCTCATTATCCTCTGAAACCGGCCTGAATGCTAATCCTTTGTATTCAGGCCGGTTAAATACTTTTGCGATATTTTGAATTCTATATACTTTGAAGTATCTTTGCAAAGATTTTTGATCATTAACAGATACAGTCCGTTAGTCATACATACACAGAAACGGTGATTTTCAAGTATCTGAATAAAATTTACAGAATCGTATGAGAAAAATATATTTACTATTCATCGGATTATTGACTTTCCTCTGTTTATCGGCTCAACCGAAAACTGAGGTCCGGGCTGTCTGGCTCACTACCAACTATACGCTTGACTGGCCACAAAGTGTTTACGATGCAGCTAAACAACAAAAAAACCTGCAGACTTTACTGGATCAATTGCAGGCGATTCATGTCAATACCATTCTTTTTCAGGTACAATGCCGGTCGGATGTATTCTGGGAATCTGCCTATCAGCCTTGGAGCCGATTCATTACCGGAACTCCGGGAAAAACTCCTGAATATGATGTTCTGCAATTTGTTATCGACCAGTGCCGTGCCCGGAATATGGAAATACATGCTTGGGTGGTTCCGTACCCTGTGGGAGCGGATGCGGTTGTGAATCTGTATGGAGATATGCATGTGGTGAAAAGACGTCCCGATCTTTGCGTGAAATTCAACAACCTCTGGTTTTTGGATCCCGGGCTTCCAGCCACAACAGAATATCTGGTTAATCTTTATTCCGAACTGGTGGACAAATATGATTTTGATGGTATTAACCTGGATTACACCCGTTATGAACAGGGAAGTTTTCCGGATGATAATTCTTATGCCACTTATGGGAAAGGGATGACCCGTGCCAACTGGCGCAGGCAGAATATCAATAATTTCGTTCATACTTTGTATGACATGATTGTCAGTAAAAAACCGGATATGAAGCTGGGGGCTGCACCGATAGGCGCTTATGAGAGCCTTCCAAATGCTTCATCGGGATTTACCGCCCGTGATCATGTCTGGCAGGATCCTGTTGAATGGATGAGTAGTGGAAAATTAGATATTGCTTATCCGCAGGTATATTGGGTAACAAATTATCAGCCTCAATTGGCCAACTGGATTGCAAAGAGTAGCGATCGCCCCATTATTGCCGGTCTCGCTGCTTATAAAATGTTACCTCCCGATGATGGAGAGAATTGGCCGGCTTCGAATATCCTTACGCAAATAGACCAGGCGCGCACTTTAGGTGCCGGAGGTGTCTGTTTTTTTAGAAATGCGCAGATTACCGATAACTATAAGGGAATCTATACTTCCCTTCAGACTGGTCAGTTCCGCTATCCGTCGAATATTCCTCCCATGCCCTGGAGAGGAGTCTCCAAACCGGGAGCTCCGCAAAATGTGAGTATTTCAAAAACCGGAGCCGATACTTATACGATCAGTTGGGACGAACCGGTTACCGATGCGAATGCTCCAATTAAGTATTATTGTGTTTATACATCAGGAACGGAAAATGTCGATATTTCCGATGTGAAAAACCTGGCAGCACATTATGTCAAGGGAAGAAGCATAGAATATACCGTAACAAATACTTCCAAAAACCATTTCTTCACTGTTACGGCTTTTGATAAAGGATATTATGAAAGCGATCCTTCGGATGTGGTTTCTACTTCCGGAACACCGATTCCGCGTGATGTGATTGCCCAACAGGTACGTTTCGTACAATCTGCGGGTTGTTTGAATATCAACTCGGAAATTCCGGTATACGGTCTTCATATATATTCCGTTACAGGTGTTTTAGTATATGAAGGATTGTATAACGACCGGCATGTTTCTGTGGAAACCGGATTTATGAACCGGGGTATATATATTGTGGTTGTGCGGTTGGAGAATGGGGCTAAAATTAAATATAAAATGTTGAAATAAAACAACCTGGATAAGAAAGATCGGATATAGGTAAAGTTCTTATCTTCCACTTGAAAAGCAGCTTCTTTTTTTATTGAAAGGAAGGCTGCTTTTTAAGTTACCATAATAGCATTGTTACTGGGTATGAGGTATTCATAAATTTTTTGGACTGCAAACTTGTTATGATAAAATAGATGATTATTACTTAAGGCAAGACCGTAATTCCGGCGGTGGTAAAAATGGAATAGAAGTTTTTGCAGATAGTCAGTAAATTCACATACATTCAGGGGATTACGGAGAAAGAATTAGTCGTTACCGTTTCCCCTGTTGTTTTTCGATGATATAGTCTTTTACACTCATCTTAAATTTTTCGCTGAAATATTTATTGAAGCGGGAGTGATTATTAAACCCCGTTTCCCACATGACTTCCGATATCCGTTTTTCCCCTGTATCCAATAGCTGGGCTGCTCGTTGCAGACGGATGTCCCGAATCAATTCAGAAACCTGTTTGCCGGTGATGCCTACAATTCTGCGATGCAGTTGCATGCGCGATAATCCGAGTTCTTTTGCCAGGATATCAACCCCGAATTCAGAATTAGAAAGATTTTTTTCGATGATGACCGATACTTTTCTGATCAGTTCTTCATCGGAAGACGGGACGGTTATGTCCTGTGGTACCAGTGATTTTTCTGCTTGTGCACGGGTTACCAGTAATTCCCTCGTTTTGAAGAAATTCCGGATTTTTTTGATCAGCATGGAATAATTGAACGGTTTGCCGATAAAATCTTCCGCACCGGCGTCTAAAGCTTCTTTGAAAGTACTCTCATCTGATTTTACACTATGCACAAACACGGGGATATGCCGGGTGTAGAAGTCAGCTTTCAAGGTCCGGCAAAATTCAATACCGTCCATCACCGGCATCATGATATCGGTTATGATCAGGTCAGGTTGGATCTCCCTGGCTGTTTTTAATCCCGTTTCTCCGTTGGACGACTCAAATATTTCATAGTGAATGCTCAAACAATCTTTGATATACATTCTCAGGTCGACATTATCTTCTACGATCAGTATTTTTTTCCTGGATTCTTTAGCAAATATTTGTTGTTCTTCTGCCGGAGTGTTTTCTATTTCTTCTTCAAAAAGGAAAGAAACCGGACGGCTGTAGTCGTCCCACTCCATGGTTTCCTTAATCAATCCAGGATCAAAAGCTTCTTTATTCACTGGAAATCGGAATGTAAAGCAGGTGCCGTCTAAGGGGTTGCTTTCTACCTCGATGCTTCCGTGATGTATTTCTAATAAATCTTTTACATAGGAAAGTCCGATACCGGTACCTCCTGCCGTAGTATTACCGGCCTGATAGAAAGGTTCGAATATTTTTTGTAGCTCTTCCGGAGGAATGGCTTTACCCAAGTTCCTTACCGAAACTACCGCCATGATGTTTTGATTTTCATTTTTCTGTTGCAATGCAATGTTTATATTTCCTCTTTTGGGTGTATGCCTGAAGGCGTTGGAAAGAATATTGAGCAGTACTTTGTCGATTTTATATTTATCGTACCATTGAGGATCTGCAGTTAATTCATCGGTAAAATTGACCAACATTTGCCGGTCTTTTGCCCAAAATTCAAAAGATTCGATCATGTTTTCTATTTGAATATGCAGGTTATTAGGAGTGATGAGCAGTGACATGTTTCCGGATGATATTTTCCGGATATCCAATGTTTGATTGATCAGGTTCAGCAGGCGGTTGGCGTTCCTGTTAATAATCTGAAGCCGCAGGCTGACATGTTTATTTTGTCTTTTTTCGGAAAGTAAATCTCTTAGTGGAGACAGAATCAGAGCTAAAGGCGTTCTGAATTCATGTGTGATATTGGTGAAGAAGCTCATCTTCATCTCATTCAGTTCACTTATTTTTTCTTTTTCAATCCGTTCGATCTGCAGTTCATGTCGCAGGTTTTGCTTTGTCAGCAAGTAGTGGATCACGAAATAGATCAGTCCGAGGATACATAAGATATAGCCGAAGTAAGCCCAGCCTGTCTTCCAGGGAGGTGGGAGTATAGTAATCCGAATTTCTTTTATATTATCAGACCATACGCCATCGTTATTCGATGATTTGATTTTAAATGTATATTTCCCGGCCGGAAGATTAGAGTATGCTGCCACACGGAGGTTGGATCCCGTGAGTATCCAGTCTTTGTCGAAACCTTCCAGCATGTATCGGAATTGATTTTTTCCGGTTACTGCATAGTGAATGGCTACATATTCGAACATAAAGTTATTACTTCTATGGTCAAGTGTGATTTCTTCCGTTGCATTGATATCTTTTTGCAGGATGATTCTTTTTCCGATTCTTTCGCTTGGTTTAATTACTTTTTCGTGGATCCGGAAATTAACGATCGCTACCTGGCTGGTATAGGGATTGTCTTTGATCCGGGAAGGTAGGAAGTAGTTCGCTCCGTTGATTCCTCCTGTAAATATCCAGCCGTCCGGGGCGATGGATGCTGCTTCCGTAAATGTATTGCTTTGTAGTCCATCTTCGTGTGTATATATTTTTACCTCTTCGTTTTGAGGGTCATAAAGATATAAACCCTGGCTACAATTAAGCCAGAAACGATGGTCCAGGTCTTCCGTAATTGCCATAATTTTAATTCCACTCAGAAGGGGTAGATCTATCGACCGGATGGAGGAAATATTCCCATCAATGTCGAATTCCATTTTATCTAATCCGGCATCGGTTCCGATCCATAAATTACCGGATTGTTCCTGATAAAGATTCCAGATATGGTTACTCTTCAATTTGAAATTTCCGGAGGTAGTAAATGTGGTTGTTTTGATCCGATCGTTGTCAGGATAATATTCCACCCTGATCAGCCCCCCGTCTAAAGTTCCGGCCCAAATCACAGGCTTTCGATTATCAGACAAGAAATAAAACATTTTACCAGAAGAAATTCCATCGGAAGCATGATAAGATGTTAATTCCCCGGATTTGGGATTGAAACGACAGAGTCCTTCCCCGGTTATTGAGCCGAACCATATATGCCCATACAAATCTTCACAAATCGTACGAATGATCCCTCCGCTATTCAACTGCAATGCTTTTTTCAAATGAAACCGGTTGTTTTTCAGGTCAGATTGATCTATTTTAAATAAAGCGTTAAGTCCGCCGGTCCAGATATCCCCTGCTTTACTTTCCATAACCGCACTGATAGATTTCGCTTCCGGGAATTCGCTCAGGAATACAATATGCCTGGTTTTCCGGTTGTATACGTAAATCCCTTCTTCTTCGGAGATCAGCCATACCTTGTTTCCTGAGTCACAGAGGATAGAGGAAATAAACTTGCTTTTATAACCCAGTTCGTTCATGACCGGAGAGCAGATCTCGGTAAGCAGGTTGAATTGTTTTCCGCAGATATCTGCATAGTTAATCCCTTTTTTATGGAATCCAATCCAAAGCACGTTGGTGCGGTCTGTAAACAAAGCCCGGATGTTATTGTCGCTGATGTTACAGAAAGGAGTATTGATGTCGAAGGTTGAGATTCCGGAGATATTCCCTTCTGTGTCGATTCCAATTTTTCTCAGTCCGGATTGCTCTGTCCCGAGCCATAGGCTTCCATTCGAATCTTCAACCATACTTCTGACGATAGCGCCTGCTCCGGGAAAAACTTGCGACATGCGGTTGGAGGCAGTCATTTCCTGCCAATTTTTACCTTTCTGTTGTATTTGAAAGAGGGAATTATAAGTAGATATCCAGATATTGTTAAAACGGTCACAAAAAAGGGCATAGATATAAGGATCTTTCAATACATCTGTTTTTATGGCATTTATTCTGTTTCCGGAAACAGGTGTTTTTGCCGGAATTACATAGAGCCCTGTTTGGGCAGCGACCCAGATATTTCCCTTTTTATCGCAGGTAAGTTTGGATACCAGACCCAATGTTTTCAGGTGCGAAAAGTTAATCCTGCCTTTAGGGTCTGTGGTTGCCAGTGTCAGGCTGCTGTCTGTTCCGATCCAGATATTTCCATTGAGTCCTGAACAGATACAATGGATATTATTGCTGGGTATATCATGATTTTCCATGGTATGGTGAGAAAAGGCATCCTTGTCTGGGTCATATATATTGACGCCGCCGCCTTCTGTTCCGATCCATATTTTTCCTTCGGATCCTTCTGATAGACAGAGGATCCGGTTTTCTTTCAGGCTGTTCGGATTTTTAGGATCATGCCTTTTGACAATGGTTGAGAATCCGTCGAAGCGGTTAAGACCATCATAACTTCCTATCCAGATCAATCCTTTATAGTCTTGTATGATAGAGGTGATTGAATTCTGCGATAACCCGTTATTTACGGTCAGATAGTTGAAACGAAGGTTGCCGGAAAAACCCGGGGCTTCCGGTTCCGGTATGGCAGACAAACTGCATACGGAAAAAAGTTGTATAATAAAGAACAGGAGATGCAAATGCGTTTTTCTTACGGTTAACATAGAATCGGAATATAGGGAATTGAAAAATATCAGATCAATAGCCAAAATTACGAAACATCTTTGAAATAACAAATTTCCCGGAAGACAAAGTCTTGTTATCCGGGAAATTCATATGAGGGTTTGTTAAGAGTGGAAAAGGTAGTCCTCTGAGAGTTATGCAAATGCAAATCAGTGCTTAGTCAAAGAAACTTTCCAGATAATACATCCTAATGGCAGATGCCTGTAGGATACGTTCTACCTGGTTCTCAATATTGATCAGGAATCCTGTCGATATTTCTTTACTATCATCCACCGAAAATTCAATGGATACCGTTTTGTTGTTATCAGATGAAGTAATTTCGTGTATACCGAGGGCTGTGGAAACATTCGCCGCATCCGGCAGGTTATTACCGAGAGCCGCTAACAGGTATGTATCACGTTCCGGGGCTACTTTTTTCATATCCACTTCTACAAGGTACCTTCCTTTGGGAATGGTAAATGTCTGGTATATTTTTCCGTTGATGATGGCTTTATCCCAGGAACCCCATCTTTCGATGCCCATATATCCGCAATTCTCGTCGTATCCGGCACCCTCCGTCCTGGAATTGTTTATTGCATCATTCGACTTCCAGTCCTGAAGAGGAGCAAAACGGGTGGTGGTCCCATCCTTTCTCTTGAAAGTAGGATTCAGCAGATAAGCGATTGTTTTGTCGATCTTTTTGCTGGCAAAATCAGCCGTATTCATGGTGATGTACGCCGAATCCAGGGGATTCAGGCTGTAGTTGCTGAGATTTTTCACCTTGATTTTCACTCCGATTACTTTTCCTTCGTGTGCTTCCAGTGCTGCTTTGGTTATATTCAGGTAGAAAGCACTCTGTTGTTGTCCGCCGGGAACAGTCAGCCTGTTGATTTTTTCCGTACTATTTTGGGTAAGCGTCAGGAAACATTCTTCCGGGCTTAACTGTACGCTTCCTTCCGGAATATCGTTGTAATCCAGTGTGATATCGGCAGAAAAACCTTCATTTTGCTGAAATCCGGAGAGGGTCAATCCAAATGCTTTCCGGAACATCTGGTTTGTTTTGTCGATTATCAGGTTGTCTGCTTTCAGGCTAACGGATCCGTCGGTTAATTGTACCAGGCTCACTACTTGTTCCAGGCCTTCCACTTCTTCTAAAGTATCCACTTCGCAGGAAGAAAGATTCATCAGTAAAAACAGGATGAATACCCAATTGTATTTAATTATTGTCTGTTTCATATATCATTGAGAATTGAGAATTGCCTATCGGCAAACATTGTTTGAAAATTGAAAATAATATTACCACCCTGGGTTTTGAACACATTTTGTGTTTTTTGTCCTTTCATCTTCCGGAATCGGCCAGAGGTAGAATTTTTTAGCAAATACCCGTTTTTCGATAATAGTTCTTTGATAGAAAGCCACATCGGTAAGGCTTGCTCCGGCGTCTACATTCATTCCCATCAGGGGACTTCCATCCGTATCTTCTGCAATTTTCCATCTGCGGGTATCCCATGCCCTGATATTTTCAAATGCGAGTTCCACGCGGCGTTCGTCCCGTATGGCTTGTTGCATGTTTTTCTGGCTAGATTTTTTGTCAGCCGTTAGTTCCGGGATTCCGGCTCTTTTACGGATGGCATTGACATACAATGCGGCTTCATCCCGGGCGGCCTGGGTATCGTTGGCTTCATTCAGGGCTTCTGCGTAAGCCAGGTAGATTTCTGCCAACCGGATGGTTACTAAAGAGCGCAGTGCACCTCCCCAACTGAATAAATCGGAATTAGGACTGATATTTTTGCAGCAGAGGTAACCCGTGGAGCTGTGGTCGTGTGAGCCTTCTTTTCCACAATTTCCTTTCGCATAGAGTTCCACTGTTTTTGGCGATTGTCCGTTTGCCACATAAATCCAATCTGCTCCGTTGTAAATAATAGATGCGTAAAATCTGGGTTCCCGATTTACATACATCATATTTGTTCCGGCCTTAGTGAATTTATCGGCTGCAGTGGAGAACTTTGTTAGATTTTCTGCCGATGTGTCGTATTTTTCCCCGTTTGCCATAAAGTAAGCATCTACCATTTGCTGGGAAATTCCCACTCCGTTCCATCCGTTTACGAAACGTGGCGCACAATGGCGTTCCCAACCGTTATTGGCGTTGGATGAAGCCATGACAGGCCTGCAATAAATCACTTCTTTGTTCCATCTGTCGAGAAAAACATCCCGGTAGGAGGTGAAGGGGTCGAATTGTGTTTGCCCGCTTAATGCTTTCTTATATAAGCCGTCGTCGATACTACCACCTTTCAGTATATTGTCTATCAGAGTTTTTGCAGAGGTAGCGGCAGCTTGCCAGCGGGAAGCGCTGTAAGTGATATTGACTAAAGGACTTCCGTCATAGTTTTTGAAGGATCCGTATTCTGCATTTCCATTCCAAAGCGGACTGGCAGCGATCAACAGCAGCCTGGTTTTATAAGCCATAACTGTACGTTTATCGATACGCCCCTTATCTTTGTCATTTTCGAAAGTTTCCGGCAGGTCGGGACTTTGCAGAATGGCGTTGAATTCCGAAAGGACATAATCCACACAATTTTCGAAGGGGCTTCTGGGAATTTGAAGTTCTTCGTTACTGGAATTGACATCCATGGGAATATCGGGCATGATGACAACAGGGCCGTACTGGCGGATCAGGAAGAAATAATAAATAGATCTTAAAGCCCTTGCTTCCTGTTTCCAGGAGGCTTTTTCGTCGGGAGTCAGTGTCGGATCGTCATTTTCGTCTATCCGGTTGTAGAAAGTCGATGCAGCACGGATTCCCTGGTAAAATTTACTCCATTTATCGTAATATCCGCTTCGGGTATTCCAGTTTCCCCGGTTGATTTGCCCTGCCCAGGCGGCAGCCCAAATGAAGTCCCCTTCATCGCAGATTCCCAAAAGATTGTAATTATTTTGTAGTTCCAGTTCGTCGGGTATAAAGCTATACACACTGCTTAAGTAAGACTGGGAACGGGGACGAGAAGTAAATACATCGTCGATGGTAAGCATATCGTCCGGCTGTTTGTCCAGGAAATCATCGCAGGAAGATAAAGTAAGCAAGCAGGCGACTGCGATTATTGTTATATTCTTTATATTAATCATGATTTGAGAGGTATTAAATTAGAAATTAATATTGGCGCCTGCAGTGAAAGTCCTTTGCAAAGGATATGCAGAACCATTGCCGTTACCCAGTTCGGGATCCCAGTATTTGAAATCGCTGAATGTATAAAGGTTCAAGCCTGACACATAAATCCTGAAAGCCGATATATTGGCTTTGGAAGTCCATTTTTTTGGAAAGGTATAACCTACTTCCGCTGTTTTCAGACGGAGGTAATTAGACGATCGTTGCCACCAGGTTGAATTTCGGTAGTTATTGGGGTTGTCTCCCGAACTTAATCTGGGGAATAAAGCGTCCTGTCGGGGATTGTCCTCTGTCCACCTGTCTGTAGCCCAATAAGTTACATTGCCCTGTGTTTCTCCTCTCAGGAAAGGATAGAATCCATCTCCGCCCAGCATGAAATCCATATTGGCGGCCCCCTGGAAGAATACAGACAGGTCGATTCCTTTGTATGCTAAGGAGAATCCGAATCCGTATACTGTTTCCGGTATATCCGGGTTTCCGATGGGCACCTCATCATAAGTGTCTATCACTCCGTCTCCATTAATATCTTTGTATTTGAGGTCTCCTACCCGTACACTTCCGAATGTCTGCTGGGGCGAACTGTTAATCTCTTCCTGGGAGGTGAACAATCCTTCTGCTACCAATCCGAAAGGTTGGCTCAGGCGTTGTCCTTTGCGATTCTGGTAAGTGTAGATATAGTCGGGCTCATCGTTTTCTAACAGGTTATTCCGTGCGAAAGTATAATTAGCACGTAGAGCCACTTGTAAGTCACCAAATTTTTTGTTATATTCGAGCGTGGCGTCAATCCCTTCATTTTCGAATTCTCCGATATTTCCATAGGGCCTGTTCTGGAGTCCGATGATAGACGGCATGGAATTCCTTTGCTGAAAGATACCTGTACGGTGTCTGGTAAAATAATCAGCCTGAATGTAGAATCCGTTCAGGAACCGTGTTTCAATTCCCAGGTTCAGTTCTTTTTCCGTTTCCCAGGTCAGGTCGGCTCCCCATTGGTCTTCTCCGATACTGTACCAGTGTGTATCTACATCTTTTCCCAAAACATATTCTCCGTATCCGTTTCCGATTGTGGTGAGATATGCAAACCGGCGGCCTCCGATCTTATCATTTCCTTTCAAACCGTATGATCCTCTGAATTTCAGGTAATCCATCCAGTTATGGTCCACCAGATTTTTGAAGAAATCTTCTTCCGAAAGAATCCATCCTAAGGCTATCGATGGGAACAACCCGAAGCGGTGTCCTTTTTCGAAGTTTTCAGATCCGTTATATCCGGCATTTACTTCTACGAAATACCTGGTTTTGTAATTGTAGGTGGCGCGACCCGCAAGACCCATGGAACGATAGGGCAGACCAGCCGTGGCATTGGCAGCATCTCCGTCCTGATAGTCTTGCATGTTGTACAGTAATAATCCGCTCACACCATGATCACCGAATATATTATCGTAATTCAAACTTGCCTGGAAATAAACTTTCCGGTTTCCACCGGCAGATTTATTGTATCCGAGTTCTTTAGTTCCACTGTAATTTTTGTTCAGGACAAGATCTCCGTTGCTGTCGCGTCCCGGAGGAAAGACAATGTTCCAAAGGTCACCCGATTTGGTTCGTTTGATTTCATTATGGGAATAAGCATCATAAGAAAAAGTGACACCACCTCTTAATCCTTTCAGTAGTTCCTTTGCGTCATAATTCAATGAGATATCGGTTTGCAGGGTATTTGCCCAGGTGCTTGTATATCCGCTGTTGACTAATTGAGCGTACGGGTTGATGTTTCCTGATCCTCCCGAATTCAGATAGACAATTTTTCTGGGATCTTCCGGATCCGGTGCTGTCGGAGCATATTTGGCCGGTGTTGCCAGCATAGTGTTATACCAGAAACCTCCTGAGTTTCCATCAGCCGGATAATTTCCGAGCATCAGGTAGCCTCCGAGGCCTAAACTGGCTACCAGGTTTTTTGCCAATGTAAGATCCGTATTTGAACGAAAATTCACGCGTCTCAATTTGGTGGAGGAATCGTAGTTGTTAACCGGACTAGTATTCCAAATCCCGGATTCACCGTAATAGCTTCCGGAAATGTAGTATTTGGCTTTGTCCACTCCGCCGCTGGCATTTACAGTAAACCGCTGATTGGAAGAATGATCTTTCATCATCAAGCCCATCCAATCTACATTGGGGTATAGCCATGGATCTACACCCGACCGGTATTTTTCGATCACATCGGGAGTATATGGAGTTACATAGTTCGGATTGGATGCCAGGTTGGCTTCGTTGAGTAACTCGAGATAAGTCGGTGAATCGACAAAACGGGGGGTGGCAATTGGCTGGTTCATTCCCATTTCATATTTGAAATTGATAGATGATTCCCCGGCTTTTCCTCTGCGGGTAGAGATCAGGATAACGCCATTAGCACCTTTAATCCCATATATAGCTGTTGCAGAAGCATCTTTCAATACGGAAAAGTACTCGATATCTTCCGGTTCCACATTGTTTAAAGGACGTTCTATACCATCTACCAATACTAAAGGTTCTCTTCCTGCTCCGGACGTGCTGATACCGCGGATCCAGAATTGGGCATCGTCTTTTCCCGGTTCCCCGCTTCGTTGTACGGAAATAACACCGGAAACTTTTCCTGCTAAAATATTATTGATGGAGCGGGGTGCGGCGACTTTCAATTCGTCTACTTTTACATTCGTGATAGCACTGACTACCGACGATTTTTTTTGTACACCATATCCAACCACCACAACTTCATCGATCAGGGCCGCATCATCGTTCAAAGTTATTTCCAGGTATGGCTGGTTCCCTGTTTTTATTTCCCTGGTTTCATATCCTATATAGGAAAAAACAAGGATTGCATCCCGGTGGCTTACTTTCAGAGAGAATTCTCCGTCGAGATCTGTTACGGTTCCCGTGGATGTCCCTTTTACTAAGATGCTTACTCCTATCAAAGGATTTCCGGTTACATCTTTAACAATTCCGGAAACAGAAATTTCATTTTGAGCGGCATCCGGTTGTGGCGATTGAGCCGACGAGGGGAAAGGAAGACCTGCCGTTACCAATAGCAAGGCAGAAATAAACAATATCCGGAACCGTGGAATTATGGGCAGTTTCCGGAAAATGTAATGATGTAAAAAAATGTTTTTCATGCGATTTGATTTTAATTATTGCAGGTCTGGTTCCTGCGAAATTATGATAATATTCACAACAATACAAGCCTTGCTTTGTATTGTAGGGATTCATCCCTTTTTCCGATTCATTTTAAGACGTATTACCGGCCTTCATAATTTATTAATGATTTATTTTTTTGAATTTCATAATAGTTCTGTCCGGGGCAAAGGTAAGTTACGCTTTTATTCAGGTTCGTTCAAATTGTAACAAAAAGCATACGTTTTGCTACAATGGATTTTTTTATTTTATTCGATATTTCAGTAAAAAGATGTGTTTCCTGAATTGACTTTCTCAGGAAGAATAAAACAAAACGAATGCTATTTGTTACAAATCGTCCCGAACGGATATTTTCAAACCATTAATATTGCAATCTCAAATCATTCAATAAATTTTTATCTGAACATCATGAAAAAAATAAACACAGGTCCTATTCGCAGCCTTACTGCCTGCATGTATTGTATTTGTTTTCTATTCAGTGCTTTATTTGCTGATATTGCTTTTGCTCAGGAAAAAATTCCGGCCTATTCTACTGCCGGTTTTTATTCTATCAAAGAGAGTCCCCGGAAAGTATATAATTTCAATCCCGGATGGAAATTTTGTAAAGGAAAAATAGCCGGTGCGGAAAGAAGTGATTTCAACGATTCTTCATGGGAAAGCGTAAATCTTCCTCATGGACTAGAACTTCTGGGAGAAAATGCATCCGGCATGCGGAATTACCAGGGTGAGGCTTTTTACCGGAAAGTGTTTTCTGTAGCCGATCCGGGCTCCAAAAAAACGGTCGTTTATTTTGAAGGGGTCATGGGTAAGAGTGTGGTTTGGTTAAACGGAGAAAAAATAGGAGAACATTTCGGAGGATATTTGCCTTTTGCCATCGATCTGACTTCGTATCTCGTTAAAGGGAATAATGTATTAGTCGTTTTAGCCGATAATAGCAATGACCCCTCCTATCCTCCGGGAAAGGAGCAGGATTATCTGGATTTTACTTACCTGGGGGGCATTTACAGAGATGTATATCTGATTGAAACAGGAAAAACCCACATTACTTTACCGGAATTGAGTCAAACGGTAGCCGGTGGAGGTGTGTTTGTCGTTACAAAAGACGTTACCGGTGAGAATAAAGCTGAGTTGGAGATCCGTACGGAAATAAAGAATGAAATGAACGGAGGAACGTTTAAGCTTCGTACAATCCTGGAAAATGCAGAAAATAAAGTGTTATATACTGCAGAAAAAAACATTTCGCTAAAATCCGGCGGAGAAACTCAGATCATTCAGAATCTCAAGGTAAATAACGTACACTTATGGCATCCGAACGATCCTTACCTTCATTATGTGCGGACAGAACTTTACCAGGGTAAGCAACTCCTGGATTCGTACCGGACACGGGTAGGTATCCGCCTGTTTGAGATGAGAGGGAAAGACGGATTTTTTGTTAATAAAAAATATATCGGGAACAAATTGTCAGGCGTAAACCGCCACCAGGATTATGCTTACGTAGGCAATGCCCTGCCGAATTCCGGTCAGTGGAGAGATGCTCTTTTGCTACGGGAAGGCGGCTCCAATGTTGTCCGTGCAGCACATTATCCGTTAGACCCAGCATTTATGGATGCCTGTGATGAATACGGATTGCTGGTAACGGTAGCTAACCCCGGCTGGCAATTTTACAATGCGAAAAACCCCTTATTCCGCCAGAGAGTGCTGGAAGATTCGAAAAATATGGTACGGAGGGATCGTAACCGGGCTGCAGTAATCATCTGGGAAACCGCTTTGAATGAAACACTGGACGAACCGATCGAAATGT
This sequence comes from Bacteroidales bacterium, assembly GCA_031553775.1. Lineage (GTDB taxonomy): Bacteria > Bacteroidota > Bacteroidia > Bacteroidales > Azobacteroidaceae > JAISFI01. The sequence goes on from JAVBLA010000012.1 coordinate 113,887, forward strand.
TATCCGAAATGCATCGTATTGTCCATGAAGAAATCCCTTTTCCCGGTGTATTCACCTGTGCCGATGTAGACCATGCCAAGTTAGCCGGACTGGATTTTTATTACCATGGAGCTTTCCATGAGAGCAAAAACTCTTTGACCCGGGAATATGGCGATGGGGGAGAAGTCGATAATTTTTATTCTCAGAATGCTACTCCGCGTGTGAAAAGGGAATGGGGTGAAAAAGCGCTCCTCAACCAGGCAATGACACGGGTCAGGGATCTTCCGGGAATTTACACTACTCCTCTCATCCGGATCGGTGCCACTTTGTGGTGTGGCATCGATCATCAGAGAGGATACCACCCTGATCCGTTCTGGGGAGGTTTGTTGGATGTTTACCGTTATCCGAAATATTCTTATTATTTGTTCAAAAGCCAGTATGATGCCGATTTTAAAATCCAGGGCATCCAGACCGGCCCGATGGTTTATATCACGAATGAGTTGACTCAGGAATCGGAAAAAGACATTCTTATTTTTACGAACTGCGAGGAAGTCCGGTTGACATATATGGGAAAAGTGATCGGTACGCAAAAACCGGAAAATAAATACAACGGCATGCCCCATCCGCCGGTAATATTCAAAGATGTTTTTGACTTCGGACTTATCCGGCGTGACTGGAGAAACCGTACCAATGCAATAGAAATGATAGCTGAAGGACTGATTGGGGGACAGGTGGTATGTAAAGAAGTCAAAAAATACCCGGAACGTACTTCCAAAGTAAAATTGGTGGCCGATGGAGTCCGGGTTCCCCTGATGGCAGATGGTTCTGATTTTATTCCTGTCCGCGCATTTATTGTCGATAATAAAGGAGTTACAAAAGTATTGGCTTCCGAATATGTCCATTTTGAAGTAGGAGGTCCTGCGGAAATTATAGGAGATATCACAACCGATGCCAATCCGATGAAAACACAATTCGGGGTTGCAACTGCATTTATCCGTGCAGGAATAACACCCGGGAAGATTAAGGTCAAGGCTTTCTGCAACGGATTGGAACCGGATGAGATAGAGATTGAGTCTGTTCCGGCCAATCTCCCATTGTTATATGATGATTCTTATATAGGAAATGTGGGTTCCAGTCAGGCCATTTCGACTAAGGATGCGGTTTCTTCCAAGTCGTCCGGCAATTGCAAAGAAATGGAAAAGCAGGTAACCAGGCTTCAACTGGAACTGACCAGCAAAGAACAGGAAGTGATGGAACTGAAAAGCCGTTTAGCGCAATAACACAGGAATTATCAATATATCCGTTCATGAAGTATATCCGATTTTATATTCTTCTTTTTTTGTTATTGCCGGAGTTCCTGCAGGCAGCGAACCATACCCTTTCGATCATGGATTTTATCCGGTTGGAAGACAAGGATAATTTTCTTCCTGCAGTGAAAAGGGCATTGGATGCCTGTTCCGGAGAAAAAGCGAATACATTGGCTTTTCCACGGGGAACATACCATTTCAGGATCAGTCCGGAACTGAAGCAGGATGAAGGATTCTCCGTCCGGAACTTTCGGAACCTGACTATTGAAGGCAATGGCTCTACTTTCATTTTCCATGGATATATGAGTATCGGGTCCATTGTTTCTTCCCGGAATATCCGCCTGCAGAATTTTTCTGTCGATTGGGAACGTCCTTTGATTTCCCAGGGAGAAATTCTGGCAACTGCTGATAATGGTATTGATATCCGGATCGACAAAGAGGCATATCCTTACCGGATTGTCGATGAAAGAATTGTTTTCACCGGGGAAGGTTGGGAGAAGGGTGTATATTGGCATAATTTGTACGACAAAGAAAAGAAAGAGATTCTTTACCGTACCCTGGATATGCCTTTAGGAGAAAAACTGTTTTCCGATTATCCGGTCAAAGAAGTCGAACCGGGAATCATCCGGATTAGCGCTCCTGTTCCATTCAAAGTCGAACCGGGAACAATCATTACTTTGTGGCATGGCCGCTACATTAAAAATGGAATTGCTATCCGGGAAAGTAGCCGGATCACACTCGATAATATTCATATTTACCATGCTCTCAGCAATGGCATTCTGGGAACCCGTTCTGAAGACATTACTTTAAACCGGGTGAATATGGAGGCAAATGAACAAAAAGGCCGGGTCTTCAGTTTAGTGGCTGATGCCTTCCATTTCAATACCTGCAAAGGACTGATTAAAGTCACCGGATGCTGCCATAGCGGGCAGGGTGATGATTTTATCAATATACACGGTATGAATATCCGTATAACAGAGCGGATCGATGATCTCACTGTTGCTATTGCGTCTTCCGGAAAAGCATCCAGCCGGGAAACCCTCGGAGAAGGTGATGAACTTTGGTTTATTAATAAGGAAACTTCTCAACGGGGAGAGATCCGGAAAATACAGAGTGTCACCCCCCGATATACAGAAGGACATTTAACCGGTTATACCGTCCGTTTTACCCGGAGCCTTCCTGCAGAAATTCTACCGGGAGATTTTATGGAAAATAAAACCTGGTCGCCCGATGTTCAAATCTCCCATTGCCGGATCCTGAAAAAACACAGGGCCCGGGGAATTTTGGTTTCCACACCAGGCAGGGTTGTGATCGAGGATAATTATTTCAGAACGGCCGGAACAGCAGTATTGATAGAAGGAGATACCAATTACTGGTTTGAGTCCGGTGCCTGTACAGATGTTTCCATCCGTCACAACGTTTTCGAAGATTGTTTTACTTCCGGGTGGGGGGAAGGAGTGATCACTGTCACTCCTTCTTATCAGCCCTCCGGTCCGGAATCAAAAGCCTATCACCGGAATATCAGCATTTGCGACAATGTGTTCAGGCATTTCGACTGGTCTATTGTGTATGCGCGCTCTGTGGAAAATCTGGTGTTTTCCAGAAACCAAATCGAAAAAACAGATTCTTATCCTCCATTTCACCGGAAAGTGGGTTTTTATTTAGACGGTTGCCGGAAGGTAGTTTTTCGGGACAACCGTTATGATAACCGTTTTTCCGGGAAAAATGTACTTATCCGCCGGATGAAATCTAAAGATATTCTGATCAGGGATCCTGAATTGACCCTTTCTACAGAATAGCTGAAAGACTTTGAAAAAATCCCGGTATAAATTATTAAAAATATCACGACAATGCTAAAGACAATTCGTATTATTTTGTTTGTAAATATTCTGTTTGCAGGATGTCTGAGTCTGCAAGCCGGTACAATTAATGCCAAAGATTATATCCGGGGAGAAGATGCGACTCCCGGTATATATGAAGCAATTAAACAGTGTAAATTGTCCGGTGCCCGGCGTTTGGTCTTTCCTCCGGGAAAATATGAATTCCGGCCTGATTATGCCACGGAAAAATATATATTTATCAGCAACAACGACGGAAGTCTGAAACGTTTTGCTTTCGATTTGTCGGGAATGAATGATTTTGAAATCGACGGACAGGGATCACAATTTGTTTTCCATGGTTTTATCTCTCCCTTTTTGATGGAAAATACCCGGAATATCAAACTCCGGAACTTCTCCATCGATTATACACGGACTTTTCATTCCGAGGGGAAAATTATGGAAGTGTACAACGACAGCATCGATGTGCATTTTACATCTTCTTATCCTTACCGGGTCGAACACCAGGTATTGACATTTACCGATGATGAAAAACGCTTGTACCCCTGGATGAGCCTGCTTGAATTTGATCCCGTAAAAAGGGAAACTGCTTATAAAGCCGTTGACTATTGGTGTGGTCCGAATGCTCCGGTTAAAGAGTTGGAACCCGGAGTTGTACGTGTATATGTCCCCGGAATCCGGGCAACAAAGGGTAATGTGATGGTTTTTGGTGCATCTCATCGCCTGGTTCCTGCATTTTGTGTTCTTTCGAGTGAAAACCTTGAATTTTCCCATATCGATATGTATCATTGTGGCGGAATGGGTATTATTGCCCAAATGAGTAAAAATATTTCCATAAATCATGTCAATACTACTCCGGCACCCGGTTCCGGCAGGGTGGTAAGTCTGACGGCCGATGCCACTCATTTTTCCAATTGCTCCGGATATATCCGCATTACCGATTGTCTTTTTGAGAACCAGAAAGACGATGCCACTAATATCCATGGATTATATGCTCGCATCGACAGGATTTTGTCACCGAACGAAATTATCGTGCAAATGGTGCATCCGCAGCAGGCCGGAATCGATTTTATCCTTCCCCAAAAAAGCATGGAATTTGTCGATGCCGCCAGTCTTGTTACTTATGCTGAAAATGAAGTGGCATCTACGGAAAAGATCAACAAAGAATTTACTAAAGTAACTTTTCGTCGTCCTTTACCGGCAGAAATCAAGCTGAAAGATGGAATTGCTTCGGCAGACGCTTATCCCGAAGTATTGATTAAAAATTGTCGCATACGAGGCAATCGTGCCCGGGGGATCCTACTCGGCTCGAGAGCGAAAACGGTGATAGAAGACAATTACTTTCATACTCCCGGAGCCGCAATTCTGTTGGAAGGAGATTGCCGCTTCTGGTTTGAACAGGCAGGGGTCAGAAACCTGATTGTTCGCAGGAACACCTTTGACAATTGTTATTTCGGAACCTGGGGAAATGCCGTGATACAGGTTGCCAGCGGAATGGATGAAGACAAAAAGCCACTTTCCCGGTATAACCGGAATATCCTGATAGAAAATAACCGGTTTAAGACTTTTTGTCCTGAAATATTGAATGTATATGCAGTGGATAAGCTTACTTTCAAAAACAATACCATTGAAAAAACGAGCGATTATCCCTATCCTGTCAATCCGGCAGAACCGTTTGTAGTTGCACATTCTTCTAATGTAAACATAGAACCGCTCGATTAGTATATGATTAATGAATCTGTAAAGAATATATTTATGAAAACACATTTTCTTTTATTTGTTTTGTTATTTGTTTTCTGTTTTCATGGAAACGCACAGGATATCACTTCCAACCTGGAAGTATGGTATAAATTCGATTACAAGAATGGTGATATCTCTTTGAAAGATCACTCCGGAAACGGACGGGATCTTGTGCCTTCAAAATGGGGGCAAACACAGGATTGGTCCAGCCTGCAATGGGGAACGGAAACTTTGAGTCAGGAACAACAGGGTTATATTTATTTTCCGGACGGAAGGGACGACAATGTGGTATTGTCTAATGCAGCCGATAATCACTGGACGGGTATTACCGGAACATCTGCCCGTACCTTGTGTGCCTGGATTCGCATCGATGCCGGCAGCAATGATAATGCCGGCCGGTACATGCTATGGTATGGTGATGAATCGAAGCCGGGCGGATGTTATAAAATTGCGTTGAAAGGACATAGTGTAGAACTGGAAAGCGGAGAAAACACTGCTGCCAATCAATGGTGTAATCGCAATGTAGGTTGGTTGAATGATGCTTCCCATCCGCAAGCAACCTGGCACCATTTTGCATTGGTTTACGATGGGCAGGGAAACCGCAGCACAGGATTTAAATTGTATATGAACGGAAACCCGGTAGATTTTAATCCTGTGAATCCTTCTGCCGATTTATCTATCAATACGGTTGCGCAGTACGGACCGGAAATAGGCCGGTATATGGTAAAAATGGCTCTGGCAGATTTCCGTTATTATTCCAGGGCGCTGACGCTTGCCGAAATCAATAAGATTCGTGAAGGAGAATTACCGTTTGCTTATACAATTGCTAACCTGGGAAAAATAATTCAAACAGCAATCAACAATCATGAAACACAGGTAGTGATTCCTCCGGGAGTTTACCGGGGTAAAGCACCTTTTTTGAATTTCAACGGGGCCTCTAACCTGAAAATTATCGCCGATGGAGTTACAATGCTTTGCGAAACGAAAGTACGTGCTTTACAATTCGAGAGTTGCAGTAATATCACCCTACAGGGATTGACTATCGATTATAACCCTCTTACATTTACTCAGGGAGATATTATTGCCGTGGGCAGTAATTATGTGGATGTGAAAATACATGCAGGATATCCTGTGGAGGCTTACAGCCGGATCGATGTGATAGACCCGGATACCCGTTACCGGAAAAGAGGAAGTAAATTTGTCTGGAATGCAACGGCACAGATCATGGATGAAGGTGTAGTCAGGGTATTTCAGCCTGATTTACCTTCGGTAGCCCGGGTAGGCGACCTGGCATCGATGAGTACCGGACCCGAAGGGCAGTATGGAGCGCCGCATGCTTTTGTCCTGTCCAATTGCCAGGGAGGGATGGTATTAGACCGGGTGACCATTCATTCCGCCCCGGGTTTCGGAATTTTTGAATCGGGAGGAAAGGGCGGCAGCCAATTGACAGGCTGCCGGATCGTTCCGGGCCCTACTCCGGAAGGTGCAACCGAATCCCGCCTGCTGACTACTTCCTGGGATGCGATCCAGCATACCTTACTACATACCGGACCGCTAATGGAAAATTGCCGGGTGGAAGATGCCGGTGATGACTCCTGGAGTGTAACCTGGGACGGGTCGTATACCATTGATTCTGCAACCGGCGACCGGATTACTGTAGCAGGTGACATGGGGACCGCGCTTCAGGCCGGTGATACACTCCGCACCTCCCTGCATTCGGAATATGCGGTAATCGACCGCAAGTCGGGTATCATCCTTATCCTGGATAAGAATTGCCCTTGGGCTGTCGGAACAAAAGTCTATTCTCCCAACAGGCGTTGTGAAAATTTTGTGTTACGGAATAATTATTTCAGAAGTTCCGGCAGGGTATTGGTCAAGGCAGGAAAAGGACTGATTGAGAATAATGTGATGGACAATGGACATAGCGGCGTGACCGTCAACTCGGAAGACGCACTGACGGCTATCGATCAACTGACCATCCGGAACAATAAGATTATCGGAACCGGGCATTTTATGCCGGCATCCTGGAGTAATCAGGCCGGAGCCATTTCTATTGTCAACGGTTCGGGAAGTACCATATCGCCAGTAGGCTCTTTTGAAAAGATCGTTATAGAAAACAATGAATTTTCGGATGTTTCAGGAGTCAATATTGTGGTCACTTCCACAAAAGATCTCAGAATCAAAGGAAATCGTTTTTATAAAACCGGCATCACCACTCCCAATAATACAGGAAGTGAGTGCGGTATAGAACAAAATACAGTAGTATACCTGAAAAATTGTGATGTTGTTTTTTTAGACAGCAATGCCGTAATAAATAGAAATTTGCAGGCTCTTGTAAAACAGTATGGTATTACAAATCTGACACAATTAAGAGGAGGTGTATTTGATTCTACCGATTCGGGGATCAAAGAGGTCAATTCGCCGGAAGAAGCATTCAAGCTGTATTATAACGATCGTTCAATCGTTTTTGAAGTACCAGGATATCAGAACAGAATTACTTTACATATTTATGATTCCATGGGGAGACTGGAACAAAGCATCTGGCCTGAAAATTGCTCCGGAAAAACACTAGTTCCATATCAACCTCTTTTTTCAGGAATAAAGATTGTACGGATTCAAAGCGAAAACAGAAATTTTTATGGAAAAATTGTGATATGAGCAGCATTGGTTGATTCATTTGCATCGTTTGATAAAATGGCCGCAGAACAGGAAGTGTATTCCTGTTGCGGTCATTTTGTTCTTAATGAACTTTTTAAGTTATGGAAATATTTGTGTGTTGAATGAATTATTTTGAAAAATAAAATTACAAAAAAGTTTGTTTTAGTTTAGTAACTTTCACTTTTGGTTTGTATTATTAAAAACACTAAATTTTAATAATATACCATGACTACACTATTTTTGAGGATTTATGTCTTTCTATGCAGCGGATTTATTGTTTTGTCCGCTTATTCACAGCACGAGTTGGAAAGCCGCTTGAACCTGTTCCGTCCCGGTGACGAAATCCAGAAACAACAAGTAAGCTATAAAGATCCCGGCCGCTCCGGAGAAAATGTCCTCTGGGATTTCAGTAACCTGCATGCCGAAAATAAAAATTACCGGCTGGTCTATTCCGGCCGGCCGGATTCCATTATCACCGGTACCGAGCACCGCACCATGTATTATTACTCCCTGTCGGGCGATTCCCTGCTGCTTACAGGTTATGAAAATCCTACTACCTTGATGCAATACCAACAACCGGAATTGCTCCTCCGCTTCCCGGTCCATTACGGGGACAGCACCTACGGGCATTTCCAGGGTACCGGTCAATACAGCAACCGCCTGCAAATACAGGTGATGGGCACGGTCCGGAGCATCGCCGATGCCTATGGAACGCTGATCCTGCCAGACAAAGACACGCTACGCCAGGTCCTGCGGGTCAAGACCATTAAATGGATGGCCGAGGATACCCGGACATTTTCTTCCCGGAAGATACAGGACTCCCTCCTTGTCAGCAATGACAGCATCGATTTCCGTTTGGCTAACGACCCGGTCATCATCGGGATCGAAACCTGCCGCTGGTATGCACGGGGTTATCGTTACCCGGTATTTGAAACGGTCAAAAGTATTTTTAACCGGAAAGATTCGGAAGCGGACAATTTCCATACGGCTTTTTTCTATCCCCCGCAATTTCATAGTTACCTGGAAGAAGATGAAGAGAATCGGGCACTCCTGGAAAATGATTCTGTAGGTGCCGGAAGTTCCGAGCCCTCCCATCCGGACAATCCCTGGCAGGACCTTACTTATAATGCTTATCCTAACCCTGTCCAAACCAATTTGAACTTGGAGATATACCTACCGATACCCGCTCAAACTGTCCGGGTACAACTCACCGACCGGCAGGGCCGGATATTGAAGGAAGACCACTGGGGCGCCCAACCGGCAGGCATCCTAAGTAAACAAATCTTCATGGCCCCGTATATCCGGGGGGAATATATCCTCCATATCCGTTTGGATGAGAGTTTTATGTTCAGTGAGATCATTCTGAAGAGATAAACATTAACTACTTTAATTGCTATATTATGAAAAGATCATTTATTATTTTCTCCCTGTTTTTTTGTAGCAGCCTTTTATTTACTCTCAATCTTCATAGCCAGCAAAGTTTTTTTGAGGAGATCAAGTCTCCCCAGTCGTCAGATTTCATGCGGTGTGCGAATACCACTATATCAAAAAATACGGGAAGACTGGAGTTTTCTATCCCCCTGCTCAATATCGTGGAAAAGGATTTCAATCTGCCGGTATCTATCAGTTATAACTCCGCCGGTTTTATGCCTGCAAAAAATGAAGGTATTGTTGGACTAAATTGGTTTATCAATGCCGGAGGTTGCATCACTCGGTCTGTCAATGGAATGATGGCCGACGATCATAGAATTGCTCCTGAAAACTTCTATTCCCGGAGAGGTTTATCTTTCATACCTAAAGGCATGTACTCGGAAGATGATGTCAGTTTATTCAGAAAAGAAAAATTCCACTATGATCCTTATGGATTTTATCTAACCTCAGGTATGATCGATCCCAACCCGGATGTTTTTTCATTTAACTTCTGCGGATATTCCGGGAAGTTCATCATCGGTTATGATGGAAACCCGAAGGTCATCTCATCTACTCAGGGGAGTTTCCAGGTAATACTCCATTCTTTCAACGAACAAACAAGATTGGGCTACTGTCCGGAACCTACCATGATCATTATTAAGGCGGACAATGGCTATACTTATTATTTCGGTAGTTTACATGTAACATCGCCTGCAGCTTTGGAATATAATGTTGATTTCAGTAGGGGGGATGTGGTGTTTGAAGAAATACTCACGCCAGGTCCTATTACAGCATTTTATCTGACAAAAATCATTGCACCTAACCAAATGGAACTCAATATCGCGTATGAATTGCTTCCTTATTCTGATAGATTTAACATGGAAACATTCCCTAAACAAAAACAAAATTTTGTGTTCAATAAATACACATCTGCTTCGTATCTTTCTAAAGCAGAACCTAATCCTCATGGGCAACTTACCGAATTTTCAGGATTGAGCGATAGCTATTCGGTTACTAAAATAGCCAGAATATCTGCCATTACCACTGAAAACCAGGAAGCTTTGTTTTTTTACTCAGGAAAAAAATCTATGTATGCAGGAGAATCCAAATGGCCTGTATACTCAGATTGCGGCTCCAAATTGGACTCTATCGTATTACGTGTCAACCCAGAGTATTATTCGGACATCGAGGATCCGGTCAGGAACCGGATAGCTTTCCAATATTCATACAGGGGAGGAGAATTTTCCCGCTTATTCCTGGATGCATTGCTTCTGAACAACACGGAAAAATACTGGTTTTCCTATCACAAAACACTGTTATTACCCAATCCGAATACAGGGGGAGTGGATCACTGGAACTACTGGAGCCGGATGAGTACATATTTTGGACAATTATTACCGGATTTTCGTATCAACCAGAATGGAGAATATATATACCTGTCCACGGTGCGGGAAGTCACCTCAGAAGCCTTATTTGATGCAACACTGCTACAGAAAGTAACTTTTCCTACCGGGGGAACCATGGAAGTGGAGTACGAAGAACATGATTACTCCAAACGGCTGGATCAAACCGCTTATTCCAATTATTTTCCTGCTTTGCTCGACAGGGAAGGTTTTGCAGGAGGTGCACGCGTCAAGACCATTCTGGAAAATGATGGAAAGATTGTTATGCGTAGAGGTTTTGAATACTTGGATAATGAGGGGAAGAGTTCCGGCGTACTGATGAATTGGCCGCAATATTTCCAACCGCAATATGTGGCTCTTCCTGGTGGAATGATGGGATACTATCCCGGCGCATATACCTATACGACCTCGGCTTTCAACCTGGATGCATACGATTCAGACCATGTCAGGTATTCCCGGGTGAAAGAAACTCAGGTAGAAGAAGCTATATCTGTTGTAAAAAAGGAATACAATTTTGGGCTGTCTTCTATTGCGGGTGGAGAAACCGAAGGAATCCACAATACGAATTTTACCCTATCCAAACCAGCCAGGGCAGCATTCAGTGCAAGGATATCGACAATAGCTTCCGGAAAATCTTGTACATTGATTATTTACCGGAACCGGCAAATGTTCAAGAGGTTTCAATTGGATACGAACAGGACTTCCATTCCGGATACTTTGATGGTATTGCCGGAAGGAAAATATGAAGTCGGATTCCAGATCAGCCCGGCAACAGGCTTTACTTCCCGAATTTACTTATTCGATACTCCGGCTGTATACAAAGGGCCCTATACCATATCATACTTCTCCGATTATTCTACCAATCCTGACACGATTAACGAAACGACAAACTGTGGGGAACGACTTGAAATACGGCAAATGTATACCAACAAGTTAGGAAAAACAAGTGATTTGTCTTTTCAACGGGGAAAATTGCTAAAGAAACAGGAGTTTAACTCTCAAGGGATACTTATAGAAGAAGTTGATTATGAGTATGAGGAGAATGTGCAGTGCCGTAAAATTGGCTATGGTATAAAGACCCTTATGGAGAGTCCTCCATACGACATTCCGGAAACACCTGCTCCTATTGTCCAGGTATATAGCATCCCTCTGGCTCCATACAACCTGGTAAAGCAAATAAAAACCACCTATAGTAAGGACGGAAACTACCCTATTATCGAAACAATATCCTATTGGTATGATTCGCATAATCTACTGAAAGAACAGTCAGTAAAAATAGGCAATGAAAGTTATACTACAAAATACCTTCATGCCGTAGATAAGGCAGCAGATTTCCCTTATGAGGAAATGAAAACCGAATTCATTCTCAATCCGGAAGTGGAGGTTCAACAATACAAAAATGATTTTCTGCAGAAAACTTACCGGATCAATTATGCGCAATGGATGCCCGATATTCCATCGCCCTGCCGGGACAGGCGTTCTTATATACATTACCTGCCGGCTTCACTGGAGATACAAATGGGATCGAATATCTCTGAAGAAAGGGAAGTCTGCCATCTGTATGATAAAGAAGGGAACCGGGTATATGTAACCAGGGACGGTCATAAAAAGGTGGTTTACCTGTGGGGCTATAACTATCAGTATATTATCGCAGAGGTTGTGAATGCAAGTTATGAGCAGGTGGAAAATGCACTGGGGTGCCGGCCGGAAAGCCTTTCCTGCCAAACGGTGCCGGACTGGGAAAAGATCGGACGACTGCGTGCACAGCTTCCTGATGCGAAGGTAGCAACATATACCTATATTCCGCTGGTAGGTATCCAATCCTATACAGATGCGGCAGGACTCACTTCCCATTATGTCTATGACCATATGAACAGATTGACGGAGGTATACCGGATCAAGGATGGAGTAAAACAAATCCTGGAGGCTTACCAATACCACTATCAGGAACAATAATTAAATGGATATCCTTATGAAAAAACATATCATCTTTTTGTTTGTGTTTGTTTCGACTTTTACAAACACCCAATCACAGGCGCTCTCTGACACCATCCGCATTGAACCGGGATTAACAGCAACATCTTTCCGGCATCTCTGTCGATTGTCCATCGATTCAGTTGTGCAGTCTTTGAACAATGGAGTATCTTCATTCGATGAATTATCCATCTACTACGAACTCAGCTTCGGATCGGATATGGAAGTGGCCATATCCATCAGGGAATCATCCGCTAATGCGGAAATGAAGATGTATCTCCATGATGGAAGGGACTGGTATTACGGTTATGAAAAAATATACTGCCCTGATTATGAGCATGAAATACTCCAGATACCCTTAGTCGGCAACAGTGAGCTGTATTATCTGAAAGTTACCGTACCCTCATGGGCGGCTGTAAACACCGACGAGCTAAGCATTTTACTTGAAGGATATGATTACAACCAGGAGAGTGGATTTGCCGAGATAGGATATACCACATATCTGGGCTATGGAGATTCTTTTGCATATTCTGTCAATGAACCTGTAGACTTATCCACCCACCTGACCCAGGCCACTTACAAACATTTGTACTATTATTATTTTTCCAATACTGAAAAAATGGATATTACAGTCTCAACCTGCGAGACCGGGACCTGGAATCCCATGGAAATAAGCTTATTGGATGCCCGTACGATGGATCCTGAAGCCCCGGTGAATTGCATGTATGAACTTTGTAACAGCAATTATAATATTCTGAAGTCCCATGCCCTTCCCCCGGGAGAATATTGCATACTGGTGACTTTAACTGAGAGTTGCAATTATGCCATGTCCATTACAGGCACCAAGTCCCTTTCCGGAAGCAGCATACATGATCCTGCCTTGGGCAGGAAATTCAGCAACAGTTTCCAATATACCGATCAAAAAGATACCCGCCTGTACAGGAATGAATACTCCCATTATCCCTTCAATGATGTATTTTATCGTTTTACCCTCACCAAAGAGATGGATATTACCCTTTCCCATATTAGTCAGGAATTGAACGAATCCAGGATATTTTTGATAACCGACCATTTAATCTGTATTGGAGAGTACGATTGCAACCAATCCTTGAACCAAAACATCTTCAAATATCCCGGATTGTTGCCGGGGAGCTACTATGTTGTCTCAGAGGGAAAAGATGGAAACGGGATCATTACCACCTCTATCCGGGGTGAGGTCCTGATCAAGGATGAGATCATATTGCCCGGTGATAAAAACTACAAGGTGACACTTACCCCTACCGTTCCCATGGAACATACAGACAACCTCTCGGATAGGAATGCTTTGCGGACAGTCCGTTATTATGATGGCTGGGGAAGACCGCAGCAAATCGTTCAAAAAGGGATTACGCCTTCCGGCGGTGACCTGGTTTCCCTGGTCGAATATGACTGGATGGGGAGGGACAGCAGGCAATGGTTGCCTATACCAAGCCCGGGGAACAATGGCGATTTTGCACTTGAGGAGGAGCTGAAAGAGGAAAGCCACAGTTTTTACAACGATGCGCATCCATTCTCGGAGCCGGTTTATGAATCATCTTTCAGGAGCCGGATAATGGCCTCGTACGGGCCGGGGAATGACTGGAGGCAAAATGATAAAAAAGTGCAACTGGATTATGTTTCCAATACTTCACAGGGAATACTTTCCTGTAAAAAATATCGTATGACCGGAGAAACAAGTTTTGAGCTGACCGGAACTTATCCTGAAAATACCATGTATGTGCAGACGGAAGCAGATGAGGATGGGAATACCTCATATGTATTCAAAGACATGGCAGGCCAAATGGTTTTATCCCGCCGGATAAACAATGGGGAGTTTCACGATACTTACTTTGTATATGATCAGTCGGACAATCTTTGCTATGTGTTGCCACCCCTGGCCTCGGAAGAGCTGACAAGTACAAGTATCACCTATACCCCTGCTTTGGAAGCGGTCGATCAATACGCGTATATCTATCGGTATGACTACCGCAACCGTTGTGTTGCCAAGAAAATTCCGGGGGCAGATTGGATTCATTTTGTCTATGACAAATCGGACCGCCTAATCCTTTCCCAGGACGGAGAACAACGGGCCAATAACAAAAACGAATGGTCTTTTACCAAATACGATAGTTTCGGGAGAGTCATCGTTACCGGTGTATATACCGATACCCATACCCATGAACAGCTCTGTCATGAGATTGGCAACCTGCTGGTAGTGGAGCAGGTCCTTCCCGGCCACTACGGCTACAGCTGGAACATCCTTCCCCGGATTACTTTTGAAGATGTACTCACCATCAATTATTACGACGACTACGAGCATCTGCTTTCCCAGGGCGACTATTTTCGGAATAACTTCAGTTATAGTCCCCGCGAAGGATACGGAACGCGTTATGAAAACCCCGGTTGCCCCGCCTGTTCCGCTAAAGGCCTTTTAACCGGCACCCGGGTAAAAATGCTGGATGGTTCGGAAGAAATTATTACCACCGCTTTTTATTATGACGAAAAAGGGCGTATCATCCAACAGATCTCCAACAACCACCTGTATGGATACGAAAAGGAATACTATGCCTATTCCTTTACCGGACAGGTGATGCAAAGCCTCTTGGAACACACCACCCCGCAGCATACAATTACCGAACGCTACCGTCATACTTACGACCATGCAGGCCGCCTGATCGACACTTGGTACCGGATAGACAATGAACCGGAGATCCTGCAGACTTCCCTGGGGTATGACGACCTGGGCCGCCTGAAGACTAAAAACCTTCACAACCGGATGGATTCGGTTACCTACTCTTACAATATCCGGAACTGGCTCAAAAACATCCAAAGCCGTCCGTTCAACGAAGAGCTGTTCTACCAGGAATCCGGAGCAGGCAGAACCCCATGCTACAACGGCAATATCTCTGGGGCAAACTACAACCAGATGGGTTTCCGGGATAACTTCAATTACCAGTACGACGGCCTGAGCCGTTTACTGTATTCGGGATACAGCGGAAGCTCGCCGGACAATGCCTTCGATGAAGAGTTTGCCTATGACAAACACGGTAACCTTACCATGCTTTACCGCAAGGGAGCTGTTACCCCTTCGGCACATGTAGACAACAATTACCATATTGTCGATTACCTGGAGTATACCCTCGATGGCAATCAAATCAAAAGCATTACCAACTACGGCCGGAGTTCAGGCTTCTACCAGTCTCCCTACTTTGCCGACCAGACCGACTGGGACCATCCGGATGATCCGGAATACCTCTATGACAGGAACGGGAGCATGATCCAGGATTTTAACAAGGGGATTACCAAAATTGAATACAATTTACTACATTTGCCAGACCGGATGCAGATGACCGCAGGTCATTCCATCCGTTACGGTTATGACGCTTCAGGCGTGAAGCGCAGGGTTGAATCGGTTACGGCTAAAAGTACGGTGGAAGTCCCCATGGGTACGATCCGCCCGTTGCCGGATGATGAGATCGAACATATCGATATCCAGGATTATTGCGGGAATGTGGTTTATGAAGGCAATGGCGCTACGATCCTCCGTTTGCTTACTCCGGAAGGTTACCTGAAAAAACGAAACAATAGTTCCTGGGAGCATATCTACCAGTTCAAGGATCATTTGGGGAGTGTCAGGTATGAATGTAACGAAAACCAGGAGACAAAGGGTAGTGCTTCTTATTATGCTTCGGGTGTGGAACTGGTTCGATATAACCTCTCGATGGAATCTCCTTACCGGTTTATGGCTAAAGAATACCAGCAGATGCATGGTTTGAATATGTATGACGTTCATGCCCGGTTTCTGGATATGGCTAAGTTCAGGTGGGATACGATGGATCCGTTGTGTGAGATGTATTATGATGTTAGTCCGTATGTTTATTGTCACAACAATCCTTTAAGGTTTATTGATTCGAATGGAAGGCAAGCACGCGCAATTAGTTCTGGTAATAAATTCTATAGAATGTACAAAGCCTATAAAGTGGCAAGAGCTGTTGAAGGAGTTGGTTTTTGGGGCGCAGTTGTCGTTGCGATTAGCTCAAATCAGATGGTTTCAGGAGATAAATCAGAAGAGGTAGGTAATTCGTTAGTAGAAAGAGCAAATCTTTCTACTTCTCCAGAATATCAAAATCAACGAAAAAGGGAAAAGGAGGGAAAAGAAAAACTGGATCAAAATCAGGCTAATGTACAGCAAAAAGTAATAACTGGCGGGCAAAATCCACAAGATCCGGGTGGTGAATTTAATTCGAATAATCCTGATCCAAGTACAATATTAAAGGCAATAGGCATTGGTACTGCTGGAGCAATAGTGTTTGAACAAATCACTCCAGATGGAAATTCGCAAGAACAGCAAGAACAACAACCGCAAGAACAACAATCTCAACCACAAGAACCAAGTGTTTGGGATCGCATTAAAAACTTTTTTAATTGGTAAAATGGTATGAAATATGTCAGACTATTAAAAAAACTCAGTAATGGATTATTTATTCCTATATTAATTGGGGTAGTTTGTATACTAATATTTAAGAATGAATTAAATACTCTTAAATATGGACAGGTTGTACGATATATATTTTTTGCTGTGTGTGTAATTTCTATTGTGGGAATTTTGATAAAAGATAAAAATGAAAAAAATAATTAAATTTATATTATATCGTTCTTATGATATTTTAATATTTATCTTTTTGATATACTTGGTTATTTATAACTGGGGCAAACTGGATAAAATATCATCTGCATATAGTTATCTATTGGTAATATTATTAGGAATAATAATCGGATTTTGGCTTTGTAGAAAAATTAATCAATTAATATATCGCAATAAGTTTTAATTGTTTACTGGGATAATTCAATTGTTGACAGATTATGAAACAGATCAAACTATAGTCAATGCTTTGGATAAGGTGGAGACTGAACAAATCAAATTCTATGCTGCTGCTTGGGAATTGCTCTGTTACAGTTTTGACGCTTCAGGCGTGAAGCGCCGGGTGGAATCGGTTGCGGCCAAAAGTACGGTAGAAGTCCCCATGGGCACGATCCGTCCGTTGAGATTGAACATATCGATATCCAGGATTACTGCGGGAATGTGGTTTATGAAGGTAATGGTGCTACAATCCTCCATTTGCTCACCCCGGAAGGCTACCTAAGGAAACAAAACCATGGTTCCTGGGAGCATATCTACCAGTTCAAGGATCATTTGGGGAGTGTCAGGTATGAATGTAACGAAAACCAGGAGACAAAGGGTAGTGCTTCCTTCTATGCTTCGGGAGTAGAACTGGTTCGATATAACCTCTCGATGGAATCTCCTTACCGGTTTGCAGGTAATGAATACCAGCAGATGCATGGATTGAATCTGTATGATGTGCATGCCCGATTTCTGGATGTGCCCAAGTTTAGATGGGATACGATGGATCCCTTGTGTGAGATGTATTATGATATTAGTCCCTATGTTTATTGTGGAAATAATCCGGTAAAAAATATTGACCCTGATGGGAGATGGATATTAAATGCAGTTGGAGCAGTTGTTAATGCTGCTATTGACTATGGCTCTCAAGTAGCTGTAAATTTAGCAACTGGAAATGGAAATGCATTTACAGATGTCAATGTGGGTTCGATATTAGTTTCGGCAGTAGAAGGTGCTATAAATCCTGTAGGAGGAGTAACAAAGAATATTGCAAAGAATGTAGGAAAAGCAGCAGTAAAGACTGTTGCAAAAGAAATGGCGAAAGAAGGAGCAAAAAGTGCAACAGGGCAGGCATTAGATAATGCAATAAAAGGAGAAAACTTAACAAATAATATTTTGGAATCAGCGGCAATAGGAAGTGTTATTGGTACCTTAAATGTAAAGCCTGTTAATAATAATGCTAAAACTACAATAAATAAGATGACAAGTAAAATAGATAAAGGCAAATCTCTGACGAAAAGACAAACAAATGCTTTAAATTCAGCAAAATCTGAATTAAAAAGTAATAAAGAGATTGAAATAACGACAAATATTGTCTCAAAAACATCACAATCTGCTGTAAATGAGAAAATAAGAAAAAATAAAATAATAAAAAATACCTCTAATGTTAAACAGTTAATATAGACAACAAAAAAACGGACTTCTTATATTTTGTGATTTTGACCATGAACTGCTCAGGGAAAGAAAGCGTTCCTTTGAAAGGTTCAGCTCTCTGTCGTTTTTGAGACAACTAACAGGTTTTGCCTAAAAAAATGGGAGGTCTATTCTTGAACCCTTTGAAATCAACTCCTATTCGTGTCGGTTTTGGGGAGTTTTTTAGTAATCGCTAATTTTAGTCAGATAATAGTAAAAAAGTGATGAAATTAATAAAGCCCAATTTAATAATATTATTATCCTCTCTATTAAGTATTTCTGCTTTTTGTGTGGCATTTTATGTCTCCTGGACAGATAGAACGACTAGACTAAAGGGAGATCTACAAAAAGTTCAAATTGTAAAAATAAATACCAGCAAATTTGCTCTTTTTGCAATTGTATCTATTGATGAAAAGATGTTGAGTGCGGGAAGTATTGGCAATAATGTATCAGAGGGAGATTCCATTTGGGTTAGGTATATGCCGGAAAAGCATAATGTTGTTCAAGAAAGAGTTAATCCAAACAGGTATTATCTTTTTTTTGCTATAGAGGTAATCTTCTTGATAGTTGGAATTGCATTATTCATTGAATCTCTAAAAGGGAAAAGTATTTGGACTTATGTGTAATAGCAATTCAATCTGTTGTATTGGATTTCTCTGCGGAAATTCCCCCCTGTTCTGTTAAAACATAAAAAAAAGCCAGGTATTCCCCCCATCCTACACAAAAAAGCTGCCTTCCTTTTCCTCCAAAGGAAAGCAGCTTTAAAAAATTCCCATAGCAACCTTTTCAAAAAGTCAACTACCTTTTCACTTGATTTTCTCGTACTTCAAAGTAGCCAGCATTTCTTTCAGGTCTATACCGGGACGAAACCCCACTTTGGCGCTCCTAATCAGTGACGAATTGAATTTTTCTTCCGATTCGGCTCCCTCACCGCTGATAGCGATCTGAAATGTGCCGAAATCGCCGAAACGGACAATTTCACCGTTTTCCAGATGACGCCTTAAAACTTTAGTCAGATCGTTGAGTACTGCCAGCACATCGGTATCGCTAACGGTGGTGGAGCCTTCGGCTATTTCCTTACTCAACTTCTTGAAAGTTAATTCACTCCGGCTTTTGGCCTGTGCATAAAATTTGGGGGGAACTTCCCTGTCCTGCGGATTCGCTTTAGGGATAACTACATAACTTACTGCCATAGCATATTGGTTTTTTGGTTAATAATACGGCGCAAATATAAATAAAGTTCAATGATTATCTGCAAGTTTTGATATAACTTTTCATTTTCATGGAGTGATATTCTCAATTATCAGCAGATTATTTTTCACAATAACATTTACTTTACTCGAAATTTTGAATCCGGCTTCGTGCATCCAGGTGCCTGAAAGCCTCAGGTAAGGAACTTTGTTCCGGTTTTGGTACGTTTCAAAGGTAAGCCTCTCCCTTTCGGCAGAAATATACGATACCGTCATGGGGCGGACGTAAACTGCAGGTAATACCTCTTGATTTTTTGCAACGGGTTTGTTGCGCTGGTTTTGACTTTTTGAGTTTGGCATAAAAAAGTAAATTTTGATTAAATAAAAAAGGCAGGTCTCGCCAAACTCATATCAAAGCCGTGCTTCGAAAAGTCTCGGGACTTGCACCCGTAAGCCTGCCCATATTCTTTAAAATAAAAAGAACACGACATAAAGAAGATATGAATTTGGCACTGCAAAAATAATGATTTTTTCTACCATTATTCCTATTTCAATAAATATATTCCAAACTATCTGTAAGAAGAATGAAATCACCTGATAATCATTACGTAAGTTTAAACGAACCTTTCTTAATAATACGTGTTATTTTTATAGGGCAGGGAGTATAACTAACAAATCAATTTACAAATTATGAACTTAAGAGAAAAATTAAAAAATTGCGGAAAAGTTGCAGCTGTGGGTGCAATTTTAGCTGTAGGTGCCGTTTTACCGCAAAAAGCTGAGGCACAGCAAGCGAAAGGGAAACCGAATATTGTAGTTATTTTCGGTGACGATATAGGCCAATCGCAGGTCAGTGCCTATACACATGGAATGATGGGATATCGTACGCCTAATATCGACCGTTTATACAGAGAGGGTGTAATGTTTACCGATGCGTATGGGCAACAATCCTGTACGGCAGGCCGGGCAGCATTTATCCTCGGCCAGGAGCCGTTTCGCACAGGTCTGCTTACAATCGGTATGCCGGGAGATGACCATGGTATTACAGATTGGATGCCTACTATTGCCGATGTATTGAAATCGCAGGGGTATGCTACCGGACAATTTGGTAAAAACCACTTGGGAGATCAGGATAAACATCTTCCTACCAAACATGGTTTTGACGAATTTTTTGGCAACCTGTATCACTTGAACGCAGAAGAAGAACCGGAAGGATATTTTTACCCGAAAGACCCGGAATTCCGTAAAAAATATGGCCCTCGTGGTGTATTAAAGTCAACTGCCGACGGTAAAGTGGAAGATACAGGTCCATTGACAAAAAAACGAATGGAAACCATTGATGAAGAATTCTTTGCTTCCTATAAAGATTTTGTAGGCCGACAGGCAAAAGCCAGCAAACCTTTCTTTGTGTGGTTCAACACTACCCGTATGCACGTATTTACGCACCTGAAACCTGCATCTGTAGGTCTTACAGGCAAAGGAATTGAAGCCGACGGGATGAAAGAACACGACAATATGATTGGTGAATTGCTTAAACAATTAGATGATTTGGGTATTGCAGATAATACCATTGTGGTATATGCTACAGATAACGGAGGGGAAGTCGCTTCCTGGCCTGATGGCGGAATGATGCCGTTCAAAGGAGAGAAAGGCACTACCTGGGAAGGCGGATTCCGTATCCCGATGCTGATGCGCTGGCCGGGCGTAATTAAGCCTCAAACCGAATGTAATGAAATTATTTCTTTGATAGATTTATTCCCGACATTGTGCGATGCCGCCGGAGTTCCTAATATCAAAGAAAAGATGGCCCAGGGCTGGAGTGGAGCCGGTAAATCGTTCAAGGTACACTTAGACGGATATGATTTCGTACCCTATTTCCAGGGTAAAGTAGACAAAGGTCCCCGGGAAAATATCATGTATTTCGACCAGGCGGGAAACCTGAATGCCATTCGCTGGAACGACTGGAAAGTAGCTTTTGCGGTCGCTTCAGAAGGGAATATTGCCACCTCTCACCGTGAAGTTACAGCGTGGGCAAGGGTATACAATTTACGGATGGACCCCTATGAACGTAAAGATGAAAGCGGAATGGAAACCGAATGGAGTATGCAACAAATGTGGTTGCTTGTACCCATTCAACAGCAAGTAAAAGCTTTCTTTACTGATTTTGAAAAATATCCTTACCAGACAGGTAGTAGTTTGAATCCGTCAGGTATTAATTATGGTTTACTTAAACAACAGGAAGCCTTACAAAGGTTGAAAGAGCTGGAAACATTAAAGCCGAATTAACGGTAGTTTCTAAGTTTGTATTTCAGATTTGTACTCATGGGGTTGTCGGAATGGCAACCCCATTTTTTAAATAAGGCATATCAAGTTCTCTCTATATTCTTAAAATTCCCTTCTACACAGGATAACTCTTTATCTTTAAGCTTCAAAGATCGTTCAGGGAAGAATTCTTATGATGAACCATGAAGTTTTTAAAATGTTTGGCAGAAATGATGAAAAAGCAGTACATTTGATATCTTCTTACAGCATTTTAATAAAAACTGATTATGTCTCTTGTCTCTTTCCGCAAGTGTCTCCTGTATTTGCTGGTGTTGATGCCGGCAAACTTCATTTATTCGCAAAATTTGTGCGACAGCTTAAAAAACGAAATATCGGTATATCTTACCTCTTATACGCAAAAAAAACTGGCGATCGGTACTATCAAAATAGACTCGGCAACCGTCGTCCGAAAGAAAAAGCAAATCGACCTGTACGCCAATATCAATTGCTCCTATATCCCTTTCCGGGAAGAAAACGTAGCGGATATTTACGGAAATATCCACCGGATCCTTTCCCCGGAATACGAAAAATTCAACATCCGGCTGATCACAGATAAACACCCCGTAGAGGAACTGATAACCGGACAAAAACGGAAAAAGACATTTACCAACCGGCTGGAAAAACCGCTTGTGACTCCGGTTGATCGACCTTACAAAATCGACCGGGGACTGGAAGACCGGCATATCGCCCTTTGGCAGAGTCACGGCCTGTATTACGAGCAGAAACTGGCCCGCTGGGAATGGCAGCGGGCGCGGTTGTTCCAAACGGTGGAAGACCTCTATACGCAGGCCTATGTGCTGCCTTATCTGGTTCCCATGCTGGAAAACGCGGGAGCGAATGTATTGCTTCCCCGGGAACGGGATATCCAATATCAGGAGGTGATCGTGGATAACGACCGGAATACCGGAACTTCTTCTTACCGGGAAAAGCACGGAAAAGAACAATGGATGCAGGGTAGCGGAGCCGGTTTTGCACATTTGAAAGAGGAATACGTCGACTATGAAAATCCTTTCAAAGACGGAACATTCCGGCAAATCGAAACCATCAAAAAAGGAGAAGAGAGTGTGGCCGAGTGGACTCCGGAAATTCCCGAATCGGGTCGTTATGCCGTATATGTATCCTATCAAACCGTAGACAATAGTACAGAAGATGCACTTTATATTATATCCCATGCAGGTGGAGAAACTTCTTTCAGGGTAAACCAAACCATGGGTGGCGGAACCTGGATTTACCTGGGGCATTTTGATTTCAAGGCAGGATTGAATGAAACAGGAAAAGTCCGGCTTTCTAATCTTTCCGTCCGTTCCAACCGGATCGTGACGGCCGATGCCGTAAAAATAGGAGGAGGTTACGGTAACATCGCAAGGAAAGTAAACGATCAGCTTATCCTTACCGAAAATATCAAAAGCTCCGAAAATGCAGGAGAACAACAGGCAAAAACGAAATTCCCGGTAACATCTGTATCCGAAACCAGCGGATCTCCCCGTTTCACGGAAGCTGCCCGCTATTGGTTGCAATGGGCCGGATTCCCGGATAGTATTTA
The DNA here is from genome assembly GCA_031553775.1 of Bacteroidales bacterium. Classification (GTDB taxonomy): domain Bacteria; phylum Bacteroidota; class Bacteroidia; order Bacteroidales; family Azobacteroidaceae; genus JAISFI01. Next base: position 137,363 of record JAVBLA010000012.1, read on the forward strand.
TTCGAAAAACAAGGGAGTCAACGATTATATGGACGATTACCAGTCGCGGGGACGCTGGGTGAACTACATTGCCGGTGGTTCGACCGCCAATCCGAAAACTCCGGGTCTGCATATCCCCGTAGACCTGGCTTTTGCCTTTCATACGGATGCCGGTACTACCCCGGACGATTCGATCATCGGTACTTTGGGCATTTTTTCCACCCGGGCGAATGACGGTATTTTTCTAAACAACAAAGCATCCCGCTACCTTTCGAGAGATCTGTCCGATCTGATCCAGACCCAAATAGTAGAAGATGTCCGCCGGCTTTACGAACCTGCCTGGAGCAGGCGCGGCCTTTGGAACCGCACGTATTCGGAAGCGGAAACGCCGCAGGTGCCGACTATGCTCCTGGAATTTCTTTCCCATCAGAACCTTGCCGATATGCGTTATGGCCTCGATCCCCGTTTCCGGTTCGATGTCAGCCGGGCCATCTATAAAGGGATGCTGAAGTTTATCTCCCAACAGTATAAACAGGAATATATCGTCCAGCCTTTACCTCCGGACGGGTTTGGTATCCGTTTTATCTCTGAAAATGAAGTGGAGCTGTTCTGGCAGGCAGTGCCTGATACCCTGGAACCTACCGCCCATCCTGAAAAGTTTGTGGTATATACCCGTACAGGAAACGGAGGATTTGACAATGGAATGTCGGTAACCGGAAATTCCTGCCGTTTTGCTCAACAATCAGGCGTACAGTACAGCTATAAAGTAACGGCCGTGAATAGGGGAGGAGAGAGTTTCTCCTCGGAAATCCTGTCGGCCTGCCGGATGCCTTCCGAAAGAGGCTTGGTGCTGATTGTCAACGGATTCTACAGGGTCAGCGCTCCGGATTGTTTTGTCTCTTCCGATGGTTTGGCCGGATTTACCGACCGGATGGACCATGGTGTTCCCGATAAATATGACATCAGCTATACGGGTAGTCAGCATGAATTTCGTCGCTCGATTCCCTGGACGGACGACGATTCTCCCGGGTTCGGGGCCAGCGATGCCAATTATGAAGGAAGAGTGATCGCAGGGAATACATTCGATTACCCTTCCGTACACGGAGAAGCCATTGCCGCTGCCGGTTATTCCTATGTTTCCTGCAGTGCAAAAGCCGTAATGGAAGGAATGGTTGACCTGAATGCATACAAACTGGTCGATTGGATATTGGGCAAGCAAAAGCAAACGCTTATCGGCAGGGGAATACACGCTCCTTTATTCAAGACTTTTCCTGCAGCTTTGCAAACATCCATTACCGGATACTGCCATAACGGAGGCAATATATTTATTTCCGGCGCTTTCGTCGGCAGCGATTTGGCGCACACACCGGAAGATATCCTTTTCGCAACCGATATCCTGAAATACAAATGGAGAACAGGTTGTGCAGCCGTGACAGGCAAAATAAAAACGGTTCCTTCTCCTTTTCCATTATCTGCCGGCACTTATACCTATTATCACGAACCCAATGAGCAAAGCTATGTAGTAGAATCTCCCGATGCCATCGAACCTGTCGGGCCCGATGCGGCTACTATTTTCAGGTATCCGGAAAATAATCTGAGTGCGGGAATTGCATTCAGTGGAAATTACCGAACCTGTGTGCTTGGTTTTCCTTTTGAAGCGGTTAAAGGAAAAGAAGAAAGAGCAAAAATGATGGCAGGAATACTGCAAGCCCTGACCGAAAATTAATCCGGACAAAATCATCAGTTACACATCATTTTATTTATTTTCCGAATAATACTTTTTATCCGGATATGTGTTCTATCCTGTAGAAATCAAGAAAAATAAGTAATATCTTAAATTATTTAGTTACTTTTGAACAGATTTTTAAGAAAATCTGCCATGAAGAACAACTATTCTATTTTGTATCATGTTGAAAAAAGTAGTGTTTATCCTGTTTATTGCCTGCCTGTTTAAAGTAAATCTTTATGCCCAGGACAATTCCAGCCTGAGAATTATGTCGTATAATCTACGTTTCGGAGAATTGGCGAGTTTGAAAGAACTGGGCGAATTTATCAAATCATGCAATCCGGATGTGGTTTTATTACAGGAAGTAGATATATATACCCACAGGGAGATAGCACCTGCCCAGAATGGAAAAAATTTCATTGCCGAGTTAGGATACTATACCGGAATGATGAGTATTTTTGGAAAATCCATAGATTATAAAGGCGGCTATTACGGATTGGGTATTTTATCTAAATATCCGATTGTTTCGATGGAGCGTTTCTTTTTGCCGATGCTTGAAAAAAACAGCGAACAACGCAGTTTATTACTTTCCCGCATCGATTTGGGAAAGGATAAACAGATTACTGTTGCCTGCACTCACCTGGACCTTAAAAGCGATACCCGGATTGTACAGGTCGACAGTATCAATAAGATTTTATTAAAAGAAAAAAATCCGGTGATTGTTGCCGGAGATTTCAATGCAAAACCGGCTTCAGTAGAAATATCTCAGGGAATGGCTGATTGGCTGCGGGTTTGTAACGACGATTTTACGGTTTCTGCAAAAGCTCCCCGCTCTAAAATAGATTATATTTTTTGTTATCCCAAAGAAAGCTGGGTCCCATTAAGAGCAGAAACCCCACGGGTCGAGTTGTCCGATCACCTGCCCATTATTGCCGATATCCGTCTGAAAGAATAACTTTTAATATCCGGCACATGAAAGCACACCCCCATTTTCAATTTTCAATTGTATACTTATGAACAATAACAAGCTAATCGACAGGAGAAAATTTATTAAAACATCTCTTTTTTCGGCAGCGGCATTGACTATCGTTCCCAGAAATGTACTGGGAGGGACCGGCTTTACGGCGCCAAGTGACGAACTGACAAAAGCCATCATCGGTGTCGGTTCAATGGGCCGGAACCACCTTAAATATCCTGGCAGGCTGACGGCTATCTGCGATGTAGACAGTAAACATTTAGAGTCGGTAGCCTCACTCTGTCCTTCCGGAACAAAAAAATATCATGACTACCGGGAATTACTTCTGGACCCTGGTGTCGATGTGGTTCATATTGTAACGCCGCCTCACTGGCACGGAATTATGTCGGTAGACGCCGCCAAAGCAGGAAAGGATATCTGGTGCGAAAAACCGATGACCCGCACTATCGGAGAAGGCATTCGTGTGAAACAGGCCATAGAACAGTACGGAAGAATATTCCGCCTGAATACCTGGTTCCGCTTCAAAGATAACTTCTATGGAATGAACACTACCGTAGAACCCATCAAAAAATTAGTGGATAGCGGATTATTGGGCTGGCCGCTCAAAGTAACCATCAGTAAAACTACCGGGTTCGACTGGAAATTTTTCTGGATCGGGAAAACCGGTTTACTTCCGGAAGCCATTCCTGCCGGATTGGATTACGATATGTGGTTAGGGCCGGCTCCGATGAAACCGTACAATACCCATCGCTCTCATCAAACTTTCCGCGGATATTGGGATTACGATGGCGGCGGACTCGGGGATATGGGACAGCATTACCTGGATCCGGTGCAATATTTTTTGGGAAAAGACCACACCAGCCCGGCCAGGGTAGATGTGGATGCTCCCCAGCAGGACAGTGAAGCCGCAGGTACCTGGAAGAGGATTGAACTGACATACGAAGACGGATGCAAAATTATCTTGGATGGAGAAAATAAAGATACGAATGCCGCTTATATAGAAGGACCGAAAGGAAAACTGTTTGCCGGATTCCGGTCGGATATTCCCGATCTGGAACAGAAACTGGCAAAATTGCCTTCCCCTACTCCGCAAATGATAGATTTTGAGCAGGCAGTAAGAACCAGACAAAAATTTGCCTTGAACGAAAATAACGGATTCCGTTCGTGTACATTGGTCAATATGGCGATTATAGCGGTCAGACTCGGAAGAAGTTTGCAGTTTGACCCGGTCAAACTGGAGTTTATCAATGACCCCGGCGCTAATTTATTGATCGATCAGCCCATGAGAGCTCCCTGGAGTATTTAATTTTCTAATCTTATTCAAATGAAAAAAATAATATATAACCGGATATTCGTTGTTATCCTGATGTTGTTATTTCTGTGCAACGGATATGCGCAGGATCAAAGGACCAAAGAAACTAAAATTGCCGACATTGTGATGTTGTTGCCGGCAAAAGATACGGAAACACTGAACAAACTGATGAGCGATTTATACCGGTTGGACAATGTAATACCTTATCTTGCCAAGTCGCTTGCAGAAAATGGAAAGGGAGACGATTCCAGAATCAGATACGCCCTTTCGGGTCTGGCTTTTTATACCTCTAAACAGGATGATCCCGTAAAAAGGAAAGAAATTGCTTCCGGTTTTTGTGAAGCCATTAAGCAGGCCGGATCGAATGATAAAAAAGATTTTTTATTGATCCAGTTGCAGTATGTTGCAGGAGATGAATCTGTTCCCACTGTGCAGCCTTTATTGCTCGATCAGGCGCTTTGTGATCCTGCAGCGCGTGTCCTGACGCGGATCAATACGCCGGCATCTAACGACGCGTTGTTATCTGCTTTGGGAAAAGCAGGCGATGAGCAGAAAATCTATCTGGTAGAATCGTTGGGCTATACGGCATTTGAACCGGCACTCGATGCCATCACAAATTTGGCGGGAAACAACAATCTCCAGCTTCAGAAAACAGTGCTGCATACGTTGGCCGAAATAGCGTCTGCCTCTTCATTAGAAATACTGTCCGGTGCTGCCAGGCAGGCAGGATTTACTTTTGAACAGACGGATGCGCTCGGATCATATATCATCTATCTCTCTAATCTTAATCAGAAAGGGGAAAAAACCATTGTATCGAAAGCTGCGGAAGAGTTGATAGAGAAATCGGGTTCTATTGTCGCCCAATCTGCCGGACTCAGTATTTGGGTCGATAGTAAAGGAGAAAAAGCGATTCCGGAAATTATCAGTGTCCTTAATTCCGATCATAAAGAATTAAGGAATGCCGCATTGGAAAAATCGCTGCAAATAACATCTCCTTCTATGACCAAGGCTTTGGTAAAAGCTTCTCAAAAAAGCAAATCACCGGAAATTAAAGCAGAAATTATCCATAACTTAGGCGAGCGGGGAGATCAATCGGCTCTTCAGTATGTAATGGATGCCCTTTATGATAACAATACACAAGTTGTTAAAGAGGCTGTTTTAGCGACCGGAAAAATAGGAAAGGAACAATCTGCACCATTCATGATCCAGGTGGTGGGAAAAAGCGATAAGGAAGTCCTTGGAGCACTTAAACAAAGTCTTTCTATGTTGGATGGAGAAACCATAGAGCCTTTGATTGCCCGGACCATTCCCGGTGCAAGTCCGAAGACACAAATTGCATTAATACAATTGTTATCGCAAAAAAAAGCGAAAAAATATGCCTCTGTGGTTTTTGCACAAACTGCTAGCCCCAATCCGGATGTCCGCTTGGAAGCTGAAAAAGCATTGAAAAACATGGTCGGAAGATATGACATGGATCGTATCTCGAAATTACTTGACAATGCAACTAACCCGGAAGAAATACAAGCGCTGAAGAAGGCATTTTATGCATCGGTAAGCGATGTGGGCGACCAGGAGATGCAAGCTCAATATACCATTGAAAAAATGAATGCTCCGGGAGCTAATCCTGCTAATTATGTAGATATTTTAGCGATGATAGGAGGAAACGAAGGACTGAGTATTGTTACCCAGGCTTTCGAATCACCGGATCCCGCTTCCCGGTCTGCTGCCTTTGATGTTCTGATGAACTGGAGCGATTTTTCGGCTGCCCCGACCTTGTATAAAATAGCAGCCTTCGATCCGTCGGGCGAATATTTCAATCGGGCCCTGCTCGGTTATGTTGCTAAAATTAATGCTTCGGACCAGGCAGATGAACAGAAATTGCTTCTTCTCAGGAAAGCGCTCGAAATCGCACAAAATGACGAACAAAAAACAAAAATCATCACAGGAATAGGAAAAACAAATACGCTTGTTGGGATGATAATCGCAGGAGGATATCTGAAAAATGGTTCTGAACCTGTTCAACAGGCTGCCGTACAGGCTGTATTGAATATTTTTCTGACCAATAATTATTATGGAAAAATTGTTACAGAACAGGTAAATATAGCAATCGCATGCAATAAAGATCCTGAAGCGGAATACCAGAAAGCGGCGGTGTTGAAGAAAATGGCGGCATTACCCCAGGACCCGGGATTTGTCTCTCTTTTTAATGGAAAAAATATGGACGGGTGGCACGGCATGGTAGGCAACCCTATTATCAAAGGTAAAATGAGTGCCGCAGAATTATCCAAAAAACAGGTAAAAGCAGACGAGATTATGAATCAAAACTGGAAAGCCGAAAATGGCTTGCTGGTCTATACAGGATCTGAATTCAATATCATCTGCTCAGAGAAAAAATATGCCGATTTCGAAATGTTTGTCGACTGGCGTATCGGACCGAAAGGAAACGGAGGGGTCCACCTGAGAGGAACGCCTATGCTAAAGATTTGGGATACTTCCTTGAAATCGGTTGGCGCACAGGTGGGTTCCGGAGGTCTTTTTTATAATAGAAGAAATAACAATAAACCCTTGGTTCCCGCCGATAATCCGGTAACGGAATGGAATACTTTCCACGTCCGGATGACCGGAGATAAAGCCACGGTCTACCTTAACGGGCAATTGGTGGTGGATAACCTTTACCTGGAAAATTTCTGGGACAGATCACTGGATATGTTTCCGTCGGAAGTCATCGGATTGCAATCGGATGGTGATAGAATCGAATTCAGGGACCTTTATATCCGCGAAATTCCCAAGGCCAAACCCTATGAAGTGTCGGAACAGGAAAAGAAAGAAGGCTTCAAACCTCTTTTCAATGGAGTCGATATGTCGGGATGGACCGGAAACCTGCAGGATTATGTGGTTCGCGACGGATCGATTGTTTGCGACCCATCGTTCGGAGGAAAGGGAAATCTTTATACCGAAAAAGAATATTCCGATTTTGTCCTTCGATTCGATTTTCTGCTTACTCCGGCTGCCAATAACGGAATCGGAATCCGCACTCCCATGGGAGTAGATGCCGCTTACCACGGAATGGAAATACAGGTACTGGATAATACGGCAGATGTGTATAAAAATCTTAAAATTTACCAGTATCATGGTTCGGTTTATGGGGTGATTCCTGCAAAAAAAGATTTTCTCAAACCTTTGGGAGAATGGAATACGGAAGAAATTATCGCTCAGGGCAACCATATCAAAGTTACTTTGAATGGAGAAGTAATTTTGGATGGAGACATTGCCGAAGCAAGTAAAAATTTCACGGAAACATTGGATGGAAGGGAGCATCCCGGATTGTCTAATAAAAGTGGCCACATCGGATTTTTGGGACATGGATCGTATGTTTCTTTTAAGAATTTGAGGATTCGGGAAATTAAATAAAATGATTATCCGCAAGTTTTCCCTGGGAGGGCTTTAAAAGCCGATGTTGTTCGTCATTGCGAAGGCGAAGCCTGAAGCAATCTCCTGCCAATCGCTGGGGATGGCTTCGCTATCGCTCGCAATGACGGGGTTTTTGAACTCTTGATACTTTCCTAGGAGAAACTTGCGGATAATCATTTTAAATAATACCACATCATTCTGTAAATATAAAATAACCAAAACCAATCCGATGGAGTTGCCATGCTGAGCAGTGTATTGAACTCCGATACAGCAAAATACGGAATAATGTAAACACAATCCCCAAGTTGGCGATCATGCGAGCGAGGACACTGCAAACAATAAACATTATCCTGTTGAAAACTTCGTGGACAAATTTTGTCCTTGGTTTAATTTTAATTGTATCTTTGTCAAAAATAGATTTATCATTGATATGACAATAGGAGAGCATTTGAGACGTTTGCGTGAAGAAATAGGTTTTTCTTTAAGAGAAATTTCTCTTAAAACAGGAATTGATGCTTCTTTATTTGGAAAAATTGAACGTAACGAAAGGCAGCCAACGAAAGAACAAATAAAGCAAATTGCTACCTTTTTTAAAGTTGATGAGAAACTACTTGTAAAGGAAATGTTGAGCGACCAATTCGCCTATAAAATTTTAGAAGAGGAAGCTGACATTGACATTTTGAAAGTAGCAGAAGAAAAAGTTGAATATTTAAGAAAACAAAAATGAACATAGACAAATCATTGAAATGTGAAAAAGCAGAGTTGCTGAACTATTATCGTGGCAGAGCTGAAGAATTTTTAAGCGAAATCAGGCAAACCTATGGCAATACACAATATAAAGAACAAGCTTCAGCCGTTAATAAATCTCTGATTGAAACGAAAGATAATTTAATTGCCACTCTTTTGCAAAAGGCAAATTCAGAAAATTGGACGAACAAAGAAAAGTTAGAATGTATTTTAATGGTTACATATACAAACTACATTGTAATGTTAGAAGCAAGAAACGATGTTTGGCTTTATGAATATATGACTTTTTCGCGAAGAATTGGAGAATTATGGGAGCCTTTCTGTAAACTCTGTTTTATATATCCAATCAAGGATGTATCACTTTTTATTCCGCCACTATTTTCAGAAGTAAAGCAAAAACTATCGACTGAAATTGAAGTATACATTGACAATCTCAAAATATCAGCAGACGAAAAGACACAACTCAGTAAATATTACAATAAAGTTTGGGGATTGGCAACATCGGGAGAAGTCAAACTTGAGTTAGACCTACATTTTATTTCGAATAATCAAAAGTTTGTTGTTGACTTTAAGAGCGGTTTTGGTTCAAACGAGAAAGGGAATACTAATCGTCTATTGCTTGTAGCAAGTATTTATCAAAATCTTGAAGAAAATTATAAGTGCATGATTTTCGTTCGGGCTGCTGACAACAATCATTACTTTCAAACTTTGAAAAATTCCGGTATTTGGGATGCATATAGTGGCAATGAAGCATACGATAAGATGAAAGAGTATTCAGGTTTTGATATTAAGAATTGGATTGCGGTCAACATCAATTGGGAAAATGATTTCAAAACCGAGACGATGCAATACCTTAGAGACAACAACCTAACTCAATATTTGATTTGGTAATGATACAAGAAGCCCGAAAATATCAAGCATTTTACACTAAGTCTATTCCGATTGTCGATTATATGATTGGAAAACTGTCCCTAAAACAAGAGGACAAAATATTTGAACCTTGCGGAGGAGACGGCGTGTTTGTTGAGGCTATTTTGGAAAGAAACAAAAATGCCAACATAGATGTGTGCGAACTAAATGATATGGCATTTAACACACTGCAAAACAAATTCTACAATTTTTCGACCACCAACATTCGCCAATGCGATACGCTTCTAGACAATGATTTAATTTTTCAATCTCATTTTGGAGGAATTTATGATAAAATAATAGCCAACCCACCTTATGGAGCATGGCAAGATTATGATAAAAGGAATAAACTCAAAAAATTATTTCCTGATATTTATGCAAAGGAAACATACACATTGTTTCTTTATAGATGTATTGAACTTTTAAAAGATAGGGGGATTTTATCGTTTATTATACCTGATACTTTTCTAAATCTTCACATGCACAAATCTATCAGGAAACATATATTGACAAAAACCAAAATTCTTGAATTGGCATTATTTCCGTCTTCATTTTTTCCCGGTGTAAACTTTGGATATGCCAACTTATCAATTATTACACTTCAAAAATATGATGACAAAAAAGAATGCTTGAATAATTCTTTTAAAATAATTAACGGATTTACAAGGGTAGAGCAACTTACAGATACGAAAAATGATAGGTTGAATGAATTGTATCTGATTCAAGAAAAGGTTTTTGAAAACCCAGACCATGCTTTTTTCATTGCGAACAATGCGAAAATACTTGATACAATTAACACTGTAAAATTAAAGATTGGTGACCTTGCGAATTGTGTTACGGGTTTTTATTCCGGCGATGATAAAAAATTTTTGCAAGTAAATAGTCCTGATTTGAAAAACGGGAAAAACTACGACTTGGTTGACGTTAATTCTATAAATAAAGAATATAAGAATATTTCCGATATTCTTAGTGGTTTAGAAGGCGATAAATATTATTTATCAATTGTAAAAGGCGGGAATACAAAATATTTGAAACCCGAAGGCTGGTTTATGAATTGGAGTAAAGAAGCCGTACATCACTATAGAACAGACAAAAAAGCAAGGTTTCAAAACCCCCAATATTATTTCAAATTCGGAATAGGCGTTCCCATGATAAGCAGTAGTAGCATTACTGCTTCGCTTATTGAAAATAAACTATTTGACCAATCAATAGTTGGCATTTTTCCCAAAGATGAAAAATTAACGTACTATCTATTGGCTTTTTTCAATTCGCCAACTTGTAATCAATTAATCAGGACAATAAATCCGTCGGCCAACAATCCGGCAAACTATATAAAAAAAATTCCTTTTATCATGCCTGATGATGAAGCATTAAAAGATATTACTGGTAAAACAACTACAATTATCGCTTCAATAAAAGAAACCGGAAATTTTGACGAAACAATAGAGATGCAAATACATCAATTTTTCAAATCGCTTTATGGTTTTTAAATTTCTCAGAATTAAGCAATAGAATCATGGAAAGATTTTTGGGCGGACATACAGGAATTGGAAAAGATTTTTACATGTCAAAAAACTGAATGTAAACGACCAAAAGTTTCTCTGAAAAATTATTACAGTGCAGCGAAAAAGTACGTTCTGGTTGCGACAAAACAAAATATAACTCAATGTCGTTTACTTAAGCTATAAAGTCTTGTAATTCATATAGTATTTTCTTCGTGGATGGAAATTTCTTTCCACCTGTCTTCCTAGTCGGATTGGTTCCCTTGTCCTGTAAACCAAGTCGTCCAAGTGCTGTAAAGCCTG
>JAVBLA010000064.1:0-37684 GCA_031553775.1 Bacteroidales bacterium
GACAAAAATAATACAGGCCATATGATCGCATTTATCATTGGGTAAATTATGTTCTGTATATGCTACCTGTCGAACTGATACATAAAACTTTTTCGGGATGATTGTTGCTTATAGGACAGTTAACCTCAATGGTTCTTACATTGGAAATAAAAAACCAAGTGTATTTCGGCACTTTCTCTTGTACCTATCCACTGCCATTTTTCACGATAAGGCTTTTCAATCTGTTTATAGTCATCAACTATCTTCCGACTGTTACAAACTTAGTAAAAAAATAATGAATACTCTTTTTCAGCAAAAAAAAAATCGAAACAAAAAGAGCTTTTTTAGCTTTATTTAGATGTAATATTACAGGTTTTTCAGGGATAAAGCTTACTTTTGCACCCTGAATATATTGAATATGAATGTCTGTTATGGATAATAAAAGCAATAAAACTCTTTTAATTGTTGTGTCCGGTATTCTTATTGTGGTGATTGCTATTGCCATTTTTATCGTTTTGCGACAGAACAATCAAATGCACGATTTGATAGAACAATCTGAATTAGATAAAAATGAACTCACTGACGAATACAATGAACTTTCCATTGAATACGAAGATGTAAAAAAGACCGTAAACAACGATTCTCTCATCACATTGATTGCAAATGAACAAATGAAGGTGCAGCGACTGATGGAAGAATTGCGCACGGTAAAAGCAACCAATACGAGAAGAATCAATGAGTTAAAGAAGGAACTATCCACACTGCGGACCATTATGCGAGGCTACGTGGTTCAGATAGACTCTCTGAATAGTGCCAACCAGCGATTAACACGGGAAAAAGACCAGGTAACCCGGCAATATCACCAGGCTGCCCAACGGGTCGATGAACTTTCGCAGGAAAAGGAACATCTGACGGAACGTGTTACACTGGCGTCCAAATTAGATGCATCCGGCATTTCTGTTGTCGGCATCAACAATAAAAACAAAACGGAAAAGAAAATCAACAAGATGACTCAGTTGGCCATCAGCTTCAAGGTCAACAAAAACATCACTGCCCAGACAGGCGAAAAGATGATTTATATCCGCATCAAAAAACCGGATGACGATGTATTGGTCAAAAACCGGGCCAATGTATTCACATACGAAAACAAAGAAATCAACTATTCCAGCAAAAGGCTGATTGAATATGATGGAGAAGAAGTGAATGTCTCCATTTACTGGCCCATTGAAGAATTTTTATCTCCGGGTACTTACCGGGTGGATATTTTTGCAGATGGGAACCTTATCGGATCAAGTTCCTTTAAACTGGAAGACTAAAAAGTTAAGAGTTAATTTCATGGTTTTTGTTCAAGTAGAAAATCTCACCAAAAGTTTCGGGGATTTGGTTCTCTTCGAGAAAATTTCTTTCGGAATATCGGAAGGAAGCCGTATCGGGCTGATAGCAAAAAACGGAGTCGGAAAGACTACCTTATTGAATATTTTGTCAGGGAAAGAAGGATCCGACGAGGGAAATATTATTTTCCGGAGAGATTTACGGGTGGGCTATCTGGAACAAGATCCTCAATATCCCGCAGGATTAACCGTCCTGCAGGCGTGTTTCCATTCTGAAAATGAAACGGTCCGTCTGATTGCTGATTATGAAAAAGCAATGAGCAGCAACGACCATTCCGGATTGGAAGAGATCCTTGAAAAAATGGACCATCTGAAAGCCTGGGATTATGATCAAAAAGCCAAACAAATCCTTTCTCGTCTCAATATCAACAGATTCGATCAGAAAATAGAAGAACTTTCCGGAGGACAGTTGAAACGGGTGGCATTAGCCAATGTATTGATCACAGAACCCGATGTTCTGATTTTAGACGAACCAACCAATCATCTGGACCTGGAAATGACCGAATGGCTTGAAAACTATCTCAACCGTTCGAACATTACCTTGTTAATGGTAACGCACGACCGTTATTTCTTAGACCGGGTCTGTAACGAAATACTGGAAATAGAGAACCGGCAGATTTTCTCCTATAAAGGCAATTACAGTTACTTTTTGGAAAAACGGGCAGAACGGATGGATGCGAGAATAGCAGAAGTAGAACGTGCCAATAATCTGTTGCGGAAAGAACTGGACTGGATGCGCAGGCAACCGCAAGCCAGAGCTACCAAAGCAAAAGCACGTATCGATGCCTTTTACGAACTGGAGAAAAAAGCCAAACAGGATTTTTCAGATCAAAATGTCCGCCTGAATATTCAATCTACATACATCGGCAATAAGATATTTGAAGCCGTCGATGTATCCAAACAATGGGATGATCTGAAAATTACAGACCACTTCAATTATATTTTTGCCCGCTATGAAAAATTGGGAATTGTCGGTAATAACGGCACCGGCAAATCTACTTTCATCAAAATGCTGATGGGAGAAGTACAACCGGATTCGGGATACTTTGACATAGGAGAAACCGTAGTCTTCGGATATTACAGCCAGGACGGATTGCAATTCGACGAACAGATGAAAGTGATCGATGCAGTGCAGAACATTGCAGAAGTCATCCGGCTGGGCAATGATAAAACCCTGTCGGCCTCACAATTTCTTCAGCACTTTCTTTTCACACCGGAAAAACAGCACAATTACATCTACAAACTCAGTGGAGGAGAAAAACGCCGCTTGTACCTGTGCACGGTATTGATGAAAAATCCGAACTTCCTGGTATTAGACGAACCTACTAACGATTTGGATATCGTAACCCTGAACATCCTCGAAGAATACCTGCAATCGTTTAAAGGCTGTGTAATTGTAGTTTCACACGACCGTTATTTCATGGATAAGGTAGTAGACCATATTCTGGTATTCCGCGGGAATGCCGATATCAAAGATTTTCCTGGCAATTATTCCGATTACCGGGAATGGAAAGAAATTTCAGAAAAAGAAGAACAGGGTAAAGAATCACGTATTCAAAACAAGACAGAAAAAACGCAGGAAAAACGCGACCCGGTAAATACTGGGAAAAAGAAGCTCTCTTATAAGGAAAAGTGCGAATTTGAAACCTTAGAAAGCGAGATTTCCATATTGGAAAATGAAAAAGTCACTCTTGAAAATAAACTTGGCAGCGGAACATTGTCTACAGAAGAATTGATTTCCAAATCGCAAAGAATCAGCAAATTGATAAAACTGATAGACGAAAAAACGATGCGGTGGCTGGAATTATCAGAATTAGGATAATTTTTTATTCTGTCGGTTTTGTAAAACTGTTTTTCTATATTTTCGTTTCATTTTATTTTTTTCTAAAAACCATGGGCTATTGAATGTATCAATGGTTATTGCAAACAATTAATAAATCTAAAACACTATGTCTATGTCTCAAATGTCGGTATCTTTAAGGTTTCGCCAATCCTCCGTACCCGGGAAAAAAGGCAGTCTATACATCCGGTTTATCAGAAAAAGATATATAAAAACCATCACAACTCCCTATCGCATTTATGCTGAAGAATGGAATGAAAAACTTTCATATATCCGAACCAGTTCATCCTTTTCATCCCGTGAAAAAGAGCTGAGAGAAATTGCATATACTTTGGATAAAGAAATTGAAGATCTCTGTTATCTTATCCGGCAGACAGAATATGCAGGAGAATGTTCTTTAGATGATGCGGTTATGTTGTATCGAAAAAAATATTTCTCTTATTCTTTTTCTTCATGTGTAGATGAGTTGATCACAGAAATGACTCCTCCCCGTCAATCCAGGCTGGCCGAAGCGTATCGTTCTGCCAGTAATAATCTGAAGGCATTCAACGGAGGCAAAGATATATCCCTGAATTCCATCAATGCCCGGTTTATGCGTGCTTATGAAGTTTATATGAAAAACAAAGGAAATTCGATGAATACCATTTCCTTCTATAACCGGAACACACGGGCCATTTATAACAAAGCTGTCAGGCAAGGATGGACGGAATGGAAAAAAGAAGATCCGTTTGCAGATGTATTTACCGGAGTTGCCAAAACACGAAAGCGTGCTGTGAAGCAAGATGTGATCGACAACCTGATTAAACTCGACCTCTCGATAAATGATTCCTGTAAAAAAGCAGGGAGCCCGGACTCCTTATCATTCGCCCGGGACATATTCATCCTCAGTTTTCTAATGAGAGGTATTTCGTTTATCGATCTGGCCTTTCTCAGGAAGACAGATATTCGGCACAATCTCATTACTTATATCCGGCACAAAACTGGACAACGGATAGAAATTGCAGTTACCCCTGCCATCAGGGAAATAATCCTCAGGTATACTGAATACACAAAAAACACAGAATACCTGCTTCCCATTCTCCCAAAAGAATGTTCCCGTTTGCAATACAAAAACAGAATCCGGCAACAAAACCGGAATTTAAAGATCTTATCCCAGATGATCGGTTTAGAAGTTCCATTAACAACCTATGTATCCAGACACAGTTGGGCTTCTATTGCCCGGGCCAAAGGATTTTCTGTTTCAGTAATCTGTCAGGGGCTCGGACATGAATCGGAAAAAACCACACAAATATATCTGGATTCATTCGACTATTCCATTTTACATAAAGCCAACAAAATAATTACTGATTTTGCAAAAAAAGTTTCCTGAATATGCTTTTGCATTATTTTTTATGTACTTTTGATGCCACTTAGGAAGTAATATTACCACAATATCACTTTCCAAGTGAGAGACAAATCAGCTCTTCATTAAAAAACTTGCAAAACTAATGCCAAAAAGGTACCACATACAATACTGATTATTACCAATGTAGTCCTGATTATTACCCTTTTATGTTTTCCCCCTATATTTCAATTCTCTTTTAATATATTCTTTTGTTGCAACAGAGAATGCTTGCCTTCTGATATTTCAGAGGGAAGAAAGCCTATTTGAGTTTTGCAAAAGTCGACAAACCGGGCATACGAACTGAATTTATATTGGTATGCTATTTCCTGAAAACTCAGTCGTCCGGATATAATATCGCTACAAATGCGTTCTGATTTCTTGCGTGCTATCCAACGATAAGGAGATTCGTTGAAACACCGACGGAAGCGTTTGATAAAACCTGAGGTTGAATAATGAGCCAGTGAAGCTAATTCGTTTACACTTCGGACTTTCAGAAAATGCGTCTGTATAAATTCCTTGAAAATAAGGTCTTCTCCGAGTAGCGGATGAAATAACATAGATAATTCATCCTGAGAATAACAGTTAAAGAGCAGATAAAATAATTCCTGCTTTTTTAATGCTAAAAAAGTAGTATCGAAAGGGCCATGCTGTAAATAATCATCCAACAACGAAATATATAACATCAATGATGGATGTATTAATAAAGATTGAAAATCATACACCGTTTTTTTACAAACAGAAATAAGATCGTTTACCGGAAAATGCGATGAAAGAAGCATGTCCACAGAAAAGCGACAAATGCATAATTGTAAATCCTCTATAACCACTACCTGATAAGGAGTATTACAAGGGATCAAAAAAAAATGGCCCGAAGACATATATCTGCATGTGCCTGTCGCAATTGAAAGTTTCAACTCTCCCTTTAACACAAAGGATAAAAAAGAGAAAGAATGCCCTTCACTCAAAAGATTAACGCCTGTTGCAGTAAAAACGTAATTTCCAAAAAAATCAACCGCTTCTTTCTCATAAAAGAAAGAAAATGGACTTGAAGAAGTTTCCATAAAAACTAAAAGCCAAGGCGTTTACAAATTGTTTGACAAGATTTCAGAATTAATATCTGGAAAAAACTTCTTTTTCCTTGTTTTAGACAAAAAACAAGGTATTTCTTCTTATTCCTATCTTGATTTGTTTGAGCAAAATTTAGGAATAGTAAATCCGTTCACTGTTTATAAACGCACAACCAGCTGTAAATCAACGTTATGTGTGTAGCACTTAATAATTAACTCTCACTTGGAAAGTGAGGGCTATTGAGTATGGATTCATACTCATACTATAAATATTGTATCCGAATACCTCCTTCCCTATAATGTAGGACTATTCTTGTTTGTGAAAATAAGGAATGTCTTTGTAAACGTATGTATGTAATAAAATCAGGAAGGAGGGAGCCGGATATAAAAAGAAGCAAGTATTTACACATAACAATATAAAACGATGAAAATGCGATACATGTACAAACTCGGCCTGAATACAGGCAAATACAAAAAAAAATACAGACATATTAGCATGTGCCTGATCCTCTGTTTTTCTTTTTGTTTAAAAACAAATGCAGAAAATGCGTCGTCTCCAGAATGGGACGATTATAAAAGCTGGACTAATGGCGAAAACAGTACTTTTTCAACATCTTTCCTGGAAAATAATCTGACTGTCAATCTGGGAGAAAGTAATAATCCTTTTGAAAACAAATCTTCAGAAGAAGAAACTATTTTAAAATCCGATTTCGGAGGAGATTACAATAACCTGAGAGAAATTCCGGTACCCGACGGTTGGGTATCACTGGTATTATTTATCTTACTTTATGTATATCAAAAGATATATCATCAAGAAAAAACGAACAAAACACATAACATAAACTGAAAACAATGAAATCAGGCAATACACAAAAAAACACAAGGAGGATACTGCTAACAATATTCACCTTTTTATTGGCTTATAGCGGGATAAAAGCACAGGTAGCCGGAATCGAACTAATCAGGCTAAGCAATCCTGTCGCTCCTAATTTTGTGGTTCCGGGAGGTGCTGCCGTCCCTTTCACATTGAAGATCAATAATACTACGGCAACTACTTATAACGGGGCCAAACTGGAAGTAACCATTCCCTCAGATTGGAGTTACGACCGGGTAACCCTACCTTCTCCTCTTGCCGGATCAGTTACAAACACCGGTAATAAATATTATATCCCACTTGATATTCCGGCCAATTTGACAGATTTGACAGCTATTGCTGTAGAAATATACCTTACTCCGGCCTGTACTGCTTCGGCTTCCACTCCGAGAAAAGTGCTCTACAGGCTGTTGGACAATTCAGATAATTTACTGGCGGAACCCAAACCCCAGGATGTGCTGGATATCGCTAACTTTGCTCCATCGGTCTGGACAATCACCGGCTCGGGACCAAGCTACCCCTATAATTTAGTTGATTTTACCAAGACTTGTTCGATTTCACAAACAGCTAACGGATCATATATTGAAGGAGGAAAACTTCAGGTAAATATCTCCTGGCCATACACATTCACTATATCTAAACTGGAGGTAAAAACCGGGCCCCTAACTACTGACTGGACAGATATTACCTCTTATAATCTTATTACCTCAGTGAAAGATACGTCTTATACTGTTGGTATAACAAATGCCGTACTGCAATTAATCGGCAATCATGACGGAAGATTGGACTACGGTGAAACATTGGAAATGCGGCCAACCATACAATCGACCACCTGTAAGTTTCCGTTCAATGTAAATATGGTATTCACGGGTAAAGACGGATGCAATACCTCCCACTCTTTTAATTCGCCTATAACCATCACCGATCCGACTGCAGCAGCAATAACCACAACAATGATCAGCTATCCTACCGGAACAAATCCCAAAGGACTGATTCATTACAAATTAGAAAACAAGTCGTCCGGTAATATGCCATTGAATAACTTTACAGTAGCCTTTGGTGCAGGTCCGGCAAACAATGTAAGCATAACTTCTTTTACTCCTACCGATGAGAATTGGAATGTAATCGGATCTGCTTGCGCCATTTCCCGGCAAAGCCTTACCACCACTTATATAGGTAAAGTGGATGTTGTGACGCTGGGGGATATTGCCGGAGTTGTTCAAAATGGCATTTTACAGGGAGGGAAAACCTATTATGCCAATGTAGAATTTGAATTAACTAATTTAGATAAAAATGTATGTCTTTCCGAAATTCCCGATCGTTATCTCTATATTGAAGGCATTAAAACCATCATTTGCAATGGGACAACCACGAATCGTTTAACTTCAGGGGGACAAAATTTCAAAGCCATACGCTATACCAAACCTGTTGCGCAGTTAGAAAATAACAACCTGAAAGACGGAGATGAAACCATTATGAAAATCCGTTGCCGGAACACCATAGCTGGCCCCAACCTTTTGTATAATGGAGTCAATCATAATTTTACTTTCACACTTCCGGCAAACCTGTTGTATAATCCTGCTGTGGGCATCACCGATTCTTTGGGTGTGGCAATACCCGCCGGTCGGATTACTTATGAAGATGCAACGAATACACTGACCATATCCGGGATTGATATTGATATACCTTATTTGGAATTTAATGTCGGAGTGAAAGCCAAATACATTACTCCAATGAAAGAAATAGATCAGAAATTAGTTACCGGACACAGTATGGACTGGGGAGATGGTAATAACTACCGTTATTCCTGTTATGATGTATCTTGTAGCTATATTGTATCCGGGCTTTCGCCATCCTGTCCTACCATCAAGTTCAGCAGTGTGGGCTTAGAGCGTATCAGCCTTGGGTTTAAATCGGAAACCGATCTAACCAAATACACGCTTCAGGAAGCCCGTGATGCAGGAGTCAACCTGCAAGCTGCAGGCCCTTATGATGATATTCGTTTTGACATGAACTTAGTTGTTCCCGGCGGAGCAAACCTTGTGTTAGAAGCCGGAGAAACTTTTTATGTTGCCATGAGTTATTATGCGGCCACTTCCTCCAATCCCTATTTTACGGCAGGAGGAACTCCGGCAACTATAGTTTCTGGAGGAAATACCTTCCAGACAACTGTACTTCCTACATTTTCCGTGGGAACACAAGATCCGGAAACAAAGTATTACCTCCACACCGTAAGTTTAGATTTATCGGAGTATGTACACAATGGCACCATTTCTTTAGCCGATGGCAGCGCTTTCTCTGTTTCTTTCGTTCTTCGACTTACCGAAGCCGCTTGTCCCAATATCCCTGCTTACCTGATGGGAGCAAAATCCCTGGTGGGAATAAAAAGCGGAGGTTCGGAGAGAAGCGGATGCTGGAGATATTTTAATGATCTTTTACTCTTCGATTATAAACTGAAAGACATGAGAGGAATGTTATCCGTACAAAATAATCAAATACGAGATGACAACAGAAGTGCTTTCTTCCGGTTTAATCTGGATAATTCCAATAATGAATATATCAGTGATGATGAGGTATTTGTGAATGAATTCCGTCCGGCCTTGTCTCTTCAGACGATAAATTCCAAAGATGCTATTGTTATTAAAAGTCATGGATTATATCCTTATTCTTACTATGAACAGGGATTGCCTCAACTCGTAGCCGGAAATGAAATATCCAAAACATATTACACAGTGGAGCATCTGTCGGATGGGACTCGCCTGCTTTTAGATAATCAGGAAAGTGACCCTGTAAAAACAATTTATTCCGGGGAATATTATAACAAGTACAATGATGCATTTATGGTTGTATCCAAGTTTACATACGTGTGTTATGACTATTATGATAAACCATTAGATGCTTCCATCGGATATACAAACTATCCTACATCAGCCAGCCCGAAGAAAGAAACAACAACTTCTACTCTTTGCAAATTTACCGGAAGTGCCTCTGGCTTTGACTCCGGAATTTACTACACAAGCACTCCTTATTCTCAAACAATTCAAAAAGAAGAAGCCGAATGGACATATTTTTTACAAAGGCAGATGCCTGAAAATAAAGTCATACCACATGTATGGTTTTCGGTCAAAACAATCCAAGGAAACCTGAAAGACCTCCATTTGTGGATAGGAGATGACGTTAGCAAAATACAAGTAGATTCTGAAACCAATCCTTGGGTGACAGCCGGCGACGGATCGCTTTGGATCAAGGCTCCTGCAGGATGGTCTATAAGAGGAGGGCGCCATGGATATGCAACATTGAAAGCAAAACCGGCTGATTGCTCCGTAGATGTTATTAAATCTACTTTTTCCTGGGGTTACAGTTATGTCGGATTTCCTCAGGGAGGACCTACCGGTAATATTGTAGATCAAGAAGGTGTTGATTATAAGATTCCGCCTTGTCTTACTTATTCTTCCGATATAAGTTTGACGAATCCCCACCCTACTCATGAAGCCTTGTTATATACCGATGCTTTAAATACCTACGATTTTTGTGATCCGATGATGTATGATGTGCAATTCAGCAACAGTGGAGAGATGGAATTCAAGAACCTGAAGATTGAAGTAGAACTTCCCCGCATGGTAAACGGAGAAGAAGTGTTAGGCCTGGTAACTAATGATCCGGCTCATAAAATACAATATCGTATAGGTTTGGACGGATCTCCCTGGACTGATTTCATAGTTACTGCCGATAACGTCAAAAAAGAAACCCGCGGAGAAAAGCGATACTTAGCATTATACTTACCTTCCAATTTTGTTCTAAAAGGCTATAATACAGTAACAGGAGGAATTCGTCAGGATCTGATCCGGCTCCGCTTCGGGATGAAGCCCCTGTGTAATTACACCGACGGTAAAGCTTTATCGATGAATGCGCTTACAGGTAACTCTTGCGGTGGGTATGTTTCCCAACCGCTTACGTCTCCGGCCATTGTGATCAAAGGTTTAAGTGAGGTATTACCAACTATTACCATTCCGGAGATCAATGGAAAAACAGCCGACGAAACAGTTATCATCCCATTAAAAAGCATTTCCGAAGATGGAGCAATCACATTTACAGGCAAATACGCCTATTCAGGAGCCGCTTCTGCCAATATCGAAGCCATGATTGAAATTCCCGATCATCTGAGTTTAGATGCGGCCAACAGCTATCTGCGCAAAGAAGGCGCCGGCAGTAATATACCCTTTGTCCAGGATGCCGGCAATCCGAACCAGTTGATCGCCATGTTTGACAATGAAGCAGGGCCGCTGATTTATGATTTCAAGGTTGTATTGATTCCTGAGGCCGGAGCGATGGATTGTTCGGAAAAAGAAATCGACATTACCGCCCGTAGTAAGTTCGAGATGACTTGTACACCCGGAAACGGAGAAAACCCATACACCTGCCAGGTATATCGCAATATCACTTCCCGGACAGCCAAATTCCGAATGGATAAAATAGAAGTTACTTTAGAAGATGTGGCTTTTGAGGAATACTATGATGCTGCCAACGGGCAGCAGGTAAAAGTAAGCGGTAAAGCCAAAAACAACGGTGATACGGATCTATCCGACTTCATTCTGGAATTGTACTCGGGAGATACAAAGATCAAAGGAATAAGCATTCCATTAATTCCAGCAGGTGATACGGAAGAGTTTGAAATTATTTCGGCTGTTTCTGCCGCTCAAATCTGCGGAATAAAATTATCCGCACCTCGCAATGAAACTCAAAATACCTATATCTGTTCTCCCCTGACGGAAATTCCGGCTTCTATTCCTTATAGGCTGACAGGCACCTACCAGGTTTGTCAGGGCGATAATAATTCCGTCCAAATAGGAGATCCTGTAATTGAAGGATATAATTATACCTGGTTGATACCTGATGCTACCAGCCAGGCTACCTTAAAGTATATGAGTGAAGAGGCAGAAAATAACGGAATTAAATCTCCTGTGAAATTTGCATATAAAAGCGGAACCGAAGGTACATTGTCCGGCAGTAAACAGACACAGGGAGTCCGGTTGATTGTCAGACGGAACGCAGAGGGAACCTGTAACTCGGAAGTTTCCCTGAATGTATATGTGGTTCCAGAGAAATCGACCTGGTTGGGAAGTATAAACGAAGATTGGAATAATACCGGCAACTGGTCCAACGGTATTCCCGACAAATGTACGGATGTGTTGATTCCCGACGGTAAAAATGTGTATCCCATATTGAGAAACGCTTCCACAGAAAGCAATTACCTGCAACCCGCTTGTGCAAAAATTACTTTTGAACACGGAGGCGAAGTGGCTAAACCCTTCTGGCTGGATTACGACGAAGCGGAAGTCCGCCTGAATCTGGCTAAGAACCAATGGTATATGCTATCTGCCCCGTTAAGGGATATGTATTCCGGCGACTATTTTGATAAAAGTTCCGATCCAATGCACACCAGCCGTCCGAAGGTATTTATGCAACAATATCAAACGGTCAATCCTGAAGACGCAAATTTGACTCCGGCGACTTTGGCCGGAAATTGGTCGAATCCATTTAATACGGCTGATGTAAGATTAGAAGCCGGATCTGGATTTGTAGCCGGAATCAACCTCGATGAAGGCAACGGATCGTTTGTATTCCCTTCTAAACACAGCAGTAATGGCAATTATCAGAACAGCACGGCTTATCAGAATGGAGAAACTATTTTACAATACCCGTACTTCAGTTCGGACGGTATCAGCCATAGTGGAATATGGACCGGTTGGGGAAATATCCGGAGGGATCATGCCGCACGCTTCATCTACGAAGAAAAAGCCACTGAGGTATCGCGCACTGCCGAAGGGAAATGGTATCCGGAATACACCACCTACAATTCTGCTTTCGGATTACCGGTGAATGGTACCAATACAAATTACAATACCTTTATTGTAGGAAATCCTTTCATGTCTCACCTGGACTTTTCCACTTTCCGGGCAACTTTAGGAAACGATCTCCTGATCAAAAACAAATACTACCTCTGGAACAATGCCGGCGGAAGTTTTGATGCCTTCAACGAAGAAGTCAGCACATTCGATTCCGACAATAACCGGTATATTGCTCCCATGCAGTCGTTCGTCCTGGAAAAAGCCGTGGCCGGAGCTTCTGTCAATCAGTTAAAGTTCAATGCCGCTATGTCGGTTACATTGCCCAAGCAAAAGTTAAGGAATAATAGAATTCTAAAAGGAATCAATGTGGAAGTCAGACGGAATAATCAACGAAACAGTGCCGTTACTTTAATATACAATCCTGAAGCATCTAATTCTTACGATGAAAACAAGGATGCATATACGCTGTTCAACACTAAAGAGCAAAAGCCAGCCATCATTTATGCGCTGACCGACAAAAAAGCGACTTCCATACATACCGATAACTTCACACAGCCGATAGAACTCGGTGTCCGCACCTCAGAAAAAGGATTTCTGACTTTCAGTATCAAAGGGGTCGAATCGCTGGGAGAAGATAAGAAACTGCTACTCGAAGACCGGTATATGAATATTTTCCATCATTTGAATAAAGAGCCTGAGTATTTATTCAGTAATGCGACAGGAAATATAGAGGGCAGATTCTTTCTGCACTTAGTTTCAGAATCGCAAACGAACATAGAAGAACCAACAGAAGCAGTGATAATCCGGATATATGCGTACAAAGAATTGGTATACATTTCATCTTCAGCTTCCGATCTGATAAGAAGTGTGGAAATCTCCGATATACAAGGACGAAGTCTGATTAAAGAATATGGTATCGACAGTGATAAAATCAGCTACCCGGTACCTGCCGGGCAACGGTTTATTGTAGTCAAAGTACTTACAGGAAAAACCTGCCGGATTGAAAAGATAGTGAACCGATAAAACTTCAAAATTCCAGAACAGACAAAGTGCCTGCCATACACGAATATGTACAGGCACTTTTTTTATTATTTTTTTTGCCCCGCACAAATTTCTACACTACCTTTGTACAAATTTATTTTTCAATGCCGAAAATATCAGTACGCGGACAGGAAATGCCCGCATCACCTATTCGCAAATTAGTTCCTCTCAGCGATTCCGCCAAATCCAGAGGTTTGAAAGTATATCACCTGAATATCGGCCAGCCTGATGTTCCTACTCCGCAAGTAGCTATCGATGCGATCCGGAATATCGACCGGAGTGTATTGGAGTATAGTCCCAGCGACGGTTATAGGAGTTACCGGGAAAAATTAGTAGCATATTATGCCAAATACAACATCAACCTGGGCCCGGATGATATCACCATCACTACCGGTGGGTCGGAAGCCGTGCTTTATGCATTTCTGGCCTGTCTCAATCCTGGTGATGAAATTATCGTTCCCGAACCGGCTTATGCCAACTATATTTCGTTTGCGATTTCGGCAGGTGCGGTGATCCGGCCGGTTACTTCTTCTATCGAAAGCGGATTTGCATTACCTAAAATAGAAGAATTTGAAAAACTGATCAATGAGCGCACCAAAGCCATCATGATCTGTAACCCGAACAATCCGACCGGTTATTTATACACGAGGGCGGAAATGAATCAGATCAGGCACTTAGTGGAAAAATACGACTTATACCTGTTTTCGGATGAAGTTTACAGGGAATTCATCTATACCGGTTCTCCCTACATTTCAGCCTGTCACTTAGTCGGTATTGAAAACAATGTTGTACTGATCGATTCTGTGTCCAAAAGATACAGCGAATGTGGTATCCGGATTGGCGCCCTGATTACCAAAAATAAAGAATTACGTAAAACGGTAATGAAACTATGCCAGGCGCGCCTGAGTCCCCCGTTGATCGGGCAAATTGCCGCCGAAGCCTCTCTCAGTGCCCCGGAAGAGTATTTCCGCGACGTGTATGAAGAGTATGTAGAACGTCGCAATTTCCTGGTAGACAGCCTGAATAAAATTCCTGGAGTCTATACTCCCATTCCCATGGGAGCTTTCTATACCGTAGCCAGTCTCCCGGTAGAAGACGCCGACGAATTCTGTGCCTGGTGCCTCTCCGATTTCGAATACGAAGGACAAACCATTTTCATGGCCCCCGCTTCCGGATTTTATATCACTCCGGGCAAAGGCAAAAACGAAGTACGCATCGCATATGTACTTAAAAAAGAAGATCTTGCCAATGCTATGATTGTGCTTGAGAAAGCTCTGGAAGAATACAATAAAGTTATGAGTTAAGAATTAAGAGTTAAAGGTTCCTGATTTTTGGAAAACCAGCTCTTAATTCTTAATTCTTAATTCTTAACTCATCGTCATGTTAGAGTCATTCATCGCCAAACGTATCCGTTTCAATCAGGAGAAGGAGAAAAAAGTTTCTCCTCCTGCTATCCGCATTGCTATTATCGGGATGGCTTTGGGATTGGTGATGATGATTTTATCTATGGTAATAGTAATAGGATTCAAAAAAGAAGTTGCCAATAAAGTCATCGGATTCGGTTCTCATATACAGGTAAGTAATTTCGACAGTAATTATTCCTACGAAACACATCCGATTGCTGTAAGCGATAGTCTTTTATCTGTCATTCGTGCAATTCCGGGAGTAGAACATGCCGCTTGCATCTCCACCAAACCCGGAATTATTAAAACCGATGATGATTACCAGGGAGTGGTACTCAAAGGAGTAGACCAGGATTATAACTGGAATTTTTTCAATAAACACCTTCAGGAAGGAACTGTCCTGAAGATAGATCCAGAGAATACTTCCACTGATATTATTATCTCCCGTTATCTGGCCGATAAACTGAACCTGAAGCTGGGAGATGCTTTCCTTACTTATTTTGTACAGGATGATGTCCGGGTACGGAAATTCAAAATAGCCGGTATTTACCGGACAGATTTCTCCGACTACGACAAATTATTTGTATTCGCCGACATCAAACAGATCAGGCGCCTGAATCAATGGGACGACGATATGGTCAGCGGTATTGAAGTACTGACAAAAGACATCAATCATCTGGATCAAACAACAGAAGCATTATACAGTTATATAGGTTACCGGCAAGACAGGCTGGGGAACACCTATTTTATCCGCACCATCAAAGATTTGAATCCCATGATTTTTTCCTGGCTGGACTTGTTGGATATGAATGTGATGATTATCCTGATATTGATGTTAGCCGTTTCCGGATTCTGTATGATTTCCGGCTTACTGATCATTATTCTGGAAAGAGTGAATATGATCGGTATCCTGAAAACGATGGGTGCGGATAACACGATGATCCGTAAAATTTTCCTTCGGGTATCATTGTTCCTTGTTCTCAAAGGACTGCTTTGGGGAAACCTCATAGCCATAACCATCTGTGTTCTGCAGAAAAAGTTCGGTTTTCTGAAATTAGACCCGGAATCGTACTATCTTTCCACTGTACCTATCGACCTGAATGTATGGAATCTGGCACTGCTGAATATCTGTACATTGGTTGTTTCGATGCTGATGCTGGTGGGGCCTTCTTATATTATAGCCAGGATATCGCCGGCTAAGACGATCCGGTTCGAATAAATTTCAATCATGAACAGTCAGGTGATTGTTCATGATATTTTCCACATAATTGTATGGGCATTTCTCTTATATCCTATGTGCAAATTCTCCATAAAAAGAATGAGAACTATACCTGCATTTCAAATGTTTTGACTTTTGATTCAATTTTTCACATTCTGCAAAAATATCATCCACATATAGTTTGGCATGTGATTTGGATAGAGGATGTTTTGACCAGACAAGAAGACCGTAAAAAATAGAGTTTAAGGTTTCGATCGCTTTCAAATCATAATATACCATGAGCATCACAGGTTTTGTCTATAAATTCATGGCAATGCTGTTTTGCCTCTTCAAAAGTTATATAAACTTTTTTTTGAGTCCTTTCCGGCTTGGCTCCCTCTTTTTGATCAGGAATTTGCCAAACAGGTTTTTCTGTTTTTTTCTTTTTAATAGTCTGCATAATATATTTGGTTTCAGTTACTAAGTTTTGCAAAGGTAATCATTTCTGGGATAAAACCATAGTGAGACAAGTTTTTTTGAAAGATAAATCAAGTTATATTACTACCTTTGTGTTTTTGTAATATTCTAATAAAATGACAGCAATTTCTGTTTTATTCGATTTAGACGGAGTAATTATCGACACAGAGACTCAGTATGATATTTTCTGGAGAAAAACCGGAGAAGAGTATCAATTAGCCGATGGATTCGAGCATATAGTAAAAGGCACCACAATGTCGAATATCCTGAGCCGGCATTTATCCCATTTATCAGAAGAGGAACAAAAAAAAATTGAAGATGCCAATCATCAATTCGAACAAACCATGTCTTACGAACCGATTCCCGGGGCATTGGAATTCATTGACAAACTGAAGGCTGCCGGTATAAAGATCGGGCTGGTAACAAGTTCGGATGATAAAAAGCTAAAAATCGTATTCAACCGTTTGCCCATCAAAGAACTGTTTGATACCATCGTATCATCCGACCGGATAACCGAAGGAAAACCTCATCCGATGTGTTTCCTGTTGGGAGCCAAAGATTTGGGAGCACTACCTGACCAATGTATTGTTTTCGAAGATTCTTTCCAGGGAATCGATGCAGGAAATGCGGCCGGCATGAAAGTCGTTGGTCTGTCGACTACCAACCCGGAATCTGCCATCCAGAATAAAGTATGGAAAGTAATTCCCGATTTCAGAGAACTGACCTTAGAGGATCTGTATAATTAAATTACATAGATTATGAGTACAAAGAAAAAAATCCTGCTTACCGCAGGAGTTATTCTTACGGGAATTATTATTTTCCTGGCATGGCCGTCGAATTATTATCTGCGACAAACACTGATTCATCTATATCCATCGATCGATGATGCCTCCATATTTTCCAGTCACATTATCAAGGCCGGGAATCCCCATCCATGGTTAGCTTCCGAAAATTATAACCAGGCTAAGATCAATGAAAAATATCTGCCGGTTTTCAAAGAACTGGAAACAGTGGCTTTCCTGGTAATAAAAGATGAGAAGATCCTTTTCGAACAATATTGGAACGGATACAATGAGTATTCGGAAACCAACTCGTTTTCCATGGCCAAAAGTATGGTCGGGCTATTGGTCGGGTGTGCTATCGACGACGGACTGATCCGGAGCGTGGACCAACCTGTTAAAGATTTTGTTCCTGGTTTTGATAATGAAAAGTTCAAAACACTTACCATCAAACATCTGCTGACTATGAGTGCTGGAGTAGATTTTGAGGAGTCTTACTCTTCCCCTTTTTCCACCACCACCCGGTTTTATTACGGAAACAACCTAAAAAAAATGACTTTAGACATGAAGCAACTAGAAGAGCCCGGAGTATATGTCAACTACCAAAGCGGAGTTACACAATTACTGTCGCTGATCGTAGAAAAAGCTACCGGGAAAGCGCTATCCGACTATGCTTCCGAAAAAATATGGACACCTATCCAGGCTGAACACGATGCCCTCTGGAGCTTAGATAAAAAAGATGGGATAGAAAAAGCTTACTGTTGTTATTATTCCAATGCCCGTGATTTTGCCCGTTTAGGTCAACTGATCCTGAACAAAGGCTGTTGGGGTGACCATCGTGTTATCTCTGAAGAATATCTGCATGCCTCCATAACTCCCGATACTTCCCTGATATACAAAAAACTGGGAATTCCCAACCAGGTATATGGTTATCAGTGGTGGAATATCCCACGCAAACCACAGAACATTTATTATGCACGGGGATTATATGGGCAGTACATCCTGGCTATTCCCGACCTGCACGCTGTAATTGTACGGCTCGGGCATAAACAAAGTGACGGACGGGACGAGTTTGATACTCCTTCGGATGTAACAACGTGGTTAGAAGCAGGAATGGAAATTTTGCAGTCTGCCCAAAATAAATCTTAGCCTATTCTTTCTGGTTTTTCAGTTGTTTGAAGTCTTCTTCTATCTGATGCAGGATTTCTTTTGTATCTTCCGATTGTATCTGTTGAGGAGTTCCGAAAACCAAAGACGATTCATACGGAAGAATCAGGTTATCGCCTTTAGGCATTGCTTTCCCCATGCCTGTCATATAAGCCGGAACATATTTCACTTGAGGACATTGTGCCAGTAGAAAAGCAATACCCGGTTTCAAGGATTGTTCTTCATCCGGCTCTCCCCGGCTGCCTTCGGGAAAAAGAATCAGGGAATATCCGTCTTCGAGCGCTTTTTTCATTTTCAGGATACCGCTTCCCCCCTTTCGCGAGATCAATAGGGTATTAATAAAATAGTTACTCATATTTCGTTTGAAGGGAGTATTTCCGAAATAATCTTCCGCAGCGACTGGTTTGACCTTGTTCACAATGGATGCAGGAATGGAAGATAAGAGTGTCATTGTATCCAGGTGACTGTTATGGTTGGCCACTATTATAAATTGTTTTTCCTCTTTCAGGAAAGCAGCTGTTTTAAATTTCACACCGACAAACAAGCGCAAAATCCAACGGATAGCCAGACTATAAACCAAGACAAGAACAATCCGTTGCATCTGTTAATAAGCTAAGTAGTAAATCCAATGAAAAAAGGCAGGAGCTGTATAGGCTAAAGAGTCGATTCTGTCTAAAACACCCCCATGACCCGGAATTGCATTCCCGGTATCCTTCACTCCGACATCCCTTTTGACGGACGACATCACAACATCGCCGATAAATCCTGCCACAGCGATGAATGCGCTCACAAAAATAACCTGAACCGTATTCAATGGAGTCAGGAAAGCAAGGAAATACCCGATTGCCGTTGTACTGATTACTCCGCCTACAAAGCCTTCCCAGGTCTTATTCGGGCTGACTTTTGGAATAATTCTGTGTCTTCCGAACAGTTTTCCCCAGGTAAATTGCATTACATCATTAATCTCCGTCAGGAAAACAACAAAAAGTAACAGTCCCCTACCCCCAGCGCTGAATCCGGGTATATCGGGCAAAGAAAGCAAATAAGCTAAGTGGCTGATCCCAAAAACGGTAAGCATCAATATCCATTGCAGGGTTGCCATCGATTTCACGATACCGGAAGTATCTCCTTTCAACACCATCCGCATGGGAAGCGCCAGGAACATAATTACAGGAATGAAAATAATAAAAGCTTCATACCAGCCGATGTAAGCTAAATAATACTGGATGGGAATCGATAGGAATGCCCAGAAGATTGCCCGCCGGTCTGACTTCCGGAAACCCAGTATGGAATATAACTCCCGGAAAGCGACAAAAGACAAAAATGCAATGGCAACATAAGATATCTTAGGACTGAAAATCAAAGCTACAATAAACATCAGTGCCATGATCCACCAGGATTTGGTACGTGCCTTCAATTCTTTGAGATTGGCCTTCGGCTTGATCCATCCTATCACATAAAATAAGACTGTGGCGAATGTCAGTATTCCGAAAATCAGGGCGACAACTGTCATCATCGCATCGTCTTTGAAGAGGTTGGAGTGGAAGATTTCTTTCATAATTGAAAATTGAGAATTGTTAGATCGGCCTTAGCCAATTGAGAATTTTGGATACTGATATTCTATTGGGAATGGAGTATGTTATTGTTACAATATTATTTTATAAGAGTCAGTTGTTTTTTTACTCTGAGTGAGGTACTAAGCAATAATAAAATATTAATTACGGCGAATACCCAGACAGAATAGCCTCCTAAAGAAACGGAACAGGTGCAGAGGATGCCGTAAACGCCCATCACAAAAGCGCGGTCGCTCTTTCCCATGGGTCCCTCATAGCGGCGGACATCCGAAATTACTTTTCCCAGTAAACCGGCAAATTCGTTGATAATACTCAGACAGATAAAAGCCACAACCAGATACAAACTTTGGGGTTCATATTTCAGCAAGGGGAAATAAACAAAAACATCAGATACCACATCACCCAGTTCATTTAACAGTTCTCCCTTCTTACTTTGCTGATGATAGGTTCTTGCCATCATACCATCCAAAGCATTGAGAGCCATTCTCAGGAACAGGCCAATAGGAAGCGCCAGGAAAAAGAGCGCAAAAGCATCGGCAAACCAGAATAAAACACCGATCACTAACGATAAGATCAAAGACGCAGAAGTTATCTGGTTAGCGGTAACTCTCCATCTGTGGAGCATTCCCAATACAGGTTTCAGGAATGCCTGAAACTTAGGTTTGATATTATAAACAGAGATCATGTCTTCAGTTCATTATGTTATAAGAATGGCGCAAATGTACAATATTTTATCCACAACAATCCGTTAAAAATCTAAGATTTTCACATTTCCGTTCAGGATTTCACTATATTTGCACATTAATTCCATTTTCAAATAATTATATGCAGGTAAAAATAGTCAACCAGTCCAAACATGCACTGCCGGAATACGCCACTATCTATTCAGCAGGCATGGATTTGAGAGCCAATATAGAAGCACCCGTTACTTTGAATCCCCTGGAAAGAAAATTGATCCCGACGGGACTTTTCATCGAATTGCCGGTAGGATACGAAGCCCAGATACGCCCAAGAAGCGGATTGGCAAATAAGCACGGGCTGACTGTACTGAATACCCCAGGCACCATCGATGCAGATTACCGGGGAGAAATCAAAGTGATTTTAGTCAATCTTTCTAACGAGCCTTTTATAATCAACGATGGGGAACGTATCTGCCAAATGGTAGTTGCCGCTCACGCCCGGGTGGAATGGCAGGCAGTAGAAGTTCTGGAAGAAACAGAAAGAGGTGCCGGCGGGTTCGGACATACAGGAAAACAATAAGATGAAAAAATTCCCGATTTTTATAATAGGATTGTTCTATCTGTTACAGGTTACTGCTGCCGGAAACCTGGGGAATCCCATCCCCGATAAAGACAAGCAAAACCGGAAATTCGATTACTTTTTCCTGGAAGCCCTGAAACTGAAACAGGGAGGAAAGCATGCGGATGCATTCGAAGCCTTATTCCGATGCCTGGAAATCGACTCCACATCTTCAGCAGCCCATTATGAAATATCCAACTACTACTTATACCTGAAAAGAGCGGATATGGTAGTAGACCATTTAGAAAAAGCGGTCCGCTACAGCCCGGATAATTTCGACTATAAAGTAGCATTGGCCAATGTGTGCCGGGAATTAGGAATGAATGAAGAAGCTATCAAAGCTTACGAAGAGCTGATCAAAAAACATCCTGACAAACCCGAATTGAACTACTATCTGAGTGAAATTTACACCAAACAGGGGCAGATTGAAGACGCCATTAAAGCTTTGGATGTACTGGAAGAGAACATAGGGATGAATGAATCTTTATCCATTCAGAAATACCGGCTGTACACATCCATCGAGAAACAGGCAGAAGCTAACAGGGAAATTGAAAAACTAACCGTAAAATATCCTACAGAGCCCAAGTATCCGATCATGATGGGAGACCTGTACCTGGAGCAAAACGAACCGGAAAAGGCATACACATATTACCAGAAGGCTTATCAAATTGATCCTGGGAACCCGTATTACACGGTATCCATGGCCAATTACTACGAATATACCGGAGATAAGGAAGCGGCCCAGAAACAAGTCGATTCGGCCTTGCGAAGTACGCAATTGGACATTGATACCAAACTAAACATCCTGGTGCGTTACATCGCATCTTTACAACGGGATAAAAAGGGGACGGAAGGTGTAGATGCCTTATTTAAAACAATACTGGAGCAGCATCCACAGGAAACCGACCTGAATATGTTGTACGGAAATTTCCTGATGAGTACAGGAAAAGTGGAAGATGCCAAATTCCAATATCAGATCATTACGGAAAGTGCGCCGGAAGATGAGGAAGCCTGGAAACAATTACTGGCTATCAGCCTGCAGGAAGAAGATATGGAAGAATGTATCCGTATCTGCCAGGCCGCCCAGGTACATTTTCCGGAGAATGCCGAATTCTATTTTTATGAAGGTGTAGGACTTTATCAATTGAAAAATTATGAAAAATCCCTATCGGTTTTCCTGAAAGGGAAAGACCTGGTGGAAAAGAACGACCTACAGTTACTATCGGATTTTTACGGACAAATCGGTGACTTGTATCATCATCTGGGAGAAAAAAACCAGGCATACGAATCATACGAAACAGCATTGAAATACAACAACAAGAATATTGGCGTCATGAATAACTATGCTTATTTCCTGTCGCTGGACAAAAAAGACCTCAGCAAAGCGGAGAGAATGGCCGCACAATGTGTACAGGCCCAACCGGAGAACAGTACATATATCGACACCTACGCCTGGATATTCTTTGTACAGGGTAATTATTCCTTAGCCAAATTTTATATTGAAAGCGCCATTTCCAAAGATGGTGGAAAAAGTGGTGAAATTCTCGACCATTACGGTGATATCCTGTATTTGAACGGTCTCAAGGACAAAGCGGTAGAACAATGGCAAAAAGCGCTGGAAAAAGGAAAAGATACGGAAATTGTCAGAAAGAAAATTGCAGATAAAACATATTATGAAGATCCTGGTGCGAAATAATATTGTCCGGATACTGACCATTTGCCTGCTGGTCTGTTTTTTCGGGTGTAAAACAACGAAAGAGTCCGCATCGTTAGCAGGGAAAAGCGATTCGGAGATTATCCGGTCGATCATCGGTCAATCCATCCAGTTCAATACAATTTCAGGAAAACTTAATGCGGAGATCAAAACTCCCCAAAAAAGCCTGGGGTCGAAAGCCACCCTGAAGATAATTAAGAACGAAAAGATCCAACTGTCTTTCCAGCCTTTTTTAGGCGTTGAAGCTTTTAAGGTGGAGTTTACTCCGGACAGCATAAAATTTCTGGACAGGTTCAATCATCGGTATGCAGCTGAAAATATCAGTGAATTAAAAGAAGGAACAGAACTCGATTTCGATTTTTTCAGTTTACAAGCCCTGTTTACCAATCAGTTGTTTATAGCCGGAAAGCAAACCATCACAGAAGAAGTATCTTCCGGTATTTTCTCCATAGAAAGAGCCAAAGACAAAGCATTGATCCATGCCAGAGACAGACAGGATATCGACTATTTGTTCACAGGTGATTACACCGGCAAGATTCAATCTTTATACATATCGGCAGGAAAACAACAAACCGGAGCATCCCTGCTTTCCCAATACAGCGATTTCCAGAAAGTAAGCGAATCGCAGGTTTTCCCCATGAACATGGTTATAACACTGAAAACACCCTCTGAAGGAGAAGTCCGGCTCAGATTTTCCTATTCCAAAATCAATCTGGATACCGATTTCGACACGGACTTCAATATCCCTGCCAAATATAAACGAATCAGGGTTTCGGACGCATTTAATTTAATCAGGAATTTGTAATGAAGAAAATCGGCCTGATCATATGGATTTTACTTCTCTGCCTGTGTACGGAAGCACAGACTTCAAAGAAGATCAAAGACCTGGAAAACCAGCGGAAAAACGCTCTGGCAGATATCGAGGTGACCAACAAATTATTGCAGGAAACTAAAACCTCTACTACCAACCTGATGGGACGTCTGAACCTGTTGATCGAACAGATCAACTCCCGGAAAAAAGTAATCGATCTTCTGAATGAAGAAATTTCCGAATTAGACAAGGAACTTGCCGAAAAAGAAAAAAACATCAAACTCTTAGAAAGAGAATTGGAATATAAACGGGGAAACTATGCTTCTTCGCTCCAAAAAATGCAACGGAATAAAAAAGTCCAGGACCAGATGTTGTATATCCTCTCTGCAGAAACTTTTTCCCAGTCGTACAGAAGACTTCGCTATCTGAAAGAATATGCAACTTATCAGAAATTACAGGCACAGGAAATCATCCTGAAACAGGAAGAACTACAAAAGGAAAAAGAAGCATTGAATAAGGGCAAACAGGAAAAACTGGCCTTATTGCAGAATAAGGAAAAAGAGCGCAATACGCTACAAGACGAGGAAAAAACCAAGCAAACGGAAGTCGACGGCCTGAAGAAAAAAGAAAAATCTTTACAGGCGGAATTAGACAAAAAGAAAAAACAGGCACAAGCGCTGAACAGACAGATTGAGAAAGCCATTCAGGAAGAAATAGAACGGGCGGAAAGAGAAGCCAAAAAAGCAGCGGAGCTCCAGGCTGCGGCAGAAAAGAAAGCCAAAGAGTCCGGGAAAACCATCAAACCGGCAGAACCGGAACGGGTGGCGGAAACTACAGGCGGCTATGCAATGACTAGGGAAGAACGGACATTGTCTTCAAATTTTGTCAATAACAAAGGGGCTCTACCCTTCCCCATCAAAGGAAAATACAAAATCGTGGGCAGGTTCGGGCAGCAAAAGCACCAGGAATTGAAATATGTAATGACCAATAACAATGGCATTGATATCCAAACTTCACCGGGTAACGATGCCTGTGCCGTATTCAATGGCACGGTCACCAGTATTTTTGTAGTTCCGGGATATAATAATTCAATCATCGTGCAGCATGGTAATTACCGGACTGTTTACTCCAATTTGAAAGAAGTATATGTAAAAACCGGTTCGAAAGTATCTACCGGCCAGATAATCGGAAAAATTTTCACAGATACGGAAGATGGGAATGTTACCATTTTGCACTTTGAACTGTGGAAGGAAAAAACGAAATTGAATCCAGAACCATGGTTAAATTAGAGGATAAACCTGGTAAACCTATCAGTGTCCTGCAACTACCATCCTGGTACCTGCCTGAGGGAGGGCAGTTCTGTAAAGAACAGTCAAAAGCATTACAGGCTGCCGGACTCAATGTAAGTATCCTGGCCAATGTTATACTACCCTGGAAGAAATACAAATTTGATGCAATCCGGTATCCCTGGTGTAGTTTTTTATCTGTTGAGGATGGCATACAAACGTTCAGGCATTATTTACGAAGGATGCCAGGCTGGCACTCATTCAATATCAAAAGATGGATTCTTCAAACCGAAAAATTAGTCGATAAATACATTATATTGT
Source organism: Bacteroidales bacterium (assembly GCA_031553775.1). Taxonomy (GTDB): domain Bacteria; phylum Bacteroidota; class Bacteroidia; order Bacteroidales; family Azobacteroidaceae; genus JAISFI01. The sequence continues at coordinate 25,455 of JAVBLA010000064.1, forward strand.
ATGGGAAACCGGATATCATTCACGCACACAGCTCCATGTGGGCGGGTGTTGTTGCAGCTAAAATTAAAAAAAAAATACGGAATACCTTATGTTTTAACCGAGCACCAGGGATTATTCGGCCAAAAAAGTAATTTTTCCAGGGAACAAATTAAAGATGCATATATCCCTTTATACCGGGAAGCTTTTTCCGGAGCAGATTATATTATCCCTGTATCAGAGCAACAAATTCCTAAAATAAAATCTTTTTTGTCCAAAGAGGTTCCTTTTAAAGTTATTTCCAATATGATTGACACAACTTTTTTTTATAAAAAAGAAGTGGACAGAAACGATCAGAAATTTATTTTTTTCGCAGCCAACAGCTATTTCCAGGAAAAAGGATATGATATTTTATTACCCGCGTTCGATCTTGTTTGTAAAAAATCGGACCAGGTAGAATTAAGGATTGCCGGCAGATATTTTTCAAAACCTGAGTTTCAGAATATCCTGAAAAATTGCGAATATTCTGATAGAATAACCTTCTGTGGTTATCTATCTCCATCCGGAGTACGTGAAGAGTTATGGAATGCCAATGCATTTGTCTTGTCCAGCAGAACAGAAGCACAACCCCTCTCTTTTCTGGAAGCTCTGAGTACCGGAAAACCTGTTGTTTGCACCGAGGTAGTTCCTACCGGCACTTTTCTGGATTTTTGTGGTTACCGTGTTCCGGTAGAAGATATAAATGCATTGGCTACTGCCATGATTAACATGACAATCAACTATCAGGATTTTGATAAAAAAAGGATTGCGGAACATCTCAGGGATTTAGCATCGCCCGATGTGGTAGCCTGGGAGATTTACCATATATACACAGAAATATTACACTCCAAAAACCATTGATTTCCACCGGAGAAATGTAAAATATCGCCAGATCAACAGGATTTTTCTTTCGTCCCTTTTGCTAAAAATAGAATCCCATTGCTTTAACAGCAGGTTTTTATCCATAATATTCAATTCATCCTGCACTTCTGCAATATATTCCCTGATCAAAGGATTCAACCGGATAACCCAGTCGACAGCCGGTGAAGGGAAGCCCATTTTATCTTTCCGGTCCAATACAGGTTGCGGCACTATCCCTTTCATAGATTCACGGAAAATCCATTTGGAAACTCCCCGGTGCATTTTATAGCAAGAGGGAATCGACAACGCATATTCAATCAATTCCAGGTTTTCCATCAAAGGGACTCTTGCCATTATACCTACAGATTTACTGATCCTATCTTCCCAGTGTACCAATGTATTCATCCAGTCGCCACACACATATTCACTCAGCAAACGGTTCAGGTTACCTTTCAGCAAAGGGGCATTCTGCCATAAATACGCTTTTGTAGCTGACAGAAAATCTTTTGTTAACAAAGAAAATTCAGGATGATAACGCAATAAGAGCGACCGGGAAAGCATATCCGGAAAACACCGGGTTTGGAAATCCTTACCGATTGTTTTTACCAGTCTTGAATATCCTCCGTAAGCAGAAACATACTTTAATTCTCTTAAAAAATCATCCGGATATTTCCGGGCCAATTCAGATAAGTAAGAGGGATATAGTGCCGAATAGCCGGCAAACAGTTCATCACCACCCTGTCCGTCATAGATAGTAGAACATTTCAACTCTTTCGCTTTTTTCATCAACAGCAGTAATACTGTGGTACTGGTACCGGTTACAGGCCGGTTATCTGCACGGATCAATTCAGGGAAAGCGTCCCATATCATTTTCTCGTCTATAAAAAAAGCCTCTCCACTCAACTGATAATGATCGGACACCTGCTTTGCCCACTGATATTCATCGCTGTGTGCATAACCGCTCACAGACGACAAGGGTATTACATTTTTACGGTTCCGTACGGTTGCTGCCATAGAAACCAGGGATGAACTATCGATACCTCCACTCAGGCAAAATGCCATTTTTTCGTTTTCCGGCAGAATCTGTCCGATTGTTTCCAGCAGGAGCTCCCTCAGTTGTCCGATGTATTGTTCTTTTTCTTTTTCAGAATAACGGGTTATTTTTGTGCTGTATACAATCTCATAATACTTTTTCACCGAAAGTTTAGCAGACAACAGATTGAACACAAAATAATGCGATGGCAGCAATTCTGATATTTCATTGATAAAACGATTATCACTCGAGTTATCCTTCCAAAGGATATGATTTTGGATGGCATCCGGATTGATGGTGTATGTCAAACCCGGCAAATCCAATAAATCATTTTCTTCGGAAGCAAAAGCCATCCAATTTTTGTTTTGCACATAAAACAGGGGTTTAAGTCCAAACCGGTCCCGGGATCCGAATAAAATATTCTTTTTCGCATCATAGATTACAAACGACCAGGATCCGTTTAATTGTACAAAACAATTCTCACCCCAGATGATATAGGCATGTAAAGCGAGTGCTGCATCATTTTTGCCATCCAAGGTATATCCTTGCTGCCGGATTTTCGACAGCAGGATCTCTTTTCCATACAAAGAACCTTCAAATGCAATACAATATTCTTCATTAAAAGAGTAATTGTACCTTACAAGCAAATTTTTCTCATGAATACACTGAGTACGATACCAGTGGTTCTGCTTCAAACTCTCCTGCATGGGGAAATCATTCCCTCCTATTGCAAAAACCGGACTGTTCATTTTTTACACTTCTTGTCGTTTAAATAAATATTTCTTGACAAAATACATCAAAATCCGATAGTATTTTTTTCTATACCAGGACCATTCCCCATTATAAGCATAATAGTTTCCTTTAATACCGTTTTTAAAACTAAAGACATTTCCCTGTGGTCCGGGAGCTTGTCTTCCCATATTAAAGATTTCACAACCATTTCCTTTCAGAAACTCCAATAGCCGGATGTAAATTAAAAAAGTAGCGCCATTATTCATTGCCTCTTTCGTTTTTGCCCGGAAAACAGATTCCCCGTATTTATTCCGCCGGTAATACACGAACGAAGCAATCTTTTTCCCTGCTTCATTTTTCAACCAGACCAGATGAAAATCAGGATGAACAAGCAAGCTGGAAAATTGAAGGTCGCTAAACCGATGTCCGAACTTTTTATCCTGCAATAACTCGTGGTACATCCCTACAAAATCACGAATATCATCTTCCGATACAGGATCTGCAATTTCAAAGAACAGTTGATGTTTCGATGCTTTTTTCAGATTCCGTTTCCAGTTAGAAGATAATACAAGTTCTTCCCTGAGATCCACATCTTTGGTAAGATAACAGGAAAACACTCCTACGGGACGCATAAATCCGGCCTCTCTCATCCCTATTTCAAATGAAGGATGATAAGGGGTATTCGAGTTAATTTCAATAAAATCGTATGATAAAAAGGAAGTTACATCACGATAAAACGATTTGATCTGATCCGGAACAATATCAGCAGAGCGAAAGCATTCACCTTCAATTTGCAGCATCTTCAGCCGGAAAAACTTTTTTTCATGCGCCAGACAGGCAATGGAGGGATTCTCCAAGTCATCTACCAGCAAAAGGATTCCATCCGGTTTCACCACATGAATATAATCATACCAACCTTCACTTTGCGTTAAAGGAACAACTTCAAAATCACGGATGATTTCATAAAATTGATGCTTATCGGATAAAACTACCATTTGTAATCATTTATTCAACTCCAGACCATCCAGAAGTTTCGTATATAATGCAATAGCCTCCCGGATTTCATTCAGGCAGATATATTCATCTGCCGTATGGGAGCGGCCGGAATCTCCCGGGCCTATTTTAAGAGATGGAAAAGGCATCATCGCCTGATCTGATAATGTGGGCGATCCGAAAGGTGATTTTCCGAGCAGTATCGCCCGTTGCACAAACGGGTGCCGGATATCTATCCCGGATGAACTCAACCGAAACGAACGGGCTTCTACCGAACATCCTGCATGTAACCGGATATATTGAAAAAGTTCTTCATTGCTGTAGCATTCGTTACTCCGGATATCCACTGTAAATTCGCATCTGTCGGGAATGACATTGTGTTGAGTCCCGGCATGCACCATCGTCACTGTCATTTTTACCTTTCCCAGCCATTCGCTGGCTTTCGGGAATTCAAATGTTTTAAACCATCGGATACATTCGAGCGCCTTATAAATTGCATTTTCGCCTTCCTCCCTGGCTGCATGACCGGATTTTCCCGGCACAACACAGTCTAATACCATTAAGCCCTTTTCTGCCACTGCCGGCTGTAATTGTGTGGGTTCACCCACAATGGCAAATGCTACCGGAGGTAAATCCGGCAATACACTTTCAATTCCGCCTTTTCCTGAAATTTCTTCTTCACAGGATGCCAGGAAAATCAGATTATAACTTTGTGCTGTTTTTTCCAACACAAGAAAAGCATGCAACAATGAAACCACACTGGCCCCTGCATCATTACTGCCTAAGCCATACAGTTTCCCATCTTCTTCCTCCGGAGTAAAAGGATTCCGTTGCCAGGAAGCCGACGGCCGTACCGTATCGATATGGGAATTCAGTAAAATGGCAGGTTTTGTTTCTGAAAATGAAGAAGAAAAGCACCAGAGATTATTTCCTTTTCTCTGAGGTTTCAAACCCCGTTCCTGCAGATATTTTTCCAACAAATCGGCTACACCCTGTTCCTCCTTGCTAACGGAAGGTATCGCAATCATCGCTTTCAGGAGTTCAACGCTATCGTAGTATATTACATCGTCACTCATATTCCCGTATTAAGGTGAAACGCCGGATGAACGTTTCTTTTCATATCGCAAAATTAGCAAATAATACCAAACAAACTGCATCGAAACAAAAATAGAACTAACAATGGAAAATGCGATGATTGCAGAATAAAAATTGTGGGTATAAATACCGATAAAGATCGCTATCAGCCGGCATACCGTATGAATAAATTCAATGATCATCGCCTGTTTCTGTTTGAAAAAAATCACCGGCAAGAAAGAAAATGTTCCGGTAAAAAGTGTCAGAAAGAACCAGGGCATCAAGATTTTAAGACTTTTTGCCGCCTCTGTCCATTCGGCTCCGAAAACATATGTTGTAAGCGGAGTGACAACAAAAAACAGCAGAATAAAAACTGGAAAAAAGAACAGGAATATTTTCCGGAAAAACTGGCGGAACAAAGGTAAAACAGGCGCTTTTTTGTTATACAACTCTGCCGAACGCTGAAAGAAAACCTGATTCATGGAAGAGGTGATCAGATTCACCGGACGAAAACCGATAACCATTGCCAGCGAAAAAAAACCAATTACATTTTTTTCAAAATAAGGTGTCAACAACAATAATGGTAAATTTCCGGAAAGCATATCGATAAAAGAATGCGGCAAGGTATACTTCGGATAATTGGCATAAGTAGCCGCCACTTTACGAATTCTTTCTTTTCGATAACCAGTGAGTAAGCAGAATACTCTTTTTTTATTTTTGATAAACAGTATAGATAATGCACTGAAGAGGTTACCCAGGAAAAGAGCATATACTAAACCCAAACGAGTAAGACCCAATAATCCGAATAACACTTTTCCTGAACTGTTTACCGAATTCTGAACAATTTCGTACCGGCTGATCAACTCATATTTTTTTAAACGGTTGAACCAGCGGCATAAGGTGTAGCCGAAACCATAGAAAAAAACCAGAAAAGGCAGAAAATAAATCCCGTTACCGATAGATTCAATATGAAATAATCCCAGAACCTGTGTTTTAAATAAAATTACAATGCAACCCAGAAAAAGGAAAACAGTCGATGCAATAAGCATACAAAGATGGAAAACAGCCGCGGCATCTCTATGAGATTTAGGAAGAATAACCGCACCATCGTATTTGCCTGTCGAAAGCACAAAAAACACGCTGCAAATACTCATAAAAACATTAAATGCACCAAATTCTTCCGGAGAATATAAGCGGGTAACCAACGGATATACAACCAATGCAATAGCCTGGGAAATAACATTGGCTGAAAATAATTTCATAATATTTTTCCTGAATTCCGATGCAAAAAATGATTTCAGCATAATAACGAGGTCGATACATGAATAACGCTATTTTCCAATCGGTATTGTATGTGGTTTGTTTTATTATTTCAATAAATTTACCGGGAACTTTGCGTACTCTATATTCAGGTAGTATTCGGGAACAGCTCCCCATTTCCGGATAAATTCGGCAACGCCGGGGAGTTCAGAACCTTCAAAATCAAAAATTTCCAACCGGTGGTGATACTGGCGAAAAAAATGATCCATAAAAAAATACCTGGCATTTTTTGTCTTCCCATCCGGACTTTGTGCGCTTAGTACATCATAAACCCGGCGATGACTGGTAAATAAAAAACCGGAAGCCAGAATTTCGTCTTTTTCATCCAATAGCAAACAGGTAATCAGGTGCTTTTCATTATTCATCCGGTCTACCAACGCAGCCATTGTGTAATAATCTTTGTCTCTGAATGGAACTAAATGCCCATTCCAATTCCTGTAATTTTGTATCACAGTCCGGGAATCTGTTGTTTCAACTAATCTGAATGAATTTTCTTTCTGTAGCGTCCTGCGGACATTTGTGTGATAACGGGCCTTGATTTCATCGTATGAGCAATTAATATCTACTATATAGTTTGTCCGTCGTTTGGTTTTCAAGCCTTGACAAGTAAATAATTCCGGAGCATTAATATTCAGATTCAGGTATTTAATTTTCCAGGGAAGAGCTTGTAAAAATGCACAAAATATCTCATCAGACAGTTTTTTCCTGGAAAAAACGCCCAATTGCTGGATAAAATAAGGGTTCATAGAATAAGTAATCCCGTATTTGGTATTAAAAGGAACCGGCATCACAAACTCATAATCACCGGCTACTAAAGCATCCCAATTTTTGGCTACAATATCCAGATACCAGGAATAAGCGTATATTCTGCCATTGGGAGCTTCATCGATCAAACAATCCCAACGTTTTTTATCGATTTCCCGGTTTTTTACATGGCGAATTTTCATTTTTCAGTTCCTGTTATATCCTTTTTCCAATCAGCTCTTTACATGCAAAGGTAAGGATTCATTTAAGATTAATGCGAATATTCCGGAATAAAAGCGTACTTTTGCAGCACATTTTTATATAAACGGCAAATGAAATATCATCTTTTATCGGAACTTATTCACGAAAGAGCGACTGTTTTAGGGGATAAGGATGTCATCAAAAGCAGGGATAAGCAAACCGGGAAATGGACGGGTATTTCATGGAAAACTTTCTCTTCCAAAATACTGAAATTAGCAGAAGTCCTGGTAGAATGGGGCATCCGTGAAGAAGACAAAATCGGAATATATACCCAGAATAAAGAAGAATGCCTGACTATCGATTTTGCAGCCTTCGCTATCCGGGGAATCAGTGTACCCATGTATGCTACCAGTTCCATCGCCCAGATAGAATACATCATCCATGAATCGGAAATCGCCTTACTGTTTGTAGGCGAACAGTTCCAGTACGACAATGCATACGAAGTACTGAAAAAAGGAAAAACCCTGAAGCAACTGGTTATCCTGGATAAAGATGTAGTTAAAGACAAAGAAGATACTTCATCTGTTTATTTTGAAGATTTTATTACGCGGGAAACCCATGCTTCGGAAGAAGTGAGCCGGAGGAGAAAGTCTGTCGGAAAAGAAGATATCGTACATATTGTCTACACTTCAGGAACCACCGGAGAACCGAAAGGGGTAATACTCAACCATACCAACTATATGGAGGCAATGGTGATCCACGATATCCGGCTAAGCTATCTTCCGGAAGAGGGATTATCAATGTGTTTCCTTCCGCTGACCCATATCCTGGAAAAGGCATGGAGTATTTATTGTCTCCATAAAGGATATACATTGGCCGTGAACCTGGATCCGAGAGAGATCCAGAACACCATCAAAGAAGTGAAACCGAATGCCATGTGTAGCGTTCCCCGCTTCTGGGAAAAAGTGTATGCCGGCGTACAGGAAAAAATTGCCTCTTCAAGTCCCCTGGTCAGGAAAATTTTCATGGATGCATTGAAAACAGGTAAAAAATATGTTTTCAGATACCGGAATAAAGGCAGCAAAGCACCCTGGGGATTACAACTCAAATTCTGGTTCTATGATAAAACAGTCTACAACATACTGAAAAAAGCTGTCGGAATAGAAAACGGCACTATTTTCCCTTGTGCGGGAGCTCCCCTGTCGGATAATATCAACAGTTTTATCCAATCGGCCAACATTCCCTTAATTTACGGATACGGACTTACGGAAACGACTGCCACAGTAAGTTGCTTTCCGAATACCGGATTCTCTATCGGAACAGTAGGCAAAGTAATGCCGAACGTACAGGTAAAAATCGGCGAGGGAAACGAAATCCTGATCAAAGGGAAAACGGTGATGCAGGGTTACTATAAAAAACCGGAAGAAACAAAAAAAGCTTTTACGGAAGACGGATGGTTCCGCTCCGGCGATGCAGGCTATCTTACAGAAAGCGATGAAATTATTATCACCGACAGGATCAAAGACCTGTATAAAACATCTAATGGAAAATATATTGCTCCCCAACAGATAGAAATGCGATTGGCAGAAGACCGCTATATTGAAACGGTAGCTGTAATCGGCGATAAAAGAAAATATGTTACGGCCTTGATCGTACCCGCATTTGCCGAACTAAAAGCTTATGCCAAAGAACAGAATCTTCTCTATGAAAATATGGAAGATCTATGCCAAAAAGAAGAAATCGTCCAATTGATAGCTTCCCGCATAGAGCCGTTACAACGTGAGCTTGCCAGTTACGAACAAATCAAGAAATTTACTGTCCTCCCAAAAGACTTTTCTATCGATTCGGGAGAACTGACAAATACATTAAAATTAAAAAGAAGTTTTCTTCTCGAAAAATTCAAGAAAGAAATCGAAAAAATGTACGAATAATAACCTGATTGACAATCAAAAAATTAATGCCTGGCCATACGGAAAATTCCCGCCAATCGTTAATTTTCAATTCTCAATTCTCAATTCTCAATTAAAATGATAACGACAGACCAATTACGCGATGTATTGGAGCGCGAGTCCGCGCTGAGGGGGTATCTTTGACATCGATGCCAAACAAGTTCAATTAGAAGAAGAAGAATTAAGGACGCAGGCTCCTGATTTCTGGGAAGACAACAAGCGTGCCGAAGAGCAAATGAAAAAAGTAAGGGAGTTAAACTCCTGGCTCAAAATTTACAATGAAATCAAAGCGGCCGCCGATGAATTGCAATTATCTTTCGATTTTCTGAAGGAAGAATTAATCTCGGAAGAAGAGTTAGATGCCGCCTATAATCGCGCTATCGTATTGCTCGAAAACCTGGAAATGAAAAATATGCTCCGTTCGGAAGAAGACCACCTGGGTGCCGTGTTAAAAATCAATGCGGGTGCAGGTGGTACAGAAGCGCAAGACTGGGCAGAAATGCTCTACCGCATGTATTCCAGATGGTGCGAAAGCAAAGGTTACAAAACTACAGTTACCAACTGGCTGGACGGCGACGACGCCGGCATTAAGACCGTCACCCTACAGGTAGAAGGCGATTATGCTTACGGATACCTGAAAAGCGAAAACGGGGTGCACCGGCTGGTACGTGTTTCACCCTATAATGCGCAAGGGAAACGGATGACGTCCTTTACCTCTATATCCATCCTTCCTTTAGTCGACGATACCATAGAAATAGAAGTCAATCCCGGTGATATCACCTGGGATACCTTCCGGTCAAGTGGTGCCGGCGGACAGAACGTGAATAAGGTGGAAACCGGAGTACGTCTGCACTACAACTACAAAGATCCGGACACCGGTGAAGTAAAGGAAATTGTAATCGAAAATACGGAATCTCGTTCCCAATTCGGCAATAAAGACAATGCCATCCGTTTGCTGAAATCCCAGTTATATGAGCTGGAGCTCGAACGGAGAAGAAAAGCTACTGCCAAAATCGAAGCTGGTAAAAAGAAAATCGAGTGGGGTTCGCAGATCCGCAGTTATGTTTTTGACGACCGCCGGGTGAAAGACCATCGTACCGATTATCAAACATCCAATGTACAAGCGGTCATGGATGGTGACCTGGATGATTTTATCAAGGCATATTTGATGGAATTCGGAGGGGAAGAATAATTCATTTCTTACCGGAGAGCCTGAGTAACAATAAAAAAGGAGGTGTGTCAAAGTCTATTTTGACGCACCTCCTTTTTGGCACTTATCAAATCTGATTCTACTATATGGAAACTCCTGCAATAGCCGATCCAATCAGATTGGCATTATCCACTTTGATGATATTTACACAAATATCCTTGTAACCTAATGCAGCAAGTAAATCATCCAGCGTACCGGAAACCAGTTCTTTGAAACTGTTATCGTTCCTTACCGTACTCCAGAAAAGAGAGCCTTCGGCCATCAGGCAGATTTTCTTCAAATCCGGGTTTTGTTTCAGCAATGTCAGGGTAGATCCGGCAAGCGATGCAGCAACCAGATGTGCAGAACGCTGATAGATCCAACGGGCCACTTTCACATATTCTTCTTTATAAATATCCGGATAATTGATCATATTATTCAGGTTCCTGGCATCAAAACCTTTTTCGAATTGTTTATCCGGGAAAACAGCTTCCAGTATTTTTCCCAGGTACATACCCGAGATTGCCTTCTCAAAGCGTTGCCGTCCCTGGTTATCCGATTCTTTGTCTACTTTTTCGTCATACAAGGTAAGATGCGGAGGATTAAAATTGCCGGATTCCAGATTAACGGTAATCCATTCCTTCCCTTTGTACTCTTTATCCAACTTTGTGATTTGCTCCGGGAATACAGACAAGGCCATATTGGTTCCTGTTCCCACGATCAATCCGATATAAGCGTCGTAAGAGCCTTCCGCCACTAATCCGGCAAACAAACTGGCAACCGTATCGTTAATGACTTTGATTCCTTTGATTTTGATTTTCAGCTTTTCTTCCAGGTATTCTTTCAGGGGACCTCCCACGAGTTCTCCGATCATGCGTTCTATCTTGATCCCTTTGGTCCATTCCGTAAGCACAGCATCTCCGTTCACCTGATTATTAGCCGGATAAGAGAAACAATAACCAATGGAAGTTACTCCATTCAGGTTAAGCTCCTTCACCAGATTCAGGATACTATCAAATAAGAGATCACGGTCGTAACCCGGTTCCTTGATTTTTTCGGGTAACCTTTTCTCTGCAATCTCTTCAGTAGAAACCACCGGTTTCCCATTAATAAATTCAACAACTGCTGCTCTCAGGTTTGTTCCCCCGAAATCGAGGACAAGTACTTTGGTACCTTTCACATCCAACTTCGGATGGATATAAGTAGGCAGCCCTTTGATTTCCGTGTTATACTCCTTCAAGCCCGTTTCTATCTTAGTTTGAAGAGAGCGGGCAATTTCCATCAACTGCTCTTTTGTCAGCTTAAACACATTGTATTCCATTACATGAGATTTATTTGATTTATTAAATGATCTGTCTGGCAAATGTAGTAATCCTTTTTAATAATCGAGGTAATGCAGGATAAAAATATGGATCCAGCCGGAGAAACTCATGGAAAAGAAATAAAAAACTAAAACATTTTCTTGCAGAATTCAGGAAAAGTTGTAATTTTGCATTCGCTTTCAACCAAGAGGTTGAACCGGTCCCATAGCTCAGTTGGTTAGAGCACCTGACTCATAATCAGGGAGTCCTTGGTTCAAGCCCAAGTGGGACCACTTGAAAGTCAGAGAGTTACAAGAAATTGTGACTCTCTTTTGTTTTTAAGAACATACAATTCACATACAAACATGCCGTTTTCATATTATTTCTTTTTTCAACTGTTATACACCCTCCATGCCGAAAGAAGAAATAAAGCAAGACTTATGTGGAAAATACGCTTTCGAGGAACGAGAAAGGAAGATTTTCTGCATAACCGGAGGCTTGGTCTTGATGATTTATTCTTGAGGGATATTTTTGTATAAAAGATGAAAAAAGATATTTATAGATGAATTCTACCAATTAATAAAAATTTTTGTTTGATTATTATTAACCTCTTTTTCAATTCTAATTTTCATCCATTCTTCCATTCCTTTTGCTCTTTTATAAATTGCGTCTCCTAGATGATGCACTCCATCTATCAGCACAAAAATAATTTGACTACTATTGGCTTTTATGAAAATATTTTGGAGTATCCCTGTATGGTTTGTTCCATTCCATTGAATTTTTATCGGCTCAATGGTATCTATTAAAAATAACAAGAA
>JAVBLA010000062.1:0-47301 GCA_031553775.1 Bacteroidales bacterium
TATATTTCCTCTATAAATCCACATGAAGTAGGAAGTAAAGACAATATGATACTACATGGTTTCGCTTTGGTCTGGTCAATACGATTTCAGGAAGCACTTATCGTCGCTTCCAATTCATAATTAATTTCCTCTTCGAACTCAAGGTTCTTACCGGCGTTCAATACGGATTAATCGACTCAGTCAGTTTGCGAAATCGGGGTATGCTCCACCACAAATATAAAGGCTTTGCAATTAATCCGTTCTCTCACTCGCCCTAATCCGTATTCATGACGGGACGAATGAGTTTTTCAAATGATACTCTCTATCGAAGTATTCATCTTTTGATAATAATGTCCAAATAACCACCAGCATCTTTCGTGCTATAGCCACGGTGACCGCATTGTTGTGTTTCTTCATGGATTTGAGATAAATAAATCGGTTGTAAAAGACAGAATCTATTGTTCTTGCAGCTCCCCATGCACATTCCATTAAAGCCTTGCGCAAATATTTGTTCCCATGTGTTATTTTGCGGCTCTTAATTTTTCCTGCACTTTCGTCATTGCGAGGTCTGAGTCCTGCCCATGAAACAATAGCTGCTGCGGTGGCGAATAATGTCATGTCTGTTCCGATTTCCGATATGATTATCACAGCTGAGGGTGATTTGATTCCACAGATGGATAATAGTATGTCAAGTGCTTTGCCATAATATTTTTTGCAGATTTCAATCATAGAGCTAAGACATTGTTGTTTTTGGACATTGTGCATATCCAGCATCTGGATATATTGCACGAGCATATCAATGTCGCTTTGCTCAACATCGCCTTCTAATGAATCCCGGAGGGTGCCTTTCCCGTGACGGTTGATCGTCCGCCCGTGAATGAGTTTAACTAATTCATCTGCGGAACGTTCACCTTTTATCAGGGTATCCAACACCTTGCGATAGCTTTTGCTTTTGATCCTTGAAATGTAATTGCTTATGCGAATGTTACAGCGTTGCAGGATCATGTCTATCCGTTGTTCGCACCGGACAATATCTTTGTTTAGTTCCTGTATCCTACGCCCATATTGCCTGAGGCGTTGAATACGTCCATCCGGAACAAAACTCTCGCGAACCAATTCCTTTAGCAATACGGTGGCAATCCATTCAGCATCTTTTACATCGCTTTTTCGACCGGGAAGTTGTTTGAGAAATTGAGGATTAACAAGCAGTAAATGAAAATCGTTTCCCAATAAACGCCAGATCGGAATCCAGTAAATTCCCGTACTTTCCATGCAAACTTCACTTACAAAATGATCTCCCATGGTTCGAGATAGTCTTCTGATCTCACGGGTTGATACTCCAAATTTTTCTTCAATTTTCTTTCCTTGACTATCCAATATGCACATAAATATGCTATCTTTGTGGATGTCAAGACCACATACTGTTCTCATAATGATAAGTTTAAATGAAACATTGTGCTTCGAGCACGTTAACTATCTATAGAACAGGGGTGGTCTTGATTTTTATCGGGCGGCGTATAAAATCTCCCGTTTTTTATTTAAGTTTGCGTGTATTTGTTTTATAGAAGCAAATATATACAAAGTATTTGAACCTGCCAAAAGACCATCCTTCACCGAAGAATGTCTTTTCTCTTGAGGTTAGGCATAATTGAAAAATAAAACGGCCTTTGATTTGTTATCTCGAAAGAACATAAATCATTGATTTATAGACATGAAGGCTCATTTTCTGACATCTGTTGGTTTCATTTTATTGAATATGACAATGTCTGTTTTATCTGCACAGGAAGTTGCAGGAAATTCTTTTTATACTGTTAACGGGGTAGTCAAAGACCAGTCGACTAAGAAAAAATTAGATCAGGTAACTGTTTCCGTACCGGGCTGGCATACCGGTGTTGTAAGCAATGAAGACGGCTTTTTCTCCCTGAAAATCAACGACACTATTCGTGTTACATCTATAGAGTTATCCCACCTGGGTTATTTTAACCTGCGAATTCCTGTAGACGGCAGGGATCGCTTGAATGAAACATATTATTTGATTCCTAATCCCTTGTATCTGAACGAAGTGGTAGTGCTTTCCTGGTCTACTCCGGAAGCCCTGATCCGGGCCGCATTAGAAAAAATAGAAACGAATTACAGTACGATACCCGCCTTACTCACCGGTTTTTACCGGGAAACCGCTCAGAAGAAACGAGATTATATTTCCATTTCGGAAGCGGTTATACAAATATATAAATCGCCTTATACCAAAGGGATATATGACGATAGGGTGCAAATACATAAGGGACGCAAACTGTTGAGTGAAAAACCTAGTGATACCCTGGCTGTTAAATTATTGGGAGGACCTAACTTGTCGGTCAACATGGATATTGTAAAAAATCCGGAAGCTTTATTTGATGAGGAAACAATGTCTTTTTATCAATTCGAAATGCGCTGGCCTACGGTATTGAACGATCGCCCCCAATTTGTTATTGCCTTCACTCCTAAGATAAGTTTACTTTATCCTTTAAGCAAAGGTATTATCTATATAGACCAACAGTCCCTGGCTTTTACCAGAGCCGAATATGCATTGGATATGTCAGACAGGGATAAAGTGACCGATTTTATATTGATGAAAAAACCTCCCGGACTGAGATTCAAACCTGAAGAAGTATCCTTTTTGGTAACTTATAGACAACAGGAAGGGAAGACATACCTGAACTATGTGCGGAATGATATCCGTTTTAAATGTGATTGGAAAAGGCGCTTGTTTGCAACCGGTTATGCTGTTGTCTGTGAGATGGTAGTTACCGACAGTCAATCGCACGACATAGAAAATATTCCGCGGAAAGCCGCTTTCAGGGAAAAAGATTCACTCGGAGATAAGGTAATGGGTTTCTATGATGAAAATTTCTGGGGTGCATACAATATTATAGAGCCTTCAGAGTCGTTGGAGTCTGCAGTAAACAAATTGAAAAAAAAAAGATAATCGGAGTATTTTTATTTTTCCGGCAGTATCTCGATCCAGTAATCATCCGGATCGTGGATAAAGTATAAGCCCATGGCCTCATTCTCGAAACAAACGCATCCCATTTCTTTGTGATACCGGCGGACTTCATCATAGTCGCCTGATACCCGTACACAGAGATGCATCTCATTATCTCCCAGTTCATACGGTTTTTCCCAATCCCGGAGCCAGGTGAGTTCTAACAGGAAATGTCCGGATCCGTCTGTCAGGTAGGTGAGGATATAGGAACCGTCTTCCGCTTTTTTCTGCTTGGCAATTTTAAACCCGAGTGCTTTTTCGTAAAAAGTAATGCTTTTTTCCAGGTTCAGCACATTGAAATTATAGTGATCGAATCTGCTTTTTATTTCCATGACAATTTATGCTATACCTATTAATTTATGTATCTGGAGGCTGAGTTTCCATACCGGATTCAGCTTGATTTGTTCCACGCAATAGCGGATATTCGCATCGGTTTCATCCGGATCGGATGAAAATACAGGACTTAAGAAATAATGCCGGGCAACAGACAATTCTTCTGGAGAAGGGAAGTACTCTCCGGCTCTTACAGGAATGCGTATCTCGTCTGCAAACGGATTGTTCTTTTTTGTCTGTGCATAATCTTTTTTTGGACTGCAAACCACATAATCCAATAAAGGGGATATCGGGAGGATTCCGTTACTTTCTATGGCTTGTTTGTATCCTTTATTTTTGAAGAAGGTGATGATATCTTCTGTCAGTTGCAGAGTCGGTTCTCCTCCGGTCCATATAATCCACTGGCAGGGATATTCCGAAATTTGCTGCAGGATATCTTCCGGATTCATCGGGCTGCCTGTTGCGAAGTCGGTATCGCAAAAATCACATTGCAGATTGCAGCCGGTCAATCGGATGAAAATGGAGGCTTCACCACTTCGGCCTCCTTCTCCCTGCAGGGAATAAAATATTTCATTTACGTACAGGCTCATAAATAGCGCTTGTCTTGGGTGTTTCACTCACCTCTACGGCATACATTTGCGGCAGGGAATCCCTGAATTGTTCATAAAGGTGCCGGGCGATATTTTCGGCAGTGGGGTGAAACGGGAATAAGTCGTTCAGGTGTCTATGGTCCAATCGATTGTCTATATAATCTTTTACCAGCTGCAAATCCCTGTAATCTACAACAAAACCGTATTCGTCGAGATTCTCCGATTGAAGATGAACCGTAACAACATAATTGTGTCCATGCAGACGGGCACAGGGATGCCCTTCTCCCAGGCAATCAAGTATATGGGATGCTGAAAAGCTAAACTCTTTGCTGATTCTAAACATACTTACAAATGTAGCGATTTTTTTTAAAATACAAAATCAAACGGAGCCGGTCCGTTTCTTTCTAACGTTCGGCAGAAAAGCCGCAACCAACCCGATAAGCGGTAAGAATGAACAGATATAATATACATGTCCGATACTTGTGGAATCTGCCAATTTTCCGAGCAATGCCGATCCGATACCGGCAATGCCGAATGCCAGTCCGAAGAATAGCCCTGCGATCATTCCCACTTTACCAGGCAGCAATTCCTGTGCGTATACCAGGATGGCAGAAAATGCCGATGAAAGGATAAAGCCGATAACCATACTCAGAATACATGTCCACAGTAAATTGACATGCGGCATTAACAGAGTGAAGGGAGCTACGCCAAGAATAGAGATCCAGATAACATATTTCCGCCCGATGCGGTCTCCCACAGGACCACCTACCAATGTTCCCGCGGCAACGGAAAATAAAAACAGGAAGAGGTATAGTTGCGAATGCTGAACCGAAACCTGGAATTTGTCCATCAGGTAAAAAGTATAGTAGCTGGTAATACTTGTCAGATAGATATACTTGGAAAAAATCAATAACAACAAAATGCACAGGATAAAAGCTGTTTTCCGCGAAGAAAACAAAGATTTTTTCTGAACGGTCTTTACTTCTTTGGACTGTATATCTAATTTTTTCAGGTTTCGTTTATACCATCGGCTGATCCGGAGCATGACCAGCATGGCGATCAGTGCTATTATACAAAACCATAGGATGGAGATCTGCCCGAACGGAACAATAATCAGTGCAGCCAGTAAGGGACCTAATGATCCTCCGAGGTTTCCGCCTACCTGGAATAAAGATTGTGCCGTTCCGTATTTTCCCCCCGAAGCCATGTATGCCAGCCTGGATGCTTCCGGATGAAAAATGGAAGAACCAATCCCGGTCAGCGCTACCGAAAGTAAAACCATCGGAAAACTATGTGCCAGCGACAATAAGAAAATCCCGGTCATGGTAAAGCACATGCCTGCCGGAAGAGAATAAGGCTGAGGCTTTTTGTCGGTATACCATCCAACCACAGGCTGTAGGAGAGAAGATGAAAATTGAAAGGTCAGGGTGATAAGCCCTACCTGGGAGAAACTTAACCGCAAAGAATCTTTTAAAAGCGGATAAACGGCCGGAATCAACGATTGCAACGCATCGTTCGATAAATGGGAAAAACTTAATGCCAGTAAAACGGTAAAAGCTGTTCCGCTGACTAAATTTTTGGAAAAATTCCTGATTTTGTGATTGTTAACCCCTTCTTTCCCTTGTATTTTCATCCGGATTATGCTAAAAAATTGTGCAAAGGTAATGTTTTTTAGTATGTTTGCTATCAAATCATACATTTGTCAGCTAAGGGAAATGTTAAATTTTATCCGGGAAGTAACTTTTGAAAAATACAGTCGTCATCTAAAAGAATGAAGCAGGAAAGGTTCAATAAAATAATAGCTATTAAAGACAAACTGTTTCGCTTAGCCTTCAATATCATGGGGAACCGGGAAGATGCCGAAGATGTTGTGCAGGATGCCATGCTTCGGATCTGGAACAAACGGGATTCCTGGGATGCCATAGATAATCTGGAAGGTTATAGCATGCGATCAGTTCGTAATATTGCTTTGGACAAACTTGCTTTGAAGGGTAACCAACATGAAGACTTATTGGAACCTGTTATTGGTGCTTATGCCGATGAACATCCCGATGCCCTGTTGGAAAGAAGCGAGCAACTGGATATTATTTATCGTCTGATCGGCCGTCTCCCGGAAAAACAGCAAACGGTGATGCAACTCCGTGATATTGAAGAGATGACGTATAAAGAGATCGCCGAGGTGATGGAAATAACGGAAGAACAAGTGAAGGTAACCCTTTTCAGGGCCCGGCAAAAAGTAAAAGAGTATTTTAAAAAAATCAATCATTATGGACTCTCAACAGATTGAAAAAATGCTGGAACGCTACTGGGCATGCGAAACAAGCCTGGAAGAAGAAAGGACACTCAGAAGTCTTTTCAAGGGAGGGTATATTCCTGAAAATATTTCGGAATACACACCTTTCTTTCTCGTACAGGACGAGAAGAAAAATATCCTGGCCGGTCAACAGCTGTCGAAGTCTGTCGAAGATATTCCCAGAATGCATTCTTCCCTCTATATCCGGTATTTTTATCCGGTCATGAGGATTGCTGCCTCTGTCCTGATCGTGGTTTCTGTTGGTTTGGGAATTTATACCCATCATGAAAATCAAACGGTTGTACAACAGATATACACCGAAACATGCACTGATCCGGATATGGCTTTTGAAGAAATACAACATGCGTTTGATAAAATAGGAACTTCTTTCCTCAAGGCCCAAAGTGCCCTGGAGGGTTTGACGGATTCTACTTTAATTAACTCTGAACAAGAATAAAATGAAAAAAATTACTTTTATAGCATTATTTCTTATCTCTGTGTGTGTTGTTTCCGCACAGGATTTTGCATCGACATTCCTGAATAAGCATGCCGACAAAGACCTGGAAGTGGTAAGCATCGGCAAGCAAATGCTTTCAATGGTAAGTGGCATGTCGGCCAACGACCAGGAATTGAAAGAGGCCATACAGGGTTTGGAAAGTATCAAGATCATTACTTCGGATGTAAAAGAATGTGCTCAGAAATCTTTCAAAAATGCTTATGCCATGTTGACGAAAAAGTCAGCTGGGTTTGAAGAAGTAATGTCAGTAAAAGAAGAAAATGAGGAAACATATATCATGACCCGTGAAGAAAGCGGGGTTGTGAAAGATCTGGTTTTTATCTCCAGTGATAGTGGCAGTTTTAATATGATCTGTCTGTCGGGTGTTATCAATATGGCTACTTTGGCCAAATTATCTGCCGGCATGAAACTGGATAAATTAAAAAAATTAGATACGGTTAAAGAACAATCAAAACGTCAATAAAATAAGATTTGCAATTATTTTTACGAACTTTTTCTTTTCATTAAACGGTTAAAAGCGGCTGAACGTGAGTTCCGCCGTTTTTTATTTCAGGGAAAACGTGTATATTTGTCGAAAGTTTTCAATGTTAAAGAACTGATTCATATGAAGAAGATATATTTGTTGTTTTTAGCTCTTATCCCTTTATTCGTTTTTTCCCAGGGTATTTCATTTACTATTAAAGGAAAAATCGGAAAATTGAACTCACCTGCAAGGGCTTTTCTTTACACTCAGGCTCCTGAAAAAATGGATACTTTGGTGATTAAAAACGGGATATTTGAAATTAAAGGAACCGTACAATCTCCTACCCGTGCAGTACTTGTTCTGGATCACGATGGAAATGGAATCCGGCAAAATCCCGGAATGGATATGATATCGATTTTTTTGGAGAACGGCATCGTTCAGATAACGACTGCAGATTCCTTAAAAAATGCCATTGTAAAGGGTACGCCGGCGAATAATGACTGGCAGTCGACTACTGCCGCCATGAAGCCTTATATCAAGCAGATGGGTGAGTTACAGCAAGAGTATGAAACAGCATCCGATTCGGCCAAACAATCAGAAGCTTTTATTACTTCACTGAATAAAAAGGCCCAACAGCTGAATACCGGACTGAATACATTATTCATTCGCTCCGTAGGGGAACATGCTTCCAACCTGGCCGGATTAGAAGCGCTGATCCAGTATAGCAGCAGAGTTCCGGATGCTCCGGATACTGAAGATCTTTTCAAAAAATTATCTCTGGCAGTACAAAACTCTCCGATAGGAAAAGCGTTTTATACTCAGGTGATCGTCAAAAATAAAACCGGGGTAGGTTCTATTGCAACCGATTTTGCCCAGAATGATGTTTCCGGAAAACCGGTAAAATTGTCTGATTTCAGAGGCAAATATGTTTTGGTCGATTTTTGGGCCTCCTGGTGTGGTCCTTGCCGGAAAGAAAATCCGGTGGTAGTGGAAGCATATCAAACATTTAAGGATAAAGGTTTTACAATTCTGGGAGTTTCCCTCGATAATAAACAGGATGCCTGGCTGAAAGCGATTGAGCAGGATGGTTTGTTATGGACAAATGTTTCCGACCTGAAAGGCTGGGGTAATGAAGTTGCCCAGATGTACGGCGTAAGCAGTATTCCTCAAAACCTGCTGATCGATCCGGAAGGTAAAATTCTGGATAAAAACCTGCGGGGTGAGGCATTGAAACAGCGATTGACTCAAATATTCGGGAATTGAACCGGGTGTTTTGCTGACTATATTGCGAATAATACAATGGATTATAAACCATCTAATTTCTAAGAGTATGAAAAAGTATGTCTTTTTAGTGGCAGTAGCCTTGTTTTTTGTTACAATGCCTTCACAAGCTTTTCTTAAGTGGGGACTTAAAGCGGGAATGAATGTATCCAGCATTTCTAGCGATGTGAAAGAAAACTTCGATAATTATACAGGCTTCCAGGTGGGCCCGATTACCGAGTTTACGATACCGCTTGTCGGGCTTGGGTTTGATGCCGCATTGCTGTATTCACAACGTGGATTTAAAGCGGATGACACAACTACAAAACTCGATTACCTTGAAATTCCGGTAAACTTGAAGTATAAACTGACAATTCTGGATATTCTGGGCGCTTATGCTACTGTAGGCCCGTATTTCAGTTATAAAATTTCGGGAAGCGACCGGGCAGATGATTGGAAAGATTATCAAACAGGTTTGAATTTTGGAGCCGGTGCTGAAATTTTGGGCAAACTGCAAATAGGAGCTAATTATCAATTGGGTCTGAGTGATGACTTCAAATGGGAAGATGCCGGAAAAGATTACTCGGTTAAAAACTCGACCTGGACTATTTCGCTGGCTTATTTCTTTTGATCCCGGATAAGAGTTGTCTGAAATTTGCTAAGAGGCTGTTTCAAAACCGGTCATTGAGAGGAGGAACGACGAAGCAATCTACATCGATTGTCGAAAGATTGCTTCGCTTTTGCTCTCGATGACGGGTTTTTTCCGTTTTTGATACATCCTCCTGGTGTTTTAAACTATACATCTTCTCTATGGTATACGCCGAAATCATACTCCCCCTCCCGCTACAGCATACCTATACCTATGCAGTTCCGGAATCTATGGAACAGCATATCCAGTCAGGTTGCCTGGTGCTGGTTCCTTTCGGCAAAAAAAAGTACACAGGTGTGGTGTCTTACATTCACCAGACAATGCCGCAGTATGACTTCGAAATCAAGGAAATACTTTCCATAGAAGAAAAAGTACCTGTTTTCCGCAAGCAACAACTCCGTTTCTGGGAATGGATTGCGCAATACTACCTGTGCCGCCTGGGTGAAGTATATAAAGCGGCTCTCCCTTCCGGTTTCAAGCGGGAAAGTGCACAAACCTATAAGCCCAAAACCGAAACATATGTCCGTTTGCAAGCCCAATATTTAAATACAGAGTCTTTGCACCAGGCGTTCGATCTGGTCAAACGTTCGTCTAAACAAGAGAATTTGCTGCTGGTTTTTATTGAGTTGTCGAGAATCTTTGTGAAAGGGCAGGAGCGGGAAGTGGCCAGAAAAGAGGTGTTGGATAAGTCTCAGAATGACACTGCAGTGCTGAATGCATTGGTCAATAAAGGAATTCTGGAAACATACGATAAACAGATCAGTCGTTTGGAGATCTATAATAAACCTGTTGTAGTCCCACATGCGCTGAATGTTTCGCAGGAAAATGCTTACCGGGATATTTTGCTGAATTTCAGAGAAAAAGATGTGTGCTTGTTGCATGGGGTGACTTCCAGTGGTAAAACCGAAATTTATATCCACCTGATTGCTGAAACCCTGAAACTGGGACGCCAGGTGCTGCTGTTGTTGCCGGAAATAGCGCTTACTACCCAAATTACCGGTCGGTTGAAACATGTTTTCGGGGATAAACTGGGTATTTATCATTCCAGGGTTTCCGATCATGAGCGGGTGGAGATCTGGAATAATCTGCTTGGTGATGATGGGTATCAGGTGATTATCGGTGTAAGATCGTCCGTTTTTCTCCCTTTCAAAGACCTGGGACTGGTTATTGTGGATGAAGAACACGAAACCAGTTACAAACAAAAAGATCCTGCTCCCCGGTACCATGCCCGGAATGCGGCTATTGTGCTTGCGACCATGCATGGAGGAAAAGTGTTATTGGGAACAGCTACTCCTTCCCTTGAATCGTATTATAATGCACAAACCGGGAAATATGGTTATGTTCATTTGCCTGTCCGTTTTGAAGATGTGGATTTGCCGGAAACAATCCCGGTGGATATCAAAGAACTCAAACGGAAAAAGCGGATGAAGTCTTTTTTATCTCCTCTTTTGATTGAAAAGATGTCGGTTGCACTGGATGCGGGCGATCAGGTGATTCTTTTTCAGAACCGAAGGGGATTCGCTCCTTTATATGTCTGCCGTACCTGTGACTGGACTCCTAAGTGTAAAAATTGTGATGTAAGTTTGACGTATCACAAATCGATCCACAGCCTTTCGTGCCACTATTGCGGCCATACCTACCGCCTTCCCCAACAATGTCCTTCCTGTGGAGATATTCATTTCTCGGATAAGGGTTTCGGAACCGAAAAAGTGGAAGAAGAGGTAAAGGAATTGTTTCCCGGTATAACAACCGACCGTTTGGACCTGGACAATACCCGTAGCAAGACTTCTTTTGAACAGATTATTTCCCGTTTTGAAAAAGGGAAAACCCAGGTATTGATCGGGACGCAAATGGTTTCCAAAGGATTGGATTTCGATCGTGTGAGCGTAGTCGGTATCCTGAGCGCCGACAGTATGATGAATTATCCCGATTTCCGTGCGCATGAGCGCGCTTATCATTTGATGGCGCAGGTGAGCGGCCGTGCGGGACGGAGAAAAAAACAAGGCTTGGTGGTATTACAGACCTCTTATCCCGATTCCCCGTTGATACAAAGCGTGATCCGGAATGATTATGAAGGCATGTACCGCTCGCAATTGGAGGAACGGCAACTGTTTCGTTACCCTCCGTTTTACCGGATTATAGAGATCAATATCAAGCATAAACAGGAAAATATAGTCAAAAACCTGGCAGAAGAATATGCGCTTGTATTAAGAACCCTGATGGGTGACAGGGTGCTGGGCCCGGATAAACCGGCTATAGGCAGAATGCAGGCATTATACATACGGAAAATCTTATTGAAAATAGAAAATGCTGCCTCTTTAAAAGCAGTACATGCGGCTTTGCAGGACGCACACCGGAAAATGGAAGATATTCTCGCATTCCGGTCGGCAGTCGTACAGTATGATGTCGATCCTTTATAATTGTTTGTGGTTTTTCAATGAAATCACTACCTTTGTCAACTCAATCCGTTTAATCTTTTGAAATAATCAACATGAATGTTTTACTCTTAGGTTCAGGTGGACGTGAACATGCTTTGGCATGGAAAATCAGTCAAAGTCCGAAAATCAAACAACTCTATATTGCTCCCGGAAATGCCGGAACCTCTGCTGTCGGAACAAATGTTACAATCTCTGTAACAGATTTTCCCGCAATCAGGGATTTTGTCCTGAAAAACCAGATCGATATGGTAGTGGTAGGACCGGAAGATCCCTTAGTAAAAGGAATATACGATTATTTCAAACAAGATCCCGAAATAGCACATATTCCGGTGATCGGTCCTTCGAAAGAAGGTGCCCGGTTAGAAGGTAGTAAAGACTTTGCGAAAGCATTCATGCAGCGGCAGGGTATTCCTACGGCTGCTTATTTGAGCATTACCCCGGATAAGCTGGAAGAAGGATTCCGATTCCTGGAATCACTTCGTCCGCCATATGTTTTGAAAGCCGACGGACTGGCTGCCGGAAAAGGTGTATTGATTATCCCCGACCTGGCTACGGCTAAAGAAGAACTCGGTAAAATGCTGGGAGGAATGTTCGGAGAGGCCAGCAAGACTGTTGTGATCGAAGAGTTCCTCAGCGGAATAGAGTGCTCCGTATTTGTGTTGACCGATGGCAATAATTATAAGATCCTTCCGGAAGCCAAAGATTATAAACGCATCGGGGAAGGAGATACTGGCCTCAACACAGGAGGCATGGGAGCTGTTTC
The DNA here is from genome assembly GCA_031553775.1 of Bacteroidales bacterium. Taxonomy (GTDB): domain Bacteria; phylum Bacteroidota; class Bacteroidia; order Bacteroidales; family Azobacteroidaceae; genus JAISFI01. The sequence continues at coordinate 12,308 of JAVBLA010000062.1, forward strand.
TCCTGTTCCTTTTGCGGATGAAATTTTTATGCAGAAGGTAGAAGAACGTATTATTATTCCTACCATAGAGGGACTGAAAAAAGAAAAAATCGAATATAAAGGTTTTATTTTCATCGGTTTGATCAAAGTCGATGGAGAACCAATGGTTATCGAGTACAACTGCCGGATGGGAGATCCTGAAACCGAGGTAGTGATGCTCAGGATTCAAAGCGACCTGGTAGATTTATTGGAAGGAGTTTCCACACAAACGCTGAAGGAAAAAGAACTGATACAGGATAAGAGAGCTGCAGTAACTGTTTTCTTAGTGTCCGGAGGATATCCTGAAAAATACGAAAAAGGGAAAGAAATTTCTAATTTGGAAAATATTTCGAATAGTATCGTTTTTCATGCCGGAACAAAAGAAAAAGATGGAAAAATATGGACAGATGGAGGTAGAGTTCTGGCTATCAGTTCTTATGGTCTTCATAAGGAAGAAGCGTTGGCCTTGTCTTTTGTCCATGCGAAGCATATTGATTTCGAAGGTAAATATTTCCGTTCGGATATAGGATTTGATTTGTAATTCATGCAAATCCAGCAAATACAAAAAACATTCGTCACAGGCAGGATCATTATCCCTCTTATTATTGTTGTAGTAATCCTGTTGAGACTGCATTCCGGAATAGCTTTGCTTTCTTTCGGTAATGCAATGGCTTTGCTGGTTCATATTTCCGTTGCTTTACTTTTGCTACAGGTTAATTATACTTACACGGTTATACGCGACCGGTCGATGTTGCCTGCCGTGTTTTACCTGCTGCTCACCGGAACGGATGCACAATTATTCACTAATCTCACTGCATCTCTAATCTCTTTGAGTATCCTTTTGTGTTTCTTTTGTGTGTTTTCTTCTTATCAACGGGGAAACGCCCAGGTAGATGCATTGGATATTTCGCTGTTACTTACAGTAGGAAGTATCTTCTGGTGGCCTTCCATCTTGTTTCTGCCTGTTTTCTGGCTGGCACTTTTTCAGTTTCAGAGTCTGAATTTTAAAAGTTTTATTGCTACACTGATAGGTGTTTTGGTGGTACTTGTCTTTGTGTTTGCCTGGAGTGTATATCAGGGAGATATCCATTTCCTGGATGAGAATATCCGTTCTTATTCGGACTCGTTTTTCCCGATCCGTTTCAGGACCTGGACCCCGGTGGAAATCGTACGTATATCATATACAGGTTTATTGATTATCCTTTCTTTTGCCTATTTGATGCATAATATTTTCAAGGAAAAGATCCGTACCCGAACCATCTTGTATTTTATTTATTCATTTATTCTGGTGACAGGTTTGGCGGCCATTCTTTCCGAGCAGAATAAGCAGATATTGTTTGCTATTGCAGGTGTTCCTGTTTCTATGGCGCTTGCTCATTATTTTACATTGGCTAAAAACCGGTTTACAGGTTATTTGTTATTGATCAGTATTGTGTTTTATATAGGAGCTTATTTTTGTGAACATTACCTGGAATATCTCCTGCAAATATCATGGATAGATTTGATCTCAATATTTTAGGCTGTGGTTCGGCATTGCCCACTACCAAGCATTCTCTTTCTTCTCAGATTGTGAATCTGAGGGATAAATTGTTCATGATCGATTGCGGGGAGGGTACACAATTGCAGTTCCGGAAAATGAAACTGAATTTTAACCGGCTGAATCACATTTTTATTTCTCATTTGCACGGTGACCATTGTTTCGGCATTCCGGGTTTACTGTCTACGCTGAATTTGCTGGGCCGTACCGGGGAGTTGGTGATCCATGCCCATCCTGATGCGGAAAAGGTTTTTCAACCGCAGTTGGATTATTTTTGCAGGGAAATGACTTACCGGGTACGCTTTCATGCGATTGATCCGCGTCTTCACGAACTGATTTATGAAGACCGGACTGTGAGGATCTATTCCATTCCACTGAAACACAGGGTACCTACCTGCGGTTTCCTGTTTGAGGAGATGCCAAAATCTCCGCATATCATCCGGGAGATGATCGATTTTTACCGGGTGCCGGTAAGCCGGATCGGAGCAATTAAAGAAGGTGCTGATTTTGTGACTCCCGAAGGAGAGGTGATCCCCAATACCAGGTTCACACGCCCGGCAGAACCTCCGAAGAAATATGCTTATTGTTCGGATACGGCCTATTCGGAAGGAATTATCGATATGGTAAGAGGAGCCGATTTGTTATACCATGAGGCAACTTTTACAGAAGAAGATATTGCACGGGCAAAAGAAACTTTTCATTCTTCAGCCCGGCAGGCGGCTTTGATCGCACAGCAGGCCCAGGTGAAAAAACTGGTGATCGGACATTTTTCCGCCCGTTATCCGGAAGAAAGTATTTTGTTGCAGGAAGCCCGGGCCATCTTCCCGGATACGATTGCAGCAGAGGAATATCTGAAAATTCCGGTATGAGGAAAAGTATCTCCGAAAAAATAACTACTTTTGTTCCGGTGGGTGCCGGAGATTTATCCGGATATCCCGGAATTAATAAATAATTTCAGAATGAAAACAATAAGAGCTGCCATCGTTGGATATGGCAATATCGGAAAATATGTGTTGGAGGCGCTTCAATCCGCACCGGATTTTGAAGTTGCAGGAGTGGTTAGACGGAATCCGGCTGAGAAACCGGCTGAAATTGCTGATCTGGAAGTTGTAGATCATATCGGGAAGCTGAAGAATGTTGATGTAGCCTTATTGTGTACTCCTACCAGAAGTGTGGAGGCTTATGCCAAAGAAATACTGTCGATGGGGATCAATACGGTCGATAGCTTCGATATACACGGAGGAATTGTCGATTTGAGAAAAGAATTAGACCAAGTGGCGAAAGCACATCAGGCAGTAGCCGTTATTTCGGCCGGCTGGGATCCGGGAAGTGATTCCGTGGTCCGCGCATTACTGGAGGCTTGTGCCCCTAAGGGGATTACTTATACGAATTTCGGTCCGGGGATGAGTATGGGGCATACGGTAGCCGTAAAAGCTGTTGCCGGAGTGAAAGATGCCCTGTCGATGACGATTCCGTTGGGAACAGGCGTACACCGCCGGATGGTATACATCGAACTGGAAGATGGTTTCGATTTTAAAACAGTATCCGGAGATATTAAAAATGACGATTATTTCGTTCATGATGAAACGCATGTGTTCCAGGTTGCTTCCGTATCTGCATTGAAAGATATGGGGCATGGGGTAAACCTTATCCGCAAGGGAGTATCCGGTGAAACGCATAATCAGATTTTTGAATTCAATATGAAAATCAATAATCCTGCATTAACGGCACAAGTGTTGGTGTCTGTGGCTCGCGCTTCGCTGAAGCAACAAGCCGGTGCATACACCATGATCGAACTTCCGCCGATTGATATGCTGTATGGAGACAAAGATTCTTTAATCAGAAAATTAGTATAAAACCATGTTATCGTTTATTACCTGGAATGTTGATCCGGCCTTGTTTCACTTCCCCGAATTTATTCCTTTATTGGGAGGACGGGAAGTCCGTTGGTACGGCCTGCTTTTTGCCACCGGTTTTGCATTGGGAGCCTATCTGGTATATCGCATCTGGAAACATGAAAAACTGAAAGACGAATGGTTTGACAAACTGTTCATTTATGTTTTTGTGGCAACGGCTGTTGGTGCCCGTTTGGGACACTGCCTGTTTTATGATCCTGCCCATTATCTGGCGCATCCCATAGAAATACTGAAAATATGGGAGGGTGGTTTGGCCAGTCACGGAGGAACGCTCGGAATTATCGTTGCCGTATATCTTTATTCGAAGAAAATTACCCATAAGAGCATGTTGTGGACGTTCGACAGGTTAGTCGTACCTGTTGGCCTTACCGCAGCATTTATCCGTCTCGGTAATTTAATGAATTCCGAAATCTACGGGCATCCTACCGATCTTCCCTGGGGATTCCGGTTTATCCGCTCTCTCGAATGGTTCAAGCCCCCCTGTAGCGCATTACCTTGCCATCCCACGCAAATTTACGAAGCAGTTTGCTATCTGATTACTTTTGCAGTTTGCATGTGGTTATACTGGAAAAAAGAAGCGTATAAAAAGGAAGGACTTATTTTTGGAGTTTTTCTGATCGGTATCTTCCTGTCCCGCTTTTTGGTGGAGTTTCTCAAAAATAACCAGGAAGATTTTGAGGCAGGTATGTTCTTGAATATGGGGCAACTGTTAAGTATACCTTTCGTCCTGGCAGGAATCTGGCTGGCCTGGCGCGCGATGAAAAAACCGTCTCCTGCTACAGCCCCGAAAACTACACGGAAATAATCAGTTTAAAAAACAATGAAACCGATAGAAATTAAAAAAGACCTGTTTTACCTTGGAGTGAACGACAGGACTAAATCTCTTTTTGAGAACCTGTGGCCACTACCGGAGGGTGTATCTTATAATTCATATCTTATCCGTGATGAAAAAACGGTATTATTCGATACCGTGGATATTTGTTATTCGGCTGTTTTTCTGGAAAAACTGGCTCATGCTCTAGATGGTAAGCCATTGGATTACCTGGTAATTAATCATATGGAGCCCGATCATTCCGGATCTCTCGGTTTGTTACGTACTAAATATCCGGACGTGCAGATTGTAGGGAATGCCCGGACGCTGGATATGGTGAAAGGGTATTATGGAATTACGGATAATGTGTTGGCTGTGAAAGATGGCGACGAACTTTCAGTAGGACAGCATTTACTCCGCTTTTACCTGACACCGATGATTCATTGGCCGGAAACGATGATGACTTATGAGGTAAAGGAAAAAATTATTTTTTCGGGTGATGCTTTCGGTACTTTCGGTGCCCTGAATGGGGGTGTTACCGATGCACAACTCCGTCCCGAACGTTATTGGGATGAAATGATCCGTTATTATTCGAATATTGTAGGTAAATACGGATCTCCTGTGCAGAGAGCACTGGCAAAATTATCGGAATTGGAAATCCGGACTATTTGTTCCACACATGGCCCTGTCTGGACGGAAAAAGAAAATATAGAAAAGGTCATCAAACTGTATGATCAAATGAGCCGTTACGAAGCTGAACCGGGAGTAGTGATTGCTTACGGCAGTATGTATGGTCATACGGAAATGGTGGCAGAAATGATCGCTGCCGGATTGGCGGCACAAGGAGTAAAAGACATCCTGATCTACAATATCTCCAAAACGCATCATTCGTATATCCTGCGGGATATCTTCAAATATAATACCTTGATTTTGGGGTGCCCGACTTATAATAACCAGTTGTATCCTGAAATGGAATCCCTTATTTCGAAAATAGAAGGCAGGGAGATTAAAAACCGTAAATTAGGCTATTTCGGTTCGTTTACCTGGGCGGGTGCGTCAGTGAAACGCTTAGCTGTTTTTGCCGAAAATACTAAATGGGAAATACTGGGAGAACCCATAGAGATGAAACAGGCTCCCGACGAAGCGGTAAGTTCCGGATGCCGGAACCTGGCCCGGGCGGTAGTGGAAAATTTGAATTCATAACATTATTAAATACAGATCAACATGAGACTGATTATTCAACCGGATTACGAGCGATTGTCCCAATGGGCAGCCAATTATGTAGTGTCAAAAATCAAAAAGGCGAATCCCATGGAAAAAAAGCCTTTTATATTGGGGCTCCCCACCGGCTCTTCTCCTTTGGGAATGTATAAAAAACTGATTGAAGCGCACCGGAAAGGATTGGTTTCTTTTAAACATGTAATCACTTTCAATATGGATGAATATGTAGGTTTACCGAAAGAACATCCTGAAAGCTACCACAGTTTCATGTGGAATAATTTTTTCAATTACATCGATATCCTTCCGGAAAATGTACATATTCTGAATGGCAATGCTCCCGACCTGGAAGCGGAATGTCAGTCGTATGAAGATCAGATGAAGGCTTTGGGCGGTGTAGATCTTTTCCTGGGTGGTATCGGTCCTGATGGACATGTGGCATTCAACGAGCCTGGTTCTTCTTTAACTTCCCGTACACGGGTCAAAACACTTACGGCAGACACAATCATTGCCAATTCCCGCTTTTTTGATAATGATGTGAATAAAGTTCCCAAGACTTCGGTTACCGTTGGCGTAGGGACTGTGATGGACGCTAAAGAGGTGTTGATATTAGTCAACGGGCATAACAAGGCGCGCGCTCTTTACCATGCAGTAGAAGGGGCTGTTAGCCAGATGTGGACTATCAGTGCTTTGCAGTTGCATCCGAAAGGAATTATTGTTTGTGATGAGGCTGCTACGGATGAATTGAAGGTGGGGACTTATAAGTATTTTAAGGATATTGAGGGGATTTATTTGGATCCTGCGGGTTTGCTGTAAAATATCAATGATCCGAATGGACATGTAACTTCCTGATAATTAAATAAAAAAGGAGGATTTTTTAATTTTTGAGAAATCCTCCTTTTTTTATCCTCAAATTTTATTTGTTATTTAAAGTTAAATTTCGATTGATTTTTAAATATTAGTTTGCATATCTACGTAAATCACGTAATTTTACGCGAAATAAGTAATTCGTAAATTCTATGAATCCGACATTAACCCCACAAGAAGAGCAATTAATGCTGATTATCTGGCAAACCGGATCCGGTTTTGTGAAAGATTTCAGGGAAAAGTATCCGAATCCTAAACCGCCTTATACTACTGTGGCTACCATTATTAAAAAATTGGAAAATAAAGGATATGTTTCTTCCAGATTGTATGGTAATACGTATGAATATTCTCCTGCTGTTGAAGAAGAAGACTATAAGAAGCATTTCGTATCGGGAGTGGTTCATAGTTTCTTCAGTAACTCTTATAAAGAGATGGTCAGTTTTTTTGCTTCCGAGGAGAAGCTGACGGAAAAAGACCTGGAAGAAATACTGAGTATGATCAAGAATAAAAAATCGAACTAAAGTTATGGATTTAGTTTCCTATTTATTGAAGGCAAATATTGCTATTATCTTGCTGTATGGCTGTTATATCCTGTTTTTCCGGAAAGACACGTTCTTTCGGATGAAAAGGGGAATATTGATGATTTCCATTCTGTTTGCAATCATTTATCCTACCATTCATATTCCTGAAATATGGAAAGGACATACGCCGGTTTTAGCAGTTCAGAATCAGGTATTTACATTGCCTGAGTTTTTGGTACTTGCACAAGCTGATGCAACTCCCGTATTTTCTCCGGTACAAGTGATTTATTGGGTGTATCTTTTGGGGGTTGCAGTGGTTGCCGGACTCTTTTTGATTCAATTTTTCTTTTTGTTGCTGGAAATCCGGCGAAGTAAGCCGGGCCTGCTACATGGAGTTCGTATCCGCACGTTGGAAAATGTCAGGACTCCGTTTTCATTTTTCCGATGGATCGTATTGGATCCACATCTTCATAAAGAAGAAGAATTGGACGAAATTTTATTGCATGAGCAGACACATGCCAACCAGTGGCATTCCATAGATGTTATTCTTTCCGAATGCCTGTGTATCCTCTGCTGGTTTAATCCGTTGACATGGATCATGAAGAGAGATATTCGCATGAATCTGGAATATCTGGCCGATCATACTGTTCTTTCTTCAGATTGTAATCCGGAACATTACCAGCTGCACCTGCTTCGTATTTCTTACCATAAGGCTATAGCACAAATTTCAAATAATTTCAATGTATCACCATTAAAAAAACGAATTCAAATGATGAATAAAAAAGAAACACATTGGACAGGCATGTTGAAATACGTGCTGTTTGTTCCGTTGGCAATGTGCGTGCTGTTTGCAAGCAATTTGCAGGCACAGGAGAAAATGAACGGAGAGCCTGTTGCGGAAGTCGAATTGGGCAAAATCACAATGCTTCAACAGCCGGAAAAAGCTCCTTCAAAATCAAAAACTCAGGTGGTAGTAATACCTGCACCGAAAGCAAAAGATATGGCAGAACAAATGCCTGTTTTTCCGGGCGGAGACAAGGAATTAATGATTTATCTGGCTAATAATCTCAAGTATCCCGAATCTGCCATAAGAGATTCGATCCAGGGGAGGGTTGTGTGCCAGTTTATCGTCACAAAAGCAGGAGAGATAACCGATGTGGTTATTAAAAGAGGACTTAGTCCGGATATCGATGCTGAGGCCCTGAGGGTGGTGAAAGCAATGCCTAAATGGGTTCCCGGAAAAGATAAAGGTGAGCCTGTCGATGTATATTTCACTTTGCCGATCCGGTTTCAGTTAACCCAATATACTTCCAGTCGGTCTGATTCTCCCGACCGGGAATCAGGAAATAATCGTAGATTTATAATGACGACCGGGTCTGCTTCAATAGAGCAATAATTCCCCTTTTCCCTGCCTGGTAATCACGGGCTCTTCTTCCCGGCAGTCTACAACTGTGGAAGGCTCGATTCCCCCGAATCCGCCGTCGATAACAAGATCCACAATGTTTTCATATTTTTCGTGAATCAGTTCGGGGTCTGTGGAATATTCGATGATCTCGTCCTCATCATGGATAGACATGGTGAGGATGGGGTTTCCCAATTCATTGACCAATGTACGGATGATATTATTGTTTGGTACACGAATGCCGACTTCCTTCCTGTTTTTATATATTTTCGGCAGGCTGGTTGTAGCGTTCAGGATGAAAGTAAAGGGGCCCGGCAGGTTTTTTTTCATCAACTTAAAAGTAGTGGTGTCTACCTTGGCGTATTCGCTGATGTTACTCAAGTCGTAACAGATAATGGACAGATTGGTTTTTTGCGGATCTATTCCCTTGATCTTGCAAATCTTTTCGACAGCCCTGACATTCAGCGCATCGCAGCCAATGGCGTAAACGGTATCTGTCGGGTAGATAACAAGTCCTCCGTCACGGAGAACCTGTACCACCCTGGAGATATCTTTGATATTTGGATTTTCGGGATAAATCTTTAGAAACATGATAGATAAACTAAAAACTAAGAACTAAAAACTAAAAGTTAAACGTTAAGTATGGAGTTTTAGTTTTCAGAAACTTGTTTTATCCGTAAATAATTTTGCCGTGTTCGTTGGTGTACTCGTCGAAGCTCTTGCTGTACTGGTTCATGGCCCGTAGGCTCATACCCATGGAAGAAAAGCCTCCGTCGTGATAGAGATTTTGCATGGTGACTTTCTTCGTCAGATCTGAGAACATCACGATACAGTAGTCGGCACACTCGTCGGCGTTGGCATTGCCGAGCGGTGACATTTTTTCCGAGAAGTCCAGCAGGTTTTCCATCCCTTTTACTCCACTGCCGGCAGTGGTCATGGTAGGCGATTGAGAAATCGTATTGATACGAACCCCTTTTTCCCGTCCGTAAATATAACCGAAACTACGGGCAATGGATTCCAGCAATGCTTTAGCATCGGCCATATCGTTATATCCGAAGAAGGTGCGTTGAGCAGCCACATAAGACAGAGCCAGGATAGATCCACCTTCTGCAATAGCATCTAATTTTTTGGCAGCCTGGATCATTTTGTGGAAGGATATGGCGGATACATCCAGTGTTTTTTCCAGTAAATCGTAATCCAGATCATCGTATGTGCGTTTTTTGCGCACGTTCGGGGACATCCCGATGGAGTGTAAGACGAAGTCGATCGGTCCTCCGAGTATTTCGACGGATTTTGAAAAGACCATTTCCAGATCTTCTACATTAGAAGCGTCCGCCGGAAGAATTTCGGCATTCAGTTTTTCTCCCAGAGCGCTAACTTCACCCATTCTTACCGCTACCGGAGTGTTCGACAGGGTAATGGTTGCTCCTTCTTCCACCGCTTTTTCGGCGACTTTCCATGCGATGGACATTTCGTTCAATGCTCCGAAAATAACACCTCTTTTTCCTTTTAATAATTGATAAGCCATAATTGTTTGATAAAAATTACGGCACAAAAGTAGTCTTTTTGTGCAGTATATGAAACTTTTTTCAGAACTTTGTAATTTACAATCTTTTAAACAACAGAAAATGCATCCTGCACTTCAATTGATTCTGACAATTATTTTTGCCGTAACAGTCATCGGAACAGTATTGGTGGTGATTTCGGAAAACAGGAATCCGATCCGGACCCTGGCTTGGGTTATCGTACTTATTTTTCTTCCGGTTGTGGGGCTTTTATGTTATTATTTTTTCGGACAGGATACCCGGAAGGTCAGGCGTCTGTCGGATAAATACTACAGACGTCTGAAGAAAATTTCTCTGGAAGAATTCCTCATGCCCGATTCCCAGATTGTTTTAGCTCCGGAATACAAACCGCTGGCCGCTTTATTAGAAAAAAGCAATCATGCCTTTTTACTGCAGGGAAGCGAAGTGGAAATTATTACCAGGGGACCCGAAAAATTTGAATTGCTGATGGCTGATCTGGAAAAAGCCCGCCACCATATTCATATGGAATATTTCATTTTTTATAATGATGAAACAGGGAATATGGTAAAAGAAATGCTGATGAAAAAAGCGAGCGAAGGAGTACAGGTCCGTTTTCTATACGATAATGTGGCAAACTGGTTTGTCCCCCGCCGTTATTACGAGGAAATGAAAACAAGCGGAGTACAGGTTTCTTCTTTTATGGAGGTAAAACTGGCAGCTTTTCATAGTAAAGTAAATTACCGGAATCATAGAAAAGTAGTTGTGATAGACGGAGAAGTCGGATACATGGGAGGAATGAATATCGCCAACGATTATCGTACGGATCCGAACTGGCGGGATACTCATCTCCGCATCCGGGGAAGAGGAGTTTATGGTTTGCAGGCGAATTTTATCGTAGACTGGTTGTCTTCCGGAAAAAAGATCAAACCTGACAGGGAATTTTTTCCGGTTACCGGTAATTATACTAATAATTTAATGCAAATAGCGGCGGGTGGTCCGGAACTTTCCTGGCGAAACCTTTTATTGGCTACCATTCATCTGGTTACCAATGCAAAGCAATATGTTTACATCCAGACTCCCTATTTCCTTCCTGACGATTCCTTAATGCAGGCTTTGCTGGCCGCTTCTCTCGGTGGAGTGGATGTTCGTCTGATGGTTTCCCGGAAATCGGATTCCCCTTATGTGGATCCTGCAGCGAAGTCGTATTATGAAGAATTATTACGGGCTGGCCTGAAAATTTATGAAATGCAGGGGAAGTTTATCCATGCCAAAACGATGGTGGTCGATGATTTTGTTTCCGTTGTAGGCTCTGCCAATATGGATTTCCGGAGTTTCGAATCTAACTTCGAAATCAATTGTTATATGTATGACGGTGAAATTGCATCCCGGATGAAAAAAATCTTTATGGACGATGCAAAAGTTTGTAAGCAGATTCATTTAAAAACATGGCAACAACGTCCCCGATATAAGAAATTTATAGAATCTGTGATGAGGTTGTTTGCTCCGTTGATGTGATTATTCCCTGAAATAAACCCTCTTCACCCGTGGAGAAACAGAGGTAAATATTTCATATGGAATTGTTCCGAGCTTTTCAGCAATAGATTCTACCGGAATTTCTTTTCCGAAAATAATTACCGGATCACCTTCCTGTGCCTGGGCGTCGGTAACGTCTATCATCGTAATATCCATGCAGATATTCCCTACAATGGGACAGAGAGTGCCATTCACCCAACAGACTCCAGCTCCGTTACTGAGGTGGCGGTTCAGTCCGTCGGCATAACCGATAGGGATACAGGCAATTTTGGAATCTCTTGTCAACAGACCCCTCCTGCTGTAGCCTACAGTTTCACCGGCAGCAACATCCCGTATCTGTAAAATGGTGCTTTTCAGGGTTGCTACTGTTTTCAGATCCTGCCCGGCTACCGTTGGCACTCCGTATAAACTGATTCCCAGCCGTACCATATCCATTTGATGGTCGGGAAACCGTTCTATACCTGCGGAATTAAGAATATGTTTCATTACCGGATAAGGCAATGATTGATGGATAGTTTCTGAAATGCAGTCGAATTTTTCAAACTGACTATGGGTGTATGCATCGAATTCCGGAGAATCACTTCCTGCCAAGTGGGAGAATATCGAGCGGACTTTGATGCCTTTTTGAGCTTTCAGCCGCGAGGTAATTTCACCGGTATCTTCCGGCCGGAATCCTAACCGGTGCATACCGGTATCGAACTTGATATGTACGGGATAATCGGTGATTCCTCTCCGTTCGGTTTCCCGGATGAAGGCATCCATCAGCCGGAAATTATAGATTTCCGGTTCTAAGTTGTATTGGAAAATCGTATTGAAACTACTCATTTCGGGGTTCATCACCATGATCGGAATGGTAATCCCTTCCATGCGGAGTTCGGCGCCCTCGTCGGCCAGGGCCACTGCTAAATAATCACAACGTTGGTTTTGCAATGTTTTAGCTAATTCGTAAGAGCCTATTCCATATCCGAATGCTTTAATCATGCAAACGATTTTTGTTGTTGGCCGGATATGGGAACGAAAATATTTGAAATTGTGAACGATAGCATCCAGGTCGACTTCCAATATGGTTTCGTGCACCTTGGCTTCGAGCAGGGCGCTGATTTTTTCAAACTGAAAATGCCGGGAACCTTTGATCAGGATTACTTCATCATGAAACCGGTTGAAATTGCCCGATTGCAGGAATTCGTCGGTAGTCAGGTAAAATTCTTTTTCCATATTGAACTTATCTGCATTTTCCGATAAGTCCTTTCCGATCCCGATGATGCGGTTGATTTTCTTTTTTTCAGCCAGTATGGCTACTTTTTTATATAAGGATTTGGGCAGGATGCCTGATTGCAGGATATCTGATAAGATCAAAGTTGCTTTCATATTTCCCCCGGATAAGCGGGTCCCCATGAAATCCAATGCGATTTCAAGCGAATGAATATCAGAATTGTATGTATCGTTGATCAGGATACAATTATGAATCCCGTTTTTCACATCTAAGCGCATATCTACCGGTTCCAGACGATGGAATTTTTCCTGAAGATGTTCGATGGTGGGGCGGAGATACATCGTCACCGCCAGACAATGAATGGCATTTTCTATAGATGCTTCATCAGTAAAAGGAATTTCAATTCTGTTTTCCATGCCGAGGAAAGCAAAATCAATGGTAGATCCGGTATCTTTTTTCCGGATAGAGGAAACAAATAATGGAGCCTGGGTATCTTTTCTCGACCAAAAGAATACCTTATGCGACAAACAAGCCTGCTCAATGCAATCTTCTATGAAATGATTATCGCCATCGTATATCAACGTATCGCAATCTTTAAAGAGTAAAAGTTTTTGCAGCGCTTTTTCCTGTAACGATATGAAACTTTCCTGATGTGCATCTCCTATATTGGTCAGGATGCCTACCGTTGGCCTGATCATTTTCTCCAACCGGTTCATTTCGTTGGGTTGGGAAATCCCTGCTTCAAAGATTCCCAATTGGGTATCTTCTTCTAATTGCCACACCGAAAGCGGAACACCTATCTGGGAGTTGTAGCTTCTCGGGGAACGGACAATATTGAAATCTTCATTCAGTAATTGATACAACCATTCTTTGACAATTGTCTTCCCATTACTTCCGGTAATGCCGATTACGGGAATATTGAATTTCCGCCTGTGATGAGCGGCTAATTTCTGTAAAGCAGCCAGGGGATCCTTAACTGTTAAAAAATTGCAATCCGGCATGGATGCGAATTCCGGCAGATGTTTTCGTACAACGAAATTGTATACCCCTTTTTGGTAAAGTTCTGTAATGTACTTGTGACCGTCGTTGTGCTTTGTTTCCAAAGCGAAAAAAAGCGTTTCCGCCGGATCGGAGACATTCCGGCTATCGATAGATAATATGCCGATTTCAGCAGGAAGCAGATTGCTTTTTTCTGCAGAAATAATGTCCCGGATGCTTTTGATAGCGTATTTCATTGAGTTTGATAAATAACAGGATGACAAATGTATAAAAAATAATTTGGCGGTGATTCGTTTTCACCGGATTTGATTTTTATTTACTTTTGTATGCTGAAACTATCAAATGTAAAAATCATGAAAAATTTGTGGTATATTATCTTCCTGTTTCTTGCGATTTCATGTACACAGGAAAAAGAACATACAATCACAGTTGCATCTTATAACCTCAGGTATGATAACCCCGAAGATTCTGTTCGGCAGAATGGCTGGCAGCAGCGTTGCCCGGTTATTGCAAACCTGATTCTTTTTCATGATTTTGATATATTCGGTACTCAGGAAGGCCTTCATCATCAGCTGGAAGGTTTGAAAAATAAGCTTTCCGGTTATGAATACATCGGAGTAGGACGTGACGATGGCAATCAAAAAGGTGAACATTCTGCTATTTTTTATAAAACCGGTAAATTCGAACTGTTACAAAAAGGTAATTTCTGGCTGGCCGAAAATACAGATATCCCCAACTTAGGATGGGATGCTGCCTGTATCAGGATTTGTACCTGGGGAGAATTCCGGGAGATGAAAACAAACTTCAAATTTTTCTTTTTCAACCTGCATATGGATCATATGGGGGTAGATGCCCGGAAAAACAGTGCCGGATTGGTATTGGATAAGATTAAATTAATTGCAGGGCAATCGCCGGTGATACTTACGGGCGATTTCAACGTGGATCAACATGATGAAAGCTATTTCTTATTCGATCGCTCAGGGCTGTTGAAAGATGCCTATAATCAGGCTGAAATACGTTATGATACCAATGGCACATTTAATGGCTTTGATCCGGATGCAAAAACGGATGAACGGATCGATCACATTTTTCTTACGAAAGATTTTGCCGTAGATCGTTATGCTGTTTTAACAGATAGTTATAGGGTTAAATTAAAAAAAGACGATGTTTCTGATGCTGAAGAAATGATCCCCGATGTATATAAAGCAAAACTTCCTTCTGATCATTTTCCGGTGTTTGTCAAATTATCATATTAATAGTTTATAATGATTCTATATAATGTATCTTGTAAAATATTATTTTTATAGGACGTTATTCTTGTGGTTTTTTTTAATATTATTTATTTAAGTATTCGAATGCTTTAATGTTTTTTTAACTTAACTGTGTACTATATACGCTTTATTTGTACTTATCTTTGTGCCGTTTTTTGAGAGAAATATTAAAAGGCATAAAAATTTTAATCACCAATCCATTTCATTTTTTACAATCTTAAATTGATGCAAAATTGAGGAGTTTTAGTTCAGGAATAATCTGTTCCGGATTAAAAGTTTCTTTTCTTTAATTATTGCTGGATAGGAATCAGGATAGTTTTATTTTGAATGTGTGAATTTAGAATTTTTAAAAATGGATAAAGCGGATTAATTATTATATTATATGTTGAAAAAAAATACTCGCCTCAAAGATTTTTATTGTAGTCTAATACACTTTCCTACTAACAGAATACTCTTGTTTTTGTTATTTTTACTACCTGTTCAAATGCAGGCTCAGGGAGATTATAATTATACTGCTGCCAGTGATACGGTAGCTATGTTTATCCGGAGTCTGCAGTATACACATCGGGAAGCAAGTAATGGAACTTTTTATAAGGAGGTAAAAACCGGAAATTACGTATCCAAATCTACAACAACGATACCTCCTGTAAAAGCCGATACGCTCAAATATGCAACACGCTTGAGTACCGATGGCATTATTTCATTGATTACATACGAAGAAATTCCAACTACAGATTCTTCTTACGGAGCCATCCGGAAAGGAGCAGGAGTGTCTTATTATAATGGCAATACCGCCATGTATATGATAGAACCTTATTTCGGGCATTTTGCCTGTATTGCCTTGTTAGCAAGGGTAGATGGTACGAAAGGTGATGATGATAAGAATATCAAAGCGGTTAGGTATTATATGGATTGGTATATTAACAAAGTAAAACTTTATAATCCGGCAGATTTTGTGAATGACGGGAATCCTGACTATGCAGAGCCCCTGATGGTGAATTATTATTACGATATTAACGGTGGAAATGAAACTGATTGTCCGAACGGACCTGGAACTGCTACCTGTCAACAGATTGATGCAGAAGACAGCGAGATCACGCTGTTTGTGATGCTGGCATACCATTATTTTAAGAAAACAGGCGATTATACTTGGTTTTGCAGGGATGATGTTCGTAAAAAAATGGAAGGCTACATCCGGCTCGTTTATGAGAAACTCTATCATACGGACCCGTATTGGCTGACTAATGCCAAGCGTTCGTATCCTATTATGTATATGATGGATAATTCGGAAGTATATGCCGGTATGCAGGCTTTTCTGGGAATTGAAAAGGATATTTACGGGAATATTAGCTGTCCTACAGCTACCAATGAACACACAAATATTGCACTTTCCGGCGCTCAGGAAATGCTGGTGATTCGTGATGCCATCATCCGGCACAAAATGTATCCGGACCCGTCGTCTCCTCTTTCCGGCCTGACTTATATGAGTTTTAAATTGAATGCGAATCCGGATGATTGCTGTGACGGATATATGGATGCTTCGACAATGTATGCATTTACTCCCCTTACCTGGCCTTCGATATTTGGAATCGATCCGGGATTTAATTCCGGTCCGGCTACATTTGCCCGAAATCTTATATCCGAGTCAATGCCCGACTGGTATAAAGACGACTGGTATTTATCGGCTGCCTCTACCGGTTTCTGGGGAACTTCTGTTGGATACTTCTTTTATCTGTCGGCTAATACCACGGATAGAGAACATGCTGAAATAAGTGCAAAATCAGCATCATCTATCAGTTTTAAACCCTACAGCACAGACGGACCCAGTTTATCGTCGGATGCTGCCTGGTTACTGCTAACACTGGAAATGATTAGTAAGGGTGTGGATCCGACAACATCGGCTGTAGATCCTTATGTGTTGTACAAATATTAACCGGACCAAAATGATGAAAAAACGGATGAAGAATCAATACATAAAAGTGCACTTGTTGTTGCTTGTCTCATTAGCTGCATGCCGAGTGACTGATGTTTTCGCAGATGTACAGCTGTATCCTGTATATACTCAGGAAGATTATGATTATGCGATGGCTTCCTTGCCTAATCAAACTCAAGCCGAAGCGATTTTTGAAATATATGTTCCGATAATTGTTTCTTCTGAAATATGGAATTATCCGGCGACTGTTACTTCAATTACTATTCGGAAGATGGGAACAAATAGTGTGACATTGACAAGCAATGGGGGTAATTTCCGGTTCATTACAAATAAACCGGGAGTTACATTAACAATTAGTGGCCTGACTATCGATGGATTTAGTTATGATTATATGGGAGGGGGAGCCATTCTTAACCAAGGAATTTTGAATCTGAATAATGTTGTCCTCTCAAATAATACCATCCGTGATTATTATGGGGGAGCTATCTACAATAGCGGAGGAACAATAAATGCGAATGACGTAACTTTCACGGATAACAAAAATTCGGGAACTATGTTATATGGAGGCGCAATTAGTATCTATGGAGGAAGTGCGAATTTGAATGGGGTGACATTTTCTACAAATGGAACCGGCACGACCAATGGAGGTGCTATTTATGCCTATGCAGCCGCAATTACTTGTTATAACACAATCCGTTTTTACGATAACACTGCATCTTATGGTGGCGGGGCCCTTTTGATTGAGTCAAACAGCAACTTAAAAGTGAAAACGGGAAGTTCTGTCGTTTTTTCAGGAAATACTGCCGGATCATTAGGATCTGATGTTTTTAATATGGGCGCAATTGCAGTGGAAGGAGGAGGGTCTTTTTCTGCTAACCCGTACACTTCGGGATATTATACTCCCAATGCAGCTGACTATTCAAACTATAATATTACTGTGAATAGTTTTGATCCGGGAGTAGATGCAGATCCGTTAACCAATACTTTGCAGGAAGCTGTCGATTTTGCGAATTCGAATCCGAATAGCCCTGTATTAATTAAGTTTGCCCCCGGAATAGGCAATCTGTCAAATCCGATAAGTGTTTCTGCGGAACTGCAAATTGAAGCGAGAACTGAATACCTGACAATTGACGGAGGGGTGGGAGTTATTCTTACAAGTGACACACCAAAAGGTCACCGTTGTTTTAATAAAAAAGACAATTCACTGCTAGAACTCAAAAACATTACAATTGATGGATTTGACTATGCTGGTTATGGAGCTGCTATGTTCAATGTAGGAGGATTTTTGATCCTGGATAATGTAAAATTTTCAAATAATTCTACCGCATGGGGGACTATTCATGCAGAATGGGGCATTTATACGATTCGTAACCAGATTATTTTTGAGAACAATCAAAATGATCCGGTTATGAGTTCTAATGGAGCTGCAGGTAAAAGTTTTGAAACTGTCAGCGGGAAAATTTCTTTTTCGGATAATACCGGTACTTTGTGGAATGATAATTTTTATAATCTTTTTATCAAATCTCAAATTACGGGTACTCTCAATACTTATGTTGTTACCACCAATGCAGATGATAATTCGGAAGGTTCCCTGAAATCAGCTCTTGCAAAAGCGAATGCAACCGATGCTACAAAAGTAGATACTATTCGTTTTGCCGGTCCGATGAAGATAACCACCTCTACCGGATACGGTTTTGTAATGAGTTCCAGCCAGGATCCTACAGTCCGGGGCAAAAGCTTAGTGATCGATGGCTCTTGTAATGTTGTTATTAAATCTAAAGAGGGAACGTCTAATTACCGGGCTTTTTGGAACAATATTAAAACCGATACTTTATTTCTCAAAGGGTTGACCATCAGGGATTTCAATTGTGAAGGATTTGGAGCTTCAATTTTTAATAATGCCAGTTGTAATTTGGTATTGGATAATATAGATTTCGTTAATAATGTGTATACCGGAGAAGAATCAGGTGGTGCCGGAGGTGCTGTCGCTTCCGTTGACGGATCGCTTGTTATATTTCGGCACCGGGTCTTTTTTGAGAACAATAGTGCTACTAAAACGGCAGGAGGAGCCTTGTTCCTTGGAAATGCACGTTTGGTTGTAGAAACCGGGGCTAAAGGGATATTTTTAAATAATACGTCATTAAGAGGTGGTGGTGCCATTTATTCTGCAGGTGTATTTAATGATGCCGCTAAATCTCTTTACGCCATTGCAACGGGAAGTTCTTTGGTATTTACCGGTAATGAGGTGCTGAAGTATGAACCATTAACCGATCAATCGGTCCCTGCCGGCGGAGCCATATTGCATGCAGGGAATTCGAAAATTGACTTACAATCATCCATTTTTAATTCCAATAAGGCTTTTACCGGAGGTGGTTTTTGTGCTACCGATGCAAGTTCCGGAGCCACAGTGAAACTTTATGGCTGCACATTTAGTAATAATGAAGCTTATGATCCCAC
The DNA here is from genome assembly GCA_031553775.1 of Bacteroidales bacterium. GTDB lineage: Bacteria > Bacteroidota > Bacteroidia > Bacteroidales > Azobacteroidaceae > JAISFI01. Next base: position 31,530 of record JAVBLA010000062.1, read on the forward strand.
AATAGACCGGTTTAAAAATACCGGCGGCGGCGGAGCCATCAATAAATCCGGACCTCTGTTCATGGATGAAAAATGTGTGTTTACCAATAACAGGGCCAGTGGGGCAGGAGGTGCCATCGTGTATACCAATGTCCCGGCAACACTTCCTGCTCCGGAAGATTGGGCACCCTTAAAAATCAAAGGTGTTTTCAGAGCGAATCAATCGGTAAACGATGGTGGAGCCATTTCTGTTGTTACAAAAGAAGGATCTCCCGGAGTACACATATACGGCAATGTTGGGAATACCCATTGTGTGTACGAAAAAAATTATACTAAAGAAGGAGCCGGAGGTTTTATTTCTGTATCCAATTCTCCCATTAATATTTATTCCAATGATCCACAGAACCCGACTACTTCATCGGATTCAACATTTTACCGGATTTATTTTATGGAAAACCGTGCCGCTCGTGCCGGCGGAGTTATTTATGGATATAATAATCAAACTTATACCAGCAATTACTGGCCCGGAACGGGAGCTACTAATCCCAATGGGATTAATATCAGCCGGGCTAGATTTATTAATAATAAACAACAGCATGAAGACCTTGATGTACAAGGATTAGGTGGTGGTGCTATTGCTTTCCAGGGGCACACCAAAGAATCTCAAACAGTGACTATGAATGATACAGTTCCTACTATATTGACCGTAACCAATAGTTACTTTGAAACCAATTCCGCATTTCAGGGAGGTGCCATTGCATCATTTTATCCGGGAGTACAGGATCAGGATGGAAGTAATTATACCGGAGGAGATCGTGTTATTATTGATGGGACTACAGTTACTAAAGATAACCTGACTATTTTCTATGGAAACCGTGCTTCGTGGATACCCGACGATAACAAATACGGGAATGGCGGAGCCATCTTTACCCTTGGAAATATTCAGATCAGTGCAAAAGAAATACCTTTGCCTTTGAATAGAGATCCTGCGGCTATTCCTCAATTTTATGGCAACAAGGCGGAAGCAAATGGCGGTGCTATTTATTGCTCAGGAAATATTACTCTCGATAAAGTTGCTTTTCAGGGGAACACTTCCTATTCGGGAGGTTCGCTTTATTTGCGATTAAATACAAAAAATAATGCAGAGGTGCATAATTCCCGGTTTACAGGTAATTCCGCAGGATGGGGTGGTGCGATTTGTATGGAAAACCTGAAACTGAACGGAGAGGAATTTGAAAATATTCCTACCGGAGATGTACGTACCACTAATACAATCTATTTGCAAAACGGAGCTTCTTCCGGTGGTGCTATTTATGCGAATATGCCGGGATCGGTGGACGTTTATGCTTGTATATTTGATCAGAATAAGGCCGTGGGAGATACCACCTATAACGCCGATGGTACCCGGAAACCCATACCCGGAGATCCGAAATCCGGAGGTAGCGGCGGTGCTATTTTTTCTCTGGGCGGAAGTTTCAATATAGGCAAAGACGGAACTGCTAATGCCAATATTTTTAAAAATAATTATGCAACGGAAGGTAGCGGGACTGGTGCCGCTATTTTGACCAGCGGTGTTGCTGTTATACAAAACTCAAAGTTCGAAGGGAATATTGCCGGTTATACGGAAAAAATCTTCGATGAAAATGAGAAGGTGGCAGGATATAAAACAGTGCCCGGACACATTATTGCTTTCGGAAATAATGATTTGACACAAATTGAAAAAGTTTCTAATAATGAGATTATTGATAGCTATGGAAATATCAATAATTTGTATTTTGATGCCGGCCAACCGGAAAATCCGGTTACCAATCCGCAGACACTTTATTTGAAATCCAATGCTATCGGCTATCACAAAGGTTATCAATTCGATTATCCGGACGATAAATCCAAATGGATTGTCGGGAACACTGAGATATCCGAAAATACAATTTCAGGAAATCACTTTGGCGTGGTAATTGATTCGTTTGTAGTGGGAACAGAGATTACCAGGAACCGTTATGTTAATAACGACCGTGCTATTTATACCGGACAACATATTCCCCGGTTAGCGGCAAAAACGGATTTTCTTCCCCGGTTTGGAAATCTGGGGGTGGGGATGCCGTTGGTATATAGTATAACACCCAATGAAGATGGCACAAAACTGACAGTAAGAGCAACCGTATCGCCAGGGCTGACAACTGATGCTACGGATGCAAAAAAATCTTTTATCGAATTGTACAAATCAGATAAAGAGTTGGATGATCAGGCAGACCTGACATATCTCGGGCAGATTCTGATGAATGAAAATACAGTTTGTGGAACTACGATAGAAGGAGAAATAACTTTGCCCGGAAACGTAACATTCAATCCTGCTTCAGATAAAATGCTGGCACTGACAATGACAGCTCCGATGACGGTTGAATATACTTATGAACCGGGAAAAACGACAACAATCAATACGGCGAACAATACATCCGAACTATATGGACAGGCGATCAAATTAAGGGTCAATGTAACTAATCCTGCCGATTCCCCTATTAACTGGAATGATGCTACATTTTTGGGTACCTGGGACGATGCCGGGTACTATGCGGAAGGCACAGACGGATCGGTTGTCTATAATGATTATACCGGATGTGAAAAACTGGAGGGAAGTGCAACCGGAGCTTCTCAGGTTATTTATCTGAGCCCGGAAGATACCTCTAAATGGGAAATGGCTCTGAAAACATCCGATGGGAAGCGTTTTGGTGCCTGGTCGTTCAATGGATTGAAAGGAGATACGATCAATCTGGAAACTTACCGGGTGGCGCAGAATTATGATTTTGATCATGCATCCTCCATGGGATCCCGCTTCGATGATTACAAGTTGTTGGCAGCGGTCGACGGTTCATCTTTAAATCCTTTCCGTAATAACAATTATCTGTCTGTTGGAAATGCGGATGGAAATACCGGAGGAGGCGGAGGATTGCTGATCAAAAAGAATAGCCTGGATCAAACCAATGGCTCTGTTTTCCTGAACAGTTCAGTTATACCTGTCGGTAGTTCCATAGCAGGGGCCTTGACGGCAGGCTTTGTAGTGATAGATAAAGATGCTGACTTTATTGTAGATAATTCTTCCAGCTTGAATATGACGAATGTTTCGTCTAACGGGACATCAGTCTATGGTCCTCGCCTCCTAATCGAAAAAGATTTTGAAACCTGCGGTATCTTTTCATTGCAGAATGGAGGAAGCCTGCAGACCTCTACGGATAATTTTATGGCCGCTTATCATCATGTATTGAGCGTTTCTCAATGGTCCTGGCTCAGTTTCCCGGAAGCACAGTCAATCGCAGTGAATCAACCACTCAAGAATATGCTTTATACAACGAGTGCTTCTTCCGAACAGTTTACATCTTCTACTACCAGTACTTCCGGTCCGAATCTACGGATATATGCCTACAGTGAATCGGCAAGGGCAACAACCGCTCCCAGCTTCGGAAGCAATGGAAGTGCCTGGAATACGACAGGCTCCGATATCCGCGGGTATATTGCCAATATAAAGAATGATCAGCATTATAAAGACTTGTATTTGAAGATTGAAGATCCTACAGGAGCTTTTGGAAATGCTTCCGTATTATCGGCTGATGTATCGTTTACGAAATGTACACGTTTGGATCAATATCGTGCGGCTGCTTATTACCAGGAAGAAGCAGTTCCCGGGTCTATCGACGAGGCTGGCCCGAAAACCCAGAAAATGGTAGCATCTTATCACTCCGGATGGAACCTGATCGGGAATCCTTATTCAACTTCCTATATTCCGGATGAAAATATGGGTGTTGTGGCTATGCCGACCCCTGACGGCAAGAATTATACTTACTGTAATCTGGATGGGATCATACTTGGAACAAGCTATAACAATGCCTGGAGTTATTATCCCGGTACGGAAAATAACGAAGGGTTCCGTATTCCTCCTCTCACTGCATTTGTCGTGCAGGCGCCTCCTAAAGACGGTTCGTTTGAAAGTTGGACAGGAACAATGAATATAACAGGTTCGTCGTCTTTAGATAACACTTTACTCCGTTCTTCCCGTCCCGAACCGGGGGTGATCCGGATCGACTTGTTGAAAAATGATTGGATGGTCAGCCAGGCAGTTTTATCGTTTTCTCAGGGAGCAACTCCCGTTTCCGATTGGGGTCTGGATGCTCCGTTGATGGCAACTACCGGCCAGGATGTTTATCTTCCTGATAAGATGGGTACAGCGATGGCCATCAATGTAATGGGAGAAGACTCCCGGGAGTTTTCCACTCCGATAGGCCTGAACCTGAATCAGACAGGTAGTTATGCATTCAGAATTTCAGAAGTAAAAAATATAGAATCGGAGCTTGTATTGAAAGATGGTGAAACAGAAACTCTTGTACAGGAAGGAGATACCTATTTGTTCACAACAGATACTCAGGGCCGGCTGGAGACCCGCTTTTCTATTGCAGGGCAGAAAATAAATTCCGGCATCCCTGTTCCGGATAAACAAAATATGCCATGGATCACGGTTTCTGGAGGAATGCTTACCGCAAGTAATCTGACCGGAAATGCGATAGTGGAGTTGTTCGATATAACAGGGAACATTTGCTACCGGGGTAAAACGCTGGAAAATACTTACCGGTTCCCTGTACCGGTCCCGGGCAATTATATTGTTCGGATCATTCAGGAAAAACAGGTATACACACAAAAAATAACCTATTGATCGATATGTTGGAGCAAGAAGAAATAACAGGAGTGACATCGGATCAGGGTTTGTCAGGGTCTTTTGACTTTGCACAGTCGCCGACGGCTACCTATGGAGAGGAGAGTCCTATTTTACGCGAAGGGATTGATCTTCCCGGTGATATGGGAGGAGAAGTTTCTCCTCCGGTTGGAGATGCAAATTCTATACTTTTCCTACTGTTGGTTATTTATGTTGTTTTTCTCAACAGGAAAAGATTTTTCCGGCGAAAAAAAGTATAGGTGTACAGCGGTGATAGAGAATTTATTAAAGTTTCCTTCCCCGCAACATTTCCCGTTTTCCCGGGGGGCCAGGGATTCGTTCTACTGTAAATCCGGCCCGTTGAAGCATTCGCCGTACCTCTCCTTTGGCACAATAAGTGGTGAGTATTCCTTCCGGGTTCATCCCTGAAAAAATTCTGTCAAAAATTTCCTGCGACCAGACATCCGGTTGTTTATCCGGTCCGAAAGCATCGTAGAATACTACATCATATTGCTCCGGAAAAGGAAAGTTATGAAGGTCGGCTTCTATCTTGTGAAGAGAAAAGAAAGAGGTAATATCTGCTTTTTGATTCCATGTTGCAGCATGTATCTTGCTGAATAATAGTTTATTCAAAGAAATGTAATTGAGTTTTGCGGTAACACTTTCGGGTAAAGGGTATTTTTCTATGCTGAAGTACTTTATCCGGATGTTTCGTTTTTCAGCTTCCATAGCACTTAACAGGGCATTCAAACCTGTTCCGAATCCTATTTCTAAAACAAAAACAGGGTTCTGATAACACTGATTTAACCCGGCCTCAATGTATACGTGCCTGGATTCCTGTATAGCACCGTTTACAGAGTGGTAATGTTCATCTAATTCCGGAACATAGATCGTATGGGAATGGTCGTTTGTATGGATGATCTCGTACATTTGTCAAGTCCGTTGCTTATTTTTCACAATCATTTCAAAAGAAAAACCTACCTTTGTTTCACAATATCTAAAAACATGACAAAAATAGTCAAATATTTTCTGCTTTGTATCCTCATTATGGGTTTCTTTGCCTGTAAACAGGGAGCTGGAAATAAACGCCTGATAACAGTTACCATTGAACCACAAAAATATTTTGTAGAACAATTGGCCGATTCTTTGTTCACTGTTGATGTAATGGTGCCGGCCGGTACCAGTCCCGAAACATACGATCCCTCCCCCGTACAAATGGCAGAATTAGCCAACAGTACCGCTTATTTCAGTATCGGGCATATCGGTTTTGAGCAGCAATGGCTTCAGAAGATCCGGGAGAATAATCCTGCATTGCCGGTTTTTGATACCAGTAAGGGAATTAAACTGATCGGAAATAATGAAGATACGGACAATCATATTGGCCATGAACCGGAGGTTGAGGGAGAACATACACATTCTCATCACCATGGTATCGATCCGCATACCTGGTCTTCCCCAAAGGGAGCGCTGATCATTGTCAGGAATATGTTTCAGGCCTTGGTTAGCCTGGATCCTTCCAATGAGCCGGTCTACAACCGCAACCTGATGAAATTAGAAGGTGAAATTGCCCGTACGGATAGCATCATTACTGCTTTGTTGGAAAAAGCAGAATCCAGGTCGTTTATTATCTATCATCCAGCTTTATCTTATTTGGCTGAAGATTACGGACTTACGCAATATTGCATAGAGATAGACGGGAAAGAACCCTCTCCTGCACAATTGAAAGAACTGATCGATATGGTCAGAAAAACGGGAACCCGGGTGGTTTTCATCCAGCAGGAATTCGACCGGAAAAATGCTGAAGTGATTGCTAAAGAAACAGGATGCCGCCTCGTGGTGATCGATCCGTTATCATACTACTGGAGTGAACAATTAATCCGTATTGCTAAAGCTATTGCCCATGACTGATTGTTGCTGCCGGGATCATATTTCCGGAAAAGAAGATAGAATTGGAGCGAACCGCTTGATCCGGATCCGGAACCTGAATGCTGCATATGGACAACAAACCGTTCTCAGGAATGTTTCCCTGGATATATACGAACATGATTTTTTGGGAATTATAGGACCTAATGGCGGGGGTAAAACCACACTGCTTAAATTGATTTTAGGCCTCCTGAAGCCGGTAAAGGGTGAAATCGTATTTTGCCGGGAGAATCTGCGGAAGCAAATCGGTTATCTTCCACAAATCAACCAGGTTGATAAAAACTTTCCGATTTTAGTGTCCGAGGTTGTTGCTTCGGGATTAGCCCGGGAAAAAGGAGATAAACGGGCACTGATCAGGGAATCCATGGAAACCATGGGGCTGGAAGAAATTGCCTCTAAGCCCATAGGAGCACTTTCCGGAGGACAGCTACAACGCGTACTACTGGCCCGGGCAATGGTCAACAAACCTGAGTTGTTGATTTTGGATGAACCTGCTTCGTATGTTGATAAGCGTTTTGAATCGAAGTTTTATGATGTTTTATCAGATATCAACCGGGATACTGCCATCATCCTTGTATCTCACGATATCGGAACGGTTATTTCTTTAGTAAAGAATATTGCCTGTATAAATGAAACATTGCATTATCATGCGGGAAGTAACGTGGATGAAGCCTGGTTAGATGAGCATTATGCCTGTCCTGTAGATATTATCGGGCATGGCGACCTGCCGCATCGCGTGCTGAAAAAACATTCCGCATCAGACCTTCATACCCCAGGCGAAAAACCGGGGAATACCTGAAAATTTGAAGAAAATCACTTTCCGAAAGTTGTTCAAGCTTGCTGGCGTCCAAGTCCAGGAAATCTTTATTCGGAAGGAATGCTTCTTCCTGTGTTGGAGTTGCGTGGATATTCCAGGGACAAGCCAGATTGCAGATATCGCATCCGTATACCGGAAAATTTGCACAATCCTTACAATCGGAAGGAATTTCTCCTTTATTTTCAATGGTCAGATAAGACAGGCACTTACCGGCATTCAGCCGGAAAGGGGATTCCAGCGCCCTGGTCGGGCAGGCTTCCAGACACTTTGTGCAGTTTCCACACTGGTTTTCGACCGGGGTATCGGATGGTAAATCGATGTTTAATAAAAGGGCTCCTAAAAAGAAAAATGATCCTTTTCCCGGAATAATTAACTGCGTATTCTTCCCGATCCAGCCGATCCCGGCTTTTTGGGCATGATATTTTTCCAGGAGGGGGGCCGAGTCGCAAAACATCCGGCCTTGTACTTCGTTTGTGAGTGTCCGGATATATGAAAGCAATTCTTTCAGCTTATTCTTTATTACCTGGTGGTAATCTTTTCCATAAGCATAATAAGATATTTGAGGGAAAGAGGGATTTCGTCTAACAGCCGGATAGTAATTCAATGCAACCATAACAAGGGAACGCGCATTCTCGGATAGCAGGGAGGGATCGGTTCTTTTTTCGAAATGATTGTGCATATATTGCATCCCTGCATTTTTTCCTTCATCCAGCCATTTTTTTAGGTAGGCTGCATGTTTTTCTGCGAATTCAGCCTTACAGATACCACAGGCATCGAACCCTAATTCGGCTGCTTTGTCTTTTATTTGTATGGCTAAGGACATTGTCCTAAATGTTGTCTTCTATTATTCCAAAGCTATATCCCCTGGATTTCAGCCATTCAATCGATTGAGGTAGTGCCGTTTGAAGTCTCGGCCAGGCTTTGACGGAATCGTGAAATACGATGATTGATCCGGGTCGTGTGTAATGCCTGACTACATTGAAAACGCCTTTAGCGGTCATCTTATTACTGTAGTCGCGCGTTACCACATCCCACATGATTATTTTGAATTTCCGCATCAGCCAAAAGAACTGATTCAGCCGCATATGTCCGTGCGGGGGACGGAAAAGCTTGCTTTCAATCAGCCCTTGCGCGTGATAAACATCGGCGCTGTAGGTCTTTGTCCACGATTTTAACCCTTGTTTATGATGGAACGTATGATTTCCTACCGTATGTCCCCGGTCCAGGATCATCTGATAAATTTCCGGATATTTCCTGACATTGTCTCCCACACAGAAAAAACAAGCTTTAATATTATATTTGTCGAGTAAATCCAGTACCCAGGGAGTTATTTCCGGGATAGGGCCATCGTCAAATGTAAGGAAAACCTGTTTTTCGGACTTCTTAATTCTCCAGATTGCTCCGGGAAAGAACATCCTGTAAAAAAAGGGAGGTTGTTCTATAAACATACCTTAGCGATTTAATCCTCCCTGGGGTTGAGTCGACGTCAGAGCCTGTGAATAAGCGTTGAATTCTTTCAGGTACTTATTCATCAAATCCGGGTTTATATCCTGGTAAATACTCAGAATGTATTGAATAAATCCCAATTCTTCCCGAATGGACGAATACATACTTCTGAACTGGTTGTTATTCAAACGGAAGTACCAGTTCATTGATGTCATATAGTAGTCGAGTACCATTTCATAGATTTCAATCGCTTTTTCGTTTTCCCCGATCTTCCGGTAACAATCGGCAAGCTGGATACAGGAATAGTCGTAACGGACGGTATTATTCGGAATAACCTTCTGACAATAATCCAGGGCCTGTAATGCTTTATCGTTTTTACCTTCGAAGATCAGTGCTTCTACCAGGCGGGAGAACATGAAACGATAGGTTTTTGTCATCCGCAGTACATTTTCATCCAGATAGACCTTGGGATTATCCACTCCTCCCCAAACAAATTTGTTCACCATATTGTCGAACATGATGTCGGTTTGAACCTGTTGATTGGTGGTATTAACATCAAACGGAACAATACGGTTTGTTAGTCCTTCCAGACGGAAATACTTGTTCTCAAGTCCCATTTGCTGATCCCTGCCTACGGTCACTGCATAATAAATGGGCCGCTGCCAGTTGGCTTCCTTGAGCATTTCGAGTACCATCAATTCCTGTTTCCCGAGCACCTGTTTGTTGGAGAAATCCAACAGCATCTGAGGAGCTATAAGGTGAGCCGAATCTGCAGGAAGGATACCTCCTTTAATTACAGCCTGTGGATCGATGTCGTAATATAATTTCTGAGCAGGAATAATAGATATATTTCCTATAGACGACATGCCTGGGATTTGTTTATGCCTGGGATCTGCCGATTTAACATAATCCAGGGCAGCTCCGACTTCAATAGGCCGGTCTATGAGAGGATAAATATAAGCTCCGTCATTGGTTCCGGATACATATTCCGAGCGTTGCCAGGAGATAGGTAATGGTGTCGATTCGTATGCCTGACGTTTCATCTGGTCGATATACCAGTCGGTTTGCAGGTAACTAAGGTTACATACGCGGACGTCCGTGCGGAAGCCTTCCACTTCCTGTGCATACCATAACGGGAAAGTATCATTGTCTCCATTGGTGAATATGATGGAGTTCGGTTCGCACGACATGAGGTAATTGAATCCGAAATCACGGCATACATACCTGTGCGAACGATCATGGTCGTCCCAGTTTTCGGCTCCCATCCGTATAGGTATCAACACACAAATCAGAGTGGCCAGGATGCCGGCTGCCAGTGCGGGAACTTTCAGGTATTTGGAGAAACCATTGGCTATGGCTATCACACCCAGTCCGATCCAGATACAGAAAGCATAGAACGAACCGGCGTATGCATAGTCCCGTTCCCTTGGCTGGAAAGGTGTCTGATTCAGATACATAACGATAGCAATTCCAGTCATAAAGAATAGCATAAATGTTATCCAGAATCCCTGTACCCCGTTTCTGCCGGAATATGCCTGGAAGAAGAGTCCCAGGATACCTAACAATAAGGGCAGAAGGAAGTATGTGTTATGTCCTTTGTTATTTGCAATGGAGTATGGCATATTGTCTTGCGGACCTACCAGCATTTCATCGATGAACTTAATACCGGTAATCCAGTTTCCGTTGGCAACTTCTCCATTACCCTGAATGTCGTTTTGTCTTCCTGAGAAATTCCACATAAAATATCTCCAGTACATAAAGTTGAGCTGGTATTGGAAAAAGAAACGGATGTTTTCGGCAAAAGTAGGTTTATTGATTACCTGATCCTGTCCGCAGATATTTACATTTACAGGAGTTCCCTTTATATTGGCCCACTCTTTATAAGCCTGTACATGCCTTGAATCGTCACTGTACATTCTTGGGAAAAGCATGCAGGTTTCATCCATATAAACATACCGGGTTTTATGGGAAGATACAAAGTAGCGGTCTTTTTCCGAAGGATCATTTTTGACGATACGGGTCCAGGTCGGTCCTCCGTCTTTGGTTACAGCTGCGCACCTCTGGTTCTTGGCTTCCCGTTTAACTTCAGAAGCATAGGTTTGTCCGTAGAAAAGCGGACGGTCGCCATATTGCTCCCGGCCCAGGTAACTACCCAGTGTAAAGATATCTTCCGGAGAGTTCTGATCCATCGGCGTGTTAGCTGCCGATCGGATAACGATCAGAGCATAAGACGAGTAGCCTATGAGAATTACCAGTAAACAGGTCAGCGTTGTATTCAGAATAGTAGCCGGGATATTTTTCTTTACAAAAAGAAAAATGGCAAGTGCGATGGTTAGGCAAATACCTAACCAGGGACCATCGCCGATAAACGGGATGCCCAATAAAACAACCGACAGGATAAAAGAAATTTTCATTCTTATATCGTGAGGTTCTTTCTGCATGGATTCCCAGATACTCCACGCAACTACACCGAAAACCAGGACTAAGTAAACTAAAACTCCGCTATTATAAGCGAGTCCGAGTGTGTTAACGAATAGGAGTTCAAACCATCCGCAAACTTCCACCACACCCTGGATCAATCCGTAAAGCAGGATCAATACAATAACGAATGAAACCCCAAGGGCGATTAAAGACCCTTTCAGGTTCGCATTTGGATTTTTCTTGAAATAATAAACCAATACGATGGTAGGAATACACAAAAGGTTCAGCAGGTGAACGCCAATGGAAAGCCCCATCATATAAGCGATCAGTACGATCCATCGGTCGGCATGGGGTTTATCTGCAATCGACTCCCATTTCAGGATCATCCAGAATACAATAGCTGTGAATAAGGAGGAATAGGCATATACTTCTCCTTCTACAGCCGAAAACCAGAAAGTATCCGAAAAGGTATAAGCCAGAGCTCCCACCAGACCGGCTCCCATGATAACAATAGTCTGGAAAAGGGAGATAGTAGTATTTTGATTGTCTTTTACCACAATTTTACGGGCCAGGTGCGTAATGCTCCAGAAGAGGAACAGAATGGTCAACGCGCTGAAAATGGCCGACATGGCATTTACCATCATGGCAACATGTGCCGTGTCGGATGCAAATTGAGTGAAAAGATTGGCTGTCAACATGAAAATCGGGTTTCCGGGAGGATGGCCGACTTCTAATTTATAAGCTGAGGAAATAAATTCACCACAGTCCCAAAAACTGGCTGTAGGTTCAATTGTTAAAAGGTAAACAACTGCTGCAATGGCAAATGTGATCCAGCCAAGGGTGTTGTTAATCAACTTGTAATTTTTCATAAAAAGAACTTGAAGTTGTTTATTTCGGTCGCAAAGATAGAAAAGATAATTAGTTTTTCATATTTTTGTACGGTATTATTAACAATTACATATCCCATGAAAAGATTTTTTTGTATTTTCCCGCTTGTAGTCCTCTGCTTTACTTTTGGAAATCAACTTTTTGCACAGGATGAGTTACAACCTATTCCTATCGATTCAAAAGTCCGTTATGGAAAACTGGAAAATGGTCTGACGTATTTTATCCGTCACAACGAATTACCCAAACAGCGGGCGGAATTTTTTATAGCCCAGAAAGTCGGTTCTGTACTTGAAGAAGATAATCAGGCTGGCCTGGCGCATTTCCTGGAGCATATGGCATTCAATGGTACCAAAAACTTTCCCGGAAAAACCATGATCAACTACCTGGAAACGATCGGTGTCAAATTCGGGGAGAATCTGAATGCGTATACTGCCTTCGATGAAACCGTTTACAATATATCGAATGTCCCGGTTTCAAGGGAAGGGATTGTAGACAGCTGTTTGCTTGTATTACATGACTGGTCAGGTTTTATTTCTCTTGAAACAGATGAAATCTCCAAAGAAAGGGGAGTGATCAGGGAAGAAATGAGAACTCGTAATAGTGCATCTTATAGGCAAATAGAGAAATTGTTGCCGATAATTATGCCTGGTAGCCAGTATGCCAAGCGTTTGCCGATCGGAACAGAAGATGTGATCATGAACTTCAAACCGGAAGATCTTCGTACTTATTATCATAAATGGTATCGTCCCGATTTGCAGGGAATTATTGTGATCGGGGATATTGATGTCGATCAGATCGAAGCTAAAATCAAAAAGATGTTTGCCGATATACCCCAACCGGTAAATCCGGCTGAACGGATTTACTATCCTGTTCCCGATAACCAGGAGCCATTGGTGGGAATTGTGCAGGATAAAGAAAGTACCAATTCGCAGGTTTCTGTTTATTATAAATATGATCCGATGCCCGCTCAGCTGAAAGCTTCAACTCCCGGTTTGGTGATGAATTATATGAATATGGTTCTTTCCAAAATGTTGAATGACCGTTTCTCCGAACTGAGGGAGAGCGCCAATCCTCCGTTTGTTTATGCCGGTGCCAGTGATGGCGATTTTATTGTGGCAAAAACCAAAGATGCCTGGGTGGTAGGCGCTGTGGCAAAAGAAAACGGTATTGAAGAAGCACTTAAATCTATTACACGGGAAGTGCAGAGGGCCAAACAATCCGGCTTCACACCTTCTGAATACGAACGTGCCAAAACCAATGTGCTCAAATGGTTTGAAAATCAATACAATGAGAGGGGAAAAACCAATAATGCCCGGTATGCCCGCGAATATTCTTCCTATTTTACGGATGGCGGATATATTCCCGGAATCGAGTATGAATACCGGAAAATGGAAGAAATAGCACCTCATATTACAGTGGAGTATCTGAACCAGTATTTTGGCCAGCTGGTGCAGGGAGATAAGAATGTGGTAATTTCACTGACTTGTCCGGAGAAAGAGGGTGTTGTATATCCCGCAGCAGATCAGTTACTGGCATGGTATAATGAGGCAAAAGGAGAAAAACCGGAAGCCTATGAAGATAAAACCAGCAATGAGCCTTTGATCGATGTATTGCCTGCCGGAGGTAAAATAACCAAAACTACCCAGGATAAGGTTTTTGGTACAACAAATTATACCTTGTCGAATGGAGTGAAGGTGGTAATCAAACAAACGGATTTCAAAGATGATGAAATCCAGATGAATGCTTCCAAACCCGGAGGTTCTTCTCTTTTCCCGGAGAATGATTTTATTAATCAAAAGATGTATGGTTCTTTGTCTAATATCGGCGGTTTGAAAAATTTCAGCAATGTTGATCTGAATAAAGTGTTGGCCGGAAAGAAAGTCTCTGTTTATCCGTTTGTAAGTACCAGGTTTGAAGGAATGTCCGGTTCTTCTTCTCCAAAAGATTTTGAGACGATGTTGCAATTGATTTACCTGCATTTTACTGCTCCCCGGACAGATGATGATGCTTTCCGTTCGTTTATGGAAAGATTGCGCTCTCAACTGGAAAATCAGGAAGCCAATCCTAATGTTGCTCTGGCTGATACATTCTGTTATACTTTATATCAACAGCCGGAGAAATTCAGCCGTATCAAAATATCAGATTTGCCATCGGTCGATTATCATAAAATCATGAATTGGAGAAAAGAGCGTTATAAGGATGCCGATGATTTTACTTTTATTTTTGTCGGAAATATCCATCCGGATGAAGTAAAATCACTGATAGCCAAATATCTGGGCGCTTTGCCGGCCACTAACCGGAAAGAAAAACCGAAAGATGTAAATCTGCGTTATAAACAGGGAAAGATTGTTAATGCCTTCAATAAAGAGATGCAGAATCCGAAAACAACAGTTATCGACGTTTACTCGGGCGAACTCCAAACCACATTGGTTAACCGTATACAAATGGATATGTTGCAACAAATCCTCAGAATTGTATATACTGAAAAAATCCGTGAAGATGAAGGGGGTACATATGGCGTGGGTGTTCGCGGATCGATAGCGAATTATCCGGCAGGCCAGACATCTCTTCAGATTTCTTTCGATACGAACGCCGATAAGAAAGATATGTTGAACAAAATTGTGCATGATGAATTGTTTTCCATTGCACAAAGAGGTCCCCGTCCTGAAGACTTCAATAAAGTGAAAGAATTTATGGTGAAAAAACAAGCCGAAAACGAACAGGAAAATGGTTATTGGCTTGGTTCCATCATTAGTTATTATGAACAGGGATATAATGGCTATACGGAATATCTGAATACACTTCAGCGGATCAGTTCTGAAGATATCCGGAATTTTACCGCTACTTTGTTGAATCAAAAGAATATGGTTGAGTTGATGATGGTCGGGACACCGGCTAAATGATAATCACTGAAAAATCACTATTGATCGGTATTGTGAGCGAGAGCGGAGCAATCTCCTGAGATTTATGGGAGATTGCTTCGTTGTTCTACCTGACAGTGACGGAGTTTTTTGTTTTTGAAAAGATCCGGTTAAAATGTTCAATGAGTTTCTAATTTTATTCTTAATGCAGCACCTAATCGTGATAGGCTGATATTCCCAAACTTTGATATTTCTTTTTTCCGTCTTTGCAGACACAAATAACTAATGAATTATCTCCATTTGATAAAATTTTTGACTTGTAAAACAACACATTAACTGTTCCGTTCATGTTTAATTCGGTTTACAGTTTGGTTAAAGTCCTCTTACAACATCCCCTGAAATCGTAGTATTTTAAAAGCAAAAAGCGCCTACAATAAAATTGTAAACGCCTGATTTTCAAGTGACCCCGACAGGATTCAAACCTGTAACCTTCTGATCCGTAGTCAGATGCTCTATTCAGTTGAGCCACGGGGCCTTGATTTTGCGAGTGCAAAGATAAGTATATTTTTTTTATAGACAAAGATATTGGGGAAAATTACCAGGGCAAACGCATCTTAATTTGTTAGGATTTTCAATAAATAATCATTATTCCATCCCGCGTCAAGTCTTTTTCCCTTCACACTTCTTTTCTTAGAGTTTTCATTTTTAATCAAATTAAGCGCAATCCGATTGATCATT
>JAVBLA010000037.1:0-38019 GCA_031553775.1 Bacteroidales bacterium
AACCGTAACTGGACTTTCAAAAGCAAAGGAGATTGGAAAACCGGTTTTCTGAAATTTGCACTTGCTTTCGGGGTTTGTTACCTGATCCAGTTGGGAGTGGTGCTTTGGTTGAACCAATCGGATGTTATGCCGGCAATCGATCTTACATGGATGTCAAAAACATACACGGTTACATCGGCTTACCTTTGTCAGTTAACCGGTATCGTAGTGTACACTTCTATTAATTTTTTATGTAATAAATATTATACTTTCAGAGAGAAAGATACGGAATTGGAATTAAATCGATAGTTTATCATGAATACGAAAGAAACCCTTGATGTAATTATCCCTTGTTATAACGAAGAAGCTGTTATTCGAACTACATACGAACGGGTAAAAAATGTATTGGACAATATACCGGAAATCCATTCTATCATTACATTTATTAACGATGGAAGTCAAGATCGTACCTTGCAAATTCTTAATGAAATTGCAAATGCTGATACACAGGTCAGGATCATTAACTTTTCCCGGAATTTTGGCCATCAGCCGGCCGTAACAGCCGGCATCAACAACTGCACCTCAGATATGGCCATTATTATCGATGCCGATTTACAGGATCCTCCGGAATTGATTCCCGACCTGATCCGTACCCGGAAAGAAACCGGAGCCAATGTGGTGTATTGCGTACGGAAGAAAAGAGAAGGTGAAAGTAAATTCAAAGAACGTTCCGCCAAAGCTTTTTACCGTTTTCTGAACAGGCTTTCAGAAGTGACCTTCCCTGTGGATACAGGAGATTTCCGTTTAATCGATTCTCATGTGATCCGTGAATTCAACCGTTTGAAAGAAAGGGGTAAATATATCAGGGGACTTATTTCCTGGCTAGGTTTTACACAGGTTCCATTTTACTACGAAAGGCATGCCCGCTATGCAGGAGAAACCAAATATCCTTTGAGTAAAATGATACAATTTGCTTCCACTGCACTGCTGTACTTTTCAAAAAAACCACTTCTATTAGCTACCGGATTAGGCTTTTTATGTGTATTGGTAGGAATAGTTCTGGCCCTGTGGTTCCTCCTCGGAAAATTCTTCGGCTTTACCCATGCAGAAAGCGGCTTCACAGCCATCATCACCACTATCATCTTTTTCGGAGGTGTACAATTGCTAACCATCGGAGTATTAGGACAATATATCGGAATTCTCTTTGATGAGGTGAAGGAGAGGCCGGAGTATGTTATTGAGAAGAAAACGAACTTTTTAAATTGAAAATTGAGAATTGAAAATTGAAAATGAGAATACATTTGATTTAATTTTCAATTCTCAATTTTCAATTATTTAAAGGTTTTTCTTACGCAGTTCAAAGTCCCGCCCAAGGTATTTCTCCCTCACGATCGGGTTTTCTGCTAACTGCTCGGCAGTTCCTTGAAACAACACTTTACCTTCAAACAGCAAATAGGCTCTGTCTGTTATACTTAATGTTTCGTGAACATTATGGTCTGTGATAAGTATTCCTATGTTTTTGTGCTTCAGTTTTCCTACAATTTGTTGAATATCCTGTACGGCAATCGGGTCTACTCCGGCAAAAGGTTCATCGAGCATAATGAACTTCGGATTGATGGCTAAGCAGCGGGCAATCTCGGCCCGGCGCCGTTCTCCTCCGGAAAGACGGTCACCCTGGTTCTTCCGCACCTTCTGAAGCCCGAATTCATTGATCAGGCTTTCTAATTTTTCCTTCTGATATTCGGATGAAGTATGGGTCATTTCCAATACGGCACGGATATTATCTTCCACTGTCATTTTACGGAAAATAGAAGCTTCCTGGGCCAGATAGCCGATACCATTCTGAGCTCTTTTGTAGACAGGATACTGGGTAATTTCCTTATCATCCAGGAATATCTTCCCTTCATTCGGCATAATCAAGCCTACAGTCATATAGAAAGTAGTGGTCTTCCCGGCTCCGTTAGGACCCAGCAAACCGACGATTTCCCCCTGTTTTACATCAATCGATACATGATTGACAACTGTACGTGAACGATATTTTTTAACCAGGTTCTCCGTGCGGAGTACCATTTGCACTGAATCTGCCATATTGATAAAGAAATTTGAGGCAAAGATAACGAAAAAAAACACTATCTTTGCAAATTCAAAATGAAGAATGAATGAAAGCATTAGACGAGTTCGGTAAATACACTTTGTTGATGTTTCGTACGATTACTGTTCCCGAACGGTGGAGTGCGTTTTTCAAGCAAACCTCGAAAGAAATTATTAAATTGGGTGTGGATTCCCTCTGGATCGTGATTTTCATCTCGGTTTTTATCGGAGCCGTGCTGACCATTCAGGTTTCGTTAAACATCAATTCTCCGCTGATTCCGGCCTATACTATCGGATACATTACCCGTGAAACCATATTACTGGAATTTTCTTCTTCCATCATGTGTTTGATCCTGGCAGGAAAAGTAGGGTCCAACATTGCATCCGAAATAGGTTCTATGCGGATTACCGAGCAGATAGATGCGTTAGAAATCATGGGGGTCAATTCGGCGAATTACCTGATATTTCCGAAAATTGTTGCATTGATGGCATTTATCCCTATATTGGTTATTTTCAGTATGTTTTTTGGTATCGGTGGAGGTTATTTAATGGCTTATTTTGCCCATGTGATCTCTCCTTCGGTATATGAATTCGGAATCCGGTTCTGGTTCAATTCCTTTTATGTTGGATATTCTATAATTAAATCGGTTATTTTTGCCTTTGTTATCGCCTCTGTGGCCTCTTATTTCGGTTACAATGTAAAAGGAGGAGCGTTAGAAGTAGGAAAAGCCAGTACTAATTCGGTAGTAATGAGTAGTGTATTGATACTTACCTTAGACTTATTGCTGACCAACTTAATGCTTGCCTGATATGATCGAAGTTAAAAATATTAACAAATCGTTTGATGGAAAAGCGGTGTTGGATGATATCTCAACCGTTTTTGAAGTAGGAAAAACCAACCTGATTATCGGACGAAGCGGTTCCGGAAAAACAGTGCTGATGAAAAATGTAATCGGGCTGATGAAACCGGACAGTGGTGAAATTCTATATGATAAAAGGAATATCATCACCATGAGTAAAAAGGATCTGAAAATGTTGCGCCGGGAGATGGGAATGCTTTTCCAGGGTTCGGCCCTGTTCGATTCCATGACGGTTCTCGAGAATGCGATGTTTCCTTTGGATATGTTTTCAGATATGAACTTCAGGGACCGGAAAAAACGGGCAGAATTTTGTTTAGACCGGGTAAACCTGGCAGAAGCCGCCGATTTATATCCTTCGGAAATCAGTGGGGGAATGATGAAGAGGGCAGCCATTGCGCGTGCCATCGCTTTGAATCCCAAATATCTGTTCTGCGATGAACCCAATTCAGGCCTGGATCCTAAAACTTCTTTGTTGATCGACGAACTGATCCACGATATCACCAAAGAATATCAGATGACAACGGTTATCAATACCCACGATATGAATTCGGTAATGAATATCGGGGAAACGATCATCTTTATCAAAGAAGGAATGAAGGCCTGGTCAGGAACAAAAGACGAAATAATATCTTCAACCAATAAAGACCTGAACGATTTTATTTTCGCATCCGATTTGTTCCGGAAAGTGAAAGAAGTAGAATCCTTCAATAACCAGGAAGGATGAGATTAATTAAAAATTGAAAATTGAAAATTGAAAATGAAAAGTGTCTGTACTCATCATTTTCAATTTTCAATTTTCAATTATCAATTACAATTGTATGAAGATTATGAAATTCGGCGGAACATCCGTAAGTTCTGCCAAAAACATTTTAGGCGTCAAGAAAATTGTAGAATCGGTAAATGAACCGGTTGTTGTAGTTGTTTCAGCCCTGGGAGGGATCACCGATCAGCTGATCCATACATCCAGGCTGGCTTCTGAAGGGGATTATTCCTATGAAAAAGACTACAATGAGATGGTTGGCAGGCATATCAAAACAGTAGAAGAATCAATTCCGGATGCAGGTAAACGGAAAGAAGTACTGAAAGAAGTGGTCGGACTGCTGGACGAATTAGGCAATATATTCAGGGGTGTTTTCCTGATCCGTGATTTATCAGCTAAAACATCGGATATCATCGTCAGCTACGGAGAAAGGCTTTCTTCTCTGATTATCAGTAATGTCATCAAAGACGCCCGGCTGTTTGATGCGAGGGAGTTTATTAAAACCGAAAAACAATTCGATAAACATATTGTCAATTTTGATGCTACCAATAAACTGGTCCGGGAACAATTCACCTCATTGGATAATGTTTCCGTTGTGCCGGGATTTATTGCCAGCGACCTGAAAACCGGAGAGATCACAAACCTGGGAAGAGGAGGGTCGGATTATACGGCATCTATCATTGCTGCAACACTGGAAGCCTCCGTTTTGGAGATATGGACAGATGTGGATGGTTTTATGACCGCCGATCCGAAAGTGATCAGCAATACTTATGTGATCGATGAACTGACTTACATCGAGGCAATGGAATTATCGAATTTCGGGGCTAAAGTGATTTATCCTCCGACTATTTTTCCGGCTTATCATCAAAATATTCCCATCCGGATCAAAAACTCATTCAATCCGGACGCAAAGGGAACATTGATTTCCAGGGAAAAAACATCCGAAGCTAAAAGAAAAGCCATTAAGGGAATTTCTTCCATCGACGATACCTGCCTTATTACCGTGCAAGGCTTGGGAATGGTAGGCGTGATCGGCGTCAATTACCGGATTTTCAAGGCCCTTTCAAAAGTCGGGATCAGTGTATTTATGGTATCCCAGGCTTCTTCTGAAAATACCACTTCTTTTGCCGTCAAACATGTTGATGCCGATTTGGCTGTACAAGTGCTGAAAGCCGAATTTGCACATGAAATGACCCAGGGGGAGATCAACGATATTAAATCGGAGAAAGAACTGGCTACCGTTGCTATCGTAGGTGAAAATATGAAACGGACGCCCGGTATTGCCGGAAAATTGTTCGGGACATTAGGCCGGAGCGGTATCAGCGTAATTGCCTGTGCACAGGGTGCTTCTGAAACCAATATTTCATTTGTCATCAAGTCTAAATATCTCCGGAAGGCACTGAATTCAATCCATGATTCGTTTTTCCTTTCGGAATATCAGGTGCTGAATGTTTTCCTGACAGGGATCGGAACAGTCGGCGGAAGCCTGCTGGAACAGATAAAAATGCAACAACCCAAGTTAATGGCCCAGAATGGACTGAAACTGAAAGTTGTAGGGATCGCCGATGCCGATCATGCCATTTTCAACAGGAAAGGAATCAACCTGGACTGTTACAAAGATTTATTGCAGGCAGAAGGCCAACCGACCACACCTGACCTGTTGCGCGACGAAATCCTGAAAATGAATATTTTTAATTCTGTTTTTGTAGATTGTACGGCCAGCGAACAAATCGCATCGCTTTACGAAGATTTGCTTTCCAATAATATTTCCGTTGTTGCTGCCAACAAGATAGCAGCTTCTTCTTCTTTTGATAATTATCAGAAACTGAAAGAAACTGCCCGGAAAAAAGAAATCAAATTCCTTTTTGAAACCAATGTCGGTGCCGGTCTTCCCATAATCAACACAATGAATGCACTGATCAACAGCGGGGATAAAATACTGAAATTACAAGCAGTACTCTCCGGAACATTGAATTTTATTTTCAATACGATCAGCAAAGATATTCCTTTGAGCAAAGCTATTCTGATGGCCAAGGAAGCCCGTTTTTCAGAACCTGATCCACGGATCGATTTAAGTGGAAAAGATGTGATCCGTAAGCTGGTTATCCTTTCCAGAGAAGCCGGTTATCCCGTAGAACAGGGAGATGTAACCAAGAAATTATTTGTTCCCGATCAATACTTTGAAGGTTCTTTAGACGATTTCTGGAAAAGTATCCCCGCTCTGGATGCCGAATTCGAAGAAAAACGGAAAAAACTGGAAGCCGAACATAAGAAATACCGCTTCGTAGCCGAAATGGAGAACGGTAAATGCCAGGTGGGACTTCAGGAAGTCGCCATGGGCAATCCGTTGTACGACCTGGAAGGAAGTAACAATATCATAATGATCACTACAGAGCGTTACAATGAATATCCGATGATTATCAAAGGATATGGGGCAGGAGCAAGTGTAACGGCCGCCGGAGTTTTTGCCGATATTATTTCTATTGCAAACATCAGGTAATAATTCTCTGCATCCATGAAATATATCATTATACTGGGAGACGGAATGGCCGATGAGCCTATTCCCGCTTATGGAAATAAAACTCCTTTACAGATCGCAGATATTCCTCATATAGACCAATTAGCACGGATGGGGCGGTCGGGTATGCTCGATACCATTCCTCCCGGATTTGCTCCGGGCAGTGAAATTGCCAATCTATCTGTATTAGGATATGATCTTCCTGAAGTATTTGAAGGAAGAGGGTCTTTGGAGGCGGCCAGTATGGGAGTAGAAATATTGCCCGGAGAAATGGTCATGCGATGTAACCTGATCTGTGTGGAAGACGGCAGGATCAAAAACCATTCTGCCGGACATATATCCAATGAAGAAGCGGAAGAACTGATCGTATTCCTGAATGAAAAACTGGCAGACGATCAACTTCATTTTTATCCAGGTGTATCTTACCGACACCTGTTGAAATTAAAAGATGGAGATAAACGACTGGTATGTACCCCTCCGCATGATGTACCCGGAACCCCTTTTCAGGATGTTTTAATCCGTGCTGAAGCTGATGAGTCAATTGCTACGGCCAATTATCTGAATAACATTATTATTCATTCGCAAAAACTTCTGGAAAACCACCCGGTCAACCTGCGAAGAAAATCGACCGGAAAAGATCCTGCCAACAGCATCTGGCCCTGGTCGCCGGGTTATAAACCCAGGATGAAGACATTACCGGAATTATTTCCGTCTATTACTTCCGGATCGGTTATTTCGGCGGTCGACCTGATCAAAGGGATAGGGGTATATGCAGGATTGGAGCCTATCCGTGTGGAAGGCGCCACAGGCTTATATGATACCAACTACGAGGGAAAAGTACAGGCTGCCCTGGATGCCTTGAAAGAAAAGGATTTTGTTTATTTGCACATTGAAGCAAGTGATGAAGCAGGTCATGAAGGCGATGTGGATTTAAAGATTAAAACCATTGAATACCTGGACCAACGGGTAGTCAAACCCATTCTTGAAGCCATCAGTACCTGGAAAGAACCGGTAGCGGTTGCCATTCTTCCGGATCATCCTACTCCCTGCCGGATCAAAACACATACCGACAGTCCTGTTCCGTTTATTATCTATCGCCCCGGAGAAATCCCGGATAATGTAACAACATACGACGAGTTCTCTTCTGCCAAAGGAAGCTACAATCTTCTGAAAGGAAACGAATTCATCCGCGAATTCCTAAAATAATTTTCAATGGTCAATTGTCAATTAAAATGAACTATTACAGTACCAACAAACAAGCCCCCTGTGCAAACCTGCAGGAAGCAGTTGTCAAAGGCCTTGCAGGAGATAAAGGTTTATACATGCCGGAAGAAATCTATCCGCTACCGGTTTCTTTTTTTGAAAAGATGAAAGAAATGACATTTCAGGAAATCGCCTATACCGTAGCCGATGCTTTTTTCGGTGAGGACATAGATGCAGAAACCCTGAAAGAAATCGTATACGATACTTTGAATTTCGATGTTCCGCTTGTTCACGTGAACGACAATATCTACAGTTTGGAATTATATCATGGTCCGACTTTGGCATTTAAAGATGTAGGAGCCCGTTTCATGGCGCGTCTACTGGGGTATTTCATCCGGAAACAGGGATTAAATGAAGTAAATGTGCTGGTTGCCACTTCCGGTGACACGGGAAGCGCTGTTGCCAATGGCTTTTTAGGAGTAGAAGGTATACATGTTTACGTACTCTATCCGAAGGGAAAAGTCAGCGTTATCCAGGAATGTCAATTTACCACATTGGGAAAAAATATTACAGCATTGGAAGTCGACGGTACTTTCGACGATTGCCAGGCTCTGGTCAAAAGTGCATTCATGGATGAGGAACTGAATGCCCGATTGAAACTGACATCGGCCAATTCCATCAACGTGGCCCGTTTTCTGCCGCAGGCATTTTACTATTTCTATGCTTATGCACAATTGTCGAAGTTGGGAAAAGCAAATGATGTGGTATTTTGTGTTCCCAGCGGAAATTTCGGAAATATTACCGCCGGCCTGTTCGCGAAACGCATGGAATTGCCTGTAAAAAGATTCATTGCAGCCAATAATCGAAACGATATTTTCCTGGAATACCTGAAAACAGGAAAATATACACCCCGTCCTTCCGTGGCTACAATTGCCAATGCCATGGATGTGGGTGATCCGAGTAATTTTGCCAGAATACTGGACCTTTATGGTCATTCTCATGAAAAAATCTGCCGTGATATTTCCGGAGTCAGCTATACAGACGAACAAATCCGCCACACGGTAAAAATCTGCTATACGGATACCGGCTACCTGCTGGATCCTCACGGTGCCTGTGGTTACCAGGCATTAAAGGATGGACTTCAACCTGGTGAAACAGGCATATTCCTGGAAACAGCTCATCCTGCCAAATTTCTGGAAACGATAGAAAATATAATTGGGGAAAAAGTAGAAATACCGGCTAAGTTGCAGGAATTTATGAAAGGAGAAAAGCAGAGTGTGGAGATTTCGGGTGACTTTAAGGAATTTAAAACGTACCTTTTAGAATTAAGAGTTAAGAGTTAAGAATTAAGAGTTGGGATTCTTCGAATCCCTGGGTAAAAATCACCTATTCATCTCTTAATAAGGGAACTATTTTTCCGAATTTCAGAAATTCAACTCTTAACTCTTAACTCTTAACTCTTAATTCTAAAATTTAATCCCTCGAAGCCGCTCCTGAGCCAACTCTTCATAAGAAGTTCCCGGTTTACCGTAGTTAGCATACGGATAAATACTAATGCCTCCCCGGGGTGTAAAAATACCGGTGACTTCAATATATTTCGGCTCCATCAACCGGATCAGGTCTTTCATGATAATATTGATGCAATCTTCATGAAAAGCACCATGATTCCGGAAACTGAAAAGATAAAGTTTCAGGCTCTTACTTTCCACCATTTTCACGTCAGGAATATAATCGATATGAATCGTGGCAAAATCCGGCTGCCCGGTTATCGGGCATAAACTGGTAAACTCCGGACAATTGAACCGCACCCAATAATCGTTATCCTGATGTTTATTAATGAATACCTCCAATACCTCCGGAGCATAATCCATCTTATATTCTGTTTTTCCACCCAAAAGAGTGAGACTTTCCAACTGGCTCATAAAATTGAAAATTGATATTTGATAATTGAAAATGAGAAAGAGTGATTCTGATGATGAAAGAACATTCCTCACTCTTAATTAATCCCGCTTCGCGGTCTTGATCTACTTCGCACCTCAACCATGCAAGCAAGCTTGATGGCATTCGGTTTAGCGTCAATTCTTAACTCTTAATTCCATATACTCCTCCAATCCCTTCTTCCTCAAAGTACAAGAAGGACAATGCCCGCACCCATCCGCCACAATACCATTATAGCAGGTAAGGGTTTCATTTTTAACGATTTCGAATACTCCCAGTTCATCGGCCAAGGCCCAGACTTCTGCTTTATCTTTCCACATCAAAGGGGTATGAACGATAAATTGTTCGTCCATAGCCAGGTTGATAGTGGTATTGGCTGAACGGATAAAAGTATCCCTGCAATCCGGATAGCCGCTGTAGTCAGCTTCCGATACACCGGTCACTATATTCCGGATGCCATAGGAACGGGCGATTACTGCAGCAAAAGTCAGGAATAACAAGTTCCTGCCGGGAACAAAAGTGTTAGGGTAGGAGTCATCCGGTTTTTCCTGATCCATCAATATTTCCGTATCGGTCAAAGAATTTATGGAAAGCTTACTGATAATAGAGGCATCTAACACCTCAAAGGGTACATCTGCTTCTTGTGCGATCTTACCGGCTATTTCCACTTCTAAGGAATGCCGCTGACCATATGTAAAGCAAAGTGCCCGGACCTGATCGAAATTTTTCAAAGCCCAATACAGGCAGGTGGTAGAATCCTGACCCCCTGAAAAGAGCACCAATGCGTCGTTATTTGTTTTGTTTGTTAGCATAATGGGCACAAAGTTACTCAAGAATTCGGAGATTCCGGACACTTTTAATTAAATTTTTATGCACAAAAAACAGAAAATTGTGCAATTTTTAAGAGATTTGTTTTACCTTTGCGCCCGGTAAATTTTATAAACAGATTTTAAAATGAAGAAAAAATTACTCCTGAGTGCGTTGGCACTTTCTTCCATGGCAAGCGTATTTGCCGGTGGAATTCTGACGAACACCAACCAGAGTGCTCATTTCTTACGGAATCCCGCCCGGGATGCTTCTACGGAAATCGATGCGGTATATACGAACCCGGCAGGGTTATCATTACTTCCTGATGAAGGTTTTCATTTTTCCTTAACCAATCAGAGTGCATTCCAGACCAGGACAATTACTTCTACTTTCGAACCGTTTACACGCTTCGGAGGAAATGCCACCAAGGTTTTTGAAGGAGAAGCATCTGCTCCGGTTATTCCCAGTGTACAGGCTGCTTATAAAAAGGGTGATTGGGTTTTATCCGGAAGTATTGCGGTAACTGGTGGGGGAGGTAAAGCGACCTTCAACAACGGACTTCCTTCATTCGAAGCGCCAATATCAATGATCCCGGAGCAGTTAAATGCCAATGGGATCAATACGACCCAATACTCGGTAGATGCCTATATGGAAGGATCTTCTATCATTTATGGAGCACAATTAGGTGGAACTTATAAAATTAACGATATGTTTTCCGTTTATGGCGGTTTTCGTATGAACTTTGTCAACAACGGATATATCGGACATTTGAAAAATATTTCCATCAATCCGCAGCATCCCACATTGAATCCTTCCGGCGGAATGATGTTGGCCAGTGATTTCTTTACGAATATGGCCAATTCCCAAAATACTGCAGCTACAGGTCTACAACCATTTGTAACGGCAGGTATGGGTAGTGCTACCATGGCCAGTGTAACGGGAAGTGGTGCCGGACAGATAAGTCCCGCTGCAGCTACAGCCTTAAGAATGGGTTTGGGGCTGAATGAAACTACATTTAATAATATGACTGTTTCCCAGGTTCAAACGGCCTATACTACTGCTGCAACTACATCTACCGGCAATGCAAAGAAAACAAGTGACACTTACCTGGATTGTGATCAGTCAGGCTGGGGAATCACTCCTGTTCTCGGATTGAATTTTAACTGGAACGGATTGAATATAGGGATGAAATACGAATTCATGACTAACCTGAATGTGGAAAATAAAACCAAAGTCGATGATACGGGAATGTTTAAAGACGGTGTAAATACACCGCATGACATACCGGCATTATTTACCATAGGTGCCCAATACGATATTCTCCCTTCTCTAACGGTTTCCGCGGGTTACCATCACTTTTTCGACTCTGATGCAGGTATGGCACTGATAGATGATCCGAATAATCCGGGACAGAAAACCGGAAAGCAGAATTTCATCAATGGAGGAACAAACGAGTATTTAGGCGGATTGGAATGGCGCATCAACCCCATGTTCCTGATCAGCGGAGGAATCCAGTTTACCAGAACAGGCGTTACCGACAATTACCAACAGGATTTGAGCTATTCCCTGAATTCTTATTCTGTAGGTTTGGGAGGAGCAGTGAATGTTTCCAAAACCGTCCGGATTAATATCGGTTATTTATTTACCAATTACGAAGACTGGACAAAAGTATCTTCCAACTATAACAAAACCGGAAAACCGGGCACGGATGTCTTCTCGCGGACTAATAAAGTTTTTGGGGCGGGAGTGGACTTTCGGTTTTAATTAAGAATTAAAGTTAATAGTTAAGAATTTTATTTCTGAAACTCGGTAGAGTAGTTTTATCCTGAAAGGGCATCAGCAGTAAGAGAAAATTATCTGCTGATGCCCTTTCAGTTTTTTCATTAAAACCCTTAACGTTCGTCCTTAAAGCCCTAATTCCCTATTAAACAAAATTTCCAGAAATTCTAAACGATCACTATATGTTAGAAACACTACTTACCAGAAATCGCTGAAATTTCAGCAATGCCGTGGCAATCGGTTCGGGGATGATGTGCATTTCTGTTTGGATATCGGTATCTTCCAACCATTCCAACATTTTTTGTTCCGATTTTTTCAACCATTCCCTGAATTCAGGATGTGGGTGATATTTCGGCACAAATTCCTGCAACTTACTCAGATTGAATTCATTTGAAGCAATACCAATACCTAACTGCTCTGCTTCATGGGCATTGCAGTCTTGTTCAATGTGGGCAGGTACCATCATGACCGGTTTTTGATAATACAGCGCTTCACAGACCGATTCAAATCCTCCCGTAGTAGCATATGCGCCGCATTGGCTCATATATTTCAAAAAGAGATGATCATTGATCCGGTGAAAACTCAAGGTATCATCGACAACAGTAATTTCATCCGCATCTTTTTTGTCCCAGAAAAATTTTAAGGGAATCTCAGGATGTTCCTGATGCCAGTCTTCCACTTCGGAAGAGAATCCGCTGTTCAGCATGTATCCTAAGTAAAAATCGCCTTTTTCCGGCTCATGATCTGTCAATTCTTTTCGCAGGAGTGGAGGAACGATATGCAGGTTTTTAGCAGGCAGATCGGGTTTTTCTACAAATGACAGGGCCAGCAGGCGGGAGGCTCCGAAACAGGTAAGTTTTGTATATATTTTCAAAGCTTCCACTAATTGTTTTTTCCCTTTCGGAAAAGAATAATCGGAATGTAGAAACATGTATTGGTGAGCAATGCAAAACATCGGTACATCCGGTTTATACAAAGCATAAGTCAACCCGGCCACCAGGTCGTAAAAATTAATCACTGCATCCGGTTTGATCTCTTCAATTTTTTCGTGGATAAAATTGATACTTTTTACGTAGTCGATCAGATAAAATAAAGTTTGAGCAGCGCTCTTATAAATCATCGACTGTTTATTCTCCGAATTAGTCTGAAAATTGGGGCTTTCGAAAGTACTGACTTTAGTTCCGATTCTTTTCAGGAAAAAAGCAGGAATTTCCCGTTGGGGACTTTTCCCTATCAATACTTCTACTACTTCGTGTCCGTTTCTGGTTAAAAGCTCTTTCAAAGAGATGGACTGGGTCATGTGTCCGCGTCCGTCGCCTTGTACAATAAAAATGTATTTCATATATTATTCATTTAAAATGCCTCTGTCATCCGGAAATAGACGCCCCAGTCGTCTTTTCCGAGAGCTCCGTCGATGCCTGCATTGATACCATACTTCGGCAGGACATTGTAGCGGATGCCGACACCTCCACCCGGAAGCAACTGGCTGGCAGGATCGACTGTCATGGCTAATCCGAAGAAAGCCACGGTGCCGAACCGCTTATACACATTCCAGCGCAATTCAGATTGTGCGGCATAGGTTTGATTCCCCCGGAATTCTCCTTGCGTATACCCTCTTATATCTTTTCCTCCCACATAGCTTTGTGCAGAAAAAGGCACATCACCTAAAGAGATATTGGCTGAAACACGGGAAGCCAGTACCTTTGTTTTATCCAGGCGATGATAGTAATTTGTGAAAAAATATAATTTGGTAAAAGCATCGTCATTTTTCATCCAGGTAGGATTGACGGAATATCGTAAAGATGAAGTGATCCCTTTCGAGGGATTATACTGATTATCTTTGGTATCATAAACAACAGATATTCCCAGCGCATTGGAATAATCGTGCTCTATACTGTCTAAAGGAGCTTCAAACGTTACATCCGAATGGAAGTATTGTACCGAAGGACCGATATAAAGTTTCGGATACACCTGAAATAAAGGTGCAACGAAGAAAAAAACACCATCATTACTATACGGAATTTCCATTTCGCCATAACCGGCTACATCTGCAAAAGTCTGGAAATGAGAATCCATATAACCTCCTCCCAAAGAAAGACGTATAAAATCTTCAAATAAAAATAACTGAGAAAAAGCCATTGTGTACCAGTTTTTCTTGGTTGTATACTGGCCATTCAAAACAACCCGGGAGGGAGGAGTCTCCTCTTTATGTCCTAATTTAAAGAACATCATACCCATGGCTCCGAATCCCATTCCCCTGGACCGGTTGAACGACAAGGTAGGCATACCGGCTACGCCGAAATCTTTTTTATGAGAACCGGCCACCGTATCCTTTTTAACGCTTTCGGAAGAAGAATCCTGTGCAGAGACAGGAATGAGGCAAAGCAAGAGCAAAAAAAACGTGCAAAACAATTGTATCTTTTTCATTGCAATAAACTTAAATATTGCAATAATAACATCCGGATACTTTAAATTGTTTTTCATTGTTTAAACAGTATAAAATCAGCTTCTCCGGAAGATGCATTATTTCCGGTTATTGCAGGCACTGGCTTTCGTTTGATTTTAAAAAGATCGTATAAATCGTCAAAATCCCTGCGGAACAGGATACCCACACCTTGTGTGGTTAATGCCGATTTTACAAAATAATATTTATCGTTGTAATGATTATAAGCTTTCAGACGGATATCTCCGGCTTTTGTGAGCTTATATTCCAAATCGAAATCTCCGACAAAGGAACGTTGGTCGGAAGGATTGTCTTTATATCCCAAATTTCCGTTTATCAACAATCTATGGTTAAGTAACTGGCTGGACAATAACAATTTCACCTCTGTGTCCGTGTACTCTTCATAATTATTGGTACGGATATCCGTTCCTATTTGGAAATTATTACTCAAGTCGCCTAATATGGAATTCAATTGGGAAGACAAAGTGGAAGATGCCACATTGGCAAAATCATTATTTCCCTGGTTGGTAGTACTTTGATCCTGAGTATAAAAGCGTCCCAAAGCCAGAAGGAAAATCATCTGCCGGTTCATCATTTCTTCTGTGGAAATAATACTTTTCACTTGTCTTTCCAGTTCACTACTGGAATAGGGTAATTTCAGATCGAACTTAATGGCAGGATGCTGTAATTCCCCGGCAATATTCAGCAAACAATTAACGATAACCGTACTCATCGGTGTTTTGGGATCTATATTAAAACTGTTGTCCAGATCACCCAGGTTGGCGGACAAAGAGTAAACAGCATCAAGATCAAGTATGGCTCCATAAGGATCTCCCCGGAAAGTAACAGTACTGCCCTCGTTGATATGGAAATCCCGAAAAATGACCTGTTGCATGCTGAAGTGATAAGTTCCCCTTTCTACAATATAATTTCCGTATATTTTCGGATCGATCTTGTTGCCATACTGGATTTGCATTTTTCCTTTACCCCAGGCCTTGATTTTGTCACCGGTTACAGGGTCCATATACAATTCCACCATGGCATCGGGAGTTGTTTCCAATACCATGTTCATTTTTACATTTGTCTTCGACTGCTCCTCATCGTTTTCCCGTTTTACAGCTTTCTGTTCAGCAACAAGCGTGTCTTTTGGAGTAAAATGGATGAAGTCGAAATCGACAACATCGGTAGGGTTCATAAAATTCAGGGACATTTTTGTTTTTTCATCTGTCCGCAAAGAGATATCGATATTCACCTCATCTTCTGTCCCCCGGAGACTAACACTTCCTGTACCGAAAGCCGTACCAAAAAACGTAGGATTATTTCTTTCCGATGCATTAAAAACCAGGAATTTATTGGCCTGTACATTGGCAGAAAAATCAAATGTTTTGAAAAATTTATGCTTGACTTGGCCATTAGCTACGGCCATTTTTCCATATCTATCCCGTAAAATAGTGTTTTTCAGGCTAATGCGATCTTTTGTCAGATAAACAGAATCATTAAAAGTGTAGTATGTATTCAGAAAATCAATACCAAATCCACCATTCCTGACATATGCATTTCCATCGACAGTAATTGTCTTGAAACCACCGTACAAATGCAATTTTCCTGTAATTTCGCCTGAAAATTCGGGAGCCACATTGTCTAAATATTTCCGGAGGAAGCGGGCATTGGCATTTTTAGCATCAAAATAAATGGAAAGTTTTTCCTCTGCAGGATATATTATTCCGTCTACCCCTATATGAACCGTATCACTTTTATTGATATTTCCGATCATTACAATTCCCTGTTTTTCATTATTCCAGGAAGCATCCAGCTTCAAATCGCCAAAAACGGCATTGTTGAATGAAAAATCTGTGACCTGCAGGTCTGCATTCAGCTTTTTTGTGTGATAAATATCGTTTACTATAGCTTTACCTGAGGCAATTCCGCCGAGGTCAACATTAGAAATAGTAAGAGCATCGAAGATATAGCCCAGGTTAACCTTGTTCAGATCTACATAAAGATTATCCGCCGTATCTTTCGATATTACCCCGTTGATCCGGATAAACTGGTCGGAATGATCCGCATTCAGGTGATCGATCGTTATCTTATCGTTTATCAGGATTTTTGCCGGATGCACCGTCCATGTGGTATCGTTGAATGTGAGATGGGTCCGTTTCAGTTCTATCTCCGTATTCATGGGGGTTTCTTCATCATCAGGCAATACAAACAGTGCTGATGCGGATATTTCGCCTTCATAAACAGCATCTTCCCTGTTTTTCCATTTTAACAGGCTATGTATTGTGTTGTTTTCTACCGCTAAATGAACACCCACATCTGTCTTTACATCAAACTTTCCATAACGTATTCCGTTGATATCCAGAAATATTTGCTGCTTGATATTCTGCAATGAAAGCCGGGTGTCTTCCAGTTTAAGTCCGCCGGCATTGTAGCGGGGAAATGAAGCATTGACCCGGAATTCTCCCAACCTATAGTTATATTGCCCTTTCAATGTACTCTGCTTAAGAATCGTAACCGGCAGGGCAAAAGCTTTAGACAATTTTTCCGTATTTTCAATTGTCAGATCCAGATAGAAATTATTTTCTCCTTCTACCGGACGATCTGGTAACGGAACCAGGGCCGGAAGGTAATTATGCAGGGTTTGTTGAATAGCAGGAATAATTTGCGAATAAGAATAGGCTCCGAACAATTCTCCCCAGATAAGATCCGATCGGAGACTAATCAAACGGTCTTCCGTTCCGGATGCTTCAATATGCAGGGAATCCAGGGTAAAATGGTTTTCGGGGGTTTGAAAATTAAAATTCCTTAACGCAATATATCCCTGCAGGCTATTTATATCATTCCCTGTAACATTGGCATCGATTTCGAAAGAAGTATCCGATTCTTTGTATTTATTCAGGAGATTCAGTTTATCCAGGTTCAGGTGTTCAGCCCTGGCATAAAAATCAAATCCGGAAACAGATCCATCGATGTTAAATGATCCTTCGGCGGTTAACTTTCCGTAAGTGTCGTTGATATTCAGGTTTCCTTTAAAACTATTATGGGTAAAATCACCATCGAGTTGGATTTGATTATAAGTGTGATTTTTATATTCAAAGCTTTCGACATTGGCATTTACCTTTCCCGACATTTTTTTATGCATATCGTGCTTAGCATCCAGGTTTGCCTGAAATACAATTTTTCCGTACGGGTTATTTCCGGGGAAAAGCGTATGCAGGTCGAATGAAGGTGTTTCCAGTGTTCCTTTTACAAACAACAGGTCACCGGAACTTCTGCCCACATTGACATTTACTTTCAGGGAACCGCTTCCGGTGGTAATATTCCCATTGGCCATCAGATCCCGAAAATATCCCGATACATAACCGGTAAAGCCTATTTTTCCCAACTTACCAACCGGCTCCGGCAGAATGGTTTTGGCTTCTGAAAAATTATTGATCAGGTTTTCCACTCCCTCTGCAGAAATAGAAAAACGCCTGATTTCGCCTTCCACATAAGCTTCTTCGGATCTGGATATATTATTCAATACTGCATTTGCATCTAATAATAAGTGATTGGCACTGGTGAGCTGAAATCCGGAAACCAGTATCCTGTCGAAAGTTCCTTCCAAATGACCATTCAGCGTTATTTTATCCCGGAAATTAATCATTACCGGTGCAAAAGAACTCAGGTCTCTGGGTGAAATTTCGGAGTATACGATATCCAGAGATAAACGGGTCTGGTGAAGATAGTCGCGTTCGAGCTGATCTTCAGGAAATTCAGCTGTTATATTATTCAACTGCAGATGGCTGTATGGTAATGACAGTTCAAAATTTCCAATCCGGGCCATTTGTTTTGTTCCTTCAACATGAAACAACAAACGTTTGACCTCCAGTCCCGAACGTTCTTTCAGGGATAATTTGGAAATTTCGGCATTAATCGAGTCTCCGGTTAACCTGTGCAGGTATATCTTGGAAGAAAAATCAGAAATATCCAGATGTTTGGCATTGAATACGCCCGGGGTTTCGGGGGCATCCTTTACATGATAGGTAAAAGTACCTTTCCGGATATTCAGGGTATGTATATTCAGATCGATATTGGTTTCTTTTTTTATGGTATCCTTAGAGGCAAATGCATCGATCAGGTATTGAATATTAAGGGGTGATTGATCGTCGGCCTTATTCAGATTCATCTGAAAAGTGAATAATTGGGCTGAAGAAAAATTCAGGCGGCCTTTGAGCAAAGGTAAAAAATCGAATCCGGCCGATAAGCGGTGGGCATAAAAAAGGGTATCGCCAGCCTGATCCTCCAAATAAAGATTTTTGAGGACAATTTTGTTAAAAAGTTGAAATTCAACAGCACCGATTTCGATTTCCGAACCTGTTTTTTCTCTGAGCTTATTGGCTGCAATACGTGCAACTTCCTGCTGTACAGAAGGTATCTGTAACAAAACTGAAGGCAAAAGATAAAAAAACAAAATGTATATCAGTGCACAGACAACTATGTATTTAAATGCTTTGATAAAAGAATCCCGATTTAATACTAAATTTGCAGGCGAAAATACAAAAAAATCAGGGATAAGTCCCCTTAATTTAGAAAAAAAGAGATTTATGAACACAATTATACTGGGAATCGAATCTTCGTGCGACGATACCTCTGCTGCTGTTATCCGTAACGGAGTGGTTTTATCTAATGTTATTGCAGGACAGTCTGTTCATGAATCATATGGAGGAGTAGTGCCGGAACTGGCATCCAGGGCACACCAGCAAAACATTATCCCGGTAGTACATGAAGCTTTGAAAAGGGCAGGAGTAGAGAAGGAAGAATTGAGTGCTATCACCTATACGCGAGGACCCGGATTATTAGGTTCTTTGCTGGTAGGAACCTCATTTGCCAAGGGATTTGCCACAGCACTGGATATTCCCCTGATCGATGTAAACCACTTACAGGCACATGTACTGGCACACTTTATCAAAGCCGACGAAGAAGATACTTCCCAACCCGGTTTTCCGTTTCTTTGTCTGCTGGTCTCCGGCGGAAATTCCCAGATTATCCTGGTCAAATCGTACAAAGACATGGAAATCATCGGGCAGACGATAGACGATGCAGCCGGAGAAGCGTTTGATAAATGTGCCAAAGTGATGGGACTTCCTTATCCCGGGGGACCGGTGGTAGATAAATTAGCTCAATCAGGAAATCCGGCGGCATTCAAACTGAATAAACCACGTATTCCCGGATATGATTATAGTTTTAGCGGACTGAAAACATCTTTCCTGTATTTGTTAAGGGATGAGATAAAGAATAACCCTGATTTTATTGAAGAAAATAAGAGTGATTTGTGTTCCTCCCTGCAAACAACGATTGTTGAGATTTTGATGGAAAAACTTCGGATGGCAGCTAAAGATTTAAAGATTAAAGAAGTAGCAGTTGCCGGAGGAGTTTCAGCGAATAGTGAAATTAGAAAATCTTTCGTAGAGCATTCGCAAAAATATGGCTGGAAGATTCATATTCCTCCGTTTGCTTATACTACTGATAATGCGGCCATGATTGCTATGACGGGGTATTTCAAGTATTTAGATAAGGATTTTAGCGGAATTGAGGAAGTGCCGTTTGCCAGGATGGAGAAATTGGGGTGAATATTGCCGTTGTCTCGAAATAAACTGTAGGGGCGGGGGTTGCCCACCCATTCTTCCCCGGTTTATGGATATTCCATATTGAATGGTCAAATTTGGCAATATTTTGGGAAAGGGGGCGGGCAAGCCCCGCCCCTACGGGTTCGTTTAATCAGGTTTTGAGGGATTAGAGGGTTACACCGCTTTTGAAAATGGCGATTTCTTTGAATCCCGTCAATTCATGTTTTAATTTTTCTCCGTTTATCACATCAATAATGTAATCGATGAAACGGTTCAGGACTTCATCCATGCTTTCTCCTTCCAACAGAGAGCCTGCATTGAAGTCGATCCAGTTTTTCTTGAACTCGTACAAATGAGTGTTGGTGGAGATTTTCAGTGTCGGGACAAAACTGCCGAACGGTGTTCCCCGGCCGGTGGTAAATAATACCAGTTGACAACCGGAAAGGGCTAATGAAGATGCTGCCACCAGGTCGTTACCCGGTGCATTCAGCAGGTTCAATCCTTTGATAGTGACAGGTTGTGTGTAGTCTAATACATCGACGACTTCCGCAGAACCTCCTTTTTGCGTACAACCCAGCGATTTATCTTCCAGGGTGGTAATTCCTCCCATTTTATTTCCCGGGGAAGGATTTTCGTAAATCGGCTGATCAAATTTACGGAAATATTCTTTGAAGTCGTTAATGAGACTAACTGTCTGCTGGAAGACCTGTTCATTCCGTGCACGGTTCATCAGGATGGTTTCAGCGCCGAACATTTCGGGAACCTCCGTCAGGATAGTAGTTCCTCCCTGGGCAATCAACCAGTCGGAAAAACGTCCCACCAGAGGGTTGGCGGTAATACCGGAAAATCCATCGCTTCCGCCGCATTTCAAGCCTACTTTCAGGGATGATAAGGGTAATTCTTCCCTTTTGTCGGATTTCATCCGTTCCACCAATTCTTTCATCAGTTGGAACCCGGATTCGATTTCGTCTTCCACATCCTGAGAGATCAAGAAACGGACACGTTCTTCATCCCAGCTTCCCATCACCTTTTTGAATGCGGATTGCTGGTTATTTTCGCATCCGAGGCTCAGTACCAGTACACCTCCCGCATTGGGGTGTTTAGCTAAAGCAGCCAGGGCTTTTTGCGTATTTACATGGTCGTCGCCCAACTGGGAACAACCGTAATTATGGGCAAAAACCCGGACATCGTCGATATGGCTCGTATCCAGTTCTTTTTTAATACGGTCTACGATCAGTTGCGCCTGCCCGTTTACACAACCCACCGTAGGAACGATCCACAGTTCGTTCCGGATACCGACTTCACCGTTATAGCGTTTGAATCCGTAAACTTTTTTATCGCTCAACGGGATGTTCAGTACACTGGTTACCGGATGGTATACATATTGCAAGTTATCATGCAGGTTTGTTTTGATGTTATGGGTATGTACATGGGAGCCTGCGGTAATATCTTCTGTTGCATGCCCGATAGGGTAGCCGTATTTGATGATATTTTCATCTTTTTTGAGGTCCCTGAGAGCAAATTTATGTCCGGTTTCTACGGTATCTATGATAACGATATTTTTTCCGTCAACTTCCAGCGCATCGCCTGGCTCTAGTTTTTCCAGGGCTACACAGACATTGTCTGAAGGATTGATTTTTAAATAGTTCTTCATGAATAATTGAAAATTGAGAATTGATAATTGAAAATGACCTTAGATTTTATCGATCTTAAAGGCCTATGCAATCTAACATTTCAGGTGAAGAATAGTTTTTATAATGCCTTTTTTATTTGCTCTATCAAATCCGTATATTCCTTCTCTGTGAGATAAGTTTGTTGCGGGTTCATGATAAAGGTGCCGCCATAATCCGGACCATCAACGTATTTAGGCGCCAGATGTATGTGCAGGTGAGGTAATTTGTCGGAATAAGCGCCATAATTGACTTTTGCCGGTCCGAATGTTTTTTTGATTGCGCGTGCCACCCGGTTTACATCCTGCATAAACGCCAGCAAATTTTCGTTATCCAGATCAAACAGTTCGATATTGTGGTCTTTATAGGCTACCACACAACGGCCTTTGTAAGTCTGTTCTTTGAAGAGGAACAGGGTTGAAACCTGTAAATCACAGATTTCGATCATCAAATCTTTCTGGGTTTGATTTCTATCGCAATAGATGCAGGACATGATATATTTTGATTTAGTTATGAATAGAGGGAAAGAATCAAAAGTAAATCCTCAATGACGATTAGAATCTACTTTCGATTCATTTCTTTTATAAATAAAGATCAATGATATCAACCATTTAAGACTGTCTCCAAAGCAATTTTCATTCCTTTAGCAGATATCAGTTTTACATCGTTTATCACAGCTTCTGCAAATCCCGGAACAGCAGCCAGGTTTTCTTTCCAGATATGCTTGTTGTTGATGATTCCGTTGACCCATCCTTCGATGTTAGTGACATCGTAAGATTGCTGAATAAAATCCACAAACTCCTGTGTGTCGTTAGGCGTAAAGTTTATGCCTGATTTTCCACTATAAAGCACCAATAATGCTGCAAATGAAAATGTTGTGAGTTTTGCAAGCTTTCCGGCCTTAGTACCGTTATCGCACACGGTCGGAAAGTCGCGTGTTTCCCACTTGGACAGTGAATTTAACGAAATATCTTTCAGATAATGTTTGATGTAGGGATTATAGAAGCGTTCCAGGATCTTAGCGGCAAAAGCTTTCAGTTCTTCCGGATCTTCGTCGATCATCGGCAGGACTTCTTCCGCTACCATCCGGTTAATATATTTTTCTACCAGAGGTGTGTTAAATGCGTCCATGACCGTTTCGCAACCCATTTGCAGGGCAACAGGAACCATGGCAGTATGTGAGCCGTTCAGTACCCGCACTTTTTTGGCGCGGAAAGGCCTGATATCATCCATGAACAGAACGTTTAATCCGGCTTTGTCCAGCGGTAATTTTTCTTTAATGATGGGATCTCCTCCGATAGCCCAGACGTGGAAATATTCGCCTTTGACTACGAGATTATCGTTGAATCCGAGTTCCGTTTTGATTTCGTCGATGGTTTCCCTGGGGAATCCCGGGACAATCCGGTCGACCAGTGTATCGTAGAAATGGCAGTATTTTTTTACC
The DNA here is from genome assembly GCA_031553775.1 of Bacteroidales bacterium. Lineage (GTDB taxonomy): Bacteria > Bacteroidota > Bacteroidia > Bacteroidales > Azobacteroidaceae > JAISFI01. Next base: position 23,102 of record JAVBLA010000037.1, read on the forward strand.
CAGTTGATAAAATCTTCTTCCAAATGATTGGCTGTCGCATGTTTCAGAACATATTCCCTCAACGTTGAACCATTATCTTCAATCAACTCACAGCAGATTACCAGTAATCCTTTGGACGGATCTCCATTGAATTTTTTGAACCTTTTGTATAAGAGAGCAGTCATTTTGGCCGGATAGGATTTCGGGGGACAGGCATTGAGATCATCGCCTTCTTCATACCTGATACCGGCTTCGGTGGTATTGGAAATAACCATTTCCAGTGCATCGCTCAGAAAGAGTTTTTCGTATGTTTCGTATTCTTCGTACGGATTCAGCGTATCCATCAGACATTTGACCAATGTGACTTCTTTTACAGGAGTTTTATCTTTGATCCCTTCCAGATACACATGATAGAGGCAGTCCTGTTTTCTCAACATTGGAGCTAATCCCTGTGCAATCGGCTGAACCGCCACCACGCCATGATTCATCACACCTGCTTCATTTGCTTTGTGGATCATCCAATCTACGAAAGCACGAAGAAAATTTCCTTCTCCGAACTGGAGAATTTTTACCGGAAGTTCCGGCTTATGGGCTGTTTGTTTGTTTAGTTCGATCATTACTTTTAAATTAAGAGTTAAGAGTTAAGAATTAAGAGTTAAGAGTTAAGAAATGCGGGTTGAGATTTGGGAGGGCGTGAATAAAACTCGTTTTTATTTAGAGCATATAACTTCGTTTCCAAATGTCAGAAACCCAATTCTTAACTCTTAACTCTTAATTCTTAACTAAATTATAGGTCTGTAATAGGTTTATATTTAGGTACCAGAGATTTCATAATCATCCAGCCGATCAGATAAGCGAAGGCACAGATGCAGAAGATGATGAAATATCCGGCAGGTTTTCCGCTGAATCCCATAAATTCCATGGGAACACGTACGTATTGGGCGCCTTGTTCCAGGAGATTTTTGGTCATTTCCACTTCTTTTCCGTCCAGCATAGTTGAACCGGAAGCGAAAACGAACAGGTTACCGGCACCTTTCTGGAGGATCATGGAACCGATACCACCTGCCATTCCTCCGATACCGGTAATGGAAGCGATGGCTTTTTTCGGGAACATATCGCCTACTGTAGAGAAAATATTGGCCGACCAGGATTGGTGTGCCGCACCTCCTATACCGATCATGATAACGGGCAACCAGGGAGAAATGGTTCCCAATGGCTGGGCCAGCAATACCAATAAAGGGAAGAATGCGAAAATCAACATGGCCCTCATACGCGCAGCATAGGGGTTTAATCCCGTTTTGTTGATAATAATGGTCGGGAGTTTACCTCCATAGATAGACAACATCGTGATGGCATACAGGGTAAATATCAACGCGATACCCAAACCTTCGGAAGTCTTGATCCCGAACTGTGTATTCAGGTAGGAGGGAGTCCAGAACAGGAAGAACCACCATACTCCATCGGTCATAAACTTACCCACGGCAAAGGCCCAGGTTTGTTTATAAGAGAAGCATTTCCAGAAAGGAGCTTTATCTTCTGCTTTTTCTACTACTGCAGATTCTTCTTTTGCATCTTGTTCGATGTATTCGAGTTCCGCTTTATTTACATGTTTACTTTGAGCGGGAGGAGCATACATGAATACCCAGAATCCCATCCAGATAAATCCGAGCGCCCCGATCACGATAAATGCCATTTCCCATCCCCAGGCTTTTGCCAGTAACGGAATGCTCAACGGAGCGAACAAGGCTCCGATAGAAGCGCCGGCATTGAAAATGGAAGTTGCAAACGCACGGTCTTTTTTCGGGAAGTATTCTGCCGTTACCTTGATGGCTGCAGGGAAGTTTCCGGCTTCACCCAATGCCAGTATACAGCGTGCGGCAATAAAAAGGTACATGCTGATCGTTGCTATCGTTACCGCTATATCTCCGGTAGCAGCAGCCAGTTCGGCAGCTGTATGTAAACCCACATATTGTTCGGTTACGATTCCGCATATTGCATGGAGGCAAGCGCCTACAGACCATACGCCGATGGCCCAAAGGAAACCCTTTTTGGATCCCATCCAGTCTACAAAACGTCCGGCAAACAACATACAGATAGCATATACGATCGAAAAAACAGAAGTGATCGTACCGTAATGGCTCTCGTTCCAGTGGAATTCAGGTTTGATAAATTCATCCCAGGTAAGGGATAAAACCTGCCGGTCCAGATAATTGACTGTCGTCGCAAAGAAAAGCAAAATACAGATACTCCACCTGTAATTGGTCATTTTCTCATTCGTTTTTAATTGACTCATGATATTAAATTAAGTTGGTAATTATTTCCGTACTTTAGCTATGATTGCCAAAGCATCTTTGCACATTCCGGTTATTTTGCCCCAGTCTTTAGCTGCAATTACATCGGCAGGAAAAAGGTTGGAACCCATTCCCACACACATTACTCCGGCATCGAACCATGATTTCAGGTTGGCTTCTTCGGGCTTCACACCACCTGTTACCATTAATTGTGACCATGGCATCGGCGCTTTCAGCCCTTTTACGAAATTAGCACCCAATACATCGCCCGGGAATACTTTGCAGAGATCGCAACCCATTTCCTGGGCAAAGCCGACTTCTGAAATCGATCCGCAACCGGGAGTATAAGGTACCAGCCTGCGATTCGCTACTTTTGCCACTTCCGGATTAAACAGGGGACCTACGATAAAATTGGCGCCCAGTTGAATATATAAAGCAGCGGTTGGCGCATCGACAATCGATCCTATACCTAAAATTAATTCCGGACATTCTTTGGCGGCCCATTTGCTCAGCTCGCCGAAGACTTCATGGGCAAATTCGCCCCGGTTGGTAAACTCGAATGCACGGACACCTCCGTCGTAGCATGCTTTAATTACATTTTTTGCGGTCTCAACGTCTTTATTGTAAAATACCGGCACCATTCCGGTGGTGGCCATGGCGTTGAGGACTTGTATTTTTGAAAATCTTGCCATAAAATTTTATATTAATGAAGAATGAAGAATGAAAGATGAAGAATATTATTAAATTCCTAATTTGCTTTTTACCGTCTTTATAGATGCTGTAAGTAGTGATAATAATTCATTACAGTCTGTAGTTAAACTATCAGTCAAATTTTCATCTAAATATCCTGTATCTTTTAATATATGAATCCAATACTCTGTTTCGTTTGCTTCTTTAAGAGCGATACTCAGCTTGTTAATAAAATCGAGCTTACTTTGACCAAACTCAGATTCACGAACTAACGCACCAATTGATGTTCCACTGCGCAATATTTGCTTAGAGAGAACGTATTCATTTTTTTCTTTTTGTAAGTACTGAGATAATTTCACAATTCTAATTGCAAAAGAATAACTCTTAAAATTCAATACAGATTCGGTTCTATTCTTCATTTTTCATTCTTCATTCTTCATTCTTCACTAATAATTATTTCGGTTGTTTCCCTATATACGCTAAAATCCCCCCGTCCACATACAAAATATGTCCGTTTACAAAATTGGAGGCATCGGATGCCAGGAATACGGCGGGGCCTTCCAGGTCTTCGGGTGTACCCCAACGGGCAGCAGGTGTTTTAGCGATGATGAAAGAGTTGAAGGGGTGTCCTTCTTCCCTCAGCGGAGCGGTTTGCGGTGTGGCGATATAGCCCGGACCGATACCGTTACATTGGATGTTGTATTCTCCGTACTCGGAAGCGATGTTGCGGGTAAGCATTTTCAAACCACCTTTGGCTGCTGCGTAAGCAGAAACCGTTTCACGGCCGAGTTCGCTCATCATCGAACAGATGTTGATGATTTTTCCATGTCCTTTTTTGATCATGGAAGGAATCACCGCTTTGGCTACGATGAAAGGAGCATTCAAATCCACATCGATTACCTGGCGGAATTCTTCTGCACTCATCTCAATCATCGGGATCCGTTTAATGATTCCGGCATTATTCACGAGGATATCGATCACTCCGACTTCTTTTTCTATCCGGGCGACCATCTCATTTACCTGTGCTTCGTTAGTTACATCACAAACATATCCTTTAACCGGGATTCCTGCAGCTTCGTAAGCTGCAATTCCCTTATCGACAAATTCCTGTTTCAGATCGTTAAAGACAATGGTTGCACCTGCTTTTGCCAGGGAAGTGGCAATACTGAAGCCGATACCGTAAGACGCTCCCGTTATGAGGGCGACTTTTCCGTTCAGTGAAAATTGATTCAGCATAATCTTGAATAATTGAAAATTGATAATTGAAAATTGAAAATTAGAACTCAGGCATTTTTTTAATTGAAAATTGATAATTGAAAATTGAAAATTAGAATTTTGGTTTTATTCATTTTCAATTTTCAATTTTCAATTTATCTGGACACTCGCCCGGAGCCATCTCCTTTCATCAGGTTCTCTACTTCAGAAACCGTTACTAAGTTGAAGTCCCCGTAGATTGTATGTTTCAGGCAAGAGGCTGCGACTGCGAATTCCAGCGCTTTCTGGTCGTCGGTGGGATAGGAGATCAATCCGTAGACTAATCCGCCCATGAAAGAATCGCCGCCACCTACGCGGTCTACGATATGAGTGATGTCGTAACGTTTCGATTGATAGAGTTTTCCGTCGGAATACAGACAGCCACCCCAGGTGTTGTGGTTGGCATTGATGGAACCGCGGAGCGTAATGATCACTTTTTTGGCGCGCGGGAATTTCTTCATCATCTGTGTACAAACCGATTCGAATTCTGCAGCATTGACTTCTCCTCCTGTGTGGGCTACATCGAAGCCTTCCGGTTTGATACCGAAAACTTTTTCTGCATCTTCTTCATTTCCAAGGATAATGTCGCAACCTTCTACTAAGGCCGGCATGATTTCAGAGGCTGATTTTCCATACTTCCAGAGATTTTTCCGGTAGTTCAAATCGGTGGAAACGGTTACTCCCATTTCATTGGCGATTTTGATAGCTTCCAGACAGGCATCTGCAGCGCCCTGGGAGAGGGCAGGAGTAATACCGGTCCAGTGGAACCATTGTGCATCTTTGAAAATCTCCCTCCAGTTGACCATTCCCGGTTTGATATCGGCAATAGATGAATTGGCACGGTCGTACACTACTTTGGAAGCACGGGCTACGGCTCCTGTTTCCAGAAAATAGATACCTACGCGATCGCCTCCGCGGACAATATTTCCTGTCCCTACATTATATTTGCGCAGGTCGGAGATACACCATTCGGCAATATCATTTTTAGGCAAGCGAGTAACGAAATCTGTCGGGATTCCGTAGTTGGAAAGGGAAACCGCCACGTTGGCTTCTCCGCCACCAAAAGTAGCATTCAAATTCGTTGATTGGATAAATCTCTGATAGCCGGGAGTTGCTAAACGAAGCATGATCTCGCCGAATGTTACGACTTTTCTCATTATTAATATATTATTTTACAGGTAAATTAACGAATTAAATTAAACTGATACTTTAATTTCTGATGTTTTTCATTTTTTAGAATCCGAAGAACTTCTTAGCGTTTCCGTATGAAACATTTTCTACCAATTGAGCCAGGAAAGGTATTTCGGATGCCGGTAGCAATCCTTGCTCCACATCGTTTCCAATGAGGTTACAAAGGATCCGGCGGAAATATTCATGGCGCGGATAGGAGAGGAAACTGCGGGAATCGGTGAGCATTCCTACAAAGCGGCTCAGCAATCCCAATACAGATAATGAATTCATTTGAGCTTCCATACCCGGTTTCTGATCCAGGAACCACCAGCCGGAGCCGAATTGCATTTTTCCGGCGACCGATCCGTCCTGGAAATTACCGATCATCGTAGCAATCAGATCATTATCCCTGGGATTCAGGTTATAAATGATTGTTTTTGCCAGTTTATTTTCGATATCCAGCCGGTTGAAAAATTTCGACATATTTTTTGCTACGGTAAAATCTCCAATCGAATCGAATCCCGTATCGGCGCCCAATTGATTGAACAAACGGGTATTGTTACTCCGGATAGCTCCGTAGTGGAATTGTTGCGTCCAGCCCTTTTCCCAGTCCATGATCGCGAACTCATTCATCATGGCCGACTGGAATTTGAGGATTTCTTCCTTTGTCAGTTCTTTCCCTCCATATACTTTATTGAAGATGGCATCGATTTCCGCCTGTGTGTAATCTTCTGCGTAAAATTCTTCGATTCCATGATCGGATAATTTACAGCCTGAGGAGGCAAAGAAATCGTGGCGTATACGTAACGCATCGATCAGATCGGCATATTTACTTATCTTCAGGCCCGATACTTCTGACAATTTTTCAATATAAGTCCGGTACATTGTTGAATTTTCCACAGCCATTGCTTTATCCGGACGCCAGGTAGGCAATATTTTAATGGAAAATCCTTCTTCTTTCAGGGCGATGTGATGCTCCAGGGAATCGATAGGATCGTCGGTGGTGCAAATTACCTCCACATTGTAATGTTTCATCAAACCCCTGGCGCTAAATTCAGGCATTCTGAGCTTAGTAGTACATTCGTCGTAAATTTCCCGGGCCGTTTCCGGTTTCAATATTTTTGTGACTCCGAAAGCTGTCTTCAACTCCAGATGTGTCCAGTGATACAACGGATTACGCATAGTATATGGAACTGTTTCCGCCCATTTTTCAAATTTTTCCCAATCGGAAGTGTCTTTTCCGGTGCAATAACGTTCGTCGATTCCATTTGTACGCATAGCACGCCATTTGTAATGGTCTCCTTCCAGCCAGATTTGTCCCAGATTGTCGAATTTTCTGTCGTTAGCGATAAATTCGGGATTCAGGTGACAATGGTAGTCGATTATCGGTTGCCTTTTGGCATGTTCATGATACAGGTATTGCGCGGTTTCCGTTTGCAATATAAAGTTATCGTCCATGAATGATTTCATACTTTTTTTAATTGAAAATTGAGAATTGAAAATTGAAAATTATAGGTTGTTGAAACCTAACGATCATTTTCTATTAATCAATTATTTAGGTTATAGTATTTAATTATTTGTATTATTTCAGTTTATCTGCTGTAAAAGTATCCATATCATCGTATGCGAGGTTTTCACCGCACATAGCCCAGATAAAAGTGTAATTGCTTGTTCCGGCAGCCGAGTGGATCGACCAGGAAGGGGAAATAACCGCCTGTTCGTTGCCCATAAAAATATGGCGGGTTTCCTGCGGTTCGCCCATAAAATGACATACTGCCTGTTCGGCCGGTACTTTAAAATAGAAATAAGCTTCCATCCGGCGGGAGTGGGTATGTGGAGGCATGGTGTTCCATACACTGCCTGTCTGCAATTCCGTCATTCCCATTTGCAGTTGGCAACAGGGAAGGATTTCATGCAGGATCAACTGGTTCAGGATTCGTTTATTAGATGTTTCCGCAGCTCCGAGATCGCGTGTCCGCCGCATATCCGCAGTGATTTGGGTAGTCGGATAAGCCGTATGGGCAGGAGAGGAGGCAAAATAATATTTTGCCGGTTTGTTTTTATCGTTGCTTTTGAAGATAACTTCTTTGGCTCCGCGACCCACATAAAGAGCATCTTTAAAGACCATCGGATAATCTTTTCCATCGACGGTTACCACGCCTTCTCCTTCAATACAAATAATACCGACTTCTCGGCGTTCGCAAAAATATTCCGAACGGATCAGCGGTACTGTTTCCAGTTTTAAGGCTTCATTTACGGAAAGAGCGCCACCGATAATCAGGCGGTCGTTATGGGTATATACCATATTTACTTCATCGGAAGCAAAGACTTTTTCTACTAAAAATTCTTTTCGTAATTGTGCGGTATCGTAATGTTTTACGTCATTCGGATGGGTTCCCCATCTTTCTTCAATCGTTGTCCTCATACTATATTTAATTGAAAATTGATAATTGTAAATTGAAAATTAATGAATAATGAAAATTATTTCCATATGGGATAGTTCAGGCGGAGCAGAACTTCATTTATGCAGCGTTGGAAATCAGACTTGGTTACTACAGGGTCCCAATCTAATTCCCAGGTTGGCATGAAGTAATAATCTACATATCCTTCCTGGTCGGTATTTAACAGAACCACATGATTCAGTTCATCACCGGTGATTTCTTTTAACTGGGAAGTCCGGACAAAAAGGGCCAGTCCCATCATATCGTTATTTATACTTTGTTTGCCGAAAGAGGCAATGTAGGTCCAACTCCCTGATTTTCCCGTAAAAAATTCCGCATTGGCATCTTTATTGATACCCGTACAGATATTGATTTTTTTATCGGCAAGCAATTCCATGTGGGATGCCCGGCTACCGGCATCGATGGATATCTGCGATTGCAGGGTACACTTGATATTGTTGGCATTCCAGCCATAATAAGTGGTTTTGACCTGGGAGCGGACTTTTCCATCCATTGGAATGTATGAAATTACGCTATCGGTTTTTTCCACGCGGATCGCTTTTTTCCCATCCCATACAGCAATCGTTCCGATTCCGAGTGCTTTGCCCACTTTCATGTTATCCATTCCCCAATCGGCCATTGTATGATAATTTTCGTATCCGTCCACACCTACAAAAGGAAGAACAATTCCGGGCGTTTTCTTACCAAAAACATCGATGGCATTTCTTTGGTCCAGGTAAAAACGGAAAGCTACTTTATCACTTTCCCAGCCTGGCCCTTCATATTTAATGTAATAAGCGTGATCTTTAAAATTATCCGGTTTCCGCAAATAATTCGGCTTCACCCAGGAAAATCCTCCTTTATATTTGTTGCCTTCGAATTGACCTCCTGTTTTATGAACGATTTCAGCATATGTCTTTTTGGGGTAAGCTATCGCATTTCCGGGCTTGATCAGGATTTTTTTCTCTTCTCCGCTTTCGAGTAAAGCCACCGGAAAGATCAGAGATGAATTTCCCCGGATATCGGTAGCTATTTCTACCGGAACCTCCATATTGCCATCAGTTGCCATATAAATGCCCATCGGCAAATTTTTCAAATCTGCCAACGGTATTTCAACTACACAATCTATCAAATTATTTTTAGTAGGATTTTCTACCTTAAATTCATAGGAAACCGATTGTGCATTTATTATGCTAAAGGTTCCAAACGCAACTAAAAAAGAAAGGATAAACTTCATGATATTATGTTTTTGCTTATTGAATCCGTGTGCAAATATAATACTTATTTTTAAAACTGTGTGCGCAAACGGTTTTTATTTTTGCCTATTAACTTTTATTTGTTTTCCGCAAATATTTCATTTAAAGCGGGAAATGAAGAAAGTTTTGATTAAATTTGTTGTCGCTTTTGCTTATTTATTATGGCAAATTACTGTAAATAAAGAACTTATAGATCAACATAGAATGAAATGTCGTAGGACTTCGGTTCGATACCTGATTCATATTTGCATTTCGCCTGAATAATTGTATGAGATTAAAATTTTTGAGTTTTGGGAGCGGTAGTAGTGGAAATTGTTATTTTTTGGGTACAGACGAATATGGAATATTGATAGACGCAGGTATCGGGATTCGCACAGTCCGGAAAGTATTAAAAGATAACGACATTGATTTCTCTAAAATACTGGCTGTATTTATTACACACGATCATGCCGATCACATCAAATCGGCCGGTTGTTTAGGTGAAAAGTACGGGATCCCTGTATATGCCACAGAAGAAGTACATCGGGGAATTCAAAGCAGCCGGCACGTAAGCGAGCCTCTTTATTCTTCGAAAAGACTAATCGAAAAAGAAATTCCTTTGCAAATCAGGGATTTTACCCTGACAGCTTTTGAAGTACCTCACGACGGTACGGATAATGTAGGATATTATATTACCTATGGTGATCAAAAAATTACCATCGCTACCGATGTGGGGCATATCACAGATACGGTTGCCAAATATCTCCGCTTAGGCAATCACCTGATTGTGGAAGCCAACTATGATGAAGAAATGTTACAACGGGGTAATTATCCGTATTTTTTAAAGGAACGGATTATCAGTCCCACGGGACATCTCAGCAACCATGAGACAGCTGAATTCTTAGCCCACAACTTTGACTTACACGTCAAAAACATCTGGTTGTGCCACCTGAGCAAAGACAATAATCATCCAGAATTAGCTTGTAAGACGGTTGAAATGGCCATGGCTCAATATGGTATCAGGATAGGGAAAGATGTCAATCTTTCAGCATTGAAACGGACTAATCCATCGGAAGTATTTTATTTTGAGTGACTTAAATAAAACTACCTGCAAAAACCTGTGAAAAAGTTTCCTGGTTTCAAAGAAATGTGTAAATTTGCAGGCGTTTTTGAAAAAAGTCTTCGTAGCTCAGTTGGTAGAGCAAATGACTCTTAATCATTGGGTCCAGGGTTCGAGTCCCTGCGAGGACACTCGGTAAATCAAGCAGTTACAGGGTTTTGTGGCTGCTTTTTTTGTGACTGTAATTGATCGTTCACCGCAGACTTCCTCCAGATTCCACTTCGCAATGGACACCTTTGTCGTTGGCTGGACACTTCGCCCTATCAGGGCATGTTAAGGACTTACCCTATTAAAATAGAACCATATTGGGCGAACACAGCGGCTCGCCCTTATGTTTGTTCTGAATTGAATTGTATTTTTATTCTTTTATAAATCTCTCTGTAGCAATGACTTTATTCGTTTCAATCATTACAAAATAAACACCCTGCAACAATGCTGAAATGTTAATTGAATTAGTTGAAAATTGAATAAATTCTAATCTTCACATCCAATAGCTATTTAGTTTCCGGCTCTTTCCACTCTATCGGAATGTCGCGACCTTCGATAGCATCGTGATAAAGATACTTGAATTTAATGTTGATTGCCTTTGCATTTTCAGGCACTCCGGCAATAGTTTGAAACTCTACTATCTGCGTTACGCCTGTTTGAAATTTGTAGCGCAATTCGCTGTCTGCTGCGAAACCGAGTTTTACGCCGTCTGTTGTCTTTGCTTCCATCAGCCAAAAAGCCCCGCCTGTACCTTCTTCTTCAAATCGGGTTACTTTAAGTTTCAGTTTCACTGTGCCAAGTTCCTTGTTGCCGATACAACTTTCGACCGACATTTTCCATTCCCCGATTTTGGGATAGACAAATACCGCTTCGTTCGACACATCGAGACCGGTAGTAGATTCGACTGCTTTTTTGAGTCCACTCAAAAAACCGCCTTTCTTTTTCTCTTGTTTTCCTTCCTGTGCCATTGCTGAAGCGCAGATAAACAATGCTGCCAATGCAAATACCAATATTCGTTTCATATTCTTTTGTTTTTAAATGATTAATTTATTTATTAATTGTGTTATTGAATAGCGTTATATTCGTCCTTAGTGATAAACTCTACGCCTGCAAAATCAGCATACTTTTCGGGTATTCCTGAAATTCCGACAGGGAAATTATAATCTGTCAATGGTTCTTTTGCCGTGAATGTTAATTCTTTTATATCCGTTTTAACAGGCAATATCACCGATTTGATAATAGTAGAACCGTCAGAAGCAATAAGCCTGAAATACGCTGCATAATCAAGCCCCTTGTACTTTGGCACTGTGAAATCCTGTTTTACCGAGAGAGAAAACGCAATCGCAAGTTTTCCATCGTTGTCGATTAATTTCGGCGCTGCAACATTATAGAAAAGATTTTCCGAATCGACTAACGCCTGGCTGTACGAAACAGGAACTTCCTTGCCTGCAATTTTCGCAATTTCGGCTTTTGCATCTGCCTGCATTTTTTCTTTCATGGCTTTTGCCTTTTCCTCGTCTTCCTTCATCAGTTTCATAATCTTACCAGTGTTTTTTTCGCCGCCTGCCATCAGCTTGGTTCCTTGCTCTTCCATTTTTGCTTCGTGAGCGGCTTTTTCTGCGTTGTAGCCGGCATAGATTGCCGGAAGTGCACCCAGATACTCGTTTTTCTTCACTCCGCTACTACCGCTACTGCCGCTACAGGAAACCATCATTGCAATAATTGCCATTACTGAGATACATTTTAAAACTTTCATTATAAAATAATACAATTTGCCTACACATTGCGAGGTTTTAAGTTTAATAAAATATTCTTGTCATTAGCAGACTTTAAAATTATGATAATTTGAGTTAAATGATGTCTGTTATATATGGCAAAAGTATGGAGTTAAAATATAGAAAACATAGACAAAAATAGATTTTTCGTATAAAAATAAAAATGCTGCAAATGCCTGTACATATGGCTTTTGCAGCATTTTAAACTGTTATACGAATAACTTACATCAAAAACTTGAAGGTATTTTTTCCCTTGAATTTCTTTTTTATGCGATAACGAACGGTACGGATACTGGCAGGCTCTACATTGAATAACAAACTCATATCTTTCACATCCATGTCGATAGCAAAACAGATAATGTACTTCATATCCATAGCTGATATTTTTTCGTCGGCAGTAAGGTAACCTTGTTCCAGCATATCAATATCCAAACCGGATAATTGCCGGATATAAGTATCTTTCATAGATTTTTCCAGTACCGATTGGGAAATCCATCCGGTCAGTTTTTCTATCATGGTTTTGGTGGGTTTTTGTTCTAATTGTTGTCGCAACTGTTCTTTTTTCTGTTCCAGTTCATTTTGTCTTAATTCAGCAAGCAGCACCGATTCGTAAACGGATTGTTCCAAACTCTTTTTTCGTAATTTATAAAAACGAACAAAGAGCAGCAGCGCAATCAGCAAAACACCGGCCAAACAAACAATCAGCCACAAAATACGTTGAGCCGTACTTTTTTCCTTTACTAAAGTCCGTATTTGCGTTTCCTTCTTTTCGGTTTCGTATTTTGCCGACATATCGTTTATTGCCTGCACTTTTTCGTGTTCATAACGCTGTTCCTCGCTTTCGCGCAACAATTTATAATATTTCAACGCTTCGGCGGGGCGGTTTTTATTTTCGTAATATTCCGCCATAAACTTATAGGCAACATAACGCTGTTCATTCAGATTTTGATAACCTTTCAGCTTATCGAGCAACAACAACGATTCATTCATGTATTTATATGCCTCTTCTGTTTTCCCTTGACGTAAAAGCGTTTGAGAACGCAACTGACAGATATATATATTCAATTCCATTTCGGCGTTGGCTTCCAGTTTTCGATTAAATATATCTTGTTCCAACACCTCCGACGCCTTATCTAAATAATGAAAAATGCTGTCTGTCTGTTCGGGGTAATATTCATACAATGCTTTTGATAAATAATAATAAGCCCACCCATGCAACCAGTAAAGACTTAATTCATCATGATAATTTTCAACCAAATAAATATTATCTCTAATGGCCGACATAACCGTATCAACCAATAGATAATCGATCTGTTCGCCATTTGACTTCTCTTTTTCCAACAACATTTCAAAATACGTTTTTTTGATAACATTGTACTGATATAAAGATTGCTTTGAATTATCTTTTTCGAGGCATTCTTCCATTTGCCGTAATACCCGTTGTATTCCGTCCGGATCTTTTATTTCTAAGAAATTGCTGCATATCACATATAAACGTTCTGATATACTAGCATAATCCTTCATCTTATCATAAACTTCAATGGCTTGATAGAGGTATTTGTGCGCTTCTTTTATATCACCCCGTTTGATTTCCATATATCCGGCTGCAGTGAGATAATAGGAATAAATGGTGTCATTGCCCGATTCTCTGGCTGCTTCTACGGCTTTTAGACAGTAGTTTCGTTCCTTTTCATCACGATCGTCCCCACCGCGTTCGCGGTAACAAACGCTGACCGTCATATCCAGTTGCGCCAAGCGGCTTAATTGGTCAGATTTATTTTCCCAATTCTTTTTAACGAAAGGAAAAACAACGTTTGTGCATAAATCTTCCGCCTCTTCGGGCAAGGAATTGCGCGAGATTAAGAAAAAAGCCCTAACAAAACGCTTTTGCGCAATAACAGTATCGTTTTGCAAAATTGACAGAACGCTGTCTTTTACGTTCACTTGCCCGTAAGCCGTGAATGAAACAAACAGGCACAATACAAAGAGAATACCGGGTTTAATTGATTTCATCTGATTTTTTTATGGGATATAATTTCGATACGAAGTTAAATATTATTTGTAAATATTCGAGCAAAATAACATATCATATATTTTATAGTCGTTTTTATTTGCTCTTTTTCAGTGATTTTGCTTCCTTTTATAGAGCAACACTTTAAATTTTTCTACTTTCATACGCTTATAATTAATTGGTAAAATTAACCATCAAATAAGCGTTTTTTGTTATGCAAAACACTGTGATTCAACGAAAAAAAAACGAATTAGATTGCGTTTGTCGATTTTACTCACACCGGTAGGCAGTCGTATGCGACAGTATTAACGCGATCAGGGGTAAATACTTCCATTATTTCTGAATCTTTAGGACATAGTTCTGAGAAGATAACTCAAATTTATCTGGATAGTTTTGAGAACAAGCAAATAGATGCTGCCATGGCGAATTTATCGTAATTCAAAAAGTATTGTTTGTATATTTCTAATTCCGATTATTGTCTGCAATTGTTGCTGTATTGGCTCTTAATCATTGGGTCTAGGGTTCGAGTCCCTGCGAGGACACTTAAAAAATGAAGCAGTTACATGAATTTGTACGCTTATTTTTAGGGTTTTAGTTTTTTTACATGGTTTGTGTCAACCATAAACACTACAATTAAGGTCGTATATTACAAATAGGAAGTATTGAAAAACAATGAAAAACCTTTAATGCTAAGAGCAAAAAACTAAAAAACTTGTTTTTTGTTACATTATTAGTTAACTTTGCATCATGGAAAGGATAAGAGATCTTTTGTTTTTCGAGCATCATTTTCTATAGTTTGTCAATACTTTACCTTTGAAAATAAATATAATGCTACCCACTTCTTAGACAGCTAACCTGTTAATCTAAGGTGTAATTCATTCTCTCTTTTTTCTTTTAATTTAGAATAAAATTAAATAATTCTGCTGATGATGAGCTGTTGGAACGGGAAACAACTTCTTGAAGT
>JAVBLA010000084.1:0-4386 GCA_031553775.1 Bacteroidales bacterium
AAAGTGGATATTTTCATAATTTTAAAAATTTGTTTAATTTGCTGTTTTTGCGGCAAATAAATCTCCAACAAAGAATTTTTCTTCATACCTTTGTAATGTTAATGATTAATACAGTTTTTTACATAAAATTGTGTTGGTCTCCCGGCAGATGCAGCAACATCTGCCGGTTTCCTGTTAACAGAACGGATGTTTCATTAGTCTTTCTTTTAGTGGTTAGTACTCCTGTTATTTTAAAAAATACGCTCAATTTAGTTTATATATATTATTTGTTTTTCTTCATCGCGTTCAAATTTGAAATAGATGTTCTTTTGCAAAACCCGTAAAGCATGATCTACCCCATCTGTTTGTCTGAATTTTCCGATATAATTTCTATTGGCAATTTTCTGATTGTTTATCACAATTTTTAGTCCGAAACATTTCTCAAATTCGGACATGATCTCTGCAAAAGTTTTGTTCTTGAAACAGAGTAAACCTTCCCTCCAGCGAAACGCGTCATAGTCCTGTATTTTACTCACGTGAAGACTTCCATTGTGTTCAAAAGCCATTTCGTGAGGTAATAATGTAACTTTATGCGATGAATTCAATTTGGAAGATAACTCAATGCTTCCTTCAAGTAACGATGCCTCAAATCTTTCCCTCTTAGGATAATCCTGTATATTAAATTGAGTTCCCAAAACTTGGGTATGATACCTGTCTGTTTCTACTATGAAAGGCTTTTCATCATCTTTTGAAACTTCCAGATAAGCCTCTCCACTCAAAATAATACGTCTTTCCTTTGATGAAAATTCGGACGGGTATTGCATCGTTGTCAGTGCATTCAACCATATTTTTGTACTATCACTCAATGTGAGTTGCACATATTGTCCGGCGGGAACACGGATGGTATTCATTGCAACCCGGCTCTCTGCTTTCTCTTCTTGTATCGACTTATAGAAATAGCCTGCAAGTAATACCACGGCAACAGCGGCAGCCGTTCGTAGAAATTCTCTCCATATGAAACGCCCGACAGATGGCTTCTTTTCTGAAATCTGAGCAGGTTCTTCATTTTCTTCCGAAAACAGAATTGCATCATATATTGCTTTTTCTTTCAAGAACATTTTCCTGTTCTCTTCAGATTCATCCAACCATTTTCTTAAGACTTCTTCTTCTTCAAAAGTTATCTGATCTTCAAAAAAACGATATAGTATTTCTTTATTCATGTAATTTTTTGCGATTTTTTGCTCTACATGATATAGAACAGATGAAGATACGAAGCCCCTAATGAAATTTTAATAAAAATTTCATTTTTTACACATTTTGTATTACTCCGGAGTTTTTGTACTAAATTCTAAAAATATAAGAGAAGAATATTGATGTAATCTTTGAGAGTCGTTCGCAACACCTTGATTGCTTTAGAAATATGAAATTCGACTCCTTTTATAGTGATCCCGTTAATTTCCGCAATTTCTTTCCGGGATAAGTTATTTTCACGACTCATTAAGAATATCTGCCGGGTTTTTTCCGGCAATTTTTGTAAAGTTTCATTCACAATTTTCTGGATATCATCGGCAAAAAGTTCTACCGGATCGCATGCCTCCAAGGTGGTTATACGAACAGAAAGCTTCCATTCTGCATGTGCTTCTTCGGCAAAATCATTTCTGGTTTGTAAATGCTGGAGATAATTCAGACATTTATTCTTGATTGAGGTCAATACATAAGCTTTGGGGTTCGTATCAGGAGAAAGCAAATGCCTTTTTTCCCAATAGTTCAATAATGATTCTATTGTAAAATCTTCAGCAACAGCTAAATCCCGAACATAAAAATTTGCAAAACGTATGAACTTTTGTTGATACGTTTTGAAAAATTGATTGAATACCTGCAGATCTGATTTTCCCTCCTTCAAACTTTCCATGATCGTCTAAAAATCGGAGCAAATATAACGTATTTTTTGACAACCCACTATACTTATACTTTGTTTCTGATTCTTTTAATATTCAGCAATTAAACATAAGCATGTGATTATTAGGGATCGATTATATTAGTATCTGGTAAAAGTCATACGCTTCAACTTTTTCATATGGATTGTTGTGTTGACCTTAAAATCATTATAGCCCTTTGTGTTGGTAGTCATAATAATTGGTGGCGTTTCCGTTGTGGTTAATCGCCTTTTTGAATCGTCCGGAGTTTCGTTCCCAGATCCTTGATCTGAGTATCCGTAGGAGACAGCAGGAATGCGAAAGATTCCACCTCAACTTTTTACGCTGATCCGAATTTAGGGCATCGAAAAGATGCCGCCGGGAATGAAATCGAAAGCTATTTTTTAGCTATCCTGTACAGTCTTCCTTCATCCGTTACAGCGTAAAGCGCCCCGTCTTTTCCTTCGCCGACATCACGAAAACGCTGATTCTCATCTGTGAGCAATCGTTCTTCACCAACTATTTTATTGTTTATCAATACGATACGAGCGATATGTTTGCTATTCAATCCACCTATGAACAGGTTATTCTGCCATTCGGGAATATCCGTTGAGCTATAGAATGTCATACCGCTGGGTGACAATACCGGGTCCCAGTAATACACGGGCTGTTCGAGTCCTTCCTTTTGCGTAATTCCTTCACCTACGGGTTGTCCGTTATATTCGATTCCGTACGTAATAATAGGCCACCCGTAATTCCTGCAGGGTTTTATCAGATTAATCTCATCTCCTCCGCGAGGTCCCATTTCCGACAACCATAAATCCTGGGTAACCGGGTGGATGGCCAACCCTTGCGGGTTTCTATGTCCATAAGAATATATCTCGGGAAGTGCACCTTCGGTACCGGCAAACGGATTCCCGGGTACCGGCTTTCCATCGGGTGTAATATGAATCACCTTGCCATATCCGTTGTCGAGTAATTGGGCTTTGAGTCTGGTCGCCAGATCAGAACGTTCACCGGTCGATACGAAGATATTTCCATTCTTATCGAAAACGATGCGGCTTCCGAAATGCATGCTGTTATCGTAATAGGGGATGGCTCTATAGATAATCCGGAAATTTTCGATTCGTTTTTCATCAGTAGAAATTGTTCCTTTTCCGATGGCAGTGAGTGAACCTTGAGGTGTTTTTTCAGCCAATGTAAAATAAAGTACCCGGCTTGTTTCGAAATCCGGTGCTGGAGCTACATCCAGTAGTCCTCCCTGCGACCTGTCGTCCATTTCGGGGAATCCTGTGATGGGGCTGCTAAGTTGCCCGGTAGTGGTAGCGATGCGTAATGTTCCTGCTTTTTCGGTGATGACCAGTCTGCCATCTGGGAGGGATGTCACCGCCCAGGGTTTTGACAGCCTGTCCGTAAGTATGGTCACGTGGTAGGGGGTGGTTGTTTTTACTCCTGCCACCCGTGTTTGCCTTTCAAATGCGGGTTTATAGTTCGTGCTGGGCTTTTGGGTTTCCACAGGAGGAAGAGTTTCAGGCTCTTGTTCCTGCGGGGTATCTTTATTGCAAGAAGCGGATGCCGATAAAATAAGCATCGATAATGCCCCTGTTGCTATAGTTCTGAAATAATTCATATCTGATACTTTTTAATTTTGCATCCTACCGAGTTGCTCATACAGTTTCTCAATAACAATTTATATGACAGACTTGTTTAACCTATGATTTGTTCGGCAATTATCGGATAGAGCAAGGTAATGGAATACGTATTCTGCCTATGAGCGATTGCGCTAATCGACATGAAATAAAATAAGTGCGTATGAAAAATGTAAATAGATTATACCCGGAGCAACGCAATACGCTTACTGGACATATTATAAGCCCGCTTCAAGAAAAACAGTAACCGCCATCAGGGTATCGCATGGGCTGATGTACAGTCCCGGCTGGAAGCCGATGACGGGAAATTATGGTCACTCGGTGGGGTGTTTACTCAAAGCATATTGCGCCGATATCATACTTGCCGACAGGATGGTAACGGCTGCTATTAAAATACGGATTGTCTTCATGGCTTTATTCTATATTTTATATGGTTATTGAATCAGATTATTCATAATGGCGCGGACTTTTTCCATCACAGCCGCCATATTTTTCAAGCCTTTGCTTTCTTGCTCTTTTACCCAGGCAGACTGTATTCCAGTGTAATGGGTTGCCGCTTTCCATTGCTCCACTTCTTCAGGTGTTAAGATGCGGACTTTCGCACCATCTTTTTCCAAATTTTCTATTTGGCTGTCGAAACTGCTGCTCATTACAGCGCCTAACGCTTGATACGCTATCTCTGCGGCGCGTTGAATAGCTTCCTTGTCCTCTTTTGCAAGCCCGCTCCATGTATTCCTGTTCATCACCAGAAGGTAAACATGTCCTAACCACAGGTCTTTCGATACAAGTATGTTGGGCGCCGCCTCGTGCGCTTTCAGGTCGTATCCGCTATCCATGTTTAC
>JAVBLA010000015.1:0-100922 GCA_031553775.1 Bacteroidales bacterium
TTTGTAACTTTTTGTTTCAAGACAAAAAGTTAATACTTGCAAGGCGACAGCCTTGACCTTTTGTAATTCTTTAAAAATCCTCCAAGGCGATAGCCTTGTATAAAAACCTTCAAATAGTTCCCTATATGAATATGAACTAAAAAGTACGTATATTTTGTTCCTGGAATAAAGGATAGGCTGGATCCCCAGTCTTTTGCAACCAACGCTCAAGTTCTTTCCGAAGTTGAATAACTTCTTCCGGTTTTTCACCGGCCGGAATATTCCGTAACTGGTACGGATCAGTATAATTATCGAAAAACAAAGTTTCTTCGATATTTCCAGAATTGTCCATTTGAACGACAAATGTATATCGGTCTGTTTTTACACCACGCATCCGGGGGGGGAAGGTATGGGTTTTTCCATCGGCATCTTTAGGCCCGTTTCCGTTTTGAATATATAGAGCAGAAGATGGTTTTATTTCTTTGTTTTTTTCAGGATACTGAAAATATTCAGAGTAGTCTGTACCTTGAACTTCCTTCGGAGTGAGCGTCTGTAATCCGGCTAATCCGATCAGAGTAGGCATGATATCAGGGCTTCCCATCAGTATGTTGTCTGTTCCAGGTCTGACTTTTTCCGGATAACGGATAAGGAAAGGAATATCTAAGGATTCAGCATACGGACTGTTTTTAGGATCTTCCACATGGCTGCACATGGTTTCTCCATGATCGCTTGTAAATACGACAATTGTATTTTGCTCCAATCTCTGTTCTTTCAAGGCCTGCAGTATCCGGCCGAATTCCCGGTCGATAGCTGTTACATTGGCAAAATAGTAAGGTGCGGATTTTGTTTTCTTCAGGTTCCAGTCTACGTTCTTCCGGTTCAATAGTTTTTCCGGTTGGATGTCTTTGTACAGTTTGTAGTCTTCTTCCATCACATCGTTTAATGACCTGTACGGGGAATGTGGTGGATTCATGCTTACCATCAGCAGGAATGGTTTTCCCGCTTCCCGTTGTCCCTCACTGTTCCGGATAAAAGCGATGGCTTTGTCCGCTTCATGTTTAGGTGAGAACTCGTGCGGGTCATACCGGTTTCCTTCCGTATCCCAGTAATGTGGGTTTTTATGTTCGTCGAATGTGCCGTAAGAATACCAGTATTTGAATCCATGCCGTTTTTCAGGTGGAGTATAGGTATCCCAGCAGGGCCTTCTGCTCTCTACATATTGTCCGGGATGTTGCGGATCATTGGGTGTCGGGTAATCGGCATGGTATTTACCGATATAACCGGTACTGTATCCTGCTTCCCGGAATACATCCCCAATGCAGGTAATATCGTCTTTCAGGGAACTTCCGGGCCGGTCGGAATTGCAGTTCATCTGAATCCCATTGCGATGCGGGTACATACCGCTAAGCAGCATACCCCGGTGTGGGCTGCTCAGAGGACAGTTGCTTACTGCTTCTGTCAGTACCAGGCTTTCTTTGGCAAAAGCATTGAGGTTCGGCGTATGGACAGGATCGGAAACGTATCTCAAACAATCTTTATAGGGTTTATCCTGCCAGAATTCCATCGCTGTTTTCCTGAATTGATCCGGAAATACATACACGATATTCGGATGTTTTGCATCCGGATATTCCGTTACCTTTTTTTGCCCACAAGCCGGTGTCAGTATACTGACACCGGCTGCGCTGAGAATCAAATGATATTTATTCATGGATAATTTATTCCACAGTAATTTGTACACTTCTTACAGCTTGTTTCGATTCATGGATATTTGCATTAGTTCCTACGAATGTAGCTGTATAAGTACCTGGTAATTCGTAATAATACCGGAATGCAGGCAGTTCGTAAGAATAATTTGAAATCGATTGTCCCCTGTCGGAATCCACAGAAGATGCATCGATCTTTTTGGAAATCATCCATATTTCGGTTTTTGCCGTACCGGCTGTTCCTCCTTTCAGTTCGATCAGTCCGTCGGTTACCTTTTTAGGTTTATAGTCGGCCGAAGGGTTGGACCCTGGGGCAATAACACCTACCCAACCAGCCGATTGGATCGTGCAGACATTAATCAAACCGTCGGAATCCGAATCTATATCTATGTTGAATTCAGGGATTTGCCAGGTCCTATAGGCGCTTCCTTCGCTACCATTCTGTAAAAATTGGTACGCAATGTAGAAATTTTTATTGGTATCGATATGTTTTTGCAAGTTAAAATTTCCTGAAGGAGTTGTATTTGTCCAACTGGAAGCACTTGTAAGCGGAATTGTAAACTCTTCCGTGATGTCGATCCAGTTAGCACCTTCCGATTGTATATTTTCCATATCGTATGTTCCGTTGAAATCCGTAGAAACAAATATTCTCAGTGTAGGAACTGTTTTCCCATAGCGAACTACCGACCGGAAATTCATGGTAACAGCATTCGCCACAATCTTGGTCCGGTTCCTGTTCTCATATTTTTGCCCTTTCTCTCCGGAGAAAAATACAATATAATCCGGATTCCCGGCAAAATCGAAATCAACCGCCTCTCCGGCCTTTACAGTCGCATTCTTGACTGTAACACCAAAAGCATCCGGTGCATCCACCTCTCTCGTCTCGTCGCAGGCCCAGCACCCCAGCACCAGCCCAACAACCATATATATATTCAACATTGTTTTCATCCTTATTCTTCTTTTGATTCACTCCCTTAACTTCAATACCACCAAGGAAGCCCCAATTTTTAACTTTTAGTTTTTAGTTTTTAGCTCTTGTTGAGTTACCACCCCGGATTCTGTGTAATCGCCTTATTAACCGAAGTCTCCACCTCCGGTATCGGATAATACAAATGCTTATCTGCAATATTATAAGCTGCCCTTCCCTGTGGATTTTCCGAAGTATAATATCCTCTCAGCGACCGGATCGTTTCGAAGTAAACGTTTTTTCCCCAGCGTCGCAGGTCGGCCCTCCGGAGGCATTCGTAACAGAGTTCGCGGGCGCGTTCGTCACGGATTTCCTGTTTCAGCTGGCTGTCGCTTAGCTCTCCTTCACTGAAAGTTGTCGCCCTGGATCTTTCTCTAACCTGGTTAAGATACCCGAGTGCTTGTCCGTTACCCAGTTCGTGACTGGCTTCTGCCAGCATCAGGAGCACTTCTGCATAGCGGACTAACGGGAAGTTGTTCGGTGTATTGTTTTTCCCTTTCGGGAAGACAGTTTCGTATTCCCGGCGCCATTTAGCTGCATTCCCGTCTTCTTTGGTATGGTATGCTTTCAGGTCGTTCGTATAAATGTAAGTGGCAATATTCCAGTTACGTCTGACATCGGTAGATGTACGGCCGCCATACAATTCATTCAATCGTTTTGTTCCATCCAGAAATGCATAGGCGTAGCCCAGGCTGTCACCTTTGGCAGTGGTGGATGTTTGCTGAATGCCGATGGAAGCTCCCAGGTTTCCGGCCATCATATATCCTCCCATGTTATTCCCGTAGAATTCCACTTCCAGGATGTTCTCATTGTATGCCATGTCGTATTTATCGGAACACAATTTGATGAAAACATCTTCATACCCGTTTTGATTCAGGCGGTGTATACCGGATGTTTCCACAGCCTGTGCCGCATTGTACATTTCCTGCCATTTATCCTGGTTGTTCGGATAACCGCAAAGGTACATGTACGTTCTGGCCAATAAGGCCTGAGCGGCTGTTTGGGATATTCTGCCCGGAGACATCAGTTCTTTGTACGAGTAACATTTTTCAGCGGCATATTGCAGGTCGAGTACGAGTTGTTCCAGAATATCGGCCTGCGGGGTTCGTGGCATCTGAGTATTGTTCAGGTTGTAACTGGCTTCTGTCCGGAAGGGGACATCCCCCCAGATGGAGATCAGGTTCAGATAATAGATCGCCCTTAACGCTTTGGCTTCTCCGATATAGGCTTCTTTGGCCCGGTGACCTCCGCAGGCAGTGCTATCGGTCACTATCATCTGGTCCAGGAAATAGTTTGCATTTCCGATTCCTTTGTATAGGGCAATCCAGGTCTTGGCCAGGTCTGCATCCGAATTATTGAAAATATAGATCCGTAATCCGGTCAGTGTATAGGAACGATTGATGGCGAGTAAGTCTGTGCCACATTCGAAATTGTTCCACAGCGAGTAGCCGTAGGTTCCCTGGTCGGCCAACATCTGGTATACACTTGTCAATCCGCCGAAGACTTCTTCAGGAGAACTGTAAGGTTTGTCGGCCGGGAGGTTATCCAACGATTCCGTATCCAGAAAATCGTTGCATGACATTAATGTCAGTGCTGTTGTTATGTAGATCAGTAACTTTTTCATGGGGGAAAGAATTGAAAATTGAAAATTGAAAATTGAAAATGGATTGCAATTTTCGCGATCTTTGAAAAAATACAATATATTGGGATGTTTCATAAGATCAGAGAATTAAAATGTTAATTTGCAACCCAACAGGAAAGTCCTGGTGCGCGGATAAGAGGAATAATCGAATCCCTGGGTCAATGCGGTATTTCTGATGGAAACTTCCGGATCGTAGCCGCTATAATTTGTCCAGGTGTAGAGATTTTGTCCCGTGATATATACCCTGAAGGCATAAATACCGATTTTTTTCAATGATTTCTGAGGAATATTATACCCGAGTTGCACTGTTTTCAGTCGGATATATGAAGCATCTTCCACTACTTTCGAAGTATAAATCTGATCGATACCTCCTTTGGCAGCCCATTGTTCGTTGGAGTAATTTCCCTCGGTTACATTTCCTTCGGCATCTACGGTCCTGGGTGTCCAGCGGTCGGCTACCAATGCAAACTGATTGGTATTGGTGGCGTTGGCATATTCCAGTTTCAGCCGGTTAGCATTGAGAACATCGTTGCCATACGACCATTGGAAAAATATATTCAGGTCGAAGTTTTTGTATTCAAAATTGTTGGTGAAACCGCCGATATGGATGGGCAATCCCCGTCCGATAACAGTTTTATCGTTGGTATCCACCTGTCCGTCGCCATTGATATCCTTGAGTTTGATCTGTCCGGGTTGTATATCCTGCCGGGGACGGGTATTGTTCGGTATATCCGGTTTCAGGATGTAATTTCCAGGACTTACTTCATTGAAATCTTCATATTGGTATACTCCATCGAAAACATATCCGTAGATCTGGGAGATAGGTTGTCCCACGCGGGCAATGTAGCAGGGATCGAGCCAGTTGCTGTCCCAGTTGATGGGAACTGCCAGGCTTTGTTCTCCTCCGCTCAAAGCGATAACTTTGTTCCTGTTGAACGAAATGTTGAAGTTGGTAGTCCATTTCAGTTTATTATTTCCTCCGGTCAGGTTCACAGTGCTCAATGTCAGTTCCAGACCTTCGTTCCGTACCTGCCCTATATTTTGCATAGAAGTTTTGAATCCGATAGACGGAGGGATATTGGCTTCGAAAAGCAAGTCTTTCGTATCTTTCCTGTATATATCGGCTACAAATTCTACACGGTTGTTAAGCAAGCCGATATCTATTCCGATATCGGTCTGGTGAGTCGATTCCCAACGCAGTTTTTCTTCCGCATAAACATTCGACGGATAGATTCCAGGATAGATGGTATTATTGAATGAATAGTGTGTGGAATTGTATAACCGGCTGTTGTTAAAATCCGAGTTTGTCCGGTCGTTTCCGGTGATTCCCCATCCACCCCTCAACTTGATGTTTGAGAGCCAGTCCCAGTTTTGGTTTTTGATAAAAGCTTCTTCCGAAAGCCTCCAGGCCAGGGCAAAAGAAGGAAAATATCCCCATTTTTTATTGTCCGGAAAACGGGATGAACCGTCTGCACGGAAAGTTGCAGTTGCCAGGTAGCGCGATTTGAAATCATAATTGATCCTGCCGAAGAACGATGCCATTGTAGAATAAGTCCCATCGTTGGTAATAGAATTGGGAACACCTTTGTCTAATGAATAGATACCTTGATTTTCCCAGATTTGCGGGATCAGGATAGAACCGGCTCCGAAATAATCCGTGTCTTTGCGGGAAAGTGAAAAACCAAGCATTCCTGTAAAGTTGTGTACTTTGTTGAATTTGTTTTTGTAAGTCAGCGTATTCTCACTTGACCAGCTTCCCCATTCCTTGAAGTAGATAGAACCATTGATGCCTTCTGCCCGGTAATTGGGATCTCCCCAGTAAGTTTGTGAGTTATTGAACTTTTCAATTTTATCTGTTCTTTTCTGGTAGCTGAAAATAGTTTTGAAATCGAGTCCTTTAAGTATATTATAGGTAGCGTAGCCATTCAGGTTGATCTGGGAAGATGTTCTTTTCGCGTATTCGTTTTCGATGGTTTTGACAGGGTTGAAGCGATAGTCGTTTCCCATGTCGATATCAGGATCATAAAGTTCGTTTAATAAGTCGATATCACCATAAGCTACCGGACGATACGACCAAACCGACCACAGAAAATATTGAGTGGAACTCCAGGCAGTACTTCCCTGTGAAGGAGAAGATCCATTGGAACGGCTTTCGGAATAATTGACCGAAGTTCCTATTTTTAATCTGGAATTGATCTGCTGATCCAATGTTCCCCGGAACCTCCATATATTATAAGAGGAATTGATAATAATTCCATCCTGGTCGTAATACGACAAACCTGCAGAATATTTGGTATTTTGGGTACCACCGCTCAGGTTCAGCGAATAATTTTGGATAGGAGCATCAAATCCCGATCTGAACACCATATCCTGCCAATCGTAATAGGGGGCGGTTTTGTAATATTCCATCGGGCGGTCCAGCAAATAAGTTTCTGCCGTTCTTTCGGGATCGATATCATTCATCAGTTGAACAAATTCATATCCGTCGAGGAGTTCCATCTTTTTGGGTTCGGACTGAATCCCATAATATCCGTCAAAAGTGATACGGGGAGGTCCTTCTTTTCCTTTTTTCGTTGTAATGATGATAACTCCGTTGGCTCCCCGGGCTCCGTAGATAGCGGTTGCGGAAGCATCTTTCAATACATCGATCGATTCGATGTTGGCAGGATCGTAAACCGAGTTGTCCGGATTTTCCACAGGAAATCCGTCAATTACATATAAAGGTGAATTGTCTTGCGTGATGGAGTTGCCTCCGCGAATGACAATATTGGATATAGATCCCGGTTCTCCGTCACCCTGGGTGACCTGTACTCCGGCTACCCTTCCGGCCAAAGCCTGGTCAAACGAAGAAACAGGTGCTTTTAGTAGGTCAGACATGTCGACGCTGGCCACAGAAGCCGTCAGGTCTTTTTTGCGCACAGAGCCGTAACCGATAGCCACGAACTCTTCCAATTGATAACTCTCTTCCGATAATACAACATGGATGACAGATTTTCCGGCAGCGGCTATTTCCTGTGATTGATAACCGATGTAGGAAAAGACAAGAACTGCTTTTTCATCTGTTGTTTTAATGGAATATTTTCCGTCGATATCAGTAAGAGTTCCCGTAGAAGTTCCTTTGATCAATACGGTTACTCCGGTCAAAGGTTCTTTCTGGTTGTCGGAAACCGTACCAGAAACGGTCTGTTGCGAGTAGGCTGTTATACCCGATAACAGGAAGGCCGCAGACAAGATCCATTTTCTTACTGTTTTCTTTCCAGATAAGTTTTTCATACTATTTAAATTAATTAAGATTTGTTTTGGGTCAAAAGTACGGTGAATCAGCCTGTAGGGGCAGCGTAAATCGTACGCATTTTGTACATCAATTTTCCACGTATTCCTAATTGTGTTAAAAATGCATCATTATTCAATTTCTTCATCATCACTACTTCCTGTTTCTCCTTTTCTGTACAGTAATGGTGCTATTCCGAACGTTTCCTTGAAACATTTGCTGAAATACCGTGTAGAACTGAATCCCAGGGAGTAAGCAATGTCGGCCAACGACATTCCGGGGACGTTTTTCAACCAGAAGGCTCCTTTTTTCAGTTTGATATTCAAAATAAATTCATTTGGGGTCTGTCCTGTGATTCCTTTGATCTTGGCAAATAATTTGGTTCTTCCCAAGGCCATTTCCCGGGCAAAGGCGTTGATATCGAATTCCGAGTCGTCTAAATACTTTTCTACGATGGCCTGTGCTTTTTCGATGACTTCTTTATCTAAGGGGTTGGTAGCTACCAGCATCGATGAGAAAACAGGCTGTTTGCCGAACTTTTCCTGTAATATCCGGCGTCCATTTACCAGGTTGTTACATCTAGTGATCAGTATTCTGATATTGAATGGTTTCGTAATATAGTCGTCTGCGCCCAGTCTTAGACCTTCTATGTTGTGCTCGATATCGGTTTGGGCAGTCAGCAGTACCACCGGTATATGAGATGTTTCCATATCTGACTTCAGATGTGCACACAATTCGGTTCCCGATACTTTGGGCATCATAATATCGCTCAATACGATATCCGGTTGCCATTCCCGGATCATTTCGAAGGCATTCTCTCCATCGGCCATGGTTTTTACTTCATATAAGGGAGCAAAGATCCCAGTCAGCATTTCCCTTAGTTCATCGTTATCTTCGGCAATGAATATTTTAGGTTGATTATTCCTGAAACTGTCTGGTAGTTCTTCCAATATGGAAGATATTTGTTCTGTATCGAACGGATCTGTTGTAAACTTAGGAATAGGGGAGTCTGCTTCTTCTGCAACAACTTCTCCTTCTGCAAAAGAATACGCCCTGGGCAAAGTGACGATAAACGTACTTCCATGATCTAATTCACTTTCCACCCGGATATTTCCTTTATGTAGTTCCACAATCCCTTTGGCCAGTGCCAATCCGATACCGGAACCTGTGTTGACGGAACTTTTTTTGTTTTCTTCCTGATAAAACCGGTCGAAAACTTTGTCTTGTCCTTCTTTAGAGATGCCGATCCCGGTATCTTTTATCCATATTTCAATATCTCCCGGATTACATTGTATGATGATGTCAATGGAATCTCCTGCATGAGTGTACTTGAAGGCGTTTGATATCAGGTTGTTGAATACTTTAAGCATCTGATTCCCGTCAAACCATATTTCTGCCGAAGGGCAGGAGGTCTGGAAAGAGAAACGAATCTGCCGGTAATCGGCATTTTCTTTGAACGACAGATAGATCTCGTTAATGAAAACCACAATATCCTGCCGGGCGACACGAAGTTTCATAAAACCCTGTTCCTGTTTTCTGAAATCGATAAGTTCGGCAATCAGGTTTTTCATTTTTCCTGAGTTTTTATAAATGCTTAATGCTTTGTTGTAGGCTTTGGGAGGAAGGTTTGGAATCTCAAGCAACATCTCCGTTTGTCCCATAATCAGAGAAATCGGTGTTCTGAATTCGTGGGAAATATTGGTGAAAAAACGCAATTTTTGCTGGTTCAGGTCTTCAATCTGCCGTTTTTCTTTTTTCTCTAATACCAGCAATGCTTTTGTTCGGAAATAATTAATTAACCACCAGGTAATAAACAGTATCAGTGCAACATACATCAGATAGGCGTACCAGGTTCTGTAAAAGGGTGGAGCAATGTTGATCAGAATACTTTTTGATACGGGTTTTTGCAGTCCGTCTATCTGTTTCTCCCGAACCTCCAGCCGGTATTCTCCGGGATCCAGATTCGTGTAGGTCACGTCGTTCCGGGAACCGGCATCGATCCACTGTTCATTAAATCCTATAAGCCTGTATTCCAATTCTTTTTTGTTGGAAGGAATGTAATTGGATGTGGAAAATTCGATTGTGAAGACCGAGTGATCATGATTCAGATTTATTTTTCCTGCAGTCAGGATAGATTCAGACAGAATATGGCTTCCATCACCCGGTTTGACTTCCCGGTTGTTGACCAGCAGTCTTTCCAGGTTGATATGATAGGGTTTATTCAATTTATTCAGTTCTTTCTCATAAAAGGAAACCAGTCCCGTAACCCCTCCGAGAAAGATTTCTCCGTCTTTGGTGATATAGGCGGCTCCGTCGTTAATAGTCGACAGGGGAAATCCATTCTTTTTATTATAATTGTAGAACAGCCCTCTTTCTATATCAAAACGGGAGAATCCGTGTCCGGTGGCTACCAAGAGGTATCCGTACCTGGATTCCAGTATTTCTACGATATGATTGCTGATGAGACCGGAGTTTTGCATATCGAAAGATATGAAATCGTCGGTTTCCGGTCGATACAGGTTTAATCCGTTCTCTGCGCTTCCAAACCATAAGCGAAATTTATGATCCTGGAATATATTGGAGATACCTAAACTATTGATACTGTTTGGTTTTTCTTCTTCATACCGATAGTTTTTCAAATGGTCGGTACGGGAATCGTAGCAGAATACACCTTCCCCATAAACGGAGAACCACAGGCGGTTTTCCGTATCTATCAGTAATTTCAGGACAGTATGGATATCGTATCCGTATTTTTCTTTCGGAAACAGGATAGTTGATTTTCCGGTTTCGGGATCGAACAGGCAAACGCCATTATAAGTTGCCAGCAGTAATTGTTCTTTATATGGAATGATGTCTTTGACGATATCGTCCGGAAGCGACGACGGGTCATTTTTATTTTTCCGGTAAGTGCGGAAAGTCTCCTTCCGGATGTCGAACCGATTCAATCCGCCGGTATGTGTACCTATCCAAAGTAAGTCTTTTTCTTCGTCATACCAGATACTTTTCAGGTTGTTGTGCGAAATACTGTTGGGGTTTTCCGGTTGATGACGATATGATTTGAAAGTGTTTGTTTTCCGATTAAAAAAATTCAATCCGCCGCCTTCCGTGCAAATCCACAGATTATGATTTTTGTCTTCAACCATTTTTCCTACGATGGGGGAACTTAAAGACTGGGGATTTTCATCGTCAGATATATAATGCTGGTAAAAAGCATATTCGGGGTTAAAATAATTTACTCCCCCGAAATATGTACCTGCCCAGATCGATCCCTGGCTGTCTTTGAGAATACACCAGATAGAAGAGTGAGAGAGACTTCCGGAGGCTTCTTTACCCGGATAATAAGCGGTTACTGTTTTTTTTAGCGGATTGTAAAGATTCAATCCATTGAAAGTTCCGATCCAGTAATTCCCCTGGTTGTCTTCGCAAATGTCCCGGACAAAATTGGAGCTGAGAGTTCCTGCCCTGAGGTTTTGGGATGATCCGTCCTCCCGGAAAATATACACACCGTTTTCCCAAGTGCCGATCCAGATGTTATGTTTGGAATCTTCATAAATACTGGTGGCCTTAACATTCGGAACCATTGTTTGGAATTGCCCGTCGTTACTTAACCGGAAGATGCCGTTTTCTTCTCCGATCCAGATATTCCGGTTGCTGTCCTGCCAGATGGATACAACAGTGAGAGGATATTTGAAAGAATACAAAGTGTCAAATATTTGTTTTTCCGGCCGGAACTTCAGTATTTCCTTTTTGGTGGAAACAAGCAGCTGATTGTTCGCATAGCCAATCGCTATGATATCTTTATGTATCAATGTTCTAAATTGCTGACGATGAATTTCGTAAGCCACCAATGCATCTGCCGCTTTGATATATATGGTTCCTTTCAGGTCGCCGCAGATTTTCCGGATGTGGCTGTTGGGTAATCCGGTTGTATCTCCGCGTTCCGGGTAAAAGACCCGGACTTGATTCCCGTCGTACAGATTAAGTCCGTCCCGTGTACCGATCCATATCTGTCCGTATTCGTCCTGGAAGAGGGTATTGACAGAAATTTGGGAGAGACCTTCATCCAATCCCAGGTGACTGAATTCGATATTTTGAGCAAAAGAATGAAAGGAGAAAACCCAATATAAGAATATATATGCGCCTATGCGTTTCATGTTAATTTGTTTTGCGGTTCATGACAAAGATACAATTTTTGGGGAGGTCACAAATGTTCTTTTTGTACGGAAATAATGCCTGTTTTGTCCGTTTACGGAAATGTGAACAAATTTGACCGTTTGAACGAATTTTATTTGTTTACATTTGTTTGGTTCCCGATGTGAAGGACAAGATTTTGAATAACCAATGGTATTGCGTTAAAAAATCGTCACGCAATATTAATAAAATTCTATTAAATATGAAACAACAAAAGATCTCGGTTTGTTTGCTTTTTGCCTGTTTTTTTCTCCAATGGAGTTGTAAACAAGAGCCGCAAACCCCAGGAGAATTTGCATCGAAGGCGTTAAATGATGCCGTGCAACAGTTGAATCTTTTACGGGAAGATGCTGTTAGCGCTAACCGGATTCCACGTACGGTAGAGAAGAACCGGGTGATCTGGTCTGATGAGACTAACTATCTGGACTGGACGGAAGGTTTCTTTCCCGGTTCCTGTTGGTATTTGTACGAATATACCCGGGAGGACAAATGGAGGGAATCGGCAGCTAAACTCCAGGTCCTGTATGAAAAAGATCAGTTCCTTACTATGTCGCACGACCTGGGTTTTATTTTTAACAGTTCTTACGGAAATGCCTACCGGTTGACTGAGGAAACGGCTTACAAAAATGTACTTATACAGGCTGCCAATTCATTGATCCAACGTTTTAATCCGAAGATCGGTTGTCTGCAATCATGGAATGTATCCGACGGTAGCTGGCAAAGCAAACGGGGTTGGCAATTTCCGGTCATTATCGATAATATGATGAATCTGGAATTATTATTCAATGCCACTCTGCTGACCGGAGATTCCCTATATTGTAAAATAGCTGTCAGCCATGCCGACCGCACCCTGAAAGAACATTTCCGCCAGGATTACAGTTCTTTTCATGTGATTGATTATGATACAATTACAGGTGATGTCCGGATGCGTCAGACCGCGCAGGGTTTTGCGCACGAGTCGGCCTGGGCAAGGGGACAGGCCTGGGCCCTTTACGGTTATACCATGTGTTACCGCTTTACGCAAGACCAGCAATACCTGGATCAGGCTATGAAAATTGCCGCATTCATTCTCAACAATCCGAATTTACCGGAAGATATGGTTCCCTATTGGGATTTCGACGCTCCAGAAAAAGAAAAGCAACCTAGAGATGCTTCTGCCGCTGCTGTGATTGCTTCTGCGTTGGTCGAGCTAAGCGGATACGGACAAACCGGTTATTATGACAAAGCATTGCAAATACTGAAAAGTCTGAGTTCTCCTGCTTATAAAGCCAAACTTGGTGCTAATCACCATTTTTTACTAATGCACAGTACGGGAAGTATTCCGCATAAAGCCGAGATCGATGTACCTCTCAATTATGCCGATTATTATTATGTGGAAGCTTTGATGCGTGTATTGAAAAAAGAAAACTCGCAGAAATAAGCTTTCTGCAAACCGTTTTTATTTCTGTTAAAGAATAGTTTTTAGTGTTAAACCATGAAACAAACACCTTTGATGCCCGTTAATATCAGAGGTGTTTTTGTTATTAACTAAATTAAGTATTGTATGAAGAAATTAATGATTTTATCGGTGATGGCGCTGGTTTTTATTACCGGTTCGTTTGCCCAGCAGGGAGAGAGTTCTTTAGGCGTGAAATTATCCTACAATACGGATGCTGAAATAACCGGGGTAGGAGTGAAGTACCAGTATAACCTGACAGAACAACTCCGTGTAGCTCCAGCGTTTACTTATTTTATTCAAAACCACGACAGCAAAGTAAGTGCTTATGCGTTCGACGTAGATCTGCATTACCTTTTTCCTTTGGAATATAATTTAACACTGTATCCTATAGCCGGTTTGAATTTTACCAATATAGACCAGGATTCGAATACAGACAGTGGTTTTGGTCTTAACGCAGGTGTTGGTATCCAATATCCGGTTGCAGACAATCTGGTGTTAAATGCCGAATGGAAACGAAGCATTCTGATGAATTTGAATGACCAGCCGGTGATTTCGTTTGGAGTATCTTATAAATTTTAAATAGTTAAGAATTAAGAGTTAAGAGTTAATAATCGGGATTCTTCGAATCCCTTGGGATATGAGTCGGTATCTTTGTATCTTTATTGAAGATGACCTTTTTTGCAAATATCAGGAATTAAACTCTTAACTCTTAACTCTTAATTTTTAACTCTTAACTATTCTGTTTCTACCGGAGGCTCTACTTCAATAGAACAACTTTCTACCCTCGGGTACATTTTTTCGATCCTTTCAGCCGCCCAATAATCTCCCAGATTAAACGATTGCCAATCCCTGTTCCTAACTTTATCTACAAACTGTTTAGAGAAATAATTCATTTCCGGGACCAATTTTTCCGGAACATATCCGTAAACCTGATCGGACAAACTGTATTTCAGGTAATAATAATCCGGTTCGATGTTTTTTGAAGATGTATTATACACAGTAATCAATATATCCCAGTTGATTAATCCGGATACCAGTAAAGTTCCGAACAATCCCCATCCGCAGGTGCGGAAGTAGTAGTAATATGATTTCCGGTTTTTAATTTTTAAAAAGAGGTATAACAGAGAAAGGCTGACTACCAATAAGAAGATGAACACTCCGATCCTTTTATAGGTAAGCCCGCACTGTCCGATATAATGAGCATTCCGGAGACCCACCGAACTCATCAGAAAAACGTTTTGTACGATCCATATAAAAGAGATCTGTTTCAACTGTTTATTTTTTTTGAATAAATTCAGATTACCTCTGAAATAAAATAATAAAATTCCGATAGATAATAAGGTGCTGAATATGAGTGCATAAGTTCCTGTATGTACAAAGTCGGAAAGTTCGTTGGCTGTATCGGGAACAATCCCTAACCAAACGGAAAAAATGTCGGATAAATTGACTCCCAACAAAAGTATATTAATTAAAGCAATACTTAAAGTGGCAGTCTTACATTCATCTTTTAAACCCATTGTAAGAAAATTATCGTATATTTTCATACGTTTGCGTTCTATATTTTCGTTACCGGAAGCGTCCTTTCTGGATGCAGCATTCCCTTTGAAATACAAAAAGAAGAGTGAAAGAAAATAACATACAAACAGATAATGGATAATATCCCCGAATTCTATGTGCTCAAAAATATAATTGAAGAAGTCTTCTACAGGAGCAACGATATTTATGCATAATTTTCTGAACTGCGGATTAGAGATGGTAAATATAATGAAGAAAACAGCCACACTGAGAAAAACGATAACTCCCCTGCCTAAATAGACATATATATCCCGTGTTTTTCCTTTGCTTTTTTCCTTTTTTTTGAATATACTTCCGAAAACACTTCCTATTAGTTGGAAGTCCAGTTTAATTCCGGTGAAGAAGTTGGTTACTGCTGAGGAGGCAGCATATACGAGCGACCTGAGTTCCGGGAGCTGTACGAAACTGAGGAATACCAGTAAACATAAATAATAAATCGCTTTGCTGTAGTCAATACCGGTTAAAATCACACCGATCGTGCTGACCAGCCATGCTGCTGCCGTCCAGACTACCCGTTTGCTTTTCCGGGCTTCTTTTTTGTATAAAAATACGGATGTGATGAGGAGTATGGAAAAGACAAGGGAATTTAATCCTAATTCCTGCTCCCATGTCAGGTAATTATAGACGGCCGCACCGGCCAGTAATCCGAAAAATAATTTTAGATTTTTCATTGTTTTGAATTTATTTGATTTGTTTGGATGTTTTTATGCGATTCGGTTGATATCGTTGATGTAGTTTTGCTGGAACATTGAGACGGGCGGGCAAACCCCGCCCCAACGATATATATATCATGATTTTGAATGATTTTCAATATTTCGTTTTTTGCAAATATCAACAATACCTGCCAATCCATCCCGGGCAAAGTCCGGGTTAATCCCCCGTTGGGGGTAGGGGGACAATACCTTGTTGTCGAAAAGCTGTCCGAAGCGAAAGAGCGCAGCGATTGAGTGAGTTCTTTTCGACGTAGCGCCTTTTTTTGGTTCCTTTTTTTGGCGCAGCAAAAAAAGGAACACATTCCCATATAAATAGAATAAATATAACAAATCATAGTTCTCTGAATTTCAAAGTAAATGAATAAAAAAATATCAGGAGATAGTTTTTAATAACTCTTCCAGTGCGTTTAAGTGATTGATAAACGCCTCCCGCCCTTTCTCCGTAATCGAATAAGAAGTATTCGGTTTCCGTTCGATGAATTGTTTGGTTACATCGATATACTTCATTTCCTCCAGTCCTTTCAGGTGACTGGACAGATTACCGTCGGTGACTTCCAACCACTCTTTCAAGGTTGTAAAATCAGCTTTTTCGTTAACCATCAGGCTCGACATGATCCCCAGCCTGATTTTGTTTTCAAACGCTTTATTGATATGTTCGATGATGTTTTTCATGCTTTTTTCCGGTCATATTTGAAATACATCACCGCACCGTATATGATATGGCATACGCCGAATCCGATTGACCAGCAGAGCAGGCTGTATGTGGTCAGGAAACAGTTGATGCAACCTAATATCAGAATGCAATAGCCTAAATATTTGATATCTTTGAAAGTATATTTGGCGGCACTGATCAATGCCAATCCGTAAAACAACAGCATGACAGAGGTAATGTATCCTGTATGATTACTCAGTCCCATAGCGATACTCAATACTCCACCGGGAATTAAATGGATGAATAAGTCGGCATGCATCCTTCTGGCCGTTTTATTGAAAATGGATTGTCCGGATGTTTTGGCTCTTTTTTCCGATAATATAGCGGCTGTTCCTACTGCCAATGCCAATACAAGCAGGGCGATTTCAACTATAATCCCTTTCAGTTCCCATTCGTTCCAGCTTTCCCTCTGGTTTAGCATATAATGGACTGCCCATGCACCTGCCAGGGCATAAATTCCCATGAATATACCGGATAATCCACTTAAAGAAAGACATTTGGTGGATTTTTCCATCATATCCCGGATGTCTTTCAATGCATTGACTGCGTCTTTATTTTCCATAACAAAAGTACTTTGAAATGCAAAGTAAATACTTTTATTTTGAACCGGCAAATTTTTGAGGAAAAATCTGCAAAAAAAGGCTATATTTGTGCTCCGAAAATAACATATGAAACAATCCATCGTCCATATATCCAGAAAAAAAAATATGTCCGGTCAAAAACAAACTTTCCCCCATTCTTCAGATCGAATTTTCAATAGCAGATGGTACATATCTAATTTTCAATTTTCAATTTTCAATTTTCAATTCTTTTTCAGTTTCCTCATCCTTTTCCTATCAATTCTTTTCCTTTTCTCCTGTTCCGGCCCGCAAAAAGAAGAAAGGCCAGGGACTCCTGCGCGGATCACTTATGCTTCCGGATTTACCATCGATTATACCGATACATATACCTTGGTAACCGTTCTGAACCCCTGGGATACTGCCCGGGTACTCCACCGTTATGTCTTAGTCGACCGGAACCAGCCTATTCCAGAAAAGCTTCCGGAAGGCGATGTTGTAAAAATCCCTGTTGAACGGATTGCCTGCCTGTCCTCTGTAGATGCTTCCATGATTGAGATTTTAGGCGATTTGCAAAAGGTAAAGGCCATGTCGGAAGTACAGTATGTCAAGATGCCTGTCCTGAAAAAAGGTCTGGAATCCGGAGCGATTGCCGACATAGGTAACCATGCCTCCCTGAATATGGAGCGTTTGATGGAAGTTATTCCCGATATAATCATTGTATCTCCTTATCAGAATATGGGTTACGGGAAATTGGAAACATCGGGTGTGGCGATTGTTGAATGCGCTGCCTACATGGAAAATACACCTCTGGGTCGTGCGGAATGGATCCGTTTTATCGGAGCTTTCCTGAAAAAGGATACTGAGGCAGAACTTTATATGAACAGAATTGCCGGTACCTATTTGTCATTGAAAGAAAAAACCGGACAGGTAACTCACCGTCCCACGGTATTCAGTGAAAAGAAATATGGTCCTGTTTGGTACGTGCCCGGAGGAAAAAGCTATATGGCCCATTTTTTTGAAGATGCCGGAGCTGATTATCTCTGGAAAGATGATGACCATAACGGTTCGCTGGCACTGAATTTTGAAACGGTTTATCATCAGGCGGAAAATGCCGATTTCTGGTTGATTAAATCGGATGAGCCATTGACGTATGCTCGTCTGCGATCTGAATACGATTCTTACTCCTGGTTTAATGCCTGGAAAGACCGGAAAATCATTTTTTCCAATACTGCCGAAAATAATTATTATGAAGAAGGGGTGATGAATCCGGATCTTGTACTGGGAGATCTTATCCGTTTTTTTCATCCGGAAATTGAGCTCCCCGAACGAACATCTTCATATTTTGAATGGATGAAAGAATGAAAGGCAGGCATTGGATATACTGGGTATTGGCTTTACTGATCGTATTCTTTTTTTTCAGTAACCTGTTTGTCGGTTCGGTATCGATTCCGGCCGGTTCCATATTGGATATTCTCCTGGGAAAAGAGGTGGAGCGTATGGCATGGACGAATATTGTTATGCAATCCCGTTTACCCCAGTCGCTCACAGCCCTTTTGTCCGGAGCAGCATTGGCCGTTGCCGGATTGATGCTGCAGACTTTATTCCAGAATCCCCTGGCCGGTCCCTCTATTCTGGGAGTGAGCGATGGCGCCAACCTGGGAGTTGCTGTAGTAATGCTATATCTTGGAGGTACAGTGGGTAACGGATTATTTTCAGTGGGCGGAAGCCTGGCGGTTGTTCTGGCGGCAATGGCCGGTGCCATTGCGGTTTTATCCCTGATCGTTTATTTTTCAGGCAAGTTGAAAAATAATGTCATGGTACTGATTATAGGAATGATGATAGGTTATCTGGCATCTTCCGGCATTGCCTTTTTGAACTATATCTCCACCGCTGAAAGCATCCGTTCTTATGTGATGTGGGGAATGGGGACTTTTTCCGGTGTGGCTTTGAAGCAAATTCCGTTTTATACTTTGCTGATCCTGTCGGGCTTACTGTTTTCCATCCTGCTGATCAAACCATTGAACGCCTTGTTATTGGGCGAAAGATACGCTGCTAATCTGGGTATACCCATCAAACGTACCAGGATACTGATCCTGTTATGTACCGGGCTACTGACGGCAACCGTGACTGCTTTTTGCGGACCGGTGAGTTTTATCGGATTGGCAGTTCCGCACATGGCGCGTTTGTTGTTGGGTACTTCCAACCATAAAATGCTGGTGCCGGTCACCATCTTGTCCGGAGCACTAGTGGCCTTGTTCTGCAATCTGTTAACTGTTATTCCATTCGGTGCAGGTGTTTTCCCTCTGAATGCAGTTACTCCTTTATTGGGAGCGCCGATAATCATCTATGTAATTATTAATCGTAAAAATATACAGTATTTTAATTGAAAACAACGGTACAAATCCAGGATCTGAGTATAGGCTATTCCCTGAAGCATGGAACACGGAAAGTAGTAGGAGAGGGGATTTGCCAAGAATTGCTTGCCGGTGAGGTAACCTGCCTGCTGGGGCGGAACGGAGCCGGAAAATCTACTTTGATCCGTACCATCTCCGGTTTTCAACCTCCTTTGTCGGGATCGATTAGCATCTCCGGGAAAAATATCCGTTACTTATCTGAAAGCGAGCGTGCACAACAGATCGGATTAGTGCTGACCGACCGTACTTATGCTGGTGGCATCACTGTTTTCGAGTTGGTATCTTTGGGACGTCATCCCCATACAGGTTTTTTTGGGAGGTTGCAGAAAAATGATAAACAGGTGATTTTTTCTTCTATGGAAAAAGCCGGGATTATCGATAAGGCAGATCATTATGTTTCCGAGTTGAGCGACGGAGAAAGACAAAAGACAATGATAGCCAAAGCTTTGGCTCAGGAGTGTCCTGTGATCTTATTAGATGAGCCTACCGCTTTCCTGGATGTCAATAGCCGCATAGAAACTATGGAGTTGCTCCGGAACCTGGCCAATAAAGAAGGAAAAACGGTATTACTTTCCACTCACGACATAGAAGCTGCCGTCCGGATGGGCGATCGTTTCTGGCTGATGGCAAAAAACCGTCCGTTGGTTTCCGGAATTCCCGGCGATTTGATCAGATCAGGTGTTTTTGACGATTATTTTAATTTGTCGGAATTGCCGCAATGGTCTGCTAAGCAGTATATCCGATAAACTGTTCAGGACATCTCTATTTGTATATTTTTACTTCATCAGCACCTCCAAAACAATGTAGGTAAAGGTAGTCAATGTCGCCAGTATGGTTCCTATCAATGTTTCATACGGGATCAGTTTCATCCTTTCTTTGAAGCCGACTTCCATGGAACCGCCTGTAGCATGAAAAAAGGAGCCGTGCGGAAGATGATCCAATACGGTAGCTCCCGAATTAATCATGGCGGCACCCCATACTGCAGATACTCCCAATGCAACAATTATTGAAGAAAAAGAAGACGAGGCGATGGTGGCTCCGGCTGTTGTCGATGCCGTGGCAGCCGACATCAATGCTCCGGACAGCGGAGCGATCAGATATTCTCCGAATGGAGTTTGAGCCAATCCACTGATCATATAATCTTTCAGGCTGGAATGCTTTATGATCCCGGCAATGGCACCGGTTCCTATCAATAAAACAGCAATAACCGACATTTTCGATAGTCCGTATTCAAGGCTCTCTTTTAATAATGAGATTTTCCGCATGCAAATAATTCCTATAATACCACCTACCGGCAAGGCGATTAAGGGGTCGATCGATAAACCGGCTAAAGGACGCAATGCCAACAGCAATATAGTAACTACCGGTCCGATGATACTGGCTCCGAAAGAGGGCAGGGAAACCGATTCTTCAGTTTGAACCAATGTTATTCTTTTTACCGGATATTTCTTATCCGGAAATATTTTCACAATCATGGTCACTGTAACGATTAAACCGATGATTGCCGGAATTAAATTGGCAACCATCACAGAGTAAAGATCCGCTCCGAAATTTTCTGCAGCAATGATGGTATTGGGGTTAGGAGAAATAATATTTCCGCATTTTCCGCCTCCGATCATTATTAATAATAATTTCGACGGATGTATTCCTAAATTACGCCCGGTCAACAATGCAATGGGTGCCACAGTGATGATGGCCACATCGATGAAGACCCCGGTGGTACATAATAACATGGCCGATAAGGCAAGAGCCAGGTAAACATATTTTTCTCCCAGGAACTTTATGATGTGGTTGGAAATCGACTCGGCAGCACCTGTGATAATCAAAACGCCGGATAAAACACCGGCTGTAAGTATCCGGATAACCGCAGGTGTTATATCCTTAATACCTTCAATCATTATTCTTACGGTATCGGGTAAAGACACAGTACCTAATAAACCTCCGGCCAAAGCGCCCAGAATCAGGCTGTAAAAAGGATGTACTTTTTTTATTATCAACAAAATAGATAAAATCAATCCGATAATTGCACCAATTGCTGTCATACTACTTTGTTATGAATTTGTTGATGATTCTTATAATCTGGGAACTTGTTTCTTCGATGTTTTTTTGTGCATAAGCTGTTCCCATTGCTTTTTGTAAATCAACAGCTGCACTTTGAATGCTGAAAACGCCTAAAAATCCCATATCGTTTAAAAGCTGCACATCTTCGACAGATCCGGCAATTGCTATTACAGGGATATTATATTTTGAAGCATATTCCAGCACACCTGCGGGAACTTTTCCCATTTTGGTTTGGGCATCCAATTTTCCCTCTCCGGTAATTACCCAATCGGCATTCCTGAGTATATTGTCAAAATTCAAGATATTCAATACGCATTGTATTCCCGGTTGCAAGACCGACGGCAGAAATGCCATAAAAGCAGCGCCTAATCCTCCTGCAGCGCCACTTCCCGGAATTGAGGC
The DNA here is from genome assembly GCA_031553775.1 of Bacteroidales bacterium. Taxonomy (GTDB): domain Bacteria; phylum Bacteroidota; class Bacteroidia; order Bacteroidales; family Azobacteroidaceae; genus JAISFI01. The sequence goes on from JAVBLA010000015.1 coordinate 21,629, forward strand.
GATGTCTTTACGTACAATTTGTTTCAATATTTCCGCATAATGTTTCAATCCCTTGTCTAAGATTTCTATCTCCTCGGAAGAAGCTCCTTTTTGCGGTGCAAATACATGTGCAGCACCATTTTCCCCATACAATGGACTATTTACATCACACATAATGGTAAATGAACTTTCCAATGCTTCAGGCATCAATGAAGAAATATCTATATCGGCTATTTTTAATAAATTCCGGCCTTCTCCTTTCAATAGATTGCGGTGTTTGTCGTAAAATGCAACTCCTAATGCCTGCATCATACCCATACCTCCGTCGTTGGTGGCACTTCCCCCGATTCCGGTTATAAATTTCCGGCAACCTCTTTTCAGGGCATCGGCTATCATTTCACCAGTTCCGTAAGTTGTAGTATATAGAGGATTCCTTTTGCCGGGCGGTACCCATGTCAACCCGCTGGTTTCCGCCATTTCCATAATGGCTGTACCTGTATTCTCGAGAATCCCATAGACTGAGTCTTTCTTCTTCATCAACGGATCGTGTGTGACAACCTTTACAAATTTACCGTTTAGCGCTTTTGTCAATGTTCTCATTGTTCCTTCACCGCCATCGGCTACCGCCACTTTTTCTACCTGGCAGTCAGGAAGAACCGAAAAGATTCCTCTTTCTACGCTTTCAGCGACTTCTTCCGAAGTACACGAACCTTTGAATGAATCGCAGGCGATAACTATTTTCATTGAAAAAGCATCCAAAATGAAATAACTGTTTGTAATTTTTTAAACAGTTAAAACTCAATTAAACTTTCCTGTAATCTGAGAAATATCAAATTTTCCGTTAATATCTTGTATCTCAATTTTTCCACGAAGGATATCAAAGAAGAAATCTTTGATCCGGTCAAAAGTCAGAGCTACCGGTTGCCCTTTTTCATCCACTCCCAGATCGTATGTTTTCAGCAATTGGGAACCCAGGCTGGCGGCAGTCAGTAGAAAATGATTCTGGAATTTATCCGTATCCAGCAAATCGGCAGCCAATACTTTCCCGACAACGGTATAGCAACGGAGAGTTTTCTGGGTTTCTTCATCTGTTAACGTCGTTTTTACTTCATCGGCAACGATATTCATCTCTATTTTGCCGGAGTTGGTTGCCTGTTTCATTCCTTTGTAAAGCGCTCCGAGGTCGGCTAAACTCAGATTGTAAAACTTGGTACCGGGAATGGTTGCGATCTTTTCGATAGAGAAGGCGCTTGGCAGGAGTAGTCCGATTGTCTGTGCTGCTTTTACAGACGGAGTATTGAATGTCCCGACAATCGAGTTAGTCATATCGATACTTTGGGTGGCGAAAACACCACCTATTACCACACTGTTTTCGAGGATAATTTCATCGGCATAGATGCTGCCCGCCACAAAGGCATTATACAGTGTAACACTATGTGCATTGATATCCGAGTAAAACAGGATATTGCAATTTTGGGCTCTGGATACCACAGAATTGGCCGATCCTACACTTTTTTTGAAAGAGACGTTGCCTTTGGCTTCGCTGTTGACATATAATTCGAGTTGTGTAAACACGGCGCCTTGTATTTCCAGATCGCCCTGCTGTATTTCCAGTTTGTGGGCATAAACCGGTCCTTCTATTACTGTGTTACCCTGAATGGTGACAGTCCGGTTCAATTCGGCAATCTTTTCAGGTAATATAGATCCTTTTACCAGGTTATCCTTCAGTTGGATATTGGTTTCGTTGAATCGAAGTTCTTTTAATTCTTTCATATCTTAAATAATTGAAAATTGAGAATTGAAAATTGAAAATGGGCTAAGGCCTATTTCCGTTTGAAAATGACATGTTGTTTTCATGTTTTTGGATGAATTGAAAGACACATGTCCTGTTTCTTAGATATTTTGAGACTTGATAACAGCAATGGAACCGAGATCGGCTAACTTCCGGATCATGTCTTTTACCCTTGTATCATGCGGATTAGATGCTGCATAAGCTTTATTGATTTCCGTATTCAGGTAGAGACTCAAATGATCCCGGTACGATGCAGGTATCGGTCCGAAAGCTCCGGAAGATTCCGAAAACTGTTCAGTCAGTTCTTTTTTGACCGAATGATCCTGTAAACCGGCGATATAATCGGACGTAAACAGTTTTTTGTCGGTTAGTTTTTTTTCATTACTTGTTTCTATCAGGCAGACCGGAGAATACTTTCTGGATGAATCATTTTCATTGAGCATGCTTTGCTGAATGGTATGATTGAGCTTTTTTTGCTGCCACAGGAAAATTTTCGCCTGGTTTAACGTATCCAGTGCTCTTTTCTTGGCGATAGATGCGCTGAGTTTAGATTGAAGTCCCCCGCATTCACTTCCGAAGATAGCCACTGTCCCCACCAGGTCGTTTCCTGAGGTACGGTTTTTCTGGCTATCGGTTTCCTTTTTGAATACAAAAGTCGGTTTGTCCAATTCATACACCCGGTTATCCAATTCATGGTTCAGGTCGTTGAATATTTTGAAATAGCGACCGGAAATGCGATTGTAATCATTTTCCATTTGTTTTTTCTTGGCAACGCATGATTGGGCGAGTTCCCTCAGGTGCATGATCTGTGCATCTATTTGTTGGGAAAGTTCGGCGACTTGTTGGCTGATTTCGGAGCGGATATATCCGAAAAATCCGCCGATGATAGTATCGGCTACTTTTTGGGAGTTTTTATTGATCGAAGCCACTTGTGCTGTCTCTGTAGCTACTACGGCAGTAGTCAGCAGGTTGACATTCGTATTGCATTTGTCGACACTGTGGTCAAAAGGAACCGTATCTACATGGATATTCACATCTATGGGAACATTTTCCGTATAATTGACCGTGACCGATGTGCTCCCTCCGCTTTGGGATGCAGGATAAGAGACGCTTACGGTTTTTGATCCCCTAACCGTTATGGTTTCATGATAACTTCTGCTGTAACTCATACCAATCTCCTTTTAAATGGTTTGATAATTGTTGGATTGGAACAGTTGCATGGCCATATTTTTCACCCTTTGCGATTGAGAGGAGCCGGAAACAAGTTTGCTGAATTCGTTTTTTATTTTCAGATCAGGTTCGGTAGCCTGTATCCATTGAGCTTCAGGTATTCTGGCATATATAGCATTGCTGATGGCCGATTGTGAAATTTTATCGAGCGTATGATCCGGAATATTAATTTCCAGATGTTTATTTTCAGAGTTGTCTCTGTTACATTCATGAATCACAACCGGAATGTAAATGCCGGCTGTTTCCTTGTATCTGCCGTCGTTGATCAGAATCTGGTCGGTCAACTTTTTCTGCACATTCATTTCATAGAGAAAACTTTTCATGGAATAGATCACACTTGCTCCTTTCTGTTTTACATTGGATGCAATAATCTTCTGGCTGGTAGCCAGTGATTCCAATTGGGTAACAGGGATGGTTGCCGTAAGGTATTTTGTCCGGTTGGATATTTTATCCACTTCCCTGACCGCAAAGTCGATAGTCGGCTTGTCAAGTTCGAAAACCCTTTGTTTCAGATTAGCATTCAGTCCGTTGAAAAGCTTGATATATCTTTTCGCGATCATATTGTAATCCCGTTCCATCCGGTTCTTAATTCCCATTAAAGCATTTTTTTGCTGGTTCAACTGCATCAGGTGTGAATCGACTTCACTCTGGAGCTTGGCCATTTTTTGCGATATCTGGGAACGTATCAGGGAGTAAAATCCTTTATTGACATTTTTGCAAACATGATCGGCGGCTTTTTCCTCGGCCAGGATCACAGCAGTTTGCATAGCAACAACAGCACCCGTGGTTGCATTTACATGACGGGAAACGCTGCTGATCTCATCTGCCATTGGTTTTGTGTCGACTGTATAATTGAATGATGCCATAATGTGATCGGTTTAATTGTTTCGTTTGTTATCGTCATCTTCCGGATCGAGGTCTTCATCATCTTCATCATCTTCATCATCTTCATCTTCATCTTCATCATCTTCTTCATCATCTTCATCATCATCATCATCATCATCTTCTTCTTCTTCGTCGTCCTCATCCTCATCCTCTTCGTCTTCATCGTCCTCATCCTCTTCGTCTTCTTCTTCATCCTCTTCCAGATTCTCATCATTATTATCCTCGCCTTCTTCAAAATCCTCCTCATTTTCCTCCTCTTCTTCCTCTGGATTTTCAATGTCCAAAACTTCTTCTTCCGAAGATTGTTCACCGTTATCTATTACAGAATCCTCGTCGTCTTCCGGATCATTTTCCGGATCTTCCTCAAGCTCTTTCAGCGCATTTTTAGCAATGATGGGGAGATTGAGTGAAATATGTTCGAAGGTGATGTCTTCCACATGTGGGGAAGGCGGAATTTCCGATACTTTGGCGAATAAGGGGTTGACCGTTATCAGCGGTTTCCTTCTTTCGTCTAATTCGTGTATTTCACTGCTGGCAACTGCGATATCTTTGGGATTTCCATCTCTCAGCAGAGCGTCGTAATAATCGATATGTTCGAATTTCTGCGCTTTCAGGTCGATATCTTCTTTCAAACGTTCCATATAGTTTTCGAAATCGAGCTGGACATTCTGGAATTCTTTCGATTGTAATTCGAATGCGGCAAAAACCTCAGCAGAATTATCGGTAGCCGTAACGACGGTCGAATCGAGCGATCCTCCTGATTGTTCCATACTTTCTTCTGTTTTTCTCAGGGAGGTCAGGGTATTGTAGGCTGCCACATAATCCCGGATACTGGCTCTCATCAGGTTGATCAGGTCGGCACTCTCCGCCCGGTTTCTTCCGTAGAAATCTTCCGTATCCTGATGCCATTTGTTCAGGTAGCTGATTTTCTGGTCTTTGATGTGATTATATATTTTCAGTCGTTCTATCCGGGTTTCGTTCATCAGGTTCTGAACGATGGGAGCAACGATTTCTTCATGGATCTGATGCACTCCAAAGGGAAAATTAGTAGTACTTCCGTCTTCAGCCGCCCAGGTGTCGGATAAAATGTTATACCTGACCTTTGAACTATCTTTCAGCTGGAAAGGAATATAATCCTGGACAGACTCGCCGTAATTGAAATTTTCGTTCCGGATGCGTTCTATCTCAGCTGCTTCGAGTACCGGTGAATAATGGTTGTAGGGCGATTTCAGTATTTTGTACAAAACTTTATTTGATTCGAATACGATTTTATCGGTCGATGCTATTTTCAGGGCGGAAATCGCCTGCACGGAATGAGCCATGGTAACCATCAGTCCTTTCAATACATCTTCGAACTGGGAGGTATGGCGTGACAGGGAGTCTTTGAGCCGGTTTAATTCCTGGAATTTGGAAATATCGTCTTTATATTTCTGAGTGTTGAATACCTCGAATACCAGTGAGTTACCAGGAGATTCGTTCGTGGCGTATTCTTTCAGGAAGTTTAGGTAATTACTTTCATTCGCTACTAAAGGAAGGGAAACTGAAGTAACATCCAGATCGTCCATACAATAGGAGATTGTTCTCAGAGACCGTTCCAGTTTTCCGAAATAGTCATGTTGATTGAGTTGCTGCATGGACCGTGAATACTGGTCTGTTTCTATTTCTTCTATTTCTTCAGAACCTTCCACAATAGGAGCCTCTTCCGATAGTTTCTCCAATTCGGAGATAGTTTCGATCAACAGGTCGTTTTGTTTGGATAATTGCAGTTTTACTTCCGATTCGCCTACCATTCCGGTATAATCGACAATGAAGCTTTTGTTTTCATATTTGATCTGATCGGCCACCGGAACATAGGCTACACCGAGTTTGCTGACTTTGTAATCCCTGAATATTTCTTTGTGCTGTTTTTTGAATTCATTTATTCGTTCGTCTACAGCAACAATTTGCTTGTTCAGGCCATTTTCCTTGATCAGAAAATAAATAAAATGAATGATCAGGATGCATAATACCCACTTCCATAAAGAAGCTTTAGACAGTTCCTGCTCCAATACTTTTTTTTCTTCTTCGAGTTTAGCGATTTCTTTCTCGATACGTTCTTCTTCCCTGACGATTTTTTCAGCCATTTGCTGGTAATAATCGAATAATATCTTTGCCTGATCCTGGAAGATATTGCTTGATTCGTGGAATATTTTACCTTTCATGTCAATATAATTGAAAATTGAGAATTGAAAATTGAAAATGGATTAAAAGGGTGATTTTATCTTGAGAATGATGCGTTAATTGGAAAAAAGGCGTTTCCTTTCCTGGTAAATTTGTTCGCATTGTTTGATATGCCGGTCGATTTGTTCGATTGGGAGTGGAGTGGAGGAAAAGCAATTGCTCAACATTCTGATCTCGACGGCATAATTGTCTTCCAGCAGACGGGCTTCTTCCTGGTTACAAGGAGAGAGATACCGCAGGTTTTCCAGAAAAGTATTTATATCTGCGATGTATTTATCCGGAATATTTTCGTTTGCATCTAGTTTTAACTGTAATTCCCGGGTTAACTTTTTCATGGTGTCGATACCCTCTCTGTGTTTTTTTTCTTCTACATATACTTCTTTTACTTTATTGGCCGATGTGTATGCGAAGAACAGGCCCGACAGGAGTAAAAAGAGCAAGATGCCGTGTATGGCCAACTGGCTGGAAAAAGGAAGTACCCATATTGTCTGGGCGCAGATAATCGCAGCGATGGCCAGGGTGGCATAGGCTAAAGAGAAAATCCACCTCAACCCCACCGATCCGATTGTTTTCTGCGATTGGTCTTTCAGGTTGATTCCCGGAACCAGGAGATCGGCAAATAAAAGGCAGTAAACCAGCGAAGTGACGATAATGTTTAATGTAAGTATGTTAATTGCCAGATCTTTCCCGAAATACAGAAAGCAGACAACCAGCAATACCTCTCCCGCCAGGAATAATGTGTACGCAAGAATTTTGTTCGTATTCATAGTATTCAATATTAAGATAGCAGGTACAGTGTTCCAGCATGTAAACAGAGGCTGACAGTTCCTGCTATGGAGAATGAATAATTATCTTTTTTGTCCGCATTTCGGGCAAAATTTAACCGTAGGGGGTAAGGAGGCTCCACATCTGGTACAGTTGTTTTCGGATTGCGGCTTGCCGCAGTTTCCGCAAAAAGCGCTACCGGCAGGAAGCGGGGCATTGCAATTCGAGCAGAAATTCAGATCGCTTTGCAATGGTGTTCCACAACTAACACAACGTTTAGCATTCTGATCGTTGTCTGTACCGCATTTCGGACAGGGATTATAGATATCTCCGCAATGGGGACAGAATTTCAGGTTGCTTGAAAATTTTTTAGAGCAGTTGGAACAGTAAACTTCACGGATTTGAGGTTGGGCTTGGTTTCCATTTCCTGCTTGTCCCGGGTTGTTTCCTGCAAATGCAGGTTGATTGTACTGTGGCTGCATCACAGTTCCTCCACCACCTAATCCACCCATCATGTTGGTTGCGATTACAGCACCCAAGAGACCTCCATTGTTATTGGAAAAACCATCGATAGCGTTGTTGGCTACACCGAAAGCCTGTTCCTGTTGCCAGGTATATCCTCCGATAGACTGGGCGCTTTGCCTGGAGATGGCATCCAATACCCGCCTGCCTACTTCAGTAGAACTGTCGACTTCGATGCTTGTAATGTAAAATTTTGTAAGTTCCAATCCCAGGTTTTCCCAGAAAGGAAGCATAATGTTTTTCAGGTGTTCGGAAATATTGTCTAAATGGGCCGAAATTTGTTTGATTCCAATTCTATTGTTGATCATGAATTGAAGAACCGTCGATTTGGTTTTGGTAGAAAATTCACCAAAAAACTGGTCCGTCAGGTCATGCTGGTCGAATGCGTTCTTAGTTCCCACTATTTTGATCAGGAATCGTTCTGCATCGTTAACCTTTAAGCCATACCGGCCGCTTGCAACCAGAGGAATGCCTGCATTATAATCTGCATCGTGTATATCCATCCGGTCAATAGCCCAGTCGATGTTGTAGGGTTGCAATTTATTAACAAACCAAACTTCTGCAGTAAACGGATTCTTCCCTCCGAACGGGAACCCGTACAGATTTCTAAGTATAGGGAGATTTTCTGTGTTCAGGGTATGTTTACCTGGTCCGAATTTGCCGATGATTTGACCTTTCGAGAATAGAATAGCTTCTTGTGACTCCTGTACGATCAATTGAGTAAAAGTACTGAGGTTGGTTTCGGGAAAGCGGTAAGCGTAAATAGTTTCGTTTCCCTGCGGTGCCCACCTTACCAAATCGATTATTGCCATGCTGATTAAATTTAATGGTTGTTATTTACACCTCACTTCTTATGTAACGCGTTTAAAGTAAAATACTTTAACTTTTTTTATTTGCGAGGTAAAATTAATGATTAATTGAAAATAAAAAAAATAAAAACAAAAAAATGTAAGAAATAAAAAATCAGGAGGATTTTTTTTGGTTTTAGCCAGGAATACTTGATCGTTTATAAGAGAATCCAGTGAAAATAAAGAAATAAGTTATTGCTTATTCAGCATTCTGACCGGAATAATAGCGGTTAAGAATCCGATAACCAATACTGTCGCAAATATAAAAATGACATCTCCTGCAACAACGTTAACCGGATAAGCATCAACAAGAAATACTCCTGCCTGGGTTCCTAATTTCAACAAACCGAACAGCTGTTGTGCCAGGCACAGGATTAGTCCTAATACAATACCGATAACTCCTCCGGCAAAAGAAATCATCCAACCTTCAAACAGGAATATCCTTGAGATCAGCTTTTGATCAGCTCCAAGGTTTTTCAGAGTGATAATATCGCCTTTCTTCTCAATAATCAGCATGGAAAGGGACCCGACAACATTAAAAATGGCGATTGTCATAATAAAACAAAGAATCATGTATGTGAACCATTTCTCCATATTCATCATCCGGAAAGAACTTTCCTGTTGTTCGTATTGGTTTTGCACTTTGAATTCTTCTCCTATGGTTTTTCGTATGGTTCCTTGGGCTTTGGAAATATCGGCAGTTTCTTTCAGTTTGATCTCCACGGAGCTGACTTCGGTGGTATAATCGAAAATGGTTTGAGTCAGTTCTATCGGAACGATGATACATTGATTATCGTACATCGGTTGGTTCATCCTGAAAACTCCGGCAATATAGGCATATTCCTGGTTGAAGGCTGCTGCCGGATTCGCCATATTAACTTTGGCATTGCGTTTGGGCGCATAGATCTCCAGGGGATAGATAAAACCGGCATTGACTCCCAGATCGATGGCTAGTCCGATTCCCAGGATTCCATAACTGTTGACATCGTCTTTCAGTTTGAACTCGCCATCGATCAGGATAGTATCTATCTGCGTGAGTTTATTGAAATTTCCGGGAACGCCTTTCAGCAGGGCAGGCACTTGTCTGTCGTTATATTTGAGGAGTATATTATCTTCTATGCAGTAAGAAAAAATATCTATATCCGGCAGGTTCCGGACAGCAAGTATCCTTTCGTCTTCACTGTCGAATACTTTTCCTTTTACTGACGTGATCTTCAGTTGAGGATCGAATGTGGAGAACATGCCTGCCGCCATTCCTGTAAAACCGTTGAAAACCGATAGAGCACAAACCATAGCAGTAGTGGCAATGGCAATTCCGCAGACCGATATGATCGAAATGAGGTTGATCGCATTGTGCGATTTTTTTGAAAAAAGGTATCGTTTCGCTATGGAAAAAGATAGATTCATGCAACAAAGCTATGAAATTAAAAGCACAAAACGGCCCGGTTTAGTCGTTTAATAATTTGTCGATGTTTTCAAGATAATCCAACGAATCGTCCAGGAAAAAAGTCAGTTCCGGTATTTTGCGTACCTGCATCCGGATCCGTTGACCTAATTCGAAGCGGATCGATTTGGTATTTTCCTGGATATTCTTCATAATTTCCTGATTTTTCTCCGAAGGAAAAATGCTTAAATGTGCACGGGCAATTCCCAGATCGGGACTTACCCTCACAGATGTAACGGAAACCAATACGCCCGGCATCATCTTTGTCTGTAATAGAAAAATTTCTCCGAGTTCTTTTTGTATCAGTCGCCCGATTTTTTGTAGTCTTGTATTTTCCATATTTTAAAAACTAAGAACTAAAAACTAAGAACTAAAAGTTGAAAAATATATGCTTTTCTGAAAATGTTAATTTTTAACTTTTAGTTTTTGGTTTTAAAAATTATACTAATCCCATCCCTAATCGGGATGATTACTTTTTCTATCCGTTTATCTCCGGCGATTTTATCGTTGAATGCCAGGATACCGAGGGTTTGTGCGTCGGAGGAAAAGGTTTCTTCTACTACTTTTCCATCCCATAGGGTATTGTCGGCGATGATGTATCCTCCTGGTCTGACCATGTCGAAAATCATGTCGTAATAGGTGGAATACAGGCGCTTGTCGGCGTCGATAAAAACCAGGTCGAATGTATCTTTCAACTGGGGGATGATTTCCATCGCATCACCGATATGCAAGCAGATATGCTCTTTTAACGGTGATTGTTCCAGATATTTACGGATGAAATCTTCCAGCTCATCGTTGATTTCGATCGTATGGATGATGCCGTTGTTTTCCAACCCTTCAGCCATACATAATGTGGCATACCCTGTATAGGTGCCGATTTCCAGTATCCTTTGCGGACGGATCATTCGGCAAAGCATTTTTAAGATCCTTCCCTGGAGATGCCCGGACAGCATTCTCGGACGTAGTAGATTAACATGTGCATCCCGGTTCAACCGTTGCAACAGTTCGCCTTCTTCGTCGATATGCGACAGGATATACTCTTCCAGGTTCAGGGTATTCATTTTTTCTCCGGTCTGAATTCCAGCGGACAAAACTGCCGGGTACTATCGATGATTTTTCCGGCATTGTTGATTTCCAGGAACGATGTTCCGCCACCTTCCCCGAAGCTTCCGCTGAGGTAGGCTACCATATCGTTCCGGTTGATCATGCCTTTTTTGATTAATTTATCTAAAGCTGAAAGAAAATACTCCTTGGTATTACTTTCTTCCGGCTGATATTCTGCCCAGACTCCATAGGAAAGTGCCAATTCCCGGGTGGTCTGTTCTTTGTAACAGATGGCCATAACCGGAGCTTTGCCGCGAAAAGCGGCTAAATAACGGGCAGTTCTTCCTGTATAACTGTCTGTAATAATTGCTTTTACATGTAATTTGGAAGATGCTTTTACCGCTTGTTTGGCTAAGAACGAAGTTACATCCAGGTCGTCGCTCGGCAATGGTACACGGATATCGTTTTCCGATAATTTGGTTTTTTCTGCTTCCCGTGCTACACGAGCCATGACTTTGACAGCTTCCACCGGATATTTGCCGTATGCAGTTTCTCCACTGAGCATGATGGCATCGGTACGGTAGTAAATGGCATTGGCCACATCGGTTACCTCCGCACGGGTAGGGCGCGGATTTTCTATCATGGAGTGTAACATCTGGGTAGCTACGATCACCGGTTTTTTGGCAGCCACACACTTGCGGATCAGCACACGTTGCAAACCGGGTATTTTTTCCTGAGCGACTTCGATTCCCAGGTCACCCCGGGCTACCATGATGCCATAGGCTGCTTCCAGAATATCGTCGATATTATCTACACCCTCCTGATTTTCTATTTTAGCGATGACCTTAATGGAACTTCTATGCTCGTCTAATATTCGTTGTATATCCAGTATGTCTTGTTTGGTACGAACGAAAGAATGGGCGATAAAGTCGATCTTTTGTTCAATGGCAAACAGGATATTTTTCTTGTCTTTTTCCGTAAGAGACGGAAGATTGATGCGTACACCCGGTACATTCACGCTTTTGCGGCTGCCCAGAACCGCATCGTTCAATACTTCGCAGAGAAGATGATCTTCTTTCTTTTCGAGAACTTTCAGTTCGATCTCTCCATCGTCGATCAGGATCAGTCCTCCAACTTTCATCACCTGTACAAAATCCCTGTAACTGACACAAATACAACTCCCGGTCGTTTCCTGATCAGGATCTCCTTTTACCTGTATTTTATCTCCGAATTTTAATGCGATAGGTTGTTGGGAATTTGTGGTGCGTACTTCCGGACCTTTGGTATCCATCAGAATACCGATCCGGCTTGAGACCTCTCGCACATTATTAATGATTTTGGTAAAACCTGCTTCATCCAGATGCGCTGAATTCATCCTCACCACATTCATGCCTTCATGGAAAAGGGCATGAATAAAATCAACCTCACAACGCTTATCCGAGATGGTAGCGACAATTTTGGTATGTTTTAACATATATCTCTTTTATATTTATTTCAAAAATGATTCGATAGCAAGCCGGTAGGAATCCATCCCGAAACCCGCAATAGTTCCTTTGCAGGCAGCAGCTATCAGAGACTGGTGCCGGAACGTTTCCCTGGCATGGATATTGGAAATATGCACTTCTATTACCGGGGTGGTAATTGCTTTGATAGCATCGTGAATAGCGATGGATGTATGGGTGTATGCCCCCGCGTTCAGGATAATGCCATCTGCAGTAAATCCTGTTTCATGGATTTTATTGATAATCTCTCCTTCTACGTTCGATTGGTAGCAGGATAATTCCATTTGTGGGTAACGCTGCTGCAGTTGCCGGAAATAATTTTCGAAAGAAGCGTCACCATAAATGCCCGGTTCCCTTTTTCCCAATAGGTTCAGGTTAGGACCGTTGATTATCTGGATTTTCATGAAAGTTCGGATTTTTACTGTAAATTTGCGCAAAGATACGATATTTTACTTTCTTATCCAAAAGCCAGATGAAGGATATTATACGGGCATACCGTGATCACCTGTTGTTGGAAAAGTCGCTTTCCCGGAATTCTGTGGAGGCTTATCTGACTGATGTGGAGAAACTGATGCATTTTATGCAGTCCGAAGGAATGACTTATGAGTCTGTCCGACTGAACGATTTGCAGCAATTCCTGGCGCAGTTGCACGACTTGGGTATTTGTCCCCGTTCCCAGGCTCGTATTATTTCCGGAATCAAATCTTTTTTTCGCTTCCTGTTGTTGGATAATTATATTCAGGTTGATCCTACCGATTTGCTGGAGTCGCCCAAAATAGGATTGAAATTACCGGAAGTGCTTACGGTCAATGAAATCAATGATATTATAGGATCTATTGATCTTTCCCTTCCCGAAGGCCAGCGTAACAAGGCTATGTTAGAGGTGCTTTACAGTTGTGGACTCCGAGTGTCCGAGCTGATCACCCTTCGTTACGCCGATTTGTATCTGGATGAAGGATTTATCAAGGTGTTGGGCAAGGGTCATAAACAACGTTTAGTCCCGATTTCGCCCGTTGCCGTGAAAGAAATCAGACTTTACATATTCGATAGAAATCTGGTGCAGATCAAGAAAGGTTTTGAAGATATCCTTTTCCTGAGCCGCAGGGGAACCTCGCTTTCCCGTATCATGGTTTTTCATATCATCAAACAGCATGCGGAAAAGGCCGGCATACGGAAGAATGTAAGTCCTCATACTTTCCGCCATTCTTTTGCCACTCATTTATTGGAGGGAGGAGCCAACTTGCGGGCTATTCAACAAATGCTGGGACATGAAAAGATTGCTACGACTGAAATCTATACACATATCGACCGGGATTTTCTCCGGAGTGAGATCCTGGAACATCATCCGAGGAACAAGAGGCATACAGGATGAGAAAATGCCTGACGTTTTTCTGTTCGTGTTAAATTTATTTAATCACTCTTTCGTTGCAGGATAAATCTCTACCTTTACCGGGAAGTTTTACCGGATCCGGTTTTAATGCCATAAACGGTATCGCACTTCTCCTTAATAACTACCGTTTTGATTTATCACTGAAAAACAACTTGTAAGAACAATGTTTCTGAAAAAAGAAAAAAAACAAGAAGTACACCATCGCAAAAAAAGGTCGGCCAATAAATGGTTCCTGTTTGTAACAGGGATACTTGTCGGGATGATTATTCTGCTGTTTTTTTATCAAACATCTCTTTATTTCTCTACCGATCAGTCTTGTATGTCCTGCCATGTGCATCCGCATGCGGAAGATAGCTGGCGTTTGTCCTCTCATGCCAATAATTCAGGAGGCATTAAGGTACATTGTGTGGAATGCCATTTGCCGCCGGCCGAAAATACCTGGGAACATTTTTCCGCTAAAATGACGTTGGGAATGAGGGATGTATGGTCGTATCTTACCAAAGATACAGCCGACATCGATTGGGAAGCCAAAGCCCAACTGGAGCATGCCGTAAAAATTATTCCCAATAAATCCTGTATTGCCTGTCATGAAGGTCTGTTTCCCAACGGTATTTCGGATGAAGGAATTAAAGCGCATCTTTATTACGAAGAGAAAGAAAAAGTATTGAACCTGCAATGCATATCCTGCCACCTGGATGTGGGCCATTACAATCCGAACTACAAACATGCTGCTTTGACGGGAGTACCGGGTTTGAATGCAACATCCAAAGACACCAGCCTGTTGTATAAAAAGCCGGCGGAGTTGAATTCTTTTGCCGATTTTAGAGAAACAGTTCCCGGAACCACTGTAGCTTTCAATATGAAAGCGATTCCCGGAGGATCATTCGTTATGGGAAGTCCTGATAATGAAGCTTTCCGGAATGCCGATGAAGGCCCGGTAAGAAATATCACCCTTTCTCCGTTTTATATGGCGGAAATTGAAGTTTCCTGGGATCAGTTCTGGGCTTTCTATGCAGAAACGATGTCGGAAGGACGTACAGCGCCGGAAATGGTATACCAGAATAACCGCCGTCCGGATGTGGATGCGGTTTCCGGCCCTACACCACCCTTCGGATTTCCTGATCAGGGTTGGGGAGGGGGAGATCGTCCTGCAATCACTATGACGCATTATGCTGCCGAAATATACTGTCTCTGGCTCACTAAAAAGACCGGAAAGAAATACCGGTTGCCTACTGAAGCCGAGTGGGAATATGCCGCCCGTGGCGGAACACAAACTCCTTATTTTTTCCCCGGAAATCCCAAACAATTCTCGAATGAAGGTTTCTGGAGAAAATTTATTGCTGCCGATAAGCATCCGATCGGAGAGTATATTGTATATGCGAATAACAGTAACAGCAGGACACAACTGCCCGAATCTGTTCAGCCGAATCCTTTCGGACTGAAAAATATGCTTGGCAATGTGATGGAATATTGCGCCGATAAATATATTGCCGATGCTTATTCCAGGTTTGCCGGAGATTTGGAAAATCCGCTGGTGAAAGGTAGCCGGGATGATGTGGAATATGTGGTTCGCGGAGGCTATTATGCATCCGACGCTTCTGCTGTCCGTTGTGCTGCCCGTGATCATACCCGGCATGACGACTGGTTGAAAACAGATCCGCAACAACCTAAGAGTATCTGGTGGTATTCGGATGTTAAGGGGATTGGGTTTAGGGTGGTTTGTGATAATAATTGAAAATTGAGAATTAAAAATTGTTTTCTTTTATGAAAGAGCGTAGTAATTATATCAGCCGGCGTGGTTTTTTGAAGAGTTCTGCCGTTGCCGGGCTTTATGGTGCTGTTGGAACAACCGGTGTTGTAACGGCTGCAACAGCATTCACTTCGTGTGGAGACAAGAATGCAAAATATGTTCCCCTTAAAGCGGCGGGAGAATATTATATCCCTGAATTACCGGATAAAGCTATTGCAGGCAGAGAATTGAAAGCCGGTATTATCGGTTGCGGAGGAAGAGGATCGGGTGCTGCCATGAATTTTCTGGACGCAGCCGAAGGCGTTACTATTACAGCTTTGGGAGATGCATTTCAGCACCGGCTGGATAATCTCCGGAAAAAGTTGAAAGATGAAAGAAATATTGATATTCCTGAAGAAAAATGTTTTGTAGGTCTGGAAGCTTACAAACAGGTGGTCGATTCTGGAGTGGATGTTGTTATTTGTGCTACGCCGCCGGTGTTCCGACCGGAACATTTCCGCTATGCGGTGGAAAACGGAAAACATGCTTTCCTGGAAAAACCGATATGCGTTGATTCTGTAGGATACCGTACCATTATGTCCGTATCGAAGAGAGCCGCGGAAAAGGGTCTGTGTGTGGTAACAGGCACACAACGGCATCATCAGCGCTGCTATGTGGAATCGTATAAAAAAATCATGGAAGGATATATCGGGGAAATCACCGGTGGGGTTGTTTACTGGAACCAGGGAATGCTTTGGTATAAGAACCGTGAAGCCGGATGGACGGATGCCGAGTGGATGATCCGTGACTGGGTGAACTGGAAATGGCTCTCCGGCGATCATATCGTGGAACAACATGTCCATAACATCGATGTGTTTACCTGGTTCAGCGATCTGAAACCTTCTTCCTGTGTAGCTTTCGGATCCAGGCAAAGGAGAATTACGGGTGACCAGTACGACAATTTCAGTGTGGATTTTGTGATGGAAAACGGCATTCACCTGCATAGTATGTGCCGCCAAATCGATGGTTGTATGAACAATGTAAGTGAGTTTGTCCAGGGTACCAAAGGTTCGTGGACAAGCCAGGATGGCTGTAAAATCAAGGACCTGGCAGGCAACATTATCTGGGAATATGATTTGCAGAAAGAAAAAGATACGTATCAACAAACCAATCCATATGTCCTGGAACATGTCAACTGGATATCTCACATCCGTTCCCGGAAACCTATTATACAATCGGAAGAAACAGCAGTTTCCAATATAGCAGGGATCATGGGACGGGAAGCCGCCTATACAGGAAAAGAAGCGACCTGGGATATCTTATCGGCATCTTCTCAGAACTATATGCCGGAAGACTTAAATCTGCAAGGTAAAATGAACATGGATAAATTTATAGTGCCCGTTCCGGGAGAAGGAAAATAATAATAATTGAAAATTGAAAATTATTTATGCTGGCATTCTATGTGTAATTCTGAATTTTCAATTTTCAATTTTCAATAAAAATACTATGTCCTCAAATAGAAGAACTTTTTTAAAAACAACACTAGCCGGAGTCGCTTTAGCGGCTGCCGGGCAACATGAAGCGTGGGCGTCGCCGGTAGCTTCTCTTAAAAAAACATCCGGGAAAACAAATTTGAAAATTTCTTTCCAGGAAGGTACAGCACCGGGAAAGAGCCTGAACGAAAAATTTGATTTTATGGAAAAACACCAGGTGGTTGGGTTTGAACCGCATGGAAATGGATTGGCCGGAAGAATCGATGAAGTACAACAGGCGCTTAAGGGCCGGAATATCAAAGTAAGTGCTATTTGTGCCGGCTTTTCGGGTTTTATCCTTTCTTCTCAGGAAGAAGTCAGGCAGGAATGCATGGATACCATGAAAGCCTTGATCGAGGTGGCCGGACGGCTGGGTTCGGTAGGTGTCATCATTGTTCCTGCTTTTAATAGACAGTTGCCTGTACTTCCGCATACCATGGAGACCCGAAATTTTCTTTGCGAAAAATTTGGTGAGTTAGGTGAGTTTGCAGTACAGCACAATACATCTGTTATTCTGGAACCTCTTAACAGAAAAGAAGCATTTTACCTGCGTTTATTGTCTGATGCTGCGTCCATCTGCAGGGATATAAATTCCAAAGGGGTGACCTGCCTCGGTGATTTCTGGCATATGACTACGGAAGAAACGTCTGATATGGGAGCATTCCTGTCTGCCGGACAATACCTTAGTCATGTGCATATTGCCAGCCGGAAAAGACGGAGTATGCCGGGAGAAGACGGCGATGCTGATAATTATATCGACGGATTCAAAGCCCTGAAGATGATCGATTATCAGGGTTATGTCAGTTTTGAATGCGGATGTCAGGGAGAACGGGAAGTTGTTGTACCTGCAGCTCTTAAATTGTTAAGGGAACAATGGAATAAAGCATAATTTTTTTGAGTGTTGACCTAATTTTTAGTTATTCAGTAAATGTATTTCTTATGAAAAAGAATTTGTTTTTTTTGCCATTTTTAGCCTTATTGTTTATCGTTTTTACCGCTTCGGCTGAAGTGAAACTCCCTGCTGTTTTCTGCGATAATATGATCCTTCAGCAACAAACGGAAGTAGCAGTATGGGGCTGGGCGAAACCGAATGCCGGTGTAAAAGTCTCCGGCTCATGGAATGGAAAATCATATACTGCCAAAGCCGATGCCAATGGTTACTGGAAGGTAAAAATGCAAACTCCGGCAGGCGGGTTTACTCCTTATACCTTATCTGTTACGGAGGGAAAGACCGTTACCCTGAAAAATGTATTGATCGGAGAAGTGTGGCTTTGCTCGGGACAGTCTAATATGGAAATGCCGATGAAAGGCTTCACGGGGCAACCGATCGAAGGGGGCCCGGAAGCAATAGCAGATTCCCGTAATTCGTCTATCCGGATGTTTACCGTGAAAAGGTCCTCTCAATTACATCCGCAGGATGATTGTGAAGGCTCCTGGCAGGAAGCTTCTCCGGTAACTACTCCGGGATTTAGCGCTACCGCATATTATTTTGGAAGGATGTTATATAAGACCCTCAATATACCTGTAGGTTTGTTACATTCCAGTTGGGGAGGTTCTCGGATTGAAGCTTGGATGGATCCGGATGCTTTACAGGATATTCCGGAAAAACCTCTTCCCCAAAAAGAAGAGGATATCAAGGTGGCAAACGGAACGCCTACCGTATTGTTCAATGGAATGATCAAGCCGGTACTGGGATATGGAATCCGGGGAGCAATCTGGTATCAGGGAGAATCGAACCGGCAGGAGCCGGATTTATATGTAAAAATGTTTGATCGTATGGTGACTAACTGGCGTAAACTCTGGAATGTAGGAGAATTTCCTTTCTATTACTGTCAGATCGCTCCCTTTAATTATGCAGGCTGGGGTAAAATCACTCATTCCGGGTATATCCGTGAAGCACAGGCTAAGTGTATGGAAATAACTCCTAATACAGGAATGGCTGTCCTGATGGATGCCGATAGTCCGGATTGCATCCACCCGCCCAAAAAGAAAGATGCAGGGGAACGCCTTGCATTCTGGGCGCTCGCAAAAACATACGGAATGGAAGGAATGTCGTATAAAAGTCCGGAACTTCAAAATATGCAAATTGAAGGACGTATGGTAACTCTTACTTTTGATATTCCTGGTGCTCCGGGACTGACTTCTCATGGAAAAGATATCAAGAACTTTTTTATTGGTAACAAACAAGGTGGTTTCTATAAAGCAGTGGCTGCCATTTCCGGTAATAAAGTATTTCTTTTTTCTCCGGCAGTTTCCGAGCCGGTGTCTGTCCGCTATTGTTTTGACGATACTTCCGGTTCGGAAATTTTTGCCGTTGATTCCAACTTGCCTGTTGCTTCATTTCGGACTGACCAATAAATTAATTGAAAATTGAGAATTGAGAATTGAAAATTATTTTCACATATTTCATTTTCAATTTCCAATTTTCAATTTTCAATTCTCAATTGCTTTCACTACCTTTGCACCTCATTTATTTATATTTAAACGAAAAAACGATGTCAGAAAAAATTTCTTCCCGTCTGCCGTATAAAGTGGCAGACATCAATTTGGCAGACTTCGGCCGTAAAGAAATTGAGATTGCAGAACATGAAATGCCCGGTTTGATGGCGATCCGGAAAAAATACGCCGCCGAACAGCCTTTGAAAGGAGCGAGAATCATGGGCTCTCTCCACATGACGATTCAAACGGCAGTATTGATCGAGACTTTGTCTAAGCTTGGAGCCGATGTGCGCTGGGCCAGTTGTAACATTTTTTCCACTCAGGATCATGCGGCAGCAGCTATTGCAGCAGCAGGTATTCCGGTGTTTGCCTGGAAAGGTGAAACCCTGGAAGAATATTGGTGGTGTACCGAGCAGGCTCTGTCTTTTCCTGAAGGAAAAGGTCCGAATCTGATTGTAGACGATGGCGGAGATGCCACTTTGTTGGTTCACTGGGGATACCGGGCGGAAAAAAACGCATCTACGATCGACCGCAAAGGGGGAAATCACGAAGAACAGGTAATCTTGGATACGCTTCACCGCATCCTGAAAGAAGATGATCAACGCTGGCACCGGACAGTTGCCGAACTGAAGGGTGTTTCCGAAGAAACAACAACAGGTGTGCATCGTTTGTATCAGATGATGGAAAGAGGAGAATTATTGATTCCTGCTATCAATGTGAACGATTCGGTCACTAAATCCAAGTTTGATAACCTGTATGGCTGTCGTGAATCACTGGCCGATGGCATTAAACGTGCCACCGATGTGATGATTGCCGGAAAAGTAGTTGTCGTTCTCGGATATGGAGATGTAGGCAAAGGTTGTGCCCGTTCCATGGCTTCTTACGGAGCACGTGTAATCGTAACTGAAATCGATCCGATTTGTGCGTTACAAGCTGCAATGGAAGGATTCCAGGTTACTACAATGGAGGAAGCTGTAAAAGATGGCAATATCTTCGTAACGACTACCGGAAACCGCGATGTGATCACGATCGATCATCTGAAAGCAATGAAAGACCAGTCGATCGTATGTAATATCGGCCATTTTGATAATGAAATACAGGTAGATAAACTGGTGAACTTCCCGGGTATCAAACACCTGAACATCAAACCGCAAGTAGATAAGTATACTTTCCCTGCAGGAAATTCTATCTTCTTATTGGCTGAAGGTCGCCTGGTAAACCTGGGTTGTGCAACAGGTCATCCCTCGTTTGTAATGAGCAACTCCTTTACTAACCAGACATTGGCACAAATCGACCTGTGGCAGAAAAACTATGAGGTAGATGTATATCGTCTGCCGAAATACCTGGATGAAGAAGTCGCCCGCCTGCATCTCGGAAATATTGGAGTAAAACTTACTACACTTACTCCGGAACAGGCATCTTATCTTGGTATAAAAGCAGAAGGCCCGTATAAGCCTGAGCACTACAGATACTAACTTTAGAGTTAAGAATTAAGAATTGTGTTTCTGGTATTTTGGATATTATTTTTCATCATCATAAAGTTAAAATATTATCAATCTATCCCAAAAAACAATTCTTAATTCTTAACTCTTAATTCTTAATTCCATGGAGATCATCATCCTTGCCGGAGGATTCGGCAGCCGATTGCAATCAGTAGTCAGCGATGTGCCGAAATGTATGGCTCCCGTGGACGGGAAGCCTTTTTTACATTATCTGTTCAAATATCTGGTTCCTTTTCAGCCGGAGAAAGTGATTCTTTCCCTGGGATATAAGCACGAAGTTGTGGAACAGTGGTTGAAAACCATTGAATCACCCTTTGAAATTGTTCAAAAGGTAGAGCAAAGCCCGTTGGGTACAGGTGGGGCTATCAAATATGCCCTGGCTGAAGTTGATGGAGACTCGGCTGTAGTTATCAACGGGGATACTTATTTTGATGTGGATCTGAACCGGTTTTTGCATTTTCACCGGATGCAGGGTGTTGAAACGTCACTGGCTCTTAAGCCAATGAGGAATTTTAACAGGTATGGATCTGTTCTGTTTGATAAAGATACAAACCGGATTATCCGATTTGAAGAAAAAAAATATTGTTCAGAAGGCTTGATTAACGGAGGTATCTATGCTATCGATAAAAAGGTGTTGGATGATTTTCCTGAAAAATTTTCCATGGAGAATGATTATTTTTCCAGGCAGGTGAGAAAGGGAGGACTGGCAGGCTTTATCAGCCAGGGTTATTTTATAGATATCGGTATTCCCGAAGATTACGAAAAAGCACAACAAGTATTTGCCTGATGGAATTCAATCGTTATAATACATTGTTTTTAGACAGGGATGGGGTGATTAACCGGGAGCTTCCCGGCGATTATGTTAAAACTATCGATGAATTTATTTTTATCCCCGGAGTTCTGGACGCACTTGCCGAATTAAAGAATCATTTCAAATATATATTGCTCGTAACGAACCAAAGGGGAGTGGGCCGGGGGATCATGACCTGTCGGAAACTGGATGAGATCCATGACTGGATGATGACCGAAATAGAAAGTCACGGAGGACGGATCGACCGGATATATGTGTGTACGGATACGGATTCTGTCAGTCCGGGCCGGAAACCGAATACAGGCATGGCTTTGCAGGCTCAGGCTGATTTCCCTGAAATCCTTTTTTCTGAGAGCATCATGGTCGGTAATAGTCTTTCGGATATGAAATTTGGTCGGAATGCCGGTATGTGTACGGTTTTGGTCGGCGATAAATACAGTGAACAGGAAAAAGATGTATCTTTGATCGATTATTCTTTCAAAAATTTATTGTCATTTGCCCGTCAGATATGAGAATTGCATATTTATCCACATTCTATCCCTTCAGGGGAGGCATTGCACAGTTTAACGCCTTATTGCATCAGGCTTTGGAAAAACAGGGACATACGGTAAAAGCATTTACTTTTACCTGTCAGTATCCGAAGATCCTGTTTCCCGGAAAAACACAATATGTAACAGAAAAAGATCATGCGATTCCTGTTGAAAGTCAGGCGGTGCTGAATACTGTCAATCCGTTTTCTTATGAATCTACAGCCCGGGAGATACTGGATTGGCAACCGGATGTGCTGATCATGAAATACTGGATGAGCTTTTTTGCACCTTCTCTGGGACATGTTGCGAAAAAACTTAAAAAAAAAGGTGTGAAAACGGTTTGTATCATCGATAATGCCATTCCGCATGAACCGAAATTTTTCGATAAACCTTTAACCCGTTTGTTTTTTAAACAATGCACTCATTTTGTGGTAATGAGTGAGGCCGTTAAAAAAGATTTACTGCAGCTTAAACCCGATGCAAACTATATCCATCTGCCACATCCTCTATATAATCATTTCGGAGAAAAAAATGATCGGAAAGAAGCCTGTTCTCATTTTGGCCTGGATGTTGCTAAGAAAACACTTTTATTTTTTGGTTTGATCAGGGATTATAAAGGACTGGACTGGTTGATTCAAACCATGTCGTTATTAGACGATTCTTATCAGTTGTTGATTGCGGGAGAATGTTACGGCAGTTTTGAAAAATACGAAATGCTGATAAATCAATCACCTGCAAAAAATCGTATCAAAGCATTCAACCGTTACATAGACGATGCGGAGGTGCCTTTCTTTTTTTCTGTTGCAGACCTTCTGGTTTTACCTTATAAATCGGCCACCCAAAGCGGCGTAATCCCTATTGCTTATCATTTTGGCTTGCCGGTGCTGGCAACGGATGTCGGCGGACTTCGGGAAACATTGGAACCTGCCGGGACGGGACTGATTTGCGAACCATCTCCGGAAAGTATCGCTCAATCTGTCAACCGGTTCTTTGAGATGGGTAAAGATGGTTTTGTGCAGGCTATTTCTGAGGAAAAGAAAAAATTATCCTGGGAGGTGTTTGCAGGGCATTTGATGGAGCAGTTCTGACCTTTTTATCAATCATAATTTAATGGTCATTATTTTAATGGCTATTACAAAAGTCTGATTGCCCTGCGTTTTGTCGATTTAATAGAGTTGGTTACAGTGAATAATGAAGAAATGCGAATTAAGCATTATACTCCCAAACCGAAAACACCAACCCCACCAAAGCAAAAATCATAATAACAATTCCCACAATCCGGTTGAGTACCCATAATCCCCTTAAATTGAAGTTGCTTCGTAACTTTCCTACTAAATAAGTAATGGTGAACCACCAGAGTGTGGCACCTAAAGCGATGCCTAATAATCCCAGTATCAGTGCCAGGGTAGTTTCTTCGGGGGAGATGAAACTGAATCGGGCAAAAAGCCCCAGAAAAAGAAAAATGATAAAAGGATTGGATAAGGTGAGGAAAAAAGATGTTAAAGTATCCTGCGTATAAGTATTGGAAACTTCGTCCGGTTTACGCAGGTTTTTGGAAGGGTTACTTCTGAAAATATAATATCCGAAGGCCATCAGTAAGATACTGCCTCCGATTTGCAGAACAGATTGATTCTTCTCTATGAAAGAAACCACAAAACCCATACTCATTCCGGTCAGCGTGGCATAAAATAAATCGGAAAAAACAGCTCCTATTCCGGTATAAAAACCATGCCAACGGCCTTTGTTCAATGTCCGTTGAATACATAGTAAGCCGATGGGACCCATAGGCGCTGAAACTAAGATACCGATTAATATACCTTTGAAGACAATCTCAAGCATGGCGCAAAGATAATACATTTTTTTTATTACCTTTGCGTCTCAAATTTACATATTATGATTCTTTTCTTTAGAACCCCTACAAACACAATTATTGCCGTTGAAGCGGAACGTAAACCGTCGGCAGAAGATATCAGAAAGTTAACCTGGTTATTCGGTAATGCGGAGTCCTTGAAAGACAATAAGTTGGAAGGCTGGCTTGTGGGCCCGCGCAAGGAAATGATCACTCCCTGGAGCACCAATGCGGTAGAAATTACCCAGAATATGGGAATTGCAGGTCTTCTGAGGATAGAGGAATTTGCTGTAGTATCCGATAATAAGGCTGCTTATGATCCGATGTTGCAACGGATCTATAATGGCTTGGATCAGGAAATTTTCAAGATCCGGAAACAGCCGGATCCGATCATCGCCATCGATGATATTGCCGCATATAATCAGCAGGAAGGTTTGGCCCTCAGTCCCGAGGAAATAGATTATCTGAATGAAGTCAGCCGGAAACTGCAACGGAAGCTCACCGATGGTGAAGTATTCGGCTTCTCCCAGGTTAATTCAGAGCACTGCCGCCATAAAATATTCAATGGTATTTTTGTAATAGACGGAAAGGAAAAGGAAAGTACGCTATTCAAACTGATCAGGAAAACATCGGAAACCAATCCGAATAAACTGGTCTCTGCCTATAAAGATAATGTAGCCTTTAACGAAGGACCTGCTGTCGAGCAATTTGCTCCCCTTTCGGGCGACAAACCCGATTTTTTTGCAGTCAAAGATATACAAACTGTTTTGTCGTTGAAGGCGGAAACCCATAATTTCCCGACGACTGTGGAACCGTTCAATGGTGCATCGACAGGTACCGGAGGAGAAATCCGTGACCGTCTGGGAGGAGGAAAAGCTTCTTTGCCGATGGCTGGTACAGCGGTGTATATGACTTCTTATCCCCGTACGGATGAAGACCGTGACTGGGAATCCGGTATGGAACCCCGTAAATGGTTATATCAAACTCCGGAACAAATATTGATCAAAGCTTCGAATGGCGCTTCCGATTTCGGAAACAAGTTTGGACAACCTTTGATCTGCGGTTCTCTTCTTACTTTTGAGCATGAAGAAAACCGGAAAAAGTTCGGTTATGATAAAGTGATCATGCTGGCCGGTGGGGTTGGCTATGCCAAGAAGCAGGATGCTTTGAAAGGTCATCCGGAAGCAGGAGAAAAGGTCGTTGTTTTAGGTGGTGATAATTACCGGATCGGAATGGGAGGAGGTGCCGTTTCTTCCGTAGATACGGGAGAATATGCGAGCGGTATCGAACTGAATGCGGTTCAGCGTGCCAATCCTGAAATGCAAAAACGGGTTTCCAATGTGATCCGGACTTTGTCGGAGTCGGATGATAATCCGATTGTCTCTATCCATGACCATGGTGCGGGAGGTCATTTGAACTGTTTGTCGGAACTGGTGGAAACCACTGGTGGAAAAATCGATATGTCGCAATTGCCGGTCGGTGATCCGACTTTATCTGCCAAAGAAATTATCGGTAATGAAAGTCAGGAGCGGATGGGTTTATTGCTTCCTCAAAAAGATGTGGACCGTGTGGAAAAGATCGCCGAACGGGAGCGTTCTCCTATGTATGTGGTGGGTGAAACAACCGGTGACATGCAGTTTGTTTTCGAACAAGAAGACGGACAGCGTCCGCTCGACCTGCAATTGGAAGATTTCTTCGGAAAACCGCCCCGTACGGTAATGACCGATAAAACCATCAAAGAAAAATATACTTCCGTAGAATACGATGTGGCTCATTTGCATGAGTACCTGGAAAATGTGTTGCAACTGGAAGCTGTAGCCTGTAAAGACTGGCTGACCAATAAAGTCGACCGTTCCGTAACGGGAAAAGTCGCCCGTCAGCAATGCCAGGGCGAAATCCAATTGCCTTTGAGCGATTTGGGTGCTATGGCTTTGGATTATCGAGGGAAAGCAGGAATTGCCACTTCTATCGGACATGCACCACAGGTGGCATTGGTAGATCCGGCTGCAGGTTCGGTTATGGCCATTGCAGAAGCGTTGACCAATATCGTCTTTGCTCCGCTAAAAGAAGGACTCAGCAGCGTTTCACTAAGTGCCAATTGGATGTGGCCCTGTAAAAATCCGGGGGAAGATGCCCGTTTGTATAAAGCGGTTGAAGCTTGTTCCGATTTTGCCTGTAAATTAGGAATCAACATCCCTACCGGAAAAGATTCCCTGTCGATGACACAAAAATACGGAGAAGATAAAGTGTATTCTCCGGGTACCGTGATTATTTCCGCAGGAGCAGAAGTTTCCGATGTGAAAAAAATAATTTCTCCCGTACTTTCCAAACAAAGTGCAACGTCCCTATACTATGTGGATTTTTCTTTTGATAAGATGAAACTGGGAGGGTCTGCTTTTGCTCAATCGCTTAAACGGTTGGGTGATGAAGTCCCTGTGGTTAAGGATGCCGATTATTTCAAGAGTGCATTCAATGCTGTGCAGGAATTGATCGACCGGAATTTAATCCTGGCTGGCCACGATATTTCAGCCGGAGGTATGATTACTGCTCTGTTGGAAATGTGTTTCGGAAATGTAAACGGAGGTTTGGAAATCAACCTGAATAAGATCAAAGAAAAAGACCTGGTAAAAATCCTGTTCAGTGAAAATCCGGGTATCCTGATCCAGGTGAAAGACAGAAATGCAGTTGAAGACGTATTGTCGGCTGCCGGAGTAGCTTTTGCCCGTATCGGCAAACCGGTAAACGAAAGGCATATTCTGATCGGTAAAAACGGAGTGCAATACCACTTCGGTATCGATTATATGAGGGATGTATGGTATTCGTCATCCTATCTGCTCGACAGGAAACAAACTGCCGGAGATTGTGCCAAAGAGCGTTTTCTGAATTATAAGCAACAACCTTTGACTTTTAAATTCGGTAAAAAATTCTCCGGAACGCTTTCTCAATATGGTATTCTTGCCGGTAGAAAGCAATCTTCCGGTGTAAAAGCTGCTATTATCCGGGAAAAAGGAACGAATGGAGAACGGGAAATGGCTTATGCTCTGTTCCTTGCAGGATTTGATGTGAAAGATGTGCATATGACGGACCTGGCTTCCGGACGTGAGACACTCGAAGATGTCAGTATGATTGTTTTCTGTGGCGGATTTTCCAATTCAGATGTGCTGGGTTCCGCTAAAGGCTGGGCCGGTGGGTTCCTGTATAATGAAAAGGCAAAAACAGCCTTGAAAAATTTCTACAAACGGAAAGATACCCTGAGCCTCGGTATTTGTAATGGTTGCCAGTTAATGGTTGAATTGGACTTGATCAATCCGCGACACAAAGAAAAAACCAGGATGCTGCATAACGATTCGCATAAATTCGAATCGGAGTTTGTTACGGTAGATATTCCCAAGAATAAGTCTGTGATGTTCGGTTCTTTGTCTTCTTCCAAGTTGGGAATCTGGGTCGCACATGGAGAGGGAAAATTCCATCTTCCATATGAAGAGAACGAATATAATATTATAGCGAAATATCAATATGATACTTATCCTGGTAATCCGAATGGTTCTGCTTATTCGGTAGCCGGTATTGCCTCTAAAGATGGTCGCCATTTAGCGATGATGCCTCACCTGGAACGGGCAATATTCCCCTGGCAATGGGCTTATTATCCGGAGAAACGGAAATTTTCGGATGAGGTTTCTCCCTGGATCGAGGCTTTTGTCAATGCCCGGGAATGGATTGAGAGACAATAAAAAAAGAGTGGGTCAACTTGAGGTTACAATTTGTGATCTCAAGTTGGGGAGGATCTCGTTATCAGCCATTTGCATTTACCGAACAAGGCGTAGCTCAACTTTCCAGTGTGGTCGATTAGAACATGTTCCTTGCTTTCAGTTCTAAGTATTTATTGATAACATCTGTAGTCAGGCTTTCCGGAGTTGCCAGGATCGATATAATATTGTTTTGCCGGAGTTTTTTGATAATCAACCTTTTGTCGCTGTTTAATTTTTCTGCAATTACTTTTTCGTAAGTCTCTGATTTTTTAGCAGGTTCTTTTTCTATCAGGGATTTCAGTTCTGTGTTTTCAAAAAAGATCACTACCACAGTATGATGCTTGGCCATCATGCGCAGGTATACCAATTGCCGCTGCATGGCTTTGACTGTATCGAAATTACTGTAAACCAGCAATAGACTGCGTTGGGTGATTTTCTTTTTTACACAGGTGTACAATGCGCTGAAATCAGCTTCGGCAAATGTGGTTTTTTGTTTGTAGAGAGAATCCAGTATCAAATGCATTTGGTCGCCGTGCCGGGAAGCAGGCACCAGGGTATCGTAGCTTTTTTCGAATGTCAATAATCCGGTTTTATCCCCTTTGATCATAGAAATATACGACATGGCCAGTGATGCGTTGATAGAATAATCCAGTAAAGTCATCCCTTCCGATGCCGACTGCATAGTACGTCCTTTGTCTATCAGGTTATAGACATTTTGGGCTCTTTCATCCTGGAAAACATTGACCATTACCTGGTTCCGGCGGGCAGTGGCTTTCCAGTTGATCGTCCGGTAATCATCTCCTTTAACATATTCTTTGATATGTTCCAATTCTAATTGTTGCCCGATTTTGCGAATGCGCTTCATCCCCATATCGGTAAGTTTGTTGGAGATTGCCATTAATTCGTATTGTCTTAGTCGAAGGTAGGAGGGGTATACTTTTACTGACTGAGATTTTCCTGTTTTGAACCTGCGGCTCAGTAAACCGATGCGTGTGGATGCAAAGATATTGACAAGTCCGAATTTGTATTCTCCTCTTTTGACCGGTCTCAGATTGTATGTCAGTTGCTTGTTTTCTTCCGGTTTCAGTCTCAGTTGAAAGAGCATATTCCTGTACTGGAATACATCCGGCATTTCGTCGCGGATTTCTATGTCCAGGGCAATGGGATAGGAACTGCTGATATGGATGTGAACTTCATTTTCATCACCATTGGAAAAACGGTCGGAGCAAGTACGAACGGCCGAGATCCGGTTTCCTTTGGCAAAGAGCAGTATCCCGTCATAAATAGTTATAAGTACAAGTCCGGCAAGTAAAAACTGGGCAATGGTGAATATCAATGCGCTTTTGAATCCGGCGATGAAACAAAAAACGATCAGGATAACAGCAATATACAGTCGTTTGTTGATATACATAGTCTCAATTGGAGGTTGAAAGAAAATACAAAAGTACGGTATTTTTTAAATAAAAAAAAGCCAATCCGGGAAGATTGGCTTTTCAATAGGGTTTGATTGTATAAAATCTTATTCAGAGATTACTTCAAATGGGATTTCAACAGAAACTTCCTTGTGTAATTTCAGGATAGCTTTGTAAGAACCTACCTCTTTAACAGCGTCTTTGATGTAGATTTTCTTTCTGTCGATTTCGAATCCTTTCTTTTCCAGTGCATCGGCAATCTGGATATTGTTTACCGATCCGAATACAGTTCCGGTAGAACTTGTTTTGGCACCGATTGTCAGTTCAATACCCTGCATTTTAGCAGCCAGTTCCTGAGCATCCTGTCTGATTTTTTCCAATTTATGCGACCGTTGGCGTATGTTTTCAGCCAACACTTTTTTTGCAGATTCGGAAGCGATTATCGCTTTTTTTTCCGGAATCAGGTAATTTCTTCCGTATCCGTCTTTTACCGTTACTATATCGTCTTTGTAACCTAAGTTGGCAACATCCTCTTTCAATATCACTTGCATAATTCTGTTCCTCCTTTTTTTAATTATTTCATCAAATCGGTTACATAGGGAAGCAATGCCAGATGGCGTGCTCTTTTTACGGCCTGAGCCACACGGTGTTGGAATTTCAGAGAAGTTCCGGTAATACGGCGCGGTAATATTTTACCTTGTTCGTTCAGGAATTTTTTCAGGAATTCGGGATCTTTATAATCGATATACTTAATACCGCTTTTTTTGAAACGGCAATATTTTTTCTTTTTGGTGTCGACCGATACAGGGGTCAGGTAACGAATTTCAGGATTGTTATTTGCTGCCATGATTTAGTTCTCCTTTACAGTTTCTTTAGGTTGTTGTTTTTTGTTCCTTCTCTTTGTTGCATATTCTGCAGCAAATTTATCCTGACGGAAAGTTAGGAAGCGAATCACTCTCTCATCGCGACGGAAGTTTACTTCCAGTTTAGCGATCACTGCAGGGTTTGCTTTGAACTCAAGCAATTGATAAAATCCTGTGGATTTTTTCTGGATCGGGTACGCTAATTTGCGGAGCCCCCAATTTTCTTCATTCACAATTTCAGCACCTTCTCCAACGAGCAGGTCTTTGAATTTGTCTACCGCTTCCTTCATCTGTGCATCAGACAAAACGGGAGTTAAAATGAAAACGGTTTCGTAATTGTTCATAAACTCTTGATTAATAAATAATTTGTATTTTGTAAAAAATGAGGTGCAAAGGTAAAGATTGTTTTTTGAATATGCAAGCCTTTTTTATTCAATCTTTATGGGTTGCCCGGTATTTTCTGTATATCCTGTATCCTATAAAAACGAGTGCTACAGCTAAGATAATCCCCCACATATAAGATATTGCCACGCAGATCACACAAATCAATTCCCATCCGCCACTTAATCCCTGGCTGATGCGGCTGCCGAGACTGGGTTTGTAGGGCTCTATTTCTTTTTCCCGTTCAATAATTTCTTTTTTAGTAGATGAATTTTGGTAGAGGGAAAGGGTTACAGTGCTGAAGCTGACCTGCTCGGCTAACGACAGGTTCGCCACTTTAGCCTGATCGGCTTTTTCCTGGGCATTCATCAGGATCTCTTCGGCGGAAGTGGTTTCTTCCAGTCTCCTTCCCCTGTTGTCGATAGCGTTTTCCAGTCTTCGTTGGTTTTTATCCAATCTCTGTTGAGTTAATTTATTGGCAAACATTTGCAAGGCTACGTCGTCTGCGGTTACCTGGCGGTAATCCAGGTAATCAACCAAAGGGGCAATTGCTTTGAGTGTGGCATCCAGTTGAGTGTTCGGAATGCGGAGGGTTAAACGCCCTGTCACTACATACCGGGTAACAAGTAAAGCGGAATCTTCACTGATATTGATGGTTTGGGTAGAATGTCTTTCTCCGGATATATACGAGTTGGTTACAAACCCTCCGTTGGATACCGCTATGTCTTCTATCCGGTAAACAGATTGTATTACATCTTTTACTTTGAAGCGAATATCTGCCGTGCGGATAAATTTCCGGTTGGGATCGTTATTTGTTTCCATAGCAGCGGAAGAAGATAGAGGTGCTGAAGACTCATCGGCGGCTCTTTCTTCGTTTGCCGCAGCTTCCATTACTTCATAGTTTTTCTGGCTTTGAGAACATGCGATTGCCATACATGCAAGAATCACAATAAACGAGGATTGTTTTAGCTTTTTCATGATTGATATCTTATTAAAATGTTTTTATTGATGGATTTTGTCGTTGAATTATATCTCAACTCCTTTCCCGTTGCAAAAGAACTACTTATCCGGATAAAAATCTGTTGCTGCTAAGTTATATAATGTTATTTAGTGTTATCATGATAATTAATCAAAAAAAATATCTTACTTTTGCAGCCGTATTGAAGTGGATAGATTTGAACTGCTTGCAACCACAGAAAAAAATGCTAAAAGAGCCAAATCCGTGTATTTGCATTCTTTTCTTCCTCCTTCCATCATCATTTATTTATTGTTTTAATTTATTTTACAAATGAGTTATTTATTCACCTCAGAATCGGTGTCTGAAGGGCACCCCGATAAAGTTTCCGATCAGATATCGGATGCTTTGCTTGACAAGTTCCTTGCTTATGACAAGAACTCGAAAGTAGCTTGCGAAACATTGGTGACAACAGGACAGGTTGTTTTGGCCGGAGAAGTAAAATCATCCGCTTATATCGACGTACAGCGTGTTGCCCGTGAGGTAATTGAAAAGATCGGTTATACGAAAAGCGAATATCAGTTTGAAGCTAAATCTTGCGGCGTTTTCAGTGCGATCCATGAGCAATCCGGCGATATCAACCGGGGTGTGGAACGGGAAAATCCGTATGATCAGGGGGCGGGAGACCAGGGTATGATGTTCGGTTATGCTACCCACGAAACGGAAAACTATATGCCTTTGGCCTTAGATCTTTCCCATTCGCTTTTGCTGGAACTGGCCGCTATCCGGAAAAACGAACTGCACCTGATGCCTTATTTGCGTCCGGATGCCAAATCACAGGTTACCATCGAATATGATGATAACGGAACTCCGTTGCGAATCGATACGATCGTAATTTCCACCCAGCATGATGAGTTTGTGCTGCCGGCAGATCATTCTTACGAAGCCCAACTGAAGGCCGATAAAGCCATGCAGGCTAAAATTACCGACGATGTAATCAAAATATTGATTCCGCGTGTAAAAGCGATTTATAAACCGGCTATACAAGCCTTATTTAACGATCAGATCAAATATCATGTGAATCCTACCGGCAAATTTGTGATTGGAGGTCCGCATGGAGATACCGGTCTGACCGGACGTAAAATTATAGTGGATACTTACGGAGGAAAAGGAGCTCACGGAGGTGGTGCTTTCTCCGGAAAAGATCCTTCTAAAGTAGACCGTTCGGCTGCATATGCAGCCCGTCATATAGCAAAGAACCTTTGTGCTGCCGGTGTTGCCGATGAAGTGCTGGTGCAGGTGTCTTATGCGATCGGGGTTGCCAAACCGATGAATATTTATGTAAATACTTACGGTAGGAGCAATGTGAAAATGTCCGACGGGGAAATTGCTAAAAAAGTGGAAGAGCTCTTCGATATGCGCCCTAAAGCTATTGAAGAACGCCTGAAACTCAGGAGCCCGATTTATCTGGAAACAGCGTCTTATGGTCATATGGGCCGCAAAAATGAAGTTGTTACCAAAACTTTCGACTCGGAATATAATTCTCCTTCTCCTTTAGTTCTGGAAGTAGAACTGTTTACCTGGGAGAAATTGGATTATGTAGATAAAGTGAAAGCAGCTTTCGGGTTGTAATTTCTGAAATAAACGGAATGGGCGTGACGATCGGGATCAAACGGCGTTACGCTCATTTTGTATACTGTTGCTCTTAATCTGCTCATGAATCGTACTGCTACACGTATTTATCGCTATCTTCGATACCGGAAAGGATTCGGTGTTCATTCTCCTTTTGCTTTCGGGCTGATCAATAAAGTGATAGAAGAGAAAAAACCTTATTACATCTATGAAGAAATTGAACAAATCATTTCCCGTTATCCGTTCAAAGAGAAACACAGAAAAAAATATGGGAGATTCCTGTTCCGTATTGTAAACTTTTTTCATCTGCGGAATGTATTACAGGTAGGTGTCTCCGATGGTGTCCGGGCGATGTACCTGAATGCAGCGGCAGCTTCTATGATCGTATTGGAAGAAAACCGGAAAAAAGCACTCGAAGCCACCCGTTTCAATGCAGAAATCAAATCGTTGGATATTCGTACAGGAAGTTATCTTTCTATGATAGATGCTGTAACAGGAGAATTAGGCAGCCTGGATCTGTTATTTTTGAATATACAGGCAGATGCAGACCTGACCAGGGCTATTTTTCAAAAATCCCTGCAATATATTTTGCCGGAGACAGTTTTTATCATAGATGGTATACATAAGAAAAGGATGAAAGGAGTCTGGAAAGAAATCTGTTGCCATCATGAAGTCTGTGTTACCATGGATTTATATTCTTTGGGACTGGTATTCTTTAACCGGAAAATGCAAAAAAAAGACTATAAAATATATTTTTGAAAATGAAAATTTACACTAAAACAGGAGATAAGGGGCAAACTTCGCTGATAGGAGGGAGGCGTATTCCGAAGTCGCATCTGAGGCTGGATGCTTATGGAACAATCGATGAATTGAATGCATTTACGGGTTTATTATCGGATACCATAGACGATCTGCATGACAAGGAAATCTTGTTGTCTATTCAATCTTCTTTATTTTCGGTAGGTTGTGTGTTGGCTTCAGATCCGGATGCTCCTCAAAAAAGCAATATTTCCTGTCCGGACAATCGGGATATTGTTTTGCTGGAAAAAGAAATTGACCGGATGGATTCCATTCTTCCACCCCTGAAGAATTTCATTTTGCCCGGCGGATGTCCCGCTGCTTCCCTGGCACATGTTTGCCGTACGATTGCCCGGCGTGCCGAAAGATGTATTTATCGGATGGAAGACCTATCTATAGATACTAATGTGTTAATATTCATGAATCGCCTGTCGGATTATTTTTTTGTTTTGGCAAGGAAAGAATGCAAAAGTCAGGGTGTGGATGAAAAAATATGGAATAATCCTTGCAAATAGAATTTATTATTATACTTTTGCGAAAAATTTGAAAGAAAATTTGCAGTAAAAAGACTAAAATAGAAAAAAATTTATGTATTGGACACTAGAATTAGCATCCAAATTAGAAGATGCTCCATGGCCTGCTACTAAAGATGAATTGATTGATTATGCTCTTCGTTCCGGAGCTCCCCTGGAAGTGATTGAAAACTTACAGGAAATGGAAGACGAAGGCGAAATATATGAATGTATAGAGGATATTTGGCCGGATTATCCGAGTAAAGAGGATTTTTTCTTCAACGAAGAGGAGTATTAGTAATAAAAAGATAGTAATTGCCTCAGAAAGAGGATGTATATAAGGTAAATAGGTTGCTTGAAAAAGTGGCCTATTTGTGTTTTATAGCCGTTTATGGCCTTTTTTGTTTCCCTTAAAATGCATATCTTTGTAAAATATTCCAAGTTAAAAAATAATAAGTTATGGGAAGAACCAGGGTAATTCGTTTAACAGGAAAATTTCTTTTAAGTTGCTGATTTTTGATATTCTAAGGGATGTTTTGCGAATATTCAGCTATTTGTTTAATTTTTGTTATGTATTGAATCATGAAAACACATATCATTTTACTTCTTTTTACTTTGTCGTTTTGCAGCGGTATTACGGCACAAACGGCAGATAAACTCCCTTTGAGATTAAAAATCGGTTCTTATAATGTGGGACATTTTAATCAAGGAGAACTGGGAGGATATCAGGGTGACAACGCAGTAGATGAATTGCAAAGATGGCGTCATTGGATCAGTCAACAATCCCTGGATATCTTTATTGTCAATGAATGGAACAAAGCTTTTGATAAAGACAGCGTATTCGATGCGACAAAAGAATTACTAAAACCGTTCTATACGGGCATTTATTTTGGAGACGCCAATAAATGGATATTTAACGGCATCGCGACAAATCTCAGACTGACAAATCTCAGGCAGGTTAATTGGTTTAAAGATTATTACGCTATTATCGGAGATTTGAAAATCGGGAAAAAGACCGTCACAATTATGTCAACTCACATTCCCTGGCAAAAAGAAGGACATGAGTTGGCTATAAACTCCATGATCAACGAAATGAAAAAGTATGAATACGTGATCTGCGGAGGTGATTTTAACGCTTTTGATCAAACACAACTTCGTTTTGCCTCCGAAGGATTCAATAGCGCCAACGGAGGCAACCAGGGATGGCATTGCACCGCTCCCGCCAACGTAGAAAGAGGCAGGACAGACGGTCTTCATATCGATAACATTGTAACATCTTCCAATATCAAAATCATGAATGTATCGGCTCCTGAAGTGGAACTAACGAAGCACGACCATTGGCCAATCATCGCAGATCTGATTATTACGTGGTAATGGTAGCATATTAGATTCTTCTTCTGCGTGTCTGGGTTCGAATCTTAGCAAGATAATACGAAAAAATACAAACGCCTGATTATGTGCTTTGATAATCAGGCGTTTGTATTTTTTGTGCTTATTCAACGATCAGTTTTTGCGTGTCAATCAGTTTCTGATGTTTATCGTAAAGTTGTATCATATATATTCCCGGCGACAGAGGCGCAGTATCAACAGCGGAATTGTCGATTGACCGGGAGACTGTTTTACCGGATATAGTATTAATCCGCAATTCGTAATTATTGAAACGACCATCTATTTCCACCTTGACGATCGCACCTTGTTTTACCGGATTGGGATATACCTTGAACAGGCTGCCATTTTTTTCAGCGTCGATCTCCGTAATGCCGGAGCCGATATATTCCGGGGTTTGCTCATTGATGACATAATTCGCTGGT
Source organism: Bacteroidales bacterium (assembly GCA_031553775.1). Classification (GTDB taxonomy): domain Bacteria; phylum Bacteroidota; class Bacteroidia; order Bacteroidales; family Azobacteroidaceae; genus JAISFI01. The sequence continues at coordinate 57,755 of JAVBLA010000015.1, forward strand.
GATCCTTTAAATCCGTAGCCGACGGGCAATTCACATTGCAATTCTTTTTTGCCGGTCAGTTTCGGAAATTTAACTATCAACGACAGTTCAGACAACAAGCGGGTAGGATCGGCAACGGCAACTTTAATCTCATCTTTGCTGAGTCCCTTCATCATCACCACGCACGGTTCGGTTGCCCGGATCGAGATATCATCGCTCCAGGTGAAGGTAGATGCCGAATGAAACACAACACCCAGTATATCCAATCCCTTGTGATAAACTGCTTGTTTAAGAGCCGAATTTTCCAGGATAACGACATTCGAAGTATCATAAGCGGCAACTTTTTCAGGAGTATTTACATTCGGAACGATTACATAAGCATATGATCCATCGGTAGGTCTTTCACCGTGGTCTATATATGCTTTGAACACATCCATACCTATCACATCATTAGAGCCCGTATTGCTAAGAATCCGCCAACGTCCCTTCTGTTCGTCGTTACTTATCGTAACATTTCCTCCCTGAGGAAGGTAATAACCCACTTTATTATGAAGTATCCAGGATATATCGTTGCCTTTGTGAGTTCCTCTTTCCAGCGTCTCATTAGAATAATCCGTTTTGAGGATTTTTACCGCCCCTTTCAGAAGACACTGATCCAAGGTTGTATTTACCGACATCCCAAGACTCGTGGTAGATTTGATACCTGCTCCCAGACAGACCACTTCTTCATCGAAAAAGAACCAGGATTTTTTAGCCTCAGTATTAACCGTTGCAAATTCTTTTACATTCATATCGTATGTAGAAACACCGTAAACACCATCCGAAACACCACCTACAAAATTGGTTTCTCCCAGATTACCCCAAGTCTTGGGGAAAGGAATATTTCGTGTAGACAAAGCCGGAGTGGTAGTCCCCGGAATTCGTCCCCAGTCCCATACCGGATAAATATTTACGTATTCATCTCCATCAACAGCGATATCCGTAGCTCCATCCGAGAGGAAAAATCCTGTCAGGTTTTCTCCGTTTCCATGTTCGTTTCTATCGGTTGACGTCGACACCATCCTTACATCCATCGTATATCCCGGACGTTGGTGCAGGGTAGAATCCGAGCGCCAGAAATGCGCGTGATAAGGTTCTATTCCATAGGAAGGACTTTCCTGCAGCGACACCCGTTTGATGGCAGCGTCATAGACCGCCGCGTTATCCACATCTACAGCCTTTACCAGTTCCAGCGTACCGGTTCCCCTGATATTCGCGTTAGCGCCGGCAATACCTCTTCCCTGTACATTAAACAAAGTATAATTACCCCTTATTACAGGAATAAGCCCGTTTCTTACAAAACTGAAAAGTATTTGAAATTTCTCATCCGACAAGGCATATTTAGTTCCGCGTAAATATTGAGCCATATAACAAACCGCATTTACCATCGCCTCTCCGTACCCGCTGATATACAGTTGCGGTCCGTGTTGGTGATAGGAATAATCATGCTGAAAACCTTCATCTTCGGTATGCATGAGAGGTTCAAATGATTGTTGAACGCCTTTATCGAGCACCTCCTTATCCTTAGTCAAAACTCCTCTGAAAACCCAGTGCACAGCTATTTCCACCTTATTCACTGCCGTTCCCTGTGAGCCATCCTCATCAGGTTTACCTCCATCGTCTTTCATCCGTTGGATGAGTTTAGCCTCGAGATCAGCAGGCAGTTGTTTAGGAGCTGAGCGCATCATTATCAGGATCATTCCTACATTTTGGGGAGTTGAGACCTTTTGATAAAACCAATTCGTACTCTGCGGATTTTTGTCATACCAGAGATTGAACATCCTCACAATAGCGTCATATACGCTGTCTGAATTATAATACACACTTCCCGGTAACGAATAAGAGACGACCACATAATGCAGCCGGTATAAATGATGGAGACAAATCCAATTTGTCTGATCCGCATTGGCATAATCAATGTCGTTGAATGAACCATCGGCATTGGCCGCACCTAAAAATGCGGCTGCATAGGCATCACACTGGGCAACGTCTATGGCTTTTTGTCTTGCCTGGATACTTAGCATAATAGAATCATACACATCGAGCTGATCGTCCTGATGAGCCACTGGAGCATTTAAGACATTACTTGTTCCGTATGAGGAAAAAAGAACAATAGAAAAAAAACTAAGCAACAAAAATGTTCTCATTTTCGATATCGGCAAATTGGTATTAACTTTCATGATATTCTGTTTTTTAATAATTAACTCTGACAACAAATACAATGAATTTTTGACGAAGTTATAAAAATTTATTTTGAAATATTATCCTCTTAATTCGGTATTTTTCAGGATGAATAAAAAGTAGTAGCATTTTGAATAATTCATAGGAGGTCTTATGCTTTTTTTAAGGCTACCTTTGTTTTGGTAGTTGTGTTTTGTGGCATTTATTCTTTTTCCAAATCCAGAAAAAGACATCTTGTATATCCAACCGATGGTCATTCCGATCAGATTTTTTATAAGGTGTACAGCAGTTTAGTCGGACTGCTTTTGAGTGGGGCCAGTACTGAGATCGACCTCTCAGGTTGCACATGGTATGCAATTTGTTGAAACACGAAAAGGAGAAAAGCAATTTTGCACAAAAATTTTGAAAATATAATTTACATATTAACTGAAAATCAATCATCATGAAGCGAACTATTTGTCTATCTTTTATTGCCGCGTTTTTTGTCGCGACACTAAGCGCCAATACATTAATCTTGAAAGTCGGAGATTACGAAACTTATTATTATCCGGAAGATGCCTGGCAGGCGGCGATAGACGACTCTAACTACAGTGAGTATATTATCGATCTTGAACCCGGATATTATGTTTTGACAGCCAGCCTTAAAAACCCATCCGGAAAAAAGATCACTATTTCCGGCAGCGGTGCTGACAATACCTTCATCGGGAGAGCCTATCCCGGCACATTCACACTCGAAAGCGGCGAATCTCCAGGCAGATTGATGCAGATAAACGCTGCTGGCGACTCCAATTCTGAAGTTACATTCGAAAATTTAACATTACAAACGATAGGTTTCTCGGGAGAGGACTCCAACGGAGGAGGCGTGGTAAATATTAACGTCGCCGGCAACGTCAAAATAACCATGCGCAATTGCAATCTTAATAATATTTTCGGAAGAACAGGTGCGATCATGCAAATACAGGGCTCAGCGGCAGGTAATTCTTTACTTATGGAAAATTGTTTTGTGGAGGCATGCGGAGCGTTTGACTTCAATAGTTTTGAAGGAATTCTCGCCATCAGGAACGGAGCATTGACCATAAAAGACTGTACATTCTTCAATAATGAGGCCAGGTATTTCGCCACTACAGGATCTGACCGGAACTTAAAGATCGGTTATATTATTTCTATGAGTAGTAATGCCAGTTCCTGCTCCCTGGAAAACTGTATTTTTTACAACAACGGATTCAAAGGAAGTTCCACTATTTCACATCCGTTGGTGTCAGTTAAAGTGGGCACAACTACGATCAAAGATGTAATTTTTGTCAAAAACAAACGACTTTCCACGCTCGACTGCGACTTGTATTATACTACGTCGACAGCGCCTTCTGTCTCCGATTCTTATTTCAGTGCGATCCGGAGCATCAAAAGTGGGGCTGACTATCATGTGACCGAAATGACGGGTGCCACGATAGATTCTACGCTGACATACACCTCTCCTGAAATCAATTATGAGATGGATGGCGAACTACCCAAGATATTTACCGATGTGAATGGTGTGAAATACATCAGGAAGGCTGCGGATTCTAATTTGTCAACAGTTACTCCAGAGAGAAATTTTGCTGCGTGGGGCGTAAAAGGCGAGTTGCAAATTGAAGCACCGGAACCGGTAACCATCAAAATATACAACTTGTTGGGAGCGGAAATATTTAACCGGACAAGCGTTACACAGGAAAAAATAGCCTTACCAAAGGGTGTTTATATCGTAAAATCGGGATCAGGATCGGTTAAGGTTTGTGTGAAATAAGCAAAATTGGCTATCAATTCATGTGCTCCTACAGAAGAAGATTTCCTAATCTTTTATGCTACAGTAGTATTGTTTGCAAAACATCAGCAAAAATTGCGGCCATACGTTGTTGTATATAAGAATCCCTGCCTTGAATCGGATGAAAACCATGAAGTTCTCCTCCCATTTCCTGCCTGTCTATCCCATAAAGAAGGCTCTGTTGAGTCTTAGTAACCGGATGAAGGCTGTTTTTGGAAAAACCTATATATTTATCAAATTCGACTAACGGAAATCCCCATTTTTCTGCTAGTTTTCGAATAGATTGGTTGTATATTGCTCTTCCATCGTGCCAATGGGTACATAATATAATTACAGCAGGTTTTCCTGTTTTTGTTTTATAGTATTTTGAAGAAGGATTATTTCTTAATTCATAGCATTCGGTAAGGTATCTCTTAATAACATAATCATATGCTGCCGCATAATTGCTTCTGTCAAAAGGAGTTTTATAGTCCAGGTAATTTTCGCGCAATTGAGATTCATCGAATACATCTTTATCATGTACCTGCATAATTACCAATGCATCGAATTCTTCTAATTCTTCTGGGGAATATAAGGTGCCATCTATCATTCTATTTGCAGTATTAGCAATGGCTTCACCTCCAATAGCACGATTAATGGGCAATGCGCCAACTTTTTCACATCCCATTTCGAACCACGTATTTTTGGGTATTGCAAAAGATGCTCCGGTTAAAAGTATTTTACGTTTGGTAATAGTAGAATCGTTTATTTGAGCAAAGCTATTGATAGCTATTACCGCACAAAGTAATAATATTATTCTTTTCATGAAAACAGTGATAAATAATATCCGCCACCACATTGATTAATAAGGGTAGTTGGACATTGATTAAAATTACAGGTCTGAATATTTGATTATGCAAAGATAAAAATTAATTATTATTGTACAATCAAATATTCAGATGTGTAAAATAGAGACACAGTATATAGTCTTATTCTGTTAACCGCTTAAAAGAAATGCCGGATATATTGTTTCCCAGTTTTTCCAGATCATCGACCGATAGCGCCTGAAGTCCGGATACTTTATCCTTGTAATTCGTACTGTTGCCGTATAATTTAATAATATCTTCGGCAACGAATTCGCAGGGAGCATTGATGCCGTCGCTTAAATCCCAGACTTCTTCAATGTTATCCAAACGCATGCTGATGTTTTTGTATCCTCTTTTTTCTAACTCTCCTGCCAGTTCTTTCTTTCCTACACGGGCATTCAGATGATATGCCAGTTTAGAGGGATCAACGCCGGGATAGTATGTTTGAATCGCTTTTATGATATCTTTATCTATCCGGTCGATTGTTGAAGCGGGAGGATTGAACTGCCAATATACCAGGGGAACATTTCTGTTCAGAATTTCGTATACCGGTTCCGAAATCAGGTATTCGTTCAATGTAATACCCTGTATGTTTTCTGATGGAATCAATGAATCGTTTTTGTGAATGAATTCTAATGACATATAAGTGGACAGATCATACATTTTAGCCATGCTGCCGGGTGTTCTCAGTACATAGCTTTGCACACCCGGGATCTCATTTGCCTGAGCACTTATCTTATTAATTTGTTTATTCAGAATACCGCTTTCCCAATCTGCAATCATGCGGACAGTATCAAGTTCCTGGCTATTGTAATCGATCAGGTGATTCTTCAGGGTATTTATGTCTTTCTCCGATCCATGATTGGTATACTGGATATAAAACGATCCGCAGGCATATTCTTCAGGTTCTGAATGGTTTAGTACCCTTCTGGCATAGGATTCGCTGTGTACATTTTCGTCTACTCCGGCAATGATGATATTTCTTACCTGATGATCCTGAATAAATTTTTTATACGCTTCCGGAAGTTCCAGAATTTTGATCCAGGCAACACCTACATTGGCCATGGATGCATCGTAGCCTAATGTTGCATAGGCCGGATATCCGTTCGATCCGGAGTAATCCAGGATAGATTGGATTTCTTTACAGCTATTTACAGAGACCAGAAAATGGATGGGTAGGACCGGTGCTTTCATCGTTGCCGAAAAATAAGGAATATTGGGTGTCCCGGTCGATATGATCACATTTTCAACAGGTGTGTTTTCTCCTAAGGCCTGGTTGTACAGTTCTACGGTATATTGAATCGATTTTTCTAAAAAATCAGGGGTTCCCCATACGGGTGAGGGACCTCCTCCGGGACCTATTTCCCAGGTGTGACTTACTCCGGGTGCCAGACTGGAAAGAGATTTTTGTATGGCGTACTCCGCACTCATTCCTCCGTTCAACCGGAAGATATCCAATCCCCGGTATTCTTCTTTACCTATATGGTAGCATGTGAGTTGATCTTTACCGGTAATACGGAAATAAGAAGCGTAATGTAATGTTTTATCTTTGTCTTCTACAAACACGCCGATGGCATGAAAAGGTGTGTCTTTTCCAATCTCCCATTCGAGTTCCGAACGATTTGTTTTTTTGATAACAGGTTCTCCTGTAATAGAAAGATCTTTCAGGATAACAGCATACGCATCTTTCCCCGATATTTTTATCCGGACAGTTTCTCCTGTTTTGTAAATCGTTTTTTCGATGTTGACGAGTACGGGATTATTTCCTATGGTTATTGTTGACTTATTTTTATAGTCAACAGATTCGCAACCTATCCATACAATGGACAGGAAAATGATAATCATTAAGTTTTTCATCTTTTATTATTCTTTTTTTAATATTACTCCGGGAGTTTCACTGCATATTGTTTCAAGATCTTCCACCGAAACGGAAAGAAGGGATTGTATCCTGGTTTTGTAGTTGCCGGCACCGATATTGTTTACTATATCTTCGGCGGCTAGTTCGCAGGGGGCCTGCATGCCGTCGGAAGGATCCCATACGACCTGAGCTCCGCGCAGGGTGACCGATGCAAAGGGAATCCCGTTTGCAACTAATCCGTCTCTTAATTCCGTATTTCCATAGCCTGAATTGAGATAGAATTTCAACGAATTGAAATCTACGGACGGATAATGGGTGGTAATGGCCGTTTTAACGACACTAAAGACCCGGTCTATTGTAGCTCCTGTAGAAACGAATTGCCAGTATAATAAAGGTGTGAATCCTGTCAATAGTTCATATTGCGGTGAACAACCCAGGTATTCGTTCAGAATAACTCCTTTTACCGGCATTCCGTTTGAGGTGCTTTCATTCTGTTTGATGTTGAAAGCTGTAAGGGTGGAGGCCAGGTTATACAATGAGATCATATCGGCCGAACAACTCAGACTGTAAGGCTGGGCTGTTGTTCCCGCTTTGATCGATTTTGAAAAATTTCCAATCTGCCGGTCCAGGATACCACTTTCCCAGTCGGCTATCAGTCTGTTATTGTCTAACTGCAAGGACTTGAAATCGTAGATCCTGCTGGAAAGGGCTTCCACATCTGATGCAGATCCATATTGAGTATATTGAATGTATAGCGACCCTTCTCCATATTCATAAGTGCGTGGTTCCGTGATGAGTTTTCGGGCATAAGATTCTCCGATGACTTTTTCTCCGACCCCGAGCAGGATTACTTCCTGTACCTGATGGTCGTTCAGAAATTTCTTATATTCTTCCGGAAGATCCAATAATTTTACCCAGGCTACGCCCACATCTTTCATAGAGCCGTCATATCCGAGTGTGGCATAAGAGGGATAGCCGTTATTGTTGGCGTAATCCAGAACAGATTGTATTTCCTGTACTGTATTGGCCGACCCTAAAAAGTGTATTGGAAGGTAAGGCGCTTTCATGGCCGAACTAAGGTACGAAACAGAAGGTACTCCGGTTCCGATGATAACGGTTTTTACCGGTGCAGTTGCCCCTAAAACTTCGTTATACATCTCTACTGTTTTGTTGATCGATCGGGGTAGGAAATCCGGGGTTACCAATACCGGTTCCGGTCCGCCTCCATTGCCCTGTTTCCAGGTATGTGAAATGCCTGATGCAAATGATGCCAGGGATTTCTGTACCGCGAACTCGGCGCTCATTCCTCCGCTTAACAGAAAAATATCCAATCCCTTATATTGTTCTTTATCGATTTTGTAGGTGGTTAATGTCTTGTCGTCTGTTATTCGGACAAACGAAGTATTTAAAGTCCTTTTTATCCCATCGTCGAATGTGAATGTGAACTCAATACCGCACGAAGTACCAGGCACAAGATTGCCAGGAATATTAAATGCAGATGCCACCGTGAACGATCTTGTTTCTTTTGCCGGTATATTGATTCCGCTCAGAATACTTGCATGGTATATATCCGGCTTTTTAGCTAAAGATAAGTCATTGATATTGATTGACAAATCTTTGATTACTAAATCGGCATCCGAATTATTATACAGATTGAATGAACAGGAAACAGTTTCGCCTGGTTTGTATTCTCCTTTTCCGGTCTTGAAATTTTTGATTTCGATCATGACACTTGAGAAAGTACTGTCCGGGATATTTTCTTCCTCGCATCCAGCCAGAAAGGAAGCAGCCAGCAGCAACACGATATATTTGATTTTTTTTATATTCATCAGTTTTTATTTTATAATTTCAGATCTATATTTCAGATACATTTTTTTTGCCATCTCATATCCGTTTTTCCCGGGATTGCAGGGATAGGAAGAGGTTCTTTCCGTCCATCCCTTTTCAAATGCGGTTACTTTTTCATGAAAAGCTTTTTCATCGAAAATCGTTTTGTTTTCCAGGGAATGTAAAGCATCTTCGATAAACATTTGCCACCGGGGCAGGTAATAGTCTTTGGTCAATCCGGCCCAGGAGCGGTTGGCGTAATCGTTCAGACTTTGGTCTTGATCTCCCCAGGTGGTGATTAATGTCCGGGCATTCTTCTCGTAATAGTTCTTTTCATTTTCGCCGGTGCCGAAGTTGCGGGCGGATGCGATCCATTTTCCGGTTAAAAATGCCGGTTCGGAAGCAAGCAGCATATCCAGGTCATTCAACAGTTCGATCATTTGCATCCCTGTCTGTTCTGCCATTATTTTATTTTGTTTAAAGTATGCTTCTGCGAAGCGGTCGCGCAATGCCAGGAAGTGATTTCCTAAGACCTGACGCCCGGTGTTTACCAAATCGAAAGTATACATACTCCTGTCTGTAGCTTGTGATTGTAGCATCTTTTCCCAGATCTTACATAATATTTGGTTCCGGTAGCAAATATCCGGGTTGGTAGTCCAGTTTCCATGGTCCTGAAACGACGGACGGGAGTTGGTCAGGGTTCCCTGTCCCAACCCGGTCGGTTCTATATAAATCGAATCGTACAGAATTTTCCATGCATTCCGCATTTCCGTATCAATTTGTCCGGCATGGCGGTCGGCAAGTTTTTCAATCCAGTGAATATCGGATTCCTTTTTGTCCCATGCTTTTTCAAAAACATATTCGTACATGAACGGGTTTGCATCGAAGCCTTCCAGTGTGGCACCCAGTCCGGAAAAATTATATCCTCCATTTTTGAATACATTTTCGATGCGCTCACCCACTTCCTTCATATTTCCGGCCAGCATGGTATTTCCGCCGAAGTTTCCCAAATAGCACCACAAATAAGGCCTGTTATGGAAGGCATTGGTTTGCTTCCATACTTCTGTATTTTCACAGAAATAATCGAGTAGCAGGAGCTTATCCTGAGGAACAGCTTCCAGATATGCTTTTATTCTCAGATCCGTCCATTTTTGCCGGTCCATATAAAACAACCAGGTCATTTGCAACCACCTGGCATCCGGATCTGCCAGTTGAAGTGAATGGAAAATGTTTTTTGAAACACTTGCCAAAAACTCCGGTTCCCAATTAGGCGGATCGATTTCATTAAATGGATCGATCCCGTAAATATGATCGGTTCCGAACAGTTTGGTCTGTTCACTCAGGAATTCTTTCTGGATGGTTTCAAATAATGGATCCAGCGGGTCTAGAAAATGACTTCTGTATCTGTCGGCAAATCCTCCCCAAGGACTTGTTCCGGATATTTTCGCGTCTGGATAAATCCGTTTTAATTCACCTGGAACATGTCCCGAAAAAGCAGGAAGAACAGGCGTCATGTTCAATTCTCGTTCCCTTTGAACAATTTTTTGCTGCAGTTCTTTTTGATTATTTAACCATGAATGGGGCAGAGGACCTTGCCAATAATCCAGGTTCGACATGCGATGCCATGGAAGATGTGCGGGTCCGGTAAAATAATTCCGGATTTCGTTATCTGTTAGTCCTAGCTTACACCACACGTTATACCAAACCGCTTCCTGACCCGTGATAGCCAGCGGCATATTCACTCCATTCAGGGCCATCCAGTCGATTAAACGCTCCCAATCTTTCCACTCCCACCAGGGCATGGTATATCCGAAGGTGCAGTAATTCAGGAAAAACCTGTTCTTACATCTGGCTTTAACCGATATTTTTTCGTTTACCACCGGTAGTTTATCCGGCATTTGTATATCATGTGCGGAATACCAGGAAACGGTTACCAGGCAGAAGTTTTTCAGATAATGATTCAATCCCACAGCCATGGAATTGGAGTTATTACCCTTGATGACAATTTTCCCGTTTTTTGATTCGATCTCATAGAAATCCGCCTCATTATCAGTCGTTTTTATTTCTTCGAAAACGAACTTCTCTGCATGTTCCGGTATCAATCGTTGTACCAGTTCTTCCACTGGCAGTTTTTTTGAAGAGCATCCGGTTAGAATGCAGAAAAATACAATTATTAACAATGAATTTTTCATGCCTGTATCTGTCATTTTTTTACAATATCGATGGTAACACCCGCTTTCCGGAACATTTCTTCGGTAAGAGGAATATTTGCACCAAGTGTAATTGTATTCAGTTTTTTTAATTTTTTCAGTACTGACAGATCAACATCTTTTGAGATAACTTCTCCTGGTGAGAACTGACTTCCTTGTGTAATTGTCAGTCTTTCAAGTTTGATACAGGGTAGCAGATCGATCAGACTTTTGATTCCTCCTGAGATTTCCAGGTCTGTAAAATCTTCCATATTTTCGCAGGTCGGAAGATATTGAGGTGCATTTAACCAAGTGTCCCACCAGTCAAGGAACTCATGATTCATCGAATTATTCACCCAGTCGAAATTACCTGTTTTAGGTCCCATAATATTGGCATGAGCCCGTGAAATGGAATACTTCATATTCAGGTCGTAAAAGAAAGGAATATTGGCAGGACGTTGGTTGGCTTGAGGAATATATTGTTCTGCCAACGATTTGGTTTTTATCCGGATAAATTTGTCCGGTCCGGTCTGGTCCTCGCTTATCAGATTGATTTTGATATCGGATGACTGGTTGAGGGGCAGATTGGCAGCATAGCTATAGGCGTTTACAGAAAAAATATCCGATATTTCCAGACCATCCCTGTCGGTGTACGAAATTTTTACTTTATCTACAACGGAAGGAAATATCCATTGGATAATTGCAGAACTTGCACTGCTGGCACCTGTTTTAGGTTCGACCGGAATATCGCTCAGGTCGATATTTCCTGTTTTGATTCCGACCTGACGGGAATAATTCCAGTAATCTCCGGCTGAAGAAGTTCTTCCCAAAGCCCTGAAATAGTAACTGGTATTGGTCTCGAGATTGAAGCTTTCAGTAAATGTACCTTGTAGTTCACTTACCGTTTTAATCCGTTTAAATGTGCTGCCGCTGTTTCCTTCGGGTACGGCGTTGATCTGTCCGGGAAATTTATTGGTACTGTATACAATCCCGATTTCCTGCGATTGTGAACCAATGTCATTGACACTATAGGAAAAGGTGATATCGGCAATGATACCCAGGCGGATCTCTACTTTTTCAATTTTCAGGCTCATATTTGGTATGGCCATCAGATCCATAGTTGTAAATTTACGGATATCCCCGTAAATTGTATCTAAAGAGATAAAAGGTCCGTCTGCCCAGATTTTATATTTGGAGGGATATATTTTTGTGTTTTGGAAGGTGCCGTCGGGCAAGGCTTTATACTCCAGGGGTTGGGCATAAGAACCGTATTCCATGTCCAATAATTTGATTTTGGCTCCATAATATTCCGTACAGATCGTATCTCCCGTGTTTTTGTCGATAAAAGCGCCTTTGTATCCTCCGGTCAGGTCGTCTACGCGGTCGTCTATTTCACAACCGGTGAATACCAGTATACAGAGGATGAGGGTGATTGGCTTTATATTTATTGTTTTCATACTTAAATAATTGAAAATTGAAAATTGAGAATTGAAAATTGAAAATGAAGGGTGCATTTTGTTTTTATTCTTTTTGTGATTACCATCCTTCATTTTGTGTAATACCGGGGCTTTGGCTTACCGGGAGCGGGCAGTAGTAATCCCGTTCCTGGAACCATTTGTTCCTGGTAATAAGATAGTCGGGTGCGGCACCTTTTTCAATCGTGTAATATACGGTTGCCGGATTGGTAGTTTCGTCTATGTTGAGAATAGGATACAATGTTTTCAATTGCAAATTATGCATTTCCGTTCCGATTCGCCAACGTTTTTGGTCCCAATACCGGAATCCTTCATAAAGCAGGTCCATCCTTCTTTCGTGCCGTACTACGTCTACAGTCATTTCTTTGGAAGGAAGCCCTCCGTGTTTGCTGCGTAATTCGTCGAAAGCTATTTGTGCATCCGGGATAAATTCGCTATTACCCAAAGCCTTGAGTTCTGTAGCCGCTTCAGCCAGGTTGAGAATAACTTCTCCGTAACGGATAATCACTGCATCCTGGTCATTCTCGAACAGGAGATAGTCTTCCAGTTTTTTTACGGCATATAATGTCTTTTTCATATAAAATCCATAGTTGGTGATCCCGGCTCCGGAAGTATTTGGGAAAATACCGTCGATTCCACTCATCATATATATATCGTGTCCCGGAACTTTTCCTGCCTGGGTCCATTCTTCCTGATTTTTATAAAAATAAGTGTCGATATTGCCACCGGCTTTTTTTATACGGGTTTCTTTATAGATGGCATATTTTTGTCCCAGGAATTCTCCTCCGGGAAAAATAATGGATGCTTCCAACCGTTTATCCCTTCCGGCAAAGAAACCGGCGGGGTCTGAATACATAGCCGAATAATCCAGTTCTGCGATTGTACCATCGAGTTTTTCAAATTGTTCGACGATTTCTACCGAAGGACACATGAATACGGTATATCCCGATTGTTTTACTTTATACGGCATGTTCCAATAGTCGTGGAATACCTGGCGTCCGGTTTTGGTTACATTGGAAAACCGGAAGATGATTTCATTGTTATTCTCATCTTTTCCGTTGAACAGATCTGTGAAATTTTCCGATAAAGTATATTTTTTTGCCTGGACTATTTCATTGGCTGCAACTGCCGATTCATACAGAAAATCTCTCGCGGCATCAGATCGTATTCCCTGTAATCCAGCGTTTGTTACTTTGCCATACTTGGCAATGGTGCCGGCATAAAGCATGGCCCTTGATTTGAGTGCTAATGCGGTGAAACGATTTGCACGGTCGCGGTCTTCAGAGATAATCTTCTGGTTTTTCGGTAAAAGTATAATTGCCGAATCCAGACAGTTCCTGATGTAGTTCCATGAATCTTCTTCCGTAGACCGGTTATTAATAGAACCAACATTGTCGAGTGAACCGGAGTATAACGGAACACCTCCATAGCGCTTGACCAGTTCAAAATACAAAGATGCCCGGATAAAATAGGCCTCTCCGACAATACTTTGTATTTCAGGAAGTTCAGAATTTTTATTTTTCAGAATAAACTTATTGACTTTATTGATTTCTTTATAGCACCATACCGGAGTGAACAATTCTCCGTTCGATTGGGAAAATATTCCACTGAAGATTCGTCCTGGTGACAGATTCAATGACAATTGCCCGGTATCCCAGGTAGTATTGTTTGCTCCATCGTCGGTGAATGCATCCAGTTGGTACTGGCGATAAGAGAAAGCCCCGTCGCCTATGGCCTGTACATTTTTTCGCAGATCGTCGTAACAGGAAAGAAATTCGGTTTCGACCAGTTCGGGATACTCTGCTATTTCTTCATCGGACAAAATCACTTTTGATTCTACATCCAGCCAGTCGCTACAACCGCCGGAACAAATCATCAATAAAGCTACTACCGGATATATATAATATTTGTTGTTCATTGTTGTCAGAATTTAAGATTAATACCTACATTAAGCGATTTCAATTGAGGGTAAGAAGCGAATGTGACATAGCTTTCACGTTGTTCCGGGTCGAAATATTTCTGTGAGGAAGCTGTAAACAGGTTATATCCGTTTACATATATACGAAGAGACTGGATCCTTAGCGCTTTAGATGTTTTTTGGGGAAGCGTGTATCCCAACTCAATATTCTTCAAGCGGATATAATTGCCGTTCCACATCCAGAATGTCGATTCCTGCGTGTTGATTGTAGAAGTGAACATGTCTCTGACAGCCGGGAAATAGCCTGGTATCCAAGGAGAATCCGGATCTGTGTAATCTGATTTATGCCAGCTGTCCTGGAAATATTCCCAGGTATTGTTGAATGTTTTGCCTTCCTGAAACGCGGCCATGTCGAAAGCACTTACTTTGAAATTCGACAAGGCACCTCCTTGCCAGAACATTGAAAAGTCGATTCCTTTCCATTCTGCTCCCAAGGTAATACCGTAAATGATTTCAGGATACGATGTGCGGCTGATGGGGCGTTTGTCGTTTTCATCAATATAGCCGTCGCCGTTCCAGTCTTCATACATCAGGTCACCGGGAAGGATCACCGTGTTGTAGTTTGAATTGTCGTGCATCGGAGCTCTTGCGATGTCTTCATATGACCGGTATTGCCCGATCTGGTTCAGACCCCATCGAACATTAGTCCACCGGTATTCATTATTCCATCTCCATTCGTCGTAGCCACTGGTGAATTGCCCGTGCTCAAGTCTTCCGTTCTGACTTCTGGACCATGAAAAATTGGCATCCATATAGTAAGAGAATTCCCTGATCTTAAGTTTATGGTTCAAGGATATTTCGAATCCCCTGGTATTATCGTTGTTCAGGTTGTAATAAGTGGCCAGTGCTCCTGAATTGTCATTGGCTTTTTTAGCCGGTAACCCGCTCCTCTTGCGGTAAAATACATCGAAAGAACCTCCTAATAATCCCTTCCATAATTTAAAGTCGGTACCAATATTTATCATAGAGGACGTGGACCATGTAAAGTCTGGATTGGCATTGATGGTTTCTTGCAGGCCATACAGCGTTCTGTCTCCAAAAATAAGAACCGGTCCCGGGTATAAATAACCGCTTTCATAATAGTATTGCTCTTCGCTATCATAACGGGATTTTGCAACCGATAAGTCGCCCAGTTCGCCCCAGGATGTACGAAGTTTCAATTCCGAAAGTACCGGTTTGATTCCTTTCATAAAGTTTTCGTTTGTCAGCATCCATCCGGCAGATACAGAAGGGAAAAATCCCCATTTTTGAGCAAAGTATTGGGCTCCGTCGTATCTGAAATTGAAATCTATGAAATAACAAGACCGGAAATCATAAGAAAAACGCCCAATGATAGAGGCAGAGCGGTATTCCCTTGAAGATTCTGTGTTGCTCAATCCTTTCCCGCTCAGTCCGCCAGGCAACATATCCAATACCGTGGAAGGAAATTCTGCCCGGGAAGTATTGAAGCTCCTGGTTTGTGCCTGATTGATCTCGAAAACCAGTCCGGAATTGATATTGTGGTTCTTGAAAGAATTCCTGTAGTTGATAAAGCCTTGTCCTACAAGACTCCAGGAATAATTATCTTCCAGCGTCAGGCTTGCTTTATTGGTATTGCTTGCAGAAACACTGGGGTAATATTCATCCGAACTATCCCTGTATCCCATATAAGGAATAACTTTTGTCCAGTTTTTATTCCAACCGTCTATTTGGGAGTAACCCAGATTAGCTTTCAGAGATAATCCCTCGATAAAAGGAATCTGGTATTCCAGTCCCAGATCTACATTCAGGTTTCTTGTTTGAAGGGCACGGTATCCGGCGGCATCTGTATCTGCCAGTGCCAGTGGGTTTGTAGTTCCTTCTCCTCCGAAAGCATAATATTCCGGATGCTTATCCCAACGGATAGGAAAGTTCGGTGCTGTGGTTTTCATACTGGCCGCAATAACATCCGAACCCGTGGCGGAATAATCCAGGTTATTGATAATAACACCGGCACCAGCAGATAATTTCAGGTTCTTCAGGACATCGATGTCCAGATTACTGCGGAAATTGAATCTGTTTTTCTGGGTGGAGTTTGTTACCCAAATTCCATCCTGGTAAAGAAAACCGCCGGAAACAAAGTAATTGATATTTTCACCGCCTCCGGAAAGACTGACATTCGATTGGGATATCGGCGCATTCTTGATAATCTCATCATACCAGTTGGTATCGTAAGTGTAACTATCCAGTGCCATCTCTCCGGGAGTGATAACAGCAGATGGATTGGCAATCAACTTTTCATTGGCATAATATTGTTTTACCAGGCTTTGCCACAACGCAGAAGAGGCTGCCCGGGGATAATTATGCGGTATTTGAATACCATACCGGCTGCTCACTTCCAATGAAGCTTTTTGGTTTTTACTTCCTCGTTTGGTCGTTACTAGTATAACCCCATTTGCACCTTGCATCCCATATACAGCAGCTGCGGAAGCATCTTTTAAGACAGATATGCTTTCTATTTCTGCAGGATCCAGGCTTTCATAACTTCTCCCGGGAATGCCGTCTACCACAACCAATGCAGACCCGAATCCGCGGATCTTAAGATCGGCAAAATCATTGCCGGGCTCTCCGGTTGTTTGTCTGGAAAAAACGCCGGAAACGCGTCCGGATAAGGCATTCTCCAGGTTGGGGACAGATGCTTTGACTAATTGTTCTCCATTAATAGTAGATACCGAACTGATCAGTTTTCCACGGGAGCGGGTAGAATAGCCTATTACAACCGTTTCTTCCAATTGAAAAGCATCTTCCTGTAAAGTAATATGATTGAACAGGTCCGGATTTTTACCGGTTATTTCCAGTGAAGCATAACCTAAATAAGAAAAAACTACGGTCTGTCCGGGAGAATCCAACTGGATTTGATAAGCTCCGTCTATGTCGCTGACAGTTCCCTGGGTGGTTCCCTTAATGGAGATGCTTACCCCTGTTAAAGGAGCTCCGGATATATCATAGACAGTTCCCTTCAGCATCAATTTTTGAGGATTTTCTTCATTTATTGTACTTTTCACTATGGTAATCTGATGATTACTGATCTTATAAGTCAGATTTGTGGAAGAAAAAGCAATGTCCAGTATTTGTTTCACTGTTTTGTTTTTTACATTTATATTGATCCGTGCATCCGGATCCATACATCCTTCCGTGTAGAAAAATACATATGGACTTTTACTCTCGATTTCTTTCAGTAAAACTGAAAGAGGTGCGTTTTTCAATTCCATGGTAATCAGGTTGTCCTGATCCTGTAATGAGCTGGCAAAGATTACCTGGAAACTCAGTATACCCCAAAGTATACCCCATAATTTGATTGTCATTATTCCATGTAGTTTTAAAGGTTTACAATATATTTGTCATTCTCTTTTGTTATTGTTACGGGTGTGGTTGATTCGATCGTCTTGAATACATCCCGGATATTTTCGGTAAGTTCAAGTTTTCCGCTGTATTTTATTGGGGAAGCGATTTGTTTTTCATCATATACTATCTGTACATCATAATGACGTTCCAGCCGTTTGAGAATATTTTTCAGATTTTCGTTGTCTACTTTCATAAATCCGTCTTTCCAACAGATATAATCCAGCGCATTTACCCGGTCGATATTTTCCTTACATGTGTTTCTGAACCTTTGGCCCGGTTTCAGCAGAAATGTTTTTTCCTGATTATCTATCCTGACTTTTCCGGATACAAGAACTACACTCTGTTCTGTGTCAACGGAATATGCCGATATATTAAATGATGTGCCAAGAACGGTGATATCCATTTGACGTGTTTTTGCTTTAAATGGATGTTTGTTGTCTGGATGCACATTTAAGAATGCTTCTCCATCAATAAATATTTCACGTTCTTTTCTGTCAAAAACAGAAGGAAAGATCACGGTGCTTCCGGCGTTGATATTGAGTTTGGATTGGTCTGATAAGATCAGGTCCATTTGTTTTCCATGGGGAACGATCAGTTTATTCAATGATTTTATTCCGGAAATATCCCGTTGAGCAACAATCTTTTCTTTCCCGTTGATGGTTTCGTATATCATAATATTCCCGTTTTTACATGAAATATGCTGGCCTTTTTTCAATGTCCATATCTCATCTTCCAGAAATAACCGTATCTCATTATCCTGTATATAGCCTGAATAAGAAGATTGATCCATCATTGAAATATAATCGTGACGATAAGATTTATTATACAGGTGTATTGAAAGGAATAGTAAAGCAATGGATGCGGCTGCGGAAATGCTCCAGAGGAATATTTTCCTGCGATGGGTGTTTTTGATTGATTTTTGGGTTACGATCTGTTCAAAATCGGTCCATGACTTTTCAATCTCAATGTCGGGCACTTCCGTTTTTTTTATTTTTATTTTTAATAAAATATTTTTGGCTTCCCGGACCTGTCTGGAGGTATGTGGGTGTACCTCCATCAGTTTCAGGAAGAACTCTTCCGCTTTTTTATCCTGGGTATACACCCAATCCATAAAAAAGAGATCGGTCAGATAATCTTCAGTATGATATTCCGAATAGTTTTTCATCTTGTTTTTATGATATATAATACATACGAATGAGCCTATACAGATATACTCGCTTTTTGCGAAAATTTTAATGTTTGGAGAAAGTTTCTTTAGAAAAAATCAGATAAGTACCTGGTTTTCGGTTAAAAATGAGTTTTCTATTTTTGTTGAAGACATAACAACGCTATCAGGAACATAAACTCATCGGGGTTGAGTCCTTTCAATTTTTCCATAGCTTTGAATACAATATTACGGACCGATTGTACCTTTATATTCATCATTCCGGCAATATCTTCATAGCTGATTTCTTCGATAAAGTGTAAATACATGATTTCTTTCTGGCGGTCGGTAAGACGGTCTAAGACCGACTCGACAATCAGACGCAACTGGTTGTACTCTTCTTCTTTAATCAGTTTATCTTCTATGGTAAAATCGATCGAAAAATTGTGTCCGGCCTGCGAAATATCGACCGATTCTTTTTTGAGTTTTATAACATCGAGAAGCTGATTGCGGATAGCCTTCAGAAGATAAAATTTGAGATTATCTCCCTTTACCTCGAAATTTGTATTGAAATATAATTTCAGGAAAACTTCCTGGATAGCATCTTTAATCGATTCATCTTTCATATTCATACCCAATCCGTATGCATATAAAGGAGCATAATATCGTTTGTAGATGACTGAAAATGAATTCAGGTCTCCATTTTTAAACGAAATCCATAACTCGTGATCGGATAGAATACTCATAGGTTTTAGCAGAAATAGTTTGTTTATTTGTCTGCAAAAGTTTATTTTATCGGAATATCCGACATCAAATAATTTCCAAAATTATTATTTTTTTTACAGGAATGCAACTGAATCTGATTTTACGTATTGAAAAAGGGTTTGTTTACTTTTAAAATACTCTTAATGGAAAATATATTATCTTTGTGCTTCCTTCATATAGGATACTAAACGGAACATACAATGAAAACAACAGGTTTAATTGAAAAAACAATAATCAGTATATTTGGCGGAGCGATTGCATTATCCTTGCCTGTATCTGCAGCCCAACCACATATTCTTTTGCTGATGACCGATCAACAGCGCGGTGATGCTTTGGGTTGCATGGGAAATCCGGTTGTTATTACTCCTAATCTGGATAAATTATCTCAAGACGGATACACATTTGTCAACGCCTATTCTTCCGTTCCGAGCAGTACTCCTGCCCGGGCTTGTCTTCTGACTGGAATGTCTCCGTGGAACAACGGAATGCTGGGCTATGGCAAAATGGCGGCACAATATAAGTTTGAAATGCCGAAAATGCTGAAAGAGAATGGATATTATACTTTTGGTATAGGTAAAATGCATTTCGAGCCTCAGAAGGCTTTACATGGTTTCAATGTCACCCTGTTAGATGAAAGCGGACGGAAAGGAACTCCTGATTTTATCAGTGACTACCGCGCCTGGTTTCAATTGAATTATCCCGGCGGAGATCCTGACGAAACAGGAATTGGATGGAACGAACACCGTGCCGGGGTATACCGTTTGGAAGAAAAATTACATCCGACTGTCTGGACCGGACAAACAGCCGTTGAACTGATCCGGAATTATTCCAGTGACCAACCGCTATTCCTGAAAGTTTCCTTTGCCCGGCCTCACAGTCCATATGATCCACCTCAACGTTATCTGGATCTGTACGCGAATGCGGATATTTCCGAACCGGTAACAGGAGAATGGGCAACCTCGTATTCCACCTTGCTTTCTCCGGAAAAGGCAGATAAAAATGCTCCTTTTGGAAACTTCGGACCGGATTATGCCGTAAACTCCAAAAGACATTATTATGCCTCGATTACTTTTATCGATGACCAGGTCGGAGCAATTATCGCCGCATTGAAAGAAAAAGGACTGTATGACAATACACTGATTGTATTTGTTTCCGATCACGGGGATATGATGGGTGATCATTATCACTGGCGTAAAACTTATCCTTTCCAGGGATCGGCACATATTCCTTTTTTGGTGAAGCTGCCGGAAAAAATGCCACGGATTCTTCCCAAAGGCAGTCGCTTGGACCAACCGGTAGAATTGAGAGATGTCTTACCTTCTTTCCTGGATGCTTCCGGAGCTGCTGTTCCGAAAGAAATGGATGGAGCATCTGTATTGTCGCTAATTCGGGGAAATACAGGAAATTGGCGTTCTTATATCGATCTGGAACATGCCAGTTGCTACAAAAAAGAAAACTATTGGATGGCTTTGACCGATGGCAAAATGAAATATATCTGGTATCCGATTACCGGAGAGGAATTTTTGTTCGACCTGAAACGGGATCCGGAAGAATTGGTGAATTATGCTGCCGATAAAAAATATAAAAAGCAGTTCGACTTGTGGCAGAAAAGAATGATCGATCATCTTTCTGTTCGTGGGGACGGTTTTGTAAAGGACGGAAAATTAGTGATCCGTGAGAACACATTGCTGTATAGTCCGAATTATCCGGAGAAAGAAGTATTGACGAAAGTTGAGTGAGGCGATATCAATCATTTCTATATTCATTTATAACCCTATTTATTTTTGAAGATGAAATATTTTCAATTATTACTCCTGTTATTCCTGGTTTTATTTTTCGCCTGCTCGAAAGAAAAAACTGATGAAGAAATGCTTGCGAAAGACAGACGTACTTTGGAATAAAGCAAAAAAATACTAAACAAATTAGAAAGATGTATCAATAAAAAGAAACGAGCTTTTAAGTCACAAAAAGAGAGTGGTCGAAACGAAAATTTAACAAAAAAGAGATAAGAAATATTGTTTTCTCTCTTATCTTTGTGATTTTGGTGTAAAAGTATTTATAGATATTAAAATAATGGATTATGAGAATTACTACTTTGTTTTTTAGGAGTGTTTTGTTCGGATTGTTAATGATGCTTTTTTCTCTGAATGTAAAAGGTGCATATTCCGGTACCGGTACGTTTACGAAAATAACATCACTTTCAGATCTGACAGATGGTTATTATGTCATAGCATTTGGAACTACTTATGCCATGAGTAATTCATATGTGAGTAGTACATATTTAGATAGACTTGCGATTTCTCCAACGGGAGGCAATACCATTACCAATCCGGATGAGACAATTGTCTGGAGGATCACAACAGATGGTACCAAAAAAACTATATATAGTGAGGATACGGATAAGTATATTTCATATACAGGATCTTCTAATAATGTACAAGTGGTATCTGCCGTTTCTTCAGACAATCAGCGATGGACTTTTAATTATGTGTCAAATTTGTTTACGATTACAAATGCGGCGCTTACTACCAGATTGCTCCAGTATAACAATAATTCAGGTTCATACCGCTTTGTGTGCTATACAGGTTCTCAACAAAATCTTACTTTGTATAAATTACAGACACCTACCATTAATGTATCTTCTTCATTATCCAATTTTACATACAAACATGAAAATGGCCCATCTGTAATACAATCATTTACTGTTTCTGGATCCAGCTTAGAAGCAAATGTTATTGTCTCTTCCCAAACTAATAGCAATTATGAGATATCAGAAACAGGAGGTGACGGTTTTTCTGCAGCATCATCCATAACAATCACTCCTGCAAGTGGAAGTGTTTCCAATAAATCTGTTTATGTACGGTTAAAGGCCGGATTACAAGTTGGCACTTATAACAATGAAGTGATCGATATTACCTGCTCGGGAGTAGATGCTAAAACCGTTACCTGTAGCGGAAGTGTCTCTGACTGTGATGATCCGGATCTGGCATTTTCCTCAAATCTGCCAACAACCAAAACCGATAAGGATGCTTCATTCGAGGCCATCGCGTCTTCAAATAATACAAATGGAACCATTGTATACAGTAGCAGTAATGAAAGTGTTGCAACCGTAAATTCTTCAACCGGAGAAATTGATTTGTTATCGGTAGGAGATGTTACCATTACAGCAACCTTAGCTGCTTCCAATGGATATTGTAGTGATTTGGATACATATTCTTTTACGGTTATTCAAAGCACAAAGACAGACCAAATAATTACTTTCAATCCTTTAGCTTCTGTAACTTATGGAGGTAACTCATTTAACTTAACAGCTACTGCTTCCTCCGGTTTAACTGTTACATACGAAAGCTCTGATCTTACAGTTGCGACAGTTTTGGGAAATACTGTTACGATTGTCGGTGCCGGAGAAACTACGATTACCGCTAGACAGGAAGGAAATGATACATACAATTCTGCTACAGAAATAGACAGGATCCTTACTGTCGACCCCAAAGAGTTGTCTATTCCCGATGCAGTTGTTACCCCTAAAACATATAATGACAGCACAGCTGCGATTATTACAGGTACTCTTACCGGCATTGTAAATTCTGATGATGTTGATTTTGTAGGTACCGGTATATTTGACTCGGAAAATGCCGGAGTAAATATACCTGTTACGGCAAATTGTACATTGACAGGGAACGATACCGGTAATTATTTTCTAACACAACCGACCGGTTTGACCGGAACGATTAATAAAGCTACCCAGACCCTCACTTTCAATGCAATGTCTCTCAAATATGTAGGTGATTCTGATTTTGATCCGGGTGCAACTGCTTCTTCCGGATTGACGGTTACTTACCAAAGTTCGAATCCGGCTGTGGCTACGATTGTTTCCGGGATGGTGCATATTGTAGGAGAAGGAATGTCTGTTATTACAGCTTCTCAAGAAGGAAACGGTAATTATGAAGCAGCTGCCGATGAACAACATACTCTTACTGTGAAAGTGGCACCGACGGAGATTGCTGTTTGGAATTTTAACGGAGTCGCCAATGCAGGTGTTGCAACATGGCCCGGTATTTTTAGCGAAGGTCTCAATACAACATCTGAAACAAATAATATTACAAGAGGAGACGATGCACCAGTGAGCACCGGTACTAATAGTTTTAGAACCCAAGGTTTTAAGAATGATGGAATTTCGATTTCCAATACAGATTATTTCCAGGTTACAATTCAACCGGTATCAGGCTATAAGGTTTCGTTGGCCCGTATTGATGCTAATTTTGCAGGCACAGCAACTTTTTATGCAAACAGTTGAGTAGCATCTCAATTTGCTTATAGTGTTGATAATGGAGCTTTCAATCTCATAGGGGTGCCAGTTATGTCAACTTCTACATCACTCAATCTATGGTTTGATCTGTCCGGGGTGCCGGAATTACAAAATGTAACAGGAAAGACGATCACTTTAAGATATTATGCCAGTGGGCAAACAGCTACAGGAGGTTGGGGATTCAGTTCTCCGAATTCATCTACAAATGGCTTGTCGATTTCCGGTTATGTGGAACTTACTACTCCTGTTGTAACCGTATCCGCTTCATCTCTGACCGGATTCAACTACACATACGGCACAACATCAGAAACCGAAGAATCGTTCACTGTAAAAGGCGTTAGATTAACTGACAATATTACCATTACACCATCTACTAATTATGAAATATCCCAGGCTTCAGGCGAATCATTCAATGCAGAATCATCAATTGTTCTTTTACCAACAAATGGAAATGTTACGGAGACTGCTATTTATGTGAGATTGAAAAATGGCTTGAACGTAGGTAATTACAATGATGAAGTAATCAATATTGTTTCTGATCAGGCTGAAAGTGAATTAGTTATCTGCTCGGGAAGTGTAAGTTGCGCCGATCCGGGCCTGTCTTTCACAACAACTCCTGCTTCTAAAAATTTTGGGGATGCACCGTTTATTATCGAAGCTGCCTCTTCGCTTAGCAGTGGTACTGTTTCTTATGAAAGCAGTAATTTGGCAGTGGCAACAGTCAATCAATCTACCGGTGAAGTTTTTATTGCCGCAGTGGGTACTACGACCCTGAAAGCTACGATAACCGCTAATGGAAATTATTGTGAAGATGAGGCTGAATTTCTTTTGACAGTGTCTGCTGTAAAACCGACAGTTGTTTCAACAGGAGAAGTGCCTGAATATATTAAAGCAACTGTGAGCGGACGAATCTCCTCTACGGGTGGTTCAGGAATCACAGAGTCTGGAGCTTACTGGAGTACAACTTCCGGATTTGCTGACGGTGAGGGTACAAAAGTTTCTGCCGACAACCTGGAAGACAGTAATTTTACGGTTACTATAACCGGGCTTGAACAGAATACTACCTATTATTATAAGTTATATGCAATCAATAGTGAAGGAACAGCTTATAGTCTGCAAGGTTCATTTGCCACTCTCAGGATTATTACCAAACCAGTCGTGGATATCCCTGTAATATCCGCAATAGGAGCCACCCAGGCTGCCTTGTCGGCTACTATCGGTTTAGATGGTGGTGCAACCATTACGGCACAAGGCTTCTACTATAGTACAACTAATGGTTTTGCCGACGGAGAAGGCACACAGGTAACATCTGGAAATGTAGAAAATAAAACATTCTCTGCCGGTTTATCAAATCTTACCTGCGGTACTACTTATTATGTTAGGGCTTATGCAACTAACAGTGCCGGAACTGCTTATAGCGTACAGCAATCTTTTATAACTGCTACTCCGTCATTGATTATAGATCCTGTTGCATTGAATGGTTTTACTTATGTTTCCGGAAGTAATACTCCTTCGGCAGAACAATCGTTCAATGTGTCGGGTACGCATTTAGCCGGTAATATCACTGTTACCCCGTCTGCTAATTATGAGATTTCTAAAAATACGGGAAGCAATTTTGCTGCTGCAAACTCGATTATACTTTCTCCTGTGAATGAAATCCTGGCTTCCAATACTATTTATGTACGTTTGAAGACCGGTTTGAATGTGGGCAATTATAATGAAACGATTTCAATTGCTACAACGGGAGTTGCCGCTCAAACAGTGACTTGTAATGGTTCCGTATCCAAAAATGATACTTCGGATGAAATGGTATTCGCCGACGATAAGCTTGCCGTAAGATCAGCAGGAAAGCAATTATTCGTTCAGGGACTGCATTCCGCAGCTACTGTTACTTTGTACGATGTAACCGGTAAAGTAATGGCTTCTTATGCCGGAGTGGATAATAATTTTCCTGTAACAGTCGACTTAGCAGGGGTGTTTGTGGTAAAAGTTAGAAATGCAACACAAAGTATTACTGCCAGAATGATATTGAAGTAAGTAGCAGCTTGTGAAAATTACTATAAAAAGAAGCGAGGGACAGATTCATCCTTCGCTTCTTTTTTATAACCGCTTATTATGCTAACGCAATATTTTATTTATCTTTCCGTTTATTCCCTGTAAGCATAGCTCTGAAACATGTGAGAAAAGCACTATTTACTTTCATATTTGTTTCTTTTGCCTCCATCGCCCTGAAGGCTCAGTACGATGCGCAGTTCAGTAACTACTGGGCGGCGCTTAATTATTTTAACCCTGCGGTAGCAGGGCAGACTTCCAATCTGGAGGCTACGGCTATGTACCGTCAGCAATGGCTCGGTTTCGAGGGAGCTCCTCAATCTTTTTTTGTGGCGGCCGACATGCCGTTTAAGTTTTTCGGAAAAACCCATGGCATAGGACTTGTGTTCTTTAATGAGAGTCTCGGGCTATTCAAACATAATATCATTTCCGGCCAGTACGCATACAAGAAAAAACTTTTCGGAGGATTATTGGGTGTAGGCTTACAGGCAAGTATGATCAGTGAAACCTTTGATGGGGCCGGCGTATACATTCCCGTGAGTCCGTACCACCAGCAAACAGACGATGGAATTCCAATGTCGGAGGTCACCGGTTCAGCCATTGACTTTGCATTAGGCTTGTATTATTCCCGGAAACAATGGTATGCGGGGTTGTCAGCTACTCACCTTACGGAGCCGAAAATGGAGATGGGAGAGAATGCTGTTTTTTATCCGGTACGCACATATTATTTGATGGGAGGATACAATATTCAATTGAATAATCCGTTGTTAGAGTTACAGCCGTCAATATTTGTTAAATCTATTGTACAGGCTACCCTTTTTGACATCAATGCCCGTCTTTGTTACAATAAAATGTTGTGGGGAGGTTTGGGTTGGCGGTATGGAGATGCTGCCATGGTTACGTTGGGCGCTAAATTTGGAAAAATACAGGTAGGTTATGCTTACGATTTTCCGATAACCGACATCAGGAAAGGAACTACCGGTAGTCATGAATTATTCCTGAAATACACGATGGAACTGACTCCGGGTAAAGGAAATAAAAATAAACACAAGAGTGTAAGAATATTATAGTAATATGAAAAAAGCAATATGGATCATTGCGATAGCCGCCATCTGCTCTGCATGTGGAAACTCCAAGTCAGGATCGGGTGGTGAACTGACAGGTGTCAGCGCTCCTGTCTGGAGCGAACCTTCTCCTTATGGAATGGTGCTCATCAAAAGAGGTGCATTCGATATGGGACCGGCAGATAAAGATTCTCTTTGGGGGATTTCCCAAAATCCCAAAGCTGTTTCCATCGAATCTTTCTGGATGGATGAAACAGAAATCACCAATGCCAAATACCGCCAGTTTGTTTATTGGGTCAGAGATTCCCTCATCAGGGAACGTTTGTTTGATCCTGCTTATGCCGGAGACGACCTGTATAAAATAACAGAAGATAAAAACGGAGATCCGTTGCCGATTCCTATTCTGAATTGGAACAGGCCATTGCCGAATGAAAGAAAGGCAAATGAAGACGAATTGCGGGCAATGAACAGTGTCTATTATAATCATCCGATTACCGGAGAAGTAAAACTGGATGATAAACAGATGAATTATCGTTACAGTTGGTTCGATGCCACATCTGCTGCCCTGCGTAAGAATCGTCTGAATCCTGCCGACCGGGTAAAGGATACGGATATTGCGATAGACCCCAATGCGGTTGTCATGATTTCCAAAGACACTGCCTATATTAATGAAGAAGGGAAAATAGTCAATGAAACACTGACCCGTCCCCTGGGAAGTCTCTTTGATTTTTATCATACCCGGATTATCAATATTTATCCGGACGAGTCCTGTTGGGTCAATGACTTTAATAATGCTTACAATGAGCCTTACATGCGGATGTATTTTAATCATCCCGGCTATAACGACTATCCGGTAGTAGGCATATCCTGGGAGCAGGCTACGGCTTTCTGTGTTTGGCGTACGGATTACCTGAAGAAATCGTTGACGGGAAAGAATGCTAATCGTGTGATCGAACCCTATCGATTACCCACAGAAGCCGAATTCGAGTATGCCGCCCGCAATGGAAAAAGTGAAAATAAATATCCCTGGGCACAGGAAGGTGTGATCTCTGAGAAAAAAGGATGTTTCCTGGCTAATTTCAAGCCTGATCGCGGTAACTATCCTAAAGATGGTCACCTGATTACGGCTCGCGTGGGTTCTTACTCTCCCAATGAATTCGGTTTATACGATATGGCCGGTAATGTGGCGGAGTGGACATCTACCGCATTCCTGGAGTCAGGACCTGAAATCATGAACGATATCAATCCGGAATACCGATATAATGCGGCAAAAGAAGATCCTTATGCCATCAAGAAAAAGGTAGTGAGGGGAGGTTCCTGGAAAGATGCCGTTCATTTTATCCGTTCGGATATACGCAGCTCAGAATACCAGAACGAGCAACGTTCGTACATCGGATTCCGTTGTGTGCGTACGCAGGTCGGTTTTGCTAAAACCAAATGATAAAAATCAATCGTAAATTACTCAGTCAAGCATATGGGAATCAAAAGAAGATATAAGAATATTGTGGAAAAATTCCTGTCGAAAGATCAGGGAAAAAGATTTTTTCAGTTTTTCTACAGTTGGGGAGCTGCCGTTGTAATCATCGGAGCTCTGGCTAAATTAATGCACTGGCCGTATAATCTCGGAAATATCCTGTTATCGGTAGGTATGATCACAGAGTTTTTCGTGTTCTTTATTTCGGCATTCGATCGTCCCCCGAAAGAATACAAATGGGAAGAAGTATTTCCGATCCTGGATTCTAAAGATCCGGAAGACCGTCCGCTCTTCAAAGGAGGAAATGGTGGCGGCGGTTTTGGAGTTGCCGGCGGCGGTGTTGCTGTAGACGGAGAAGAGGCCGGAATTGCAGGTGTTTCCGGTGGTGGAAGTGGTGGTGGAGGTACTGTTATTATTGGAGGTGGAGGTGTCGCTGCATCTGCCGGAGGAGTTGCTCCTGAAGGAGGTATAGTTGGCGGTATGTCCGGTCCGGTAATCCTGGGCGGAGGAGCCGGTGGTTATGGCGGAGGAGGATTCGCGGGAGGCGGTTATGCCGGTGGCGCTACAGGCCATCCGGTTGCAGGTGCCGATGGAGAAGAAATAGAAATCCCCCTGACCCAAGGCCAAATCAAAAAATCTTTCGGTATTCCGTCTAATGTGGATATTTCGGAAGAAGATACCAATGCATTGACAGCAAGTATCAAAAAGTTGTCGGGTGCGGCAGAACAATTATCCAAAATGTCGGAACTCACCGATGCCACCCAGCAATACCTGGATCAAATATCGCAAATGTCGGAAAATATGCAGAAATTCAGCCAGGTTACCAACAACCTGACCGATGTTTCCGATGTATTGTTGAATTCCTATAAGAGCATCACGGATAATTCGGATGAACTCACGGAAAATTCCAAGGGATACATCCACCAAATGGAAGCCCTGAACCGGAATATTTCAACATTGAATAATATTTACGAGTTGCAGATGCACAGCGTAAGTTCCCAGATGGAAGCCGTTAACCGGATCAATGCCGGATTATCGCGTATCAAGGAAATGTATGAAGGCTCTGTAGTGGATAGTACGGTGTTCCGTGGCGAAACAGAAAAAATGACCCAGCATATTGCTGCGCTCAATACGGTTTATGCCCGTCTGTTGAATGCAATGACCATGAATATGAATGTACAGGGAGCTGCTATGGGATATAATCCGAATCCGGGATATGCTCCCGGTGGATATGCTCCGAATCCAGGCTACAATCCGAATCCGGGTTATTACAATCCGGGTTATACACCGCCGCAAACGGGAGTGAATAACCCTAAACCGGCAGAGAACAACGAGAAACAACCATAATCAAATAAGAATTGAAAATTGAGAATTGAAAATTGAAAATTAAAAGGAGATGATGAATGTGTTTGATAATTTTCACAATTTAATTCTTAACTATTAATTCTTAACTCTTAATTAAAAAAAGATGGCAGCAAACGATCCCAATTCCCCCAGGCAAAAGATGATCAACCTGATGTATCTGGTGTTCATCGCCATGCTGGCCCTCAACGTTTCGTCGGAGGTGCTGGATGGTTTTGAGCTGGTGGAAGAAAGTTTACTCCGTTCGGTTAAATCTTCCACAACAAGGAACGAATTGTTGTTCAAAGATATGGAGGAATATCACCGGATTGCTGAAGGTAAAACAGATGCCTACTATAAAGAGGCCCAAAAAGTAAAAGAAAGAACAGATTCATTATATAATTTCATCAGCCGGAAAAAACTGGAAATTGCACGGCATGCAGACGGCAAAAATGCGGATCCGGAAAAACTGGAACATCCGGACGACCTGAATGCCGCCTTTGAAGTAATGATTGCTCCGGGAAAGACGGGAGGAAAAGAGTTAAGGGAAAGAATAGATGCTTACCGGGATTCTATTTCCAATATTCTGGGAGATAGCCTCAAGCGCGAAATTATAAAAAGTAACCTGAGTACCCAGCCTTCCAGAAAGGCAAAGGAAAATAAACAATCCTGGGAAGAATCCATGTTTTGGCAGATGCCACTGGCGGCAGCTGTGACATTGATGACCAAATTGCAGAATGACATCCGGTATGCAGAAGGAGAGGCATTGTCTACCCTGTTGAGAAATATCGATTTGAAAGACTTTAAGGTAAACGAGATTACTGCAGAAGTTATTCCGGATTCAAGGATTGTAATGCGTGGCGGAACATATGTCGCCAAGATTGTACTTACAGCTCGCGATTCCACACAGCTTCCTGCAATTATAGCGAATGGTAAAATATTAGAGGAAAGAGACAATGGCTTTTACCGGGTTGGAGCTTCCAGTACGGGAACTTTTCCTGTAAGTGGGATTATAAAAATGAAACAGAGAGATGGAACTACAAAAGAAGTACCATTTAAAGACCAATATTATGTAGTGGAACCCAGCGCCACAATTGCTCCGACATTAATGAACGTATTATATGCAGGCTATTCCAATCCAATCCGGATTGCAGCACCAGGTATTCCCAGTCAGAATATTTCTGCTACGATGACTAACGGTTCATTGACAAGAAGCGGCGAGTTATGGATGGCGAAACCGGAAAAAATAGGAGTAGAGTCGGTAATTATCGTTACCGCTAAAATGGAAGATGGAAAAACACAGGAAATGGCCCGGACGGCATTCCGCGTGCGTATGTTACCCGATCCGTTGCCATACCTGGAATATCCTGACGAAAATGGAAATATCCGTAAATTCAAAGGCGGAAAAATTCCCAAATCGAGGTTGATTGCTATTAATGAAGTAAAAGCAGCGATCGATGACGATTTGTTGAACATCGCCTATCGCGTGGTAAAATTCGAAACACTGTTTTTTGACTCTTTTGGAAATACGGTACCGGAGGTCTCCGATGGCCCTCGTTTTTCTGATCGGCAAAAAGGCTATATTCAGAAACTGAGTAAAGGTAAAACCTTTTTTATCCGGGGTGTTGTAGCCATAGGTCCGGATGGGATCGAACGGTCTATCCCACCCATAGAAGTAGTAGTTAATTAATGAATAAAAGATAAATGAAGCTTCCTTTTATATTCCGAATCCATAAAGAATAAGAAAGTACTTCATTCTCAATTTTCAATTTTCAATTTTCAATTTATGAAACGAATTGGTTATATAGTGGCACTTATTTGCGCCTGTTCGATGGTACAGGGAATTTCCGCACAGGCACCGACACGTCAGCGGCCGAGCCAGCAACAACAGACCCCGCAATCAGCCGCTTTGCCCGAACTTTCGGTAAGGGCTAAATCCATGAATGAAGACCAGACGAAAAATACAGATAATGTTCCCTGGTTAAGGGAAATATACCGGATGGTCAACTTAAAGGAAGAAGCCAATGCCCCGTTATATTATCCGGTAGAACCTATCGGCGATCGGATGAACCTGTTTACTGCGATCTTCAAGTTGTTATCAGATGACAAAATCGTGGCCTATGAGTATGAAGACGGGAAAGAAGTCTTTATCGATAAGAATAAAGTGAAATTCAAAGATATTCTGGATCGTTTCTATATATTATATAAGGAGCAAAAATCGGGTGCCAATACGAAATATGTGGTAGAAGATGTGGATATTCCCAGCGGGGAAGTGCTTTCCTATCTTGTAAAAGAAGCCTGGTATTTCGATCCTTCCAACTCTACTTTTGATGTGAAATTACTGGCTATTTGTCCCTTGCTGGTTCGCGAAGGCGATTTCGGTGAAATGAACCGCCAGCCTTTGTTCTGGCTTCCATACGAAAATATCCGGCCGTATATCTCCCAGAAACCGATCATGACATCCAATATCAACAATGCCATGACCTATACGATGGACGATTATTTCCGTAAGAGGATGTTCAAAGGTGAAATTATCAAGACCACCAATTTATTGAACTATACCTTAGCCCAACAATTCGGAGATAATCCGGATACCTTGAAAATGGCACAGGACAGCATCGAAAAACAATTGAAATTATTCGAACAGAAATTGTGGATAGAACCCGATACGGCTAAGGTAGTAAGCAGTAAAGACAAGAAAAAGGATGATAATAAGTCATCTTCAAAAGGATCGACAAGAGAACCTAAACAACAGAAAATTAAATCGGAAAGTTCGTCTCCTTCTCCGTCCCGTAGCGTGAGGAGAACCCGCTAATCATGAATGTTTATCTGGACTGTTTCCTTACTTTCGCTAAAATAGGAGCTTTTACCATTGGCGGAGGATATGCGATGATCCCTGTCGTTCAGAAGGAAGTAGTTGAGAAAAAAAAATGGATCGACGGAACGGAATTTGTCGACATGCTGGCCGTAGCGCAGGCCACCCCGGGTGCCTGGGCCGTCAATGTAGCTGTTTTTGTAGGATATAAGTTGAAAAAAAATAAAGGTAGTTTAGTGGCCGCTTTAGGCACTATACTACCTTCTTTTTTGATTATCCTGCTGATAGCTATATTTTTCTCCCGGTTTCAGGACAATATTTGGGTGGCTAAAATGTTCAATGCCATTCGTCCGGCTGTTGTCGCCTTGATTGCCGTGCCTGTTTTTACTACGGCACGCCAGGTGAAAATCAATGTAAAGACCGCTATTATCCCTGTGGTAGCTGCGATATTGATTTGGCAATTCGGAGTTTCTCCTGTTTATATTGTATTGGCGGCCGGTTTTGCCGGTTGGATATACGGGTATTTTTTTGATCGAACAAAAACTTCCGGCTCATGATCTACCTGCAATTATTCATTTCTTTTTTTAAGATCGGACTATTCGGTTTTGGCGGAGGTTATGCGATGCTTTCTTTGATTCAACACGAAGTAGTAGAGAAACATGCCTGGCTTAGTTTGCAGGAATTTACAGATATTATTGCCGTTTCGCAGATGACACCCGGTCCGATTGCAATCAATAGCGCCACTTATATTGGTTATACAACTACCGGAAATATCTGGGGATCAGCTCTGGCAACACTTGCGGTTTGCCTTCCTTCCTTGATTATAGTCCTTCTTATTTGCCGGTTTATCGCTCAGTTCAGAAATAATAAGCATGTGGAGGGTGTTTTCAAGGCCCTTCGTCCGGCTACGGTAGGGTTGATTGCTGCGGCAGCTTTGCTTCTTGTAAACAAGGAGAATTTCATTGACTATAAGAGTGTTGTTATTTTTGCAGTAGCCTTTGTCTTAGTGATGTTCCTGAAGGTGCATCCGATACTTATGATTTTGTTGGCAGCAGTCAGCGGTTTATTCTTATATTGAATTTTTGGGCTGAATATTTCTCATTGTCATCTAATTTCAGATGCAATTTTGAAAAAAATCTTTATTTTTGCACTTCTAATTAAAATATTTCAATCTCCGGAAGAATTTATCCTATCAAATCAGTGTCTGAAACAGAAGGTCAAATATTAACTATTTTTGGAAAGGATTCCAGATCCTTTGAATCTTTTTTTCGGGAGTATTATCCTAAATTATTAGGTTATGCCGGTTTACTGGTCGACCGTTTAACTGCCGAAGATGTAGTACAGGACCTTTTTGCCTGGCTTTGGAACAACAAGGAACAGTTGTCGATCACTACTTCTGTAAATGCTTACCTTCTGCGTTCCGTACATAACAGGTGTATGAATGTTATCCGTCAGGATAAGGTGAGAAAATCGCATACATTCAGCGAATTAAGTAATCTGGATGGGTATGAAGAAATTTTTTTTAATCCGGAAGAGAATACAACGCTGGAAAAACTAATCTTTTCAGAGACACAGGGGAGGATCAATAAAGCTATTCAATCTTTGCCGGACCAGTGCAGGAAAGTATTTATCCTTCGATATGAAAAAGGACTGAGAACGAAAGAAATTGCGGAAAAGCTCGGTATATCGCTCAGAACAGTTGAAAATCATATATACAAAGCAGTAAAAATACTCAAGAAAATCCTTTCTCCGGATATGTTTTTCTGGGTGTGGATAATTCTTAATTTATAATTAATGTTAATGATATGAGTGTTTTTTGTGTATAATACGTCTTTTATGCGTAATGCGAAAGTATAAAATGAGAAAATAAGATATGAAAGAATTTTCAGAGGATCTGATTTGGAGTTATTTGCAAAATACAACCAGCCGGGAAGAAAACGAATTGATCAACCAGTGGCTGGGCGAATCAGAAGAAAACAAACGATGGTTTTGCTCCTTAAAGGCTGTACATGCTGTTGAAGGTGAAACAGAACATGCCCGGAAGCATCTTCTGGACAAGGAATTTAAGTCTTTGCAAAAAAAAATAGAGGCATCCGGTTCCGATGTGGAAAAAGAAAAAAGCGTGCCGGTAAAACGTTTATATCTTTCCGGTTTCCGGAAGTATGCCGCGGTTCTTCTCCTGGCAATCCTTTCCGTAGCGGGTGTTTTTATTTATCAGTATAGCCGGGGAACTCAATCGGATTATCTGGTTGCTTCCGTATCGCATGATGGTGACATCAAAGTTATATTTTTGCCTGATGGATCCACTGTTTGGCTGAACAATTCTTCTCAGTTGAGGTATCCTGAGAATTTTTCTCAGAAAACAAGAAATGTATATCTGGAAGGAGAAGCATATTTTGATGTAAAAAAAGATGCGGAAAAACCTTTTATTGTAACTTCGTCGTCTCTGCAGGTTACCGTAAAGGGTACAAAATTTGATTTCAGGTCTTCCGAAGAGGATTTATTTTCGTCGGTTGTTCTGGATGAAGGTTCTATAGAAATTCTTCAAATGAAGGAAAATATTTTAAAAGATCAGAGAAAAAGTGTAATATTGCTGCCGAATCAGTTATATGTTTTGAATAAAAAGACCGGAGAATTCAAAGTTGAAGAAGTAGAAAATGATTTTCACCAACAATGGATCACCGGTTCTTATAGTTTTACATCAACTCCTTTGGAGAAAGTGCTGGAACAATTGGAGAGAAGTCACGGAGTACATGTAGTAACACAAGATTCGCCATTGAAGCAGACTCTTTTTACCGGAGGTTATAAACGATCGGACAGCATAGAAATGGTATTAAACTCTATCAGTTTGAGCTTAGGATTGGAGTACCGGCAGGAAGGCGATACTGTCTATTTCAAGAACAGGCCATAACCATTGTTAAACCTATCTGTCTTTGAGTTTCTGAAATCGAATTTTGGAAATATAATAAAGACCCGATGAATCAATACCATAATCAAAAGAATTGTCATAGAAAAGGCTGTTCGTATTATTCCCATGTATTCTTTGGGCTAAGCATTTTATTCCTGTTTTTTCCACTTTATTCTTTTTCCCAGGTCAAAGAAACAATCCCGCCCATTACGATAGAAGCCAACACTATCACCGTAGGGCAGGTCTTCAATATTATCAGACAGGAAGGGAATTGTACTTTCTGGTATAAAGACGAAGATATCGATTTATCCAGGACAGTATCGATTCATCTCCAAAATGCATCTCTTAAAGAAATATTAAAAGTGCTGTTTCCTCCGTCTGCTGCGATCGATTATCAGATTAACGGAGAACATATTATCCTTTTCAGAAAAAAAGAAATCAATCTGGCTTCGAGTTATCCTTATATCCTGCAGGGGAAAATTGAAGGAGCCGGAAAAGAAAGTCTTTCGGGAGCCATTATCTATATCAAGAAAACCGGTGAAACAACATCTACGGATGAAAATGGATTTTTTAAACTTTCTATCCCGGATTCTACCACCTTGTTGAATGTGTCATACCTGGGATATGAGGCAATGGAGATTCCCGTCAAAAGGAGAAAAAACCTTGCAATTGTCCTGACGGAAAAAAAAAGTATACTGGATGAAATTGTAGTCATCGGCTACGGAATGCAAAAAAAAGACCAGATAACGGGACTGGTTACAAAAGTCGGTGAGGATGAATTCAACCGGGCGATCCTGGGCAATCCTTTGCAGTATATCCAGGACCGGATTCCGGGTTTGTCCATTTCTACTCCGGGAGGCAGTGATCCCAATGTCCTTCCCTCTGCCCAGATAAGGGGCGTGTCTACCTTTATCGGATTAAACGAACCTCTGATTATCATCGACGGGATTCCGGCAACTATTTCGACGCTGAGTACGATTTCTTCGGAAGATATAAGCTCTATTTCCGTGCTGAGGGATGGTTCTGCCGCTGCAATCTATGGTACAAGAGCCAATAACGGGGTGGTAATCGTATCGTTAAAAACACAAACCGAAAATCGTTTTTCAGCAGAATATTCTTTTTCCGGAATGAGGGAATATATGGTGAAAGAGCCGGATATTCTGACTGCCGGTGAATATCTCGAGTACAAGAAAAAAACAGGGAATGAAAACCTGATCGATTATGGGGGGCGGGATGATGTATATGAGGCTTTGCTGAAGAAGTCGAATTTCAGCTATGTACATAATCTGTCTGTTTCCGGATCGAGCAATGTGTTGAATTACAGGGCGTCTGTTAGTTACAGAAGTAATGATGGCATTGGGGTCGATACGCAACGGGAAACACTCAATACCCGTTTGTTTCTGAACCAGAAGGCATTTGATGGGAAACTGGATCTTTCTTTCAATTTGTTTAACTCCCAGGTGAATACCGAATATGCTAATTATTCGGCCTATTACCAGGCCATGAAGCGCAATCCTACCATGCCGATTTACCAGGCGGACGGATCTTTTTTCGAATTATATAATAGTTTCGACGAAAGAAATCCGGTAGCACTGGAAATGCAGGAAAAATGGACGGGAGAGTTGAGCCACCTGCTATCCGGTTTCAGTATGGTTTATCAACCCGTAGAACGTTTTAAAACATGGATTTCCCTGGCTTTGGAAAAAAATGATAACTACGATAATAAGTATCTTTCCCGCGATTCTTATCAGTCGATTATGCGAGGCACCAACGGGGAAGCGACCAAAACATACGATACGAAAAAAAACAGGACGCTTGAATGGACGAATGAATATGAACAAAAGATTTATAAACATTATTTCAAGTTACTGGCAGGTTACAGTTTCCAGGATTTTAATACGGAAGGATTCTATGCTGCCAATAAGGACTTTATTACGGATCTTTTCCAGACGAATAACCTGGGAGCCGGAAAATACCTGAGTCAGGGAAAAGCAGATATGAACAGCTATAAGTCTTCAAGCAGGCTGATTTCTTTTTTCGGCAGGTTGAATTACCATCTGGACAGCCGTTTTCTGTTCAATGCCAGCATCCGGAGAGAAGGTTCCAGTAAATTTCAGGAAGGCCAGCAATGGGGATGGTTCCCTTCTGCCGGTTTCGGATGGGTGTTGTCTAAAGAGGAATTTATGCGTCCGCTTTCTTCCTGGATGAACTTTCTGAAAGTCAGGATAGGTTATGGAGTTACGGGAAGCCTTCCCATTGAACCCTATATGTCGATCACTAAATATGGTACGAGCGGAGGCTATTGGGATGCAACGAGCCAGGAGTGGATACCGCTTAGCTATGGCTTGTTGAACAATTCCACCCGTTTGAAATGGGAGAGGAACGAATCGGTGAATATAGGATTGGATTTTGGTTTATTGACAAACCGGATAACGGGTACTTTGGATGTGTACACCCGTACGACTTCCGACCTGATTAGCATGTATAATGCCCAGGTGCCTTCGGAAATCCACAGTAAAGAAATTACTAATGTGGGTGTCTTGAGAAATAAGGGAGTAGAAGTAAGTCTCGATGGGGATATCATACGGACCCGAGATTTCAGCTATTCGGCCAACCTGGCATTTTCCTATGAGAAAAATAAAGTGGTTTCTTTATCTAACGATACTTATAATTCTACCTTTGAAGACAGGCATCTGTTAAGCGAACCGGGAGACCTCGGATATGCCCAGCGCCTGCAGGAAGGACAACCGGTCGGGTCTTTTTACGGATATAAATGTGAAGGCATTTCGTCTGATGGAAAATGGATTTTGAAAGACCTGGATGGGATAGAGGGCCTTTCGGAAGATGATAAAACCTGGATCGGATGTGGGCTTCCGGCTTTTAAGTTTTCTTTGGTCAATTATTTCAGATGGAATAAATTCGATTTCAGTTTCATGTTGAAAGGTCGTTTTAAATACCAAATATTAAATGAAGGAAGAATCTATTTCGGAACAAGTACCAATATCGATAAATCGGGATTGAATGTTTACCGGGATGCCCTGAAAACTCCTTTAACGGAAGATCCGGTTTATTCCAGCTATTTCCTGGAAGACGGAGCCTATGTGAAAATCGATAATGTTACACTGGGATATACCTTGAAACTACCGGAAACAGCCTTTATTTCGGATATCCGGATATTTGGGAATGCCACGAATCTGTTTACTTTCAGCAAGTATAGCGGCTTTGATCCGGAAATCAATACAAACGGACTGGAGCCCGGAATCGATTCCAGAAGCTCATATCCTTATACAAAAACGTTTACGATCGGTTTGAAAATTCGTTTTTAATCAGTTATTTGTGGTTGGCCGCATTACCTTTCAGGTTGCTGTTATTATTCAGTCTGTTCTTAGGAATGGGAAACAGGTTGTCTGCCTCATTTTGCGTAGGAGTGTGGTCCCACCAGGTAGTATGAACAAATGCATCGAATCTTATCAGGTCGGTTCTCCGGTGACCTTCATAACAAAGTTCCCGTCCCCTCTCCCTTAATAGTTCATCCATGGTAAGGTTCTCAACAGTATAGCACATGCTGGCAAAATCTTCCTGCGAAAAAGCCCGCTGCCTGACATCATTTAGCAGGTTTACAGCTTCCTGTGTGGCTTTCCTGTTGTTCAGGCGCATGATACATTCTGCTTTTGTGAGCAGGATATCCGCATACCGGAAAATTACCCAGTCGTTATCCATATCACCGGTAGCACGTTCGTAGCATTCGTACTTGATGGATCGGGCGCCGCTGTTTTCTTCTCCCAGGGTCATGCTTTTGATTTCATTGACTAAGATCAGGTATTTATCCCGGTATTCAACGGTACCACGCAGTGTATCGATAATCCCGTTCCCGTTGTAATCCTTCTGTTCGAATTGCATGCCGATCAGATGTCCTTCCGTTTTCCTCTTGTCGTTATTGGCAAACGAATCGTAAAATGTAGGGGTACAGACAATTCCGTTCCAGGTTTGTCCTCTCCTCAGTCCCCATCCATTGTGCATGGAATAATGGAACCAGCAGGTAAACCAGCAGAATCCTTTAGCATTGATCTCATCGAAAGCCACGACCCATATATTTTCGGAGGAGAGTTTATCGTTATTCCTCAGGAATGGAGTGTTCCAGGCCGGATCTAACTGGAACTTCGATGAAGCAATGATCGTATCGCAAATATCTTTGGCTTTTTCGTATTTTGCTTCTCCGGAATATACTTCCGCATTCAGGTAAATCTTACAGAGCAGGGCATAGGCGCCCCATTTGGAAACTCTTCCGTAGGAGGAAATAACATCTTCCGATAAGTCAGGGATGTTTTCCCGTATTTCCTTCTCGATCCATTGATATACGTCTTTCCGGGGCCGTGTAGATGGAGAGATCTCACCTACGGTTTCCGATATGGGTATATCTCCGAAAAGATCCATGAGCTGCCAATAACAATAGGCCCGGTATATTTTCAATTCGGCCCTCATCTGCTTCCGTTCGATGGGAACCCTTAACGATTGAAAATCAATCTTTTCAATATCTGAAAGCAGTACATTAGCATAGCCGATGCCTTTGTACCACAAGCCCCATATATTGTCTATCCGGATTTCGCTGGGGGTCCATCGGTGCCAATGCAGGCGTTGCCAGTCGCCATTATCGTATCCATGAGGACCCTTTTGGGGCCACGCGCACAGGTCGGCGCTGAGTTCCTGGTAATTCCAGGGATCTGCTCCGATGGGAACTGTTGTGCAAAGATGATTCCAGGTGCACATGAATGCGGCCATTACTTCTTCGGAATTCTCGTAAAATTGGTTGGATGGAATGTCGCTATATATGTTTTCTTTCAGGTCTGTGCATGAAAATCCGCAGGATAATAGTACGGTTATCACAGTCAGATGCAAAAAATATTTTGACGGATATTTCATAGTATTCCTGAAATCACGCGACTAAGATAGGGAAAAACAATGAAAAATAGGGTAGGATTGGTGAGAAATTATATTGACTATATCCTGTCGCACCAAATCTTCCTAACATCTCCTTTTCTAAGAATTTGTACTCATATTCTCTTAGAGCATTGCCTGTATTATTTTTTTTATAAATTATTTGAATTTGAATTCATCAACAGCTTTTAGTACCCCATTATTCTCATAATCTATTTATAGTGTTCTAATTTTTTCTTTTTTGATATTCCTATAATAATTTGTTTTTTCATTTTGCAGAGCTAGTTCTTATGTCTTAGCTTTGTGTCCGGAAAAAGTTATAAACTCCAGTTGGCTATAACGGTCCTGATGCAGGTAATTATTTATGGGGATATGGCATGGAAACTATGGGCTTTACGAGTACAATGGCCAGGTCCGCAGCTCATGCAAATGCGTGGTGGTCAGCAAAAAAAAGTAATGGTGAAGGAAGTCAAAATCCAAATGCATTTAAAAGATGGTTTGAAAATCGGTCTTGGACAGGTGATTCTTCAGCTGATCAAAGGGCTATACAAAATGGATTAAATGATTCCGGAAGTTATTGGAAGGCAAAAAAGAAAAGTTTTAAAAAATTATGGAAATGAGGACTGTTAATGTCAGGTACTTTATAATTGCTATAAGCCTGTTTTTGGTTTCTTGTAAATCAAGTGAACTGAAATTAGACCCATTTGAACTCTGTTCAGAATTCTATGAACTAAATAAAGATGTGAATTTTGATGGACTAATTAATGTTCAGATACTGGGAATCAGAGAACATTCTGAGTTTGATAAAAGTAGTGGAAAGTATAACCGAATACCTGTAGTTATTGGAGTAAATGATTCTATCTCAAAAGAGAACATCGAATTTCCTTCTTTCAGTAAGGATGCGAATTTGGAAGAAAAGAAACTTTTTTTTGCTCGTTGTGATTCTTCTTGTATCAGATATTTGAAAAGTAAATATAAGATTATTTCAAACGATGATATTTTTAGATTTTACGTTAAAGAAATAGAACTTATTTACTCGGATTATTATCAAATAAAAGTTCCTAATGAATTGCCATATACACATCATCGTGAGAGCCAACATAAACTCCATTCTTAAATAACAACAGTTCCATCCCTGTGGGGTCAATATATTTTATTGGATTATTTGCACAGTAAACATACGGACTCACGTCATAATACTTCTCATATAATAAATCCGGTCCCGGCCACATCATCCCATCATAAAACCTCACCCCATGATAAAACAATTTTCATAAAGCCATTTTTTTACAATAGGATGTTGCCGTTGAATAATGTTTTCATTCAAACAAAGTTGTTTAATTTCATCTTCAAACTCCAGTAATTCATACCGTTTTATTTTACCAATATTCTTTACAATTAAAAAAATTAGTTGGTAAACTTTGCGATTAGGAAATTTAGAATTTACAAGCTTAAGAGCGACCAAACGCTTATCCTGTTCCACACATTCTACAGTATCTCCAGGAAGAAACTCCCATATACTAGTTGCATCCTCTTCTAAATCTAAATATTGATTCTCTTTTATTTCAAAAATACCATTACCATAAGATATTGCAGGCACAGGCACCCATGTCTCTGTTCCCTCCAATAACCTAATATAAATATCTTCTGTATTAATTGTTTTCATAAATGTTAATATTTAAATCCAACTCCTCCTAATTGGATAATATCTTTTGTTACATTATCAATAACTAAAGATTTTCCTGTACTCGGATTGGTTACAATACTCATAGAATTACCAGGATTAAGGTAGTTTATTTCAAAATGAGGGCTCCATTTACCATTTAGAAGAGTCTGTTGAATATCTTCAAAAGACCATCCCCTCTTGTTCATATAATTGCCCCAGTTCTTCCATTCTGATTTTAGAACAAAATTTTCTTGATATTTCATAAACTGACTTCCCTCTTTAACAGCATTCCCTGCATTAGTCTTTACACTGCTCTTTGAAGTGGATCCTTTTTTATTTCCCTTCATCATTTGCATTGGAGCCAAGGCTATGGTATGAACTGTTATGCTCATTTCCAGATTTTCTTCGAAAGTTGCATCTGGATTACCCAAAGATTTGTTTACTGATTTTCCTAACTCTGCAAAAACAGACAAAAAATAAACTAAACCTTCTATAAAAAAATTAGATGATGAGTTCTTTTCTTTTTTTGTCTTTTCTTGAGATGGATTTGTTTTATCTTCTGTAAAGATAAATCGGTCTAATTTATCTTTTACTTTTTCATGAAAAACTTTTATATCTTCGAGTTCTTTCTCCCATTTAGCATTACGCGACTCCATTCCTGTTGGGTCAATCCGATTTATAGGGTTATTCATACAGAATACATAAGGGCTTGTATCATAGCTCTTCTCCGCCAAAAAATCCGGTCCCGGCCACAACATCCCATCATAAAACCTCGCCCCATGATCATACAGGTTGATACCGTGCATCTTATCCAACTCCTTATTGTTGTATTTGAACCGGTCAGGAGTGCTTCCAATAAGGCCTCCAATAAGAGAAACCGTTGATTCTGTAATCGGTAATCCAAACGGATAATAATGCGTCTTTTCACTGATGGATAAACTATTGCCATCTTTCCGCAACGTTACCCGGTTACTTCCCAGATGATCCCGCAGGTTGTAATAATAATACCAGCTGCGGCTTTCCGGCGCTCCCCATGTTTGTATCACATCCCGTTCGTATGCCAGATACCCTTCCGGAGTCTGGATCATCTTTAACTGCCCGTCTTCGTAGATCTTGTTCCCCACATAATCCGTTACTGTCTGCAATGATATCTGGTTGCT
>JAVBLA010000043.1:0-37345 GCA_031553775.1 Bacteroidales bacterium
TGGAGTTACGGTTTCGGTTTCTTTCCAAAAAACGCAAGCCACCCTTGATGCTGAAGCGATTACCGGAGCCCTGGCACTGATCGAAG
Organism: Bacteroidales bacterium; assembly: GCA_031553775.1. Taxonomy (GTDB): domain Bacteria; phylum Bacteroidota; class Bacteroidia; order Bacteroidales; family Azobacteroidaceae; genus JAISFI01. The sequence continues at coordinate 87 of JAVBLA010000043.1, forward strand.
CGAACCTGTTTTTCGAGAAGCAAGAAGCAGTTAATACGGAAACAGAATTGATCGCTTGGTTATTAGAGCAAATTAACGAACTGCTCGAAGGAACCGGTATCACAGTCTCCGCAAATGATATCACAATTACCGACTTCAATCCGGCTATTACCGGCGATGAAGGTAATGTTGATGGAACCAACGGTTCGTTTACCTTCACCGTTAATCTAAAGAAAGGCGAAGCTTCAGGCACTACATCTCCTATCGATGGCGTAATCGAAGCCACCCCTTATGAACCCAACGGCATAGAGTCGATCGATAGCAATCCAATAAAAGTTTTTGCAACAAATGGAGGTCTTCAAATCCAAGGTTTAATTGTTGGAGAATCGATTTTACTCTATGACTTGCAGGGACGTTTGATAATAAACACTTCCGTTTATAATATAAAACAATTTTTAACAATAAGTAATAAAGGCGTATATCTATTGGTTCATGCCAGGAAACAGCTGAAAGTATTGTTTTAATTTGGTTATTGTTTATTAATTGGGACAGGCTTTCTTACTATTTTTTTTCTTACCTGATATTTGGGACATCAAGATGGGCGGGCAAACCCCGCCCCTACGGAATATATAATCATGATTTGAATGTTTATCGGCGTATCATTTTCTGCTAATATCAACAATACCTGTCAATCCCACCCGGGCGAAGCCCGGTTAATCCCCTTAAATAAGGGGGCAGGGGGTTCTTAACCTTGTTGTTGAAAAGCTGTTTGAGGGAGAGAGCGTAGCGAGCGAACGAGTTCTTTTCAACGAAGCGCCTTTTTTTGGTTCCTTTTTTTGGCGCAGCAAAAAAAGGAACATTAAACATTAAAAGTCAATCTTATAACTAAAATTAGGAATAATAGTAGCCTCCCTATTCTCCTCCACCGTATGTTTCTTAAAATTATACCGGTGCCCGTAATATTCCTTATATCCGGTAACATTCAAAACTTTAATGGCAAATTCATGAGAAAGGCGTTTACGGTTAATCTTGTAACTCACGGTAAAGTGTCCCAGCAAAGAGGGGGACAATTGTTCTTCAAAAGCATTTGTTTCATTGTAAACAGCATCCTGGGATATTTCCGAAGCGATATAGTCGATCGGAGAAAAACGTTCCCCACCCTGATAAGTCATCCTGACGTTGGCATTGAAAATATTCTGTTTGCTCCGGCCGACCATCCATTCCCTTCCGAAAAGAAAATTAGCAATATAATTCCGGTTGTAGCGGGTGTTATGCCAAATGCCGTCTCCTCCTTTATATTGGGAATCGAATAAAGATCCCGTCAACATGAAATAATATCCCCGTGACATGAATTTTTCGAAAGTCAGGTCGATTCCGTAATTCAGGCCCTTTCCCTCATTTTTCAAGGGTTCGTGGAGAAACCAATCGCCTTGCAGGTTGATGAATGAGAAAGAACTGTCGGCAATGACCGGCACATCGTATAATTGCTGGATATAAGGTTCTACGCGCAAATGGAAATCATGCCCGATATTCCAGTCGTAAGAAAGCACCAGATGCTGGGAACGGGTAAATCCCAGGTCTTTATTGATATATTCGCCGGATGTTGAACGGGTAAAATAATAATTCAACATTTCCAGGCGGCTATGTATGCCATACGCTAAACTCAGGGAATGATCCGGTTTGAACTGCCATTTAAGTCCGATTCTCGGTTCCACGCTATAACTTCCGTTCAGGGTAAAGACCTGGCCGATAAGTCCGGCCGTCACCGTCCATTGGTCGGAAAGATTAAAAGAAGAATTACTGTAAGCCGAAAGTAATCCGCTGAAACCGGTTTCATTTGTCAGAAGTTGCAAAGGAGTACCTGCCGGATCGGCATTTTCGAGTGTCATATCATACTTCAATCCGGTCAATGATATTCCTGTTTTATTGGTATGTTTGGCACTGAATTTCTTGTTGAGATAAGAAGACAGCACGAAATTCCAATTCGTATTCCTGACCACATTTTTTGGTTGGAGCCTGATCTCATCGTCCATCCTTTCCGTGTGCATATCCATGCCGCTGACAGTTGCTGCCAGGGTGGTTTTCAGGAAAGCATCGTCTTGCAGAAAAATTTTATGTCCGAGCCCTACTGCTCCCATATATTGTTTCACGTCCTGGTCTTCCATATCCTGCAGATATTCCCATTGATTTTTGTCCGTCTCGGCAGTCTGTCCCGAACGATCGATCAATCCGATTCCCCAAAGGGAAAAGATACCGGCCTCTTTCGTAGGAAAATTCAATTTGAAAGAAAGATCCTGGTATTGTGTGCCGTCGCTATCATCCGGCATCAGCGGAGTCAGAAGGGATAAAGTGGAATACCGGTAGTTGAAAAGATAAGAAGCATTTCCTCCTTTTTTGAAAGGGCCTTCCGAGGCTACATCAAGTCCTATTAATCCGAGTTGTACCGTATTTTCCATCCGTTGGTTACTCCCGTTGCGTAACTTAATATCGAATACCCCGGATAAAGCATTTCCATATTCGGCGGGGAAAGCGCCGGTAAAGAAATCGGAATTACCCAGTACCTGACTGCTCAAAGCGGTCAATCCGCCACCTCCAAAAGTAGTGACTTCCGCAAAGTGGTTGGGGTTGGGAATTTCCACCTCTTCCAGTCTCCATTGAAGGAATTTAGGGGCATTTCCCCTGACTACAATCCCATTATTCCCCATATTGCTTCCTACTCCTGCAAATGAAGACGCCAGGCGGGCCGGATCGTCAAAGCCTCCGGCATATCGTTTGGCTTCTTCCACACTCAGCATTCTGGCACTTCCGACGGCCATTTTATTCAATGGTTCCGTTTTATTGACAGAGGGTTTAACTACCACTTCCGATAGTTGTTTAATATTTTCCTTCAAAGGAATTTCCAGAAAGATTTCTTTCGAAGAGGTTAATAAAATTTCCTTGATAATAGTCGGTTCATAACCTACATAAGTTACTTCAATATCATACCTCCCGACAGGGACATTCGGTATAGAAAAATTCCCATTCCCATCGGTAGAAGTCCCCAGTGTAGGATTAGTACGCAACAGAATAACTGTAGCAGACATCAGCGGTTCATCTGAAGCCCCATCGCGTACGATACCCCTGATGGTTTGTGATTGGGCAAAAGAAGTGCAGTAAAATGCAAACAAGAGCAGAAATAAAGCAAAGTGTTTCATAAAAACAATTGAAAATTGGAAATTGATAATTGAAAATGAATAAGACTTCAACGAAAATAATTTTTCTCTTTTCTCTTTTCGTTTTTCACTTTCGAGTCTAATTCTGCGCAAAGGAACGAAGATTAATAGAATACGGCAATACTGATTAATCAGTATATTGTTCAGAATTATAATTGTGGTTTATAAATAAAATTCAAAAATCCAACTCTAATTGGAGATCTTTTTTGTCTATTTCCTCACCGGCATTCCCCACTCCAACTCCCAATAATCTGACCGGTTCTCCCGATAAATCTACCTGTTTCATCAGTTCCCGGGCAATCTGCCAGAAAACATGGAAATCCATGATTCGCTGAGGAAGGGTTTTGCTTTTGGTTATTATTTTGAAATCTGCATATTTGACTTTAAGAGTGACTGTTTTTCCATAAAAATGTTCTTCTTCCATTCTTCCGGCAACTTCCTTTGACAGATGATATAATTCTACCAGCAACAGGTTCAGATTGTCTTTATCTTTCAGAAAAGTAGTTTCCGAGCTGACCGATTTAGTAATACGGTTAGGTTCCACTTCCCTTTCATCTATTCCACGTGCATTCTGGTAATACATATATCCTGCTTTTCCGAATAAACGAACCAGTTCTGTTTCCGGACGTTGTTTCAAATCGAGTCCGGTAAAAATATGATGATCATGCATTTTCCGGGCAGTTACTTTTCCTACACCGAAAAAACGTTCGATTTTCAATTCCTCCACAAATTTTTCAGCTTCTTCGGGCCGAATTACAAAAAGACCATCAGGCTTATTATAATCAGAAGCAATTTTCGCTAAAAACTTATTGAAAGAAACACCTGCCGAAGCGGTTAAGCCTGTCTGCTCTTTTATTTTCTGCTTGATTTCTTTGGCAATCAAAGTAGCCGAAGGATTATGTTGATAATTGACGGAAACATCCAGAAATGCTTCATCCAGCGACAAAGGCTCGACCAAATCCGTATATTCCAGAAAAATCTCCCTGATCTGACGGGAGACTTCATGATACACTTCAAACCGGGGAGGCACAAAAATCAACTGAGGACATTTATTCTTAGCCGTCAGGGAAGGCATAGCCGACCGAACCCCGAATTTTCTGGCTTCATAACTGGCAGCAGCAACCACACCCCTGGCCTCAGAATACCCTACCGCCACCGGCTTCCCCCGCAATGCTTCATTATCCCTCTGTTCCACCGAAGCATAAAAAGCATCCATATCAATATGAATAATTTTCCTCACTCCCTTACTTCTTACATCACCTGAGACACTACTCAATTCTTAATTGACCCAAACCGGCCAAACAATCCTTAACTTTTAACTTTTAGTTTTTAATTTTTAGTTTTTAATTTCTACTCCTCCTCTCCGCCCAAAATATCCCCCCCAGAATACAACCCGCCCCCATCAACGCCACCCAGGTGATCCGTTCGTCCAGCACCAGAAACGAGGTAATCAAAGTAACCAGCGGAATAAAATAAATATAATTGGTGGTCTTCATAGTCCCCAAGTGTTTCAGGGATATATTCCAGAGAAAATAACAGGCTAATGAAGCGATAAATCCTAAATATAAAAGGTTAGCCGTTACAGTGGGTTGAAAAAGGATATTCGTATCAGTAGTTAACGGATTGAAGGCAAACACAGGAAGAATAGTCAATATCCCATAAAAAAACACCTTCCGGATAATGAACAAAGTGCTATAATGATTCTCGATCCTTTTCAGCAGAATCGTATAAACCGCCCAGCATAAAGCGGCCGATATGGAAAGAAAATCGCCGAGCGGATTGACCTGCAGGATAAAACTCCCGTTAAAAACCACCAGGGCAACTCCGGCCAAAGCAACTAACGAACCAGTGATCAGATTTCGTGAGATTTGCTCGTTTTTCAGAAAAAAATGAGATAAAATTGCCGTCAGCAAAGGAGCTACCGACACCAGCAAAGAAACATTGGATGCCAGGGTATGCTCCAAAGCAATATTCTCCGTCAGAAAATAAAGCGATCCTCCGAAAATGCCAAGCAGGACAAAAAGTCCTTCATCCCGGACCGTCTTTGCAAACAACCGTTTTTCGCAGAAGAACCAGATACCGGCATATGCCAGGGCAAAGCGGTAAAATAAAATATCCTCCGGATGCAAACCTGCCCGGAGGAGTACTTTAGTGGAAATAAAAGTAGTACCCCATATAATGGCCGTTAATAAAGCAATTATATGATACATCGTTATTCTTCCTCCAGGGAATTCCAACCCTGTGCCACCAGATTCAGCTCGGAACCGTCTCGGGTCACCAGACGAACTCCGGCCGAAGCATCCGTGATATGTCCGATAATCTTGATCGCGGAAATGGATTCTACCGATTCAAGCATACTCAAGGGAACGGTAAAGAGCAATTCGTAATCTTCCCCTCCGTGTAACGCGGCAGTCGTAAGATTCATATTGAATTGTTCTGCCAGTGCAGCCGTCTGGAAATCGATAGGAATCCGGTCTTCATAGATACGGCATCCTGTCTGGCTCTGACTGCAGATATGCAGGATATCAGAAGACAGCCCATCGGAAATATCGATCATGGCAGTTGGAATAATATTATTTTCAGCCAATAATGAAACAATATCTTTTCTGGCTTCCGGTTTCAGTTGCCGTTCCAACAGATATTCTTTTCCGGTAAAATCAGGTTGAAAATCGGTTTCCCCTTTATATACCAGTTTTTCCCGTTCCAGCAATTGAAGTCCCATATAAGCTGCTCCCAAATCGCCGGAAACACAGATCAGGTCGTTTTCCTGCGCACCGTTCCGAAATACACCTTTTCCTTTTTCCACCTCACCGATACAGGTAATGCTAATGCATAAACCGGTAACCGATGCTGAAGTATCTCCTCCCACTATATCTACGCCATAAATCTTACAGGCCAGTTCCAGTCCCTCATAAAATGCCTCTAAGTCTTCTACCGAGAAACGTTTGGAAACTCCCAGAGAAACGGTAATTTGTTTCGGATGGCCGTTCATGGCATATATATCGGAAAAATTTACCACGGCGGCTTTGTATCCCAGATGTTTCAGGGGAACATAAGTCAGGTCGAAATGAATACCTTCCAACAATAAATCGGTGGTGACCAGTACTTGTTTATCCTTGTATTCAAGCAGTGCGGCATCATCCCCCACTCCACGAATGCTACTTTCATTTACTAAAGAAATATTTCCGGTCAGGCGGCGGATCAGTCCGAATTCTCCTAAAGAAGAGATTTCTGTTCTACTCATATATTAAAATGAAGAGTGAAGAATGAAGAATAAAGAATGAAAAAAATAATTTTTCACTTTTCGTTTTTCACTCTTCACTTATTTATATTTTTTTGATGACTTCCTGCATCAGGAAAACCAATTTAGGCTGAGCCAGTTTGGCAGCTTCCTGTACTTCTTCATGGGATACTTCAACAATACGTCCCAGGACTCCCAGGTCTGTTACGATGGAAAATGCCAGTACTTTCATTCCTGCGTGGTTGGCTACGATTACTTCGGGGACTGTTGACATACCGACCGTATCTCCTCCTATGATCCGGAAATAATTGTATTCGGCAGGTGTTTCGAAGGTCGGGCCCTGTGTACCGACATATACTCCTACCTGCAGCTTGATATTGTTTTCTTTGGCTATTTCAATGGTCATTTGCTGTAGTTCTCTATCGTATGCTTCACTCATATCCGGGAAACGAACGCCGAGACGGTTGTCGTTTTTCCCCCGTAAAGGATGCTCCGGAAAGAGATTGATATGATCTTCTATCAGCATGATATCGCCTACCTGGAAAGAACGGTTCATTCCTCCGGCTGCGTTCGATACAAAAAGATATTTCATACCCAGCATTTGCATAACACGAATGGGATACGTAACTTCTTTCATATTATATCCTTCGTAATAATGGAAACGGCCTTGCATGGCCATTACATTTTTCCCACCCAACTTACCGAAAATCAGTTTTCCCTGGTGTCCTTCCACCGTTGAAACGGGGAAATGCGGGATATTTTCGTAAGGAAACTGCTGTTGGTCGGTAATCGATTTGGCCAGGTCACCCAGGCCGGTACCCAATATCACGGCGATTTCGGGTACTGCATCCACCCGTTCCTTAATCCAGGAAACGGTTTCTTTTAACTGTTCTAACATGTTCGATAATTTTTTGTTTGAAATCGGTTGACTGATTCAAATTGAATATGACTTCTATCGGTAAATAATACAAGGCATTTTTTACCGATTCACTGATATCTTTACGGTTTACCAGGCGCTCAGCATCTTTTTCGGTTGTAAGGATGATTTTCGATCCTCCCGGCATCTCCGCATATTTCTTCTCTAAGCGAGCCATATCTCCCTGTGAAAAAGAATGATGATCCGGAAAGATCATTTTCTCCACCGAATGGGCATGCTGTGCAATTGTTTTTTCCAGAGGCTGCGGATTAGCAATACCGGCCAGCAACAATACGGATATTTTACGTTCTTTCAGGTCTTTCAACGAAAAAACAGGATGATCTGTTTCCGGAAAAACAGGTGTAATCTGTCCGTATCTCATGGAAGTAAAAAACAACGACTGATAAGGATATAAATTCAGATGCTTGGTTATCACCCGGTAGTCGATCGGTTTGAATGCTTCAGGGCATTTAGTCACGATTACAATCCCTGCACGAAAATTATTGGAGGCTGATTCACGAAGCCGGCCGGCCGGAAGCAGGACATCTTCATAGATCAGTCTGTGACTGTCTGTCAGCAGGATCGATAAAGACGGTTTTACATACCGGTGTTGAAAAGCATCGTCCAGAAGGATAATTTCCGGACGTTTTCCTTCCGGAAGCTCCAGTAATTTATGAATTCCACGCCGCCGTTTCTGATCTACAGCTACCAGAATATCGGGAAATTTCCGCCGGATCTGAGAAGGTTCGTCACCGATGTCCCGGCTGGTAGTTGTTTCACCGGCCAATACAAACCCGGAAGTTTTCCGTTTATATCCACGGCTGAGAACCGCTACCCGGTAATCTTTCTTTAGCAACCGGATAAGATATTCTATATGAGGAGTTTTTCCGGTACCTCCTACGGTAATATTTCCCACCGATATTACAGGAATCGAAAATTCTTCGCTTCGCAGGATTCCCCAGTCGAAAAGTTTATTACGCATACCTACAACCGTCCCGTACAGCCATGAAAATGGCAGCAGGGAACGGTTGATATGTACATGTTCCGTCATGTATATATAATGTTATTCGAACGGAATCCTGGCCTGTATTTTATCTTGTTTCTTGATGTTGCTTACCATCATCAGGTGACGGAATTCCACTTCGTCCAACATTCCTTTCATGATGCGCATTTTAGCACCTCCCATGGTTTCTTCGACAAATTTTGTCCAGAAATCTTTCTCTGCAGGATAGTTGACCGTAGAATATTTTTCCAGTCCGGCTTTTTCTGCTGCAATCGCAATTGCATGATCCAGATTTCCTAACTCATCTACTAATCCGATGGACAAAGCCTGTTCGCCTGTCCACACTCTTCCCTGGGCAATAGAATCTATCTGCGCTTTGGTTTTGTTTCTTCCTTCGGAGCAACGGGTAAGGAATACATCATAGAAATTTTCAACATATCCCTGTATCAAAGCTTTTTCATCTGTGCGCATCTGGCGGGAAGGATCTCCCATGTCGGCGAAAGTATTGGTTTTCACCACATCGGAAGTAAGTCCTATTTTGCCATACAAACCTTCAAAATTCGGAAACATTCCGAAAACACCGATAGACCCGGTAATAGTGGTCGGTTCAGCAATGATCCGGTCGGCCGCACAGGCAATATAATATCCTCCCGAAGCCGCCACATTTCCCATGGAAACGATCACCGGTTTTTCTTTTTTCAGTTCAACAACCTCTTTCCATATCTGTTCCGACATATAGCCGCTTCCTCCGGGGGAATTGATCCGGAAAACTACAGCTTTCACGTTCTCATCTTTTTTCAGTTTGCGTAATTCATCTACATATTCTTTATCGGAAATCACGCTGTTCCCAGGAAATAAACCGGTACTGGCTTCCGTAATTTCACCTTCGGCAAACAAAACGGCAATTTTTTCTTTCTGTTCTTTTTTATTTTTGAAAGCAAGTGTTTTCAGGTCGCTTACCAAAGCAACATTGACATCTTCCACTTCTAATCTTTTCTCGAAATATTCTTCTACTTCAGGAACATAGAGCAGGGAGTCTACCAGGCCCAACTCGATCAGTTTTTCCGGAGAAGAAAAACTGACACCCTGGTTAATCAGGTCATTCAGACTTTCAGTAGTAGTATTCCGGCCTTCAGCAATACCTGCCAATACATTTTTCCAGATGCTACCGACATACGAAGTTACCTGTTCCCGGTTGGCATCGCTCATTTTATCCAACATAAAAGGTTCTACAGCCGATTTGAAAGTTCCGACTTTGAAAATTTCCATTTTGACACCCAATTTATCCAAAAGGCCTTTATAGAAAGTAGGAAGAGCAGCCATCCCGTGTAAGTCTACCATTCCCACAGGATTCAGGAATACTTTATCTGCAACACTAGATACGTAGTAACAACCCTGGGTATAGGTTTCCCCGTATGCAATGACAAATTTCCCACTGTCTTTGAAATCTTTCAGCGCTTTACGGATTGTTTCTAAAGATGCCGTACCTGCAGAAAATGTTACATCATTTTTGATATAAATACCTTTGATTTCGTCATTTTCTTTTGCTTTTTTAATGGCATCGGTGATATCTGTTACCGATTGTTGGGTATTAACCTCGCTGAATAATCCCTCAAACGGATCACTGATTGTCCGGTCGTTCAGGGAACCTTTCAGCTCAATTTTCAGCACGGTATTTTTCTGAGGCTTGTACTGTGCGGAAGATCCCGATCCTGCCAGCATTACAATCAACATGAAAAAAGAAAGGAAGGAGAGTAAAACAGAAGCTACGGTGACTCCTAATGCGGAGGCGAACACCATTTTAAGGAAATCTTTCATACTTAAATAAATTGATAAATGAAAATTGAAAATTGAAAATGGCACGTTATTTTCATGTTTTAGGAAATATACATGGACATTTCAATTATATCTGACTATAAGATGACAAATGTAGTAATTTTTTCGTTAAAAAGCTTCATTGAAGTTAAAATAGAATCCTTTGCTGTCTTTACCTAATCCGAAATCTAATCTTACTGCCATTCTGGGCTGTACTTCCAGGCGGTAGCCGATTCCGAAGTTAGGCAGCCAGTCTTTGAATTCCAGATCCGGGGCAATCGAACCTCCGGCTACCCATCCAATCACTCCGTGACGACTCCGGGTACCGTCGCTTTTATAAAAAGAATGCCTGTATTCAGCTATACCGAACAGCATGGATTTGTCGCGGTACTGTCCCCAGAGATATCCTCGCAAGTCAAAAGGTGTTCCCAATTGCGACATTTCCCCGTATGGTACCTGATCGGTAGCAAAACGCCCCCTGACTTGCAGGGCAAGGGTTTGTCCCGGTTTAAATACCTGTATATAATGCCTGGCATCCAGGTTGATTACCTGGTAATTATTTTCTCCTCCGAGATAATGTCCGTAAACCATTACCTGTGCCAGTAAATACCAGCCTTTCCAGGCATTGACGGCAACATCGCGTGTATCGATCATAGCATGAATACCCAAACCGGCATTGAATGGACGGTCGTTATACATCAGGTAGTTCGGATCATTCGCTACCACATAACTAGGATCTTTCCCATGGGTGTAATTCAGATCCAACGCACCTCCGGCAAAAAATCCCGGACGGAATTGCCAGAATACCTGCGGATTTACCTGAAACCACATCCGGTCGTAAGCTGTAGTGGTATCCGATTTCGGGACATACCGGCCGGCATCATAGCCTATTCCGAAATAATTATCCGGCATGTTCTTGAACCAGATATCGGCATTGACTCTTAAGTTATTATTAAGCCAATAGGTAGTCATCTTGGAAGAAACGAAAAATGCCCCGCTACTGCTAAAACCAATGGTTACCGGGGCAGAAGAACGTTGTAGACCTTGCTCTTCCGGTTTGGTTTTAAAGGAGAATAATGCTCCTCCTGCAATGCTGAAACCTAATTCCGGAGTATATCCGGGACCAATCACCGGTGTGATCAACATTTTTCCTTCCTGTTCTTTTTTCTTATTGTTCTGTTGCCATTTTTTGAACCAGGAAAGATGTTGGGTAGTATCTTGTTGTGATGCTGTCTCTTGTGCATAGACTATGCTTGCCGGAAATATGAATACCAGCAGCAAAAAGATGATAAATCGCATTTGTTTTTTCATTTGGAAGAAAAATTAATAATAGATTTCCAATTAATTAACAAATTAACAATTTATCCGGGCAATTTGTTGTAGGGCATGTCGAGGATGTGTCAAATAATATTTGCACTCAGCCAGATACGCGCATCCTTTTCCGTAACGCCCCGCGCTGCCGCATATTTCTTTAACTGTTCCTCAGATATGTGCCCGACAGCAAAATAAGATGCCTGTGGATGTGCAAAATAAAACCCGCTGACAGTCGCTGTAGGATACATCGCTCCATGCTCGGTAAGAGTCACTCCTATCCTACTCAGATCTAATAATTTATCTAAATCGAAATTAACCGATTGGTCGGGAATGGACGGATAGCCCACAGCCGGGCGAATCCCCTGATAATTGACTTTGAAGATTTCTTTGGAAGATAAATTTTCTTCCGGAGCATATCCCCAATATTCCATCCTTGTTTTATAATGCAGGTATTCTGCCGCCGCTTCGGCCAAACGATCGCAAAGACTCTTCAATAAAATCACCTGGTATTCGTTCCCTTCCGATTCGTATTTCTTCAAAAGGTTTTCGATCCCGTGACCGGCGGTAACGGCAAAAGCGCCGAGATAATCGGTTTTTCCAGTTTCTTCCGGCAGGATATAATCGGCCAGTGACTTATGATAACCGGTATCTTTTTTATCCTGCTGACGAAGCATCGGTATCTGCAGGTTATTCAACACCACAACTTCATCCCGGCTGAAAGCTTCAAAAAAACCATAAACAGCCTTGATCAGGTTGAAATCCTGGTCTTCCGCCAGGTACTGCAATAGCCGGTCGGCATCCTTATATAATTGCATGGCTTCGGATGCTTTGGCCCGTTCCGCTTCCGGAAAGGAAGCCAGCCATTCTGCACGGCAGGAATCACAACCTTCTATGGAGGCGATTTCTCCGAATTTTCCAAAAAGTTTCCAGGTGACGAAGAAATAATTCCAGTTGATAAACGGAATTACTTCCTGCAAAGGAATATTTTCAATGACCCGGATACCCCGATCCCGGGGAACCGGAGCCTTGTAAGCACTCCAATCGATAGGTTCCCTGTTTTTCCGGGCATCCTCCAGAGAAAGCGTTTCTGTTTTCTTCTGATTGAAACTTTCCCGGATTTTGTTGTACTCTTCCCGGATCTCATCCGCAAAGGCCTTTCCATTTTCCGGATGCAGAATCTTTGCTGCAATCAGGGCACTTTGTGAAGCATCTTTTACATATATCACCGGATGGGAATATTTAGGTGCTATTTTCACTGCCGTATGTACTTTGGATGTCGTAGCTCCTCCTATAAATAACGGTATCTGCAAACCTGCTTTTTCCATAGATTCAGCCACATGGCACATCTCTTCCAAGGAAGGGGTGATCAACCCGCTTAAACCTACAATATCAGGTTTGATTTCCAATGCTTTACGGATAATTTCTTCGGTGGGTACCATTACACCCAAGTCGATTACCTCATAGTTATTACAAGCCATCACGACACCCACAATATTTTTACCGATATCATGCACATCACCTTTAACTGTAGCTATCAGCATTTTACCTGCTGAATGACTATCCCCCGGTTGTTTTTCCGATTCTATAACCGGTTGAAGAATGGAAACTGCTTTTTTCATTGTCCGGGCTGTTTTAACCACCTGAGGCAAGAACATTTTCCCTTCTCCGAAAAGGATACCGACTTTATTCATACCGGACATCAGAGGTCCGTCGATAATATGGATGGCACGCGGATACACACGAATGGCTTCCTCCAGGTCTTCTTCCAGAAAATCACCGATTCCCTTCATCAAGGCATATTCCAGACGTTCTTCCAGGGAATGGGTTCTCCAGATTTGCGTATCGATAACTGCAGCAGACGATTCTCCCGCAGTATTTTTCAGTTCTTCGGCTTTGGCTATCAGTTTTTCAGTTGCGTCGGGATGCCGGTTTAGTACCACATCTTCTACTAATTCTCTTATATCAGAAGGAATTTCTTCATAGAGAACACTTTCCGACGGGTTAACAATACCCATATCCATTCCGTTTTTCACGGCATGGTACAGGAATATGGAGTGCATCACTTCCCGGATATAATTATTTCCCCGGAAGGAAAAAGACAGGTTGCTCACTCCTCCGCTGACTCTTGCCTGTGGAAGGTTTTCTTTGATCCAGGCGGTTGCACGGAGAAAATCATTTCCATAGTCATAATGCTCTTCCATTCCGGTGGCAATAGCCAATATATTCGGGTCAAAAATAATATCCGACGGGCAATATCCGGCCTTTTCCGTCAACAGGTGGTACGCCCGGTTGCAAATTTCGATTTTCCGCTCGAAAGAATCCGCCTGTCCCTTTTCATCAAAAGCCATCACTACTACCGCAGCACCATACCGGCGGATCTTACGGGCAGATTCCAGGAACTTTTCTTCTCCTTCTTTCAGACTGATAGAATTGACAATACATTTACCCTGCACACATTTCAATCCGGCTTCGATGACTTCCCATTTAGAGCTGTCGATCATCAATGGAACACGTGCAATATCGGGTTCGGAAGCAACCAAATGAAGGAAAACGGTCATTTCTTCCTGAGTATCCAATAAACCGTCGTCCATATTGATATCCAGCACCTGAGCTCCATCTTCCACTTGTTTGCGGGCAATGGAAAGGGCTTCTTCGTAATTCTTCTCTTTAATTAAACGGAGAAACTTACGGGAACCGGCCACATTGCACCTCTCCCCTATATTTAGAAAATTATTTTCAGGCTTGACCTCCAGTAGTTCCAGTCCTGAAAGACGGAGGCAATCAGACACAACAGCCGGTAAATGCGGGGCAGCGCCCTTCACCAATGCTTTGTATGTTGCAATATGTGCCGGGGTAGTTCCACAACATCCCCCCAGGATATTTACCAGACCTTCTTCTATATATTCTTTGATCTGTACCGCCATTTTATCCGGTGTTTCATCATATTCACCGAAACGGTTAGGCAAACCGGCATTAGGATAGGCACTGATGTAATAAGGTGCTGTTTCTCCCAGTTCCCTGATAAACGGTTTCATATCGGCTGCACCGAAAGAACAATTCAGGCCGACTGACAGCACATCTGCATGTTGTATGGAAGCCAGGAAAGCGCCTAATGTCTGCCCGGCCAATGTTCTTCCGCTCCTGTCGGAAATCGTTACCGAAAGCATCAGCGGAATCTTCTTACCGGTTTCTTCGAAAACCTCTTCCGCAGCATAAATAGCTGCTTTGGCATTTAGGGTATCAAATATGGTTTCAATTAAAAGGATATCGATACCTCCTTCTAACAAGGCATCGATCTGTTCCTTATAAGCCGATCGCAATTCATCAAATGTAACAGCCCGGTAGGCCGGATCGGATACATCCGGGCTCATAGAGGCCGATTTGGTAGTCGGGCCGATAGAACCCGCTACAAACAATGGCTTTTCCGGATGTTTCCTGTGATACTCGTTCACTGCTTCCCGGGCAACTTTCGCTGCCGCCAGATTCAACTCCCGGATACAATCCTGCAAGCCATAATCTTCCATGGAAACGGCATTCGAACTGAAAGAATTGGTTTCGATAATATCCGCTCCTGCTTCCAGATACTGCAAATGGATGTTTTTGATTACATCCGGACGGGTGATACTCAACATATCATTGTTACCTTTCATCATTTTTTCCGATGTAGCAAAACGCTCACCCCGGAAATCCTCTTCGGTAAGTTTGAAAGTCTGAATCATGGACCCCATCGCCCCATCCAAAATAAGAATACGCTCTTTAAGAAGTTCAGTCAGTTTATTCGCCATAACAAGTAAATTTACCCGGCAAAGTTAATCAAATTTAGTGGAATGACATTTTTTTCTTACCTTTGACAAAAGAATTAAGAATTAAGAGTTAAGAATTTTAAAAAACTCCGCATAACTCAGTGAAATTAACTCCTGCGAATTCTTAGTTCTTAGTTTTTAGTTCTTAGTTTTTAGTTCTTATGAGTAACATCAATTACGACTTACAGCAAATCAAAGGAATCGTCTTCGACGTCGACGGAGTTCTGTCGGCCGATTGTATTCCGTTGCATCCATCAGGAGAACCGATGCGCATGGTGAATATCAAAGACGGATATGCCCTTCAGTTAGCGGCGAAATGTGGTTATCAACTGGGGATTATCACCGGAGGGTTTACCAATGCCGTACGCATCCGTTTCGAGATGCTGGGTTTCCAGCATATTTATATGAAATCGAGCATTAAAAAGATCGATTTTGCGGATTTCATGGAAAAGACCGGGCTTCAACCGGAAGAAATAGCTTATGTAGGTGATGATATACCCGATTATGAAGTAATGCAAATGGCCGGGCTTCCGGTCTGTCCGGCAGATGCAGCGCCCGAGATTAAAGCCATTGCCCGGTACATCTCCCATAAAAGAGGAGGAGAAGGTGTAGGCAGGGATGTAATTGAACAAATCATGAAAGCACAAGGTAGATGGATGAATGGGGAGGCATTCGGATGGTAACAAAGGAATTTAAAAAAACACCCATAGAAAACCGGGAACGGATCCTGCCGGTACAGGGAGCATATAATGTAAGAGACCTGGGAGGTTATCAAACCGGTGATGGAAAAACAGTCTGTTGGGGTAAAATCTTTCGTTCGGGCGACCTGGATAAACTAACAAAAGACGATTTGGAATATTTCAACCGTTTATCGATACGCACCTACATCGATTTCCGGGAATCTACCGAAATAGCTGCCGCACCGGATAAAACGCCTTCGTCTCTTTTACATGCGTACAATTTATCCATCGATGCCGGTAATATGATCGATATGCATACATTCTCCGCTGAACACCCGGAAGAAATCATGGAAGAGATCAACCGGCTGCTGGTTAAAAGTTTTCAGCATATTTACCGGGAATTTTTCGAAATCCTTGCAGATACATCCAATATTCCTTTACTTTTCCATTGCACTGCAGGCAAGGACCGCACAGGGTTTGCTGCTGCCTTGTTTTTATCGGCATTAGGCGTGGACAGGGAAACAATTATTGAAGATTATATGCTTTCTGCCGGAGCTCTCGAGGAAAAGTACGCTATTGAAATAGAACGATATCCGCAATTGACCCCGTTTATGACCGTCAGGCGCTCTTATATAGAAGCTGCCTTCGATGTAATAGACCGGGACTTCGGAGGTATGGAAAATTACCTGACCCGGAATTTAGGTATCGACACCGTTCAAATGAAAGCGATGTATACGGAATAATCTTTTTTTTCGTAGATTTGCAGTTTCAATTCGACCGGATGCCGAAAAAAGGATTCAGAAAACAGACTTTCTGGAAAAAAATACGTTTCAAGTATAAGCTTTCCATTCTCAACGAAAATACGCTGGAAGAAGCGTTTTCCCTGAGATTGTCGGGACTGTCGGCTTTTCTGATTGTGGGGGTTTTCAGCTTTATTATTATTGCCCTGACGTCTGTCATCATCATCAGTACTCCGATCCGGAATTATCTGCCCGGCTACTTAGATGTGGAAATCCAAAATGAAATGATATCGCAGACGCTCAAAGCGGACTCCCTGGAACAGGTAATTAACTCCAGAAACTTGTATTTCAAGAATTTAGGAGGCATTTTAAGAGGTGATCTGCCGGTGGAAGCCGCCAAAGATATCGATTCCTTAAAGATTGTCAATGCCGATTCGATTAATCTGGAAAAATCCAAAGAATCTGCCGGTTTCGTTAAAAAATACGAAGAAGAAGGAAAATACAACCTATCGTCTATCTCTCGTACAGTTGTGCCTGATGGAAAATCATTTTACCGTCCGGTAAAAGGGATGGTCTCGTCTAAGTTCAACGAAAGGGAAAGACATTATGGAGTAGATATTGCATCCGATCCGAAAGAAAGTGTCCTGGCTACTTTAGACGGCACCATTATTTTCGCCGGTTTCGATCCCAATGCAGGTTATATCGTTCAAATGCAGCATAAAAACGGATTTATTTCCGTCTACAAGCATAATGCCATCCTCCTGAAAAAGCAGGGAGATACAGTCAGGGCCGGAGAGGCCATCGCCCTGGTGGGAAATACCGGAAGCCTGTCGACCGGTACGCACCTGCATTTTGAACTGTGGGACAAAGGCAAACCGGTCGATCCGGAAATATATATCGTATTCAAATGAAAAGAAGAATAAGCATATTGGGTTCTACAGGTTCGATCGGCACACAGGCATTGGATGTGATCGAACGGAATCCTGATTGTTTCGAAATATATGCGCTGACTGCCAATAACCAGGTAGATCTGCTGATCCAACAGGCTAAGAAATTCTTGCCGGATACGGTGGTTATTGCTAACGAACAAAAATATCCGGAGCTGAAAGAAGCCCTGAAAGACCTTCCTATCAAGGTTTGGACAGGTGCGGATGCCATCAGCCAGGTAGCGCAGGCCGAACCGGTCGATATGGTACTGACAGCGATGGTGGGCTTTTCTGGTTTGGTGCCTACCATACATGCTGTTCGTGCAGGAAAAGCGATCGCTTTAGCCAACAAAGAGACTTTAGTCGTAGCCGGAGAACTGATCACCCGTTTAGCTTTAGAGCACCAGGCTCCTATCCTACCGGTAGATTCGGAACATTCGGCTATCTTCCAATGTCTTGTCGGAGAAACCAGCCCGATTGAGAAAATACTGTTGACAGCTTCCGGAGGTCCTTTCCGGCAACACCGGATCGAAGACCTGATGCAGGTCACTAAAAAAGATGCCCTGAAACATCCGAACTGGTCGATGGGCGCGAAAGTCACCATCGATTCGTCCACCATGATGAACAAAGGCTTTGAGATGATCGAGGCCCGCTGGTTATTTGATGTAACGCCGGAGCAGATACAGGTGGTGGTACATCCGCAATCCATCATTCATTCGATGGTGCAATTTAAAGACGGTTCAATCAAGGCACAGCTCGGTATGCCCGACATGCGCCTGCCCATTCAATATGCCCTGGCCTATCCGCATCGCCTGGAAAACGATTTCGGACGGGTCAATTTTTCTGATTTTTCAACGCTTAGCTTCGAAGAACCAGACATGAACAAATTCATGAACCTGGCATTTGCCTACCAGGCCATCCGGAAAGGCGGGAACATGCCCTGCATCCTGAATGCCGCCAACGAAGTGGTTGTAGCCGCTTTCCTGGAAGACCGGATCGGCTTCCTGCAAATGAGCAAAATCATCGAAGAAACGATGCAAAAAGCAAGCTTCGTTCCCCAACCGGAATTTGAAGATTATATACAAACCGACGCGGAAGCCCGTGCCATTGCCGAAGAACTGATTCACCATTCATTATCCGGCAGTTTAAATTTTTAATTCTTAATTTTTAATTCTTAATTCTTTAATGGAGACAATTTTAATTAGAGCCCTGCAACTGATTCTCAGTTTATCTATCTTAGTTATTATACACGAATTCGGTCATTTTATTTTTGCCCGTATCTTTAAAGTCCGGGTAGAAAAATTTTACCTATTCTTCAATCCCTGGTTCACTTTATTCAAATATAAACCCAAAAACAGCGATACGGAATACGGTATCGGCTGGCTGCCTTTGGGCGGTTATGTGAAAATTTCGGGCATGATCGACGAGTCGATGGACAAGGAACAAATGGCACAGCCGCCCCAACCCTGGGAGTTCCGCTCCAAACCGGCCGGACAACGCCTGATGATCATGATTGGTGGCGTAGTAATGAACTTCATCCTGGCATTTTTTATCTATGCCATGGTATTGCTGGCCTGGGGTGACAGGTATATCCCGCTGAAAGATGCCACTATGGGGATGGCTTTCAGTGAAACAGCCCAAGGCGCCGGCTTCCGGGATGGAGATATCCTCTTATCTGCCGACGGGGAGCACCTGGAACGTTACCGGCCAAAAGTCCTGTTCCAGATTATCGAATCGAAAGAAGTCACCGTTTTGAGAAACGGAGAAAAAGTCAGCATACAAATGCCCGCCGACATGATGAAACGAATGATGGAAAGCAAAAAAGGCTTTACCCGCATGCGTTATCCGTTTGTGGTAGACAGCATAGTTCCTGCCGGTGCAGCCATGCAGGCCGGGATTCTATCCGGTGACAGTATTGTAGGCGTTGCAGGAAAAACGGATATGGATTTTATCGATATACAGGGAGTCATCGGAGAAAACGAAGGAAAAGAAATTGTCCTGGATATTTACCGGAACCATGAAATGATCCAGGTACCGGTAAAACCCGATTCCACCGGAGTAATTGGCGTAGTAAGAAAAGAGGTCTACAATGTGGTTGAAACGCATTATAACTTCTTCACCTCCTTCCCTGCCGGAATAAAAGAAGGACTTCTTACTCTGGAAGAATATGTAATCCAATTCAAATACGTATTCACCAAAGAAGGCATGGGTAACCTGGGAGGTTTCGGCACGATCGCCAGCATCTTCCCTCCTGTATGGGACTGGCATGCTTTCTGGATGATGACGGCATTCCTTTCCATCATCCTCGGTTTTATGAATATTCTGCCGATTCCTGCGCTGGATGGTGGACATGTGATGTTCCTGTTGTACGAAGTCGTCACGCGAAGAAAACCCAGCGAGAAATTTATGGAATATGCACAGATCGCAGGGATGGTATTGTTGTTGGCATTGTTGTTGTATGCTAATGGGAATGATTTATTTAAGGCGATATTTAAGTAAGGGAAATATTGGTTAGAAAAATAGAAAGGTGTGAGTCTCAAAATAAGGCTCACACCTTTTTTTGCTTAATATGAAAAATCCATTTCTTTATATTTTATAAAAAGAAAAAGAGATAAAATATTTGTAAAAAAGAAAAAACTTTCGTAAACTTGCAAATGAGTTTCTTTTTAGCACAAGATTGAATGTTACTGAATAATTAATATCACACCAAACCTTTTTATTTATGAAAAAAAACAGAATACGTATTGAACGAAGAATACATAAAAAAAACACGGTTATCTGCTTAATCTTTGATTCTGATATGGAATTGATCTCACAAATTCGACAAGGTTCAAACGCCCGCTGGAGCCGGACAATGAATTGTTGGTGGATTCCCGACACTCCGGAATCGATTGAGGTGTTAACCGAAATGGGTATTAACGATATAATGATTGGACGAGATGTAAATACTGCTATTGGCAAACAATCTAAAATACACCGGAATGAGCAGAAAGATCTGCTTATCCGTTTTAGTAATTACATGAAGGAACGGCGGTATAGTCCACGTACCATAGAAGGTTATACAGAATGCCTGCGTATTTTTTTCGATTTTCTCAATTGGAAAGACATTTTAGAAATAGATAATCAAGATGTGAACGATTTCAACCGGAATTACATTCTTGCACGAAAATTATCGGCCACCTACCAAAGTCAATTTGTGAGCGCTATCAAGTTATTTTTCGAGAAAATACCGCGTAAACGGCTTTCAGTGGAACAAATTGAGCGGCCACGCCGGGGAAGGCCATTACCTAAAGTCATGTCTCCAAAAGACGTTGCGCAAATTATTGGCTGCACCGCAAACCTGAAGCACCGCGCCATGCTGTCGCTGCTATACTCTTGCGGCTTACGCCGGAACGAGTTGCTTGACATGCGCATCACAGATATTGATTCAAAACGCAACGTGGTTAATGTTCGCCACGCCAAAGGCGATAAAGACAGGCAAGTTCCACTGTCACCTAAAATACTTGAACTGTTGCGCGAGTATTTTAAGAAGTACCATCCTGTAACATGGTTGTTCGAGGGCGAAAAACCAAATACACCTTATACCGGAGAGAGTCTGCACAGGGTGTTTGTTGCCGCCAAGCAGCGGGCGGGTGTCGGCGGTCGTTTTACCCTGCATTGCCTGCGTCACAGCTACGCTACGCACCTGATGGAAGCGGGAGTTAATTTGCGCTATATCCAGGAACTTTTAGGGCATCGGCATATTAAAACAACTGAAATTTACCTTCATGTGAGTTCAGAATCAATGTGTAAAATCCAATCGCCTTTTGACACATTAGAATTATGAAAATAGGTGTACTATCAAAAATCGGGATTTACTACAACAAACATTCCATTTTAGGGATGATTGTTGTAACGGGTGTGTTCTTAAGTGTAACCCATAATATAGTTGGGCGGTAATACCACCGAAGTTATCAAATATGCGAACAATAATATTAACTACAATGGAAACAAACAGTTACGAAGGAGAAAATAGTTTTAATATTTTTTCTGCATTAGGCATTAAGCAAAAAGAATTAATACATTCAGCATTCATTGCTAATTTGCTAAACCCCAAAGGAAATCATGGTTGCAAGGATTTATTCTTAAAACAATTTTTATCCGTATTAAAAGAGAAAGAAATAATTGAAAATTTTGAAACAAATGTTTATGTTAATACTGAATTATTTCTTTATAATACTGACGCAAATGCAGATTTAGGGAAAATTGATATTTGGATTAAGGAAAAAGAAAATCCCAACTACATTTTGATTGAAAATAAAATTTTTGCAGGGGATGGATACCAACAATTAAAAAAATATTCAACATATTTTGGGTAAAACAAATATGTCTAACCAAGGTAAAAGAAGAGGAACGCTATTGTATCTGACCTTAAATGGGAAAGATGCAAGTAAAGAAAGTAGAAAAGACTTGATATCAGGAGAAAATTATCATAGAATTTCTTATAAAGAAGATATTAAATTTTGGCTGAAGAATTGTATAAAAGAATTAGATAAAACTACTTATAACAGACTTATAGATGCGATAAATCAGTATTGTGAAATCATAGATATTATATTAAAATCATGAAAAAGTTAATAATAGCATTATCATTTCTACAGTTGGGAATTAACATGTTAGGACAAGTAACCGTAGGAAAAATAGAAACAAGAAAGATATTAGTGGAAGAATATCCAATTTTATATGAAGATAGTACTCAAAATATAAAATATTATGGGAATAAAAATGACAAACAATATGTCGGTTTACAAGTCTATTTACCAAAAGGAAATGAAATAAAATTGTATCCATACAACAATAAAACAACTACTCTCCTTGCTTTTTGCGATTCTTGTCCTCCGTTAAAAAAAGAATATACTGGCAATAGAGAAAAGGGATACGATATTATTGATTCTATAAAAACATGGGTTTATAAACCCCAAATAAAATCCATGTATTCTACTTCATACATATCAACAGCTCCGAATATTATTTCAAATAATGATAGTATTAGTAACAAATATTACACGATAGTTGATGTGTTTTCCAATGTTTCATCAAAAAGATTTCCTGGTAATATATCTTACGGATATAATTCTAAATACGAAGATGGTTATTACATTGATAATCCTGGAGAAACTTATAGTTCTGGATATGTACTCATAGACAATGCTGTTGGAGATTCTATTGTTATTCCTGTCAAAAGTATGGAAAAATTCATATTTGTTCCCCATTTTTTAAAATTGAAAGAATTGTATGATGGTAAAATATTTACCGCGTATATTCCGAATAAAAACATGTATGCAATGAAGCGTAAAGACCTTACAACTAATCAGGAAATTGAATTGTCGCATCTTAGTAAATGGATATGTTCTGTAAATATCTATAAGATAGAACCCCAAAAAGATTATAGAATTTATTTGACATTTAAAAATGAAAAAGGAGAAATTTTCGCAGAAAATAGTATGCAGTTAAAGGATTATGAAGAATATGATAGCTTTGAAGAATATGATAGTTTTTTTAATAGTTTTGGATATACTTTTGTCCCTGAATCTAAATACTTAGTTTATGAAAATGGACTTAAACAAAAAAAACTACAAAAAGAGCAACAAAAATTATTATATGAAAAAGAAAAATTAGCAACACAGAAAAAAGCAGAACAAAAAATAAAAGAGCACCGAGAAACTTGTATAGTCTTATATGGAACCGAGAAAGGAAACTTAATTGCAGATAAAAAAGTTTCTATAGGAATGACGTCAGAGATGTGTAAAATGGCATGGGGAAAGCCATACAATATTCAGCAGAGAATTACAAAAAACTCAAGTGAAGAAATGTGGCAGTATGGCAATAAAAGATTATACTTTAACAATAATATCTTAGTTGAAATTAATATGGAAGAATAGATAATAATACACTACCCCCAACTGCCGTTCTGGCTTCAGGACGGGGTGACGATTAGTTTTCAACTTCAGTCCACCGCACAAACTTCGGCAACGGAGGACACCTCTGCACCCCGCCCACCGCCCCAAAGCCAATCGGCGGCACGTTGGTGGTAATTCACGAAAATAAACAATAAACTTAAAAATAAAAACAATGAAGGACATAAATACTGAATACGAAAAATTCACTCAAGAAATATACCAAACATTAATAAATATACAAGGCATTGACAATATAGAAGTTAAGCATAATATAAAACTGAAAGGAAAATCTGGACAGGAGCACCAGATTGATGTTTATTGGGAATATGAAATTGCAGGAATAATTCACAAAGTTGCTATAGAATGCAAAAATTATAGTAATGAAGTATCAATAGGAAAAGTTCGTGATTTTCATTCTGTTTTATCAGACTTGAATAATGTGAACGGGATTATGGTAACTAAAGTTGGTTATCAATCAGGAGCGAAAAAATTTGCTGATTATTATGGAATTAATTTAAAGGAATTAAGATTCCCTCATAATAAGGACTGGGAAGGAAGAATAAAAACAATTGTATTCCAAATGAAAATGGTATTGCCGAATATTAAGCAGAGAATACCAATATTTGATAACGACTGGTTTAAAGCGAATATAGAATTCCCAAAAGATGGACAAATGACATATTCACTACAAGGAATGGCTAATGAAATAAAAATATTTGATGAAAATGGAGCCGAAATAACCAATTTCCACGAATTAGATAATAAGGTACCACACCAATGGGAAGCGGCAACTGGAATAGAGCATACATATACCTTTGAGAATGCTTATATGGATGTTACACCATTGGGTCGAATCAAAATAAAAGGAGTTAAATATGTTTACGATGTAGAAACCGGTAGTGAGGAATTTCAAATAGATGCATTGGAAACGACAAAAGCGATTTTAAAAGATGCCATAACGGGAGAAATAAAATTCTTTAATAAAGACGGGAATGTAAAATAAAAAACTACCACCAACTCGCGTTCTGCTGCCAGCGGGCGGTGAAGTGGTATCATCATCGTCTGTCGTCCGCGCCACCTTTTGTCTCGGTGGACAGTTTAGCGCCCGCAAAGCCCGCCGTCAGCAAGCGCGGGCACGTTGGGCGTCAGCCGACGAAAGTGCAAAATAAAATATAGAAATGGAAAAAGTAACAATACGAGAAATCAAACCGAGCGAGTTGGGCAAACTTGAAGATATGCTGTACGAAGCAATTTATCAGCCCGACGAGACAAATCTGATACCGAGAGAGATTTTGAAACTTCCCGAAATTTGCGTGTACATTGACAATTTTGGCAAGAAAAAAGACGATTATTGTTTAGTCGCCGATTTGAACGGAAAGATTGTTGGTGCTGTGTGGACAAGAATATTGTCAGGCGACATAAAAGGATATGGAAATATTGACGATGAAACGCCTGAATTTGCAATTTCGTTGTACAAAGAATATCGTAATCATGGAATTGGGACAAAATTGATGACAGCGATGATTAAGCATTTACGGGACAGCGGATATAAACAAACTTCGCTGAATGTGAAGAAAGACAATTACGCAGTGAAACTATACAAGAATATGGGGTTTGAAATCGTAGGAGAAGACAGTGAAGATTATCTAATGTTACTTAAACTGACATGAAACCGATTGACAACGGACGACAGAAAGCCGAACGCCCAACTGCGCGTCTGCTTCCAGCGGGCGGCGATGCGGTATCATCACCGCCTGTCGTCCGCGCCACCTTTTGTCTCGGCGGACAGTGAAGCGCCCGCAAAGCCCGCCGTCAGCAACCCGCGGCACGTTGGCCGTCAGCGAAGATAGCACGGCAAACAGAGATAGTGCAAATACCTAAATGTAAAACTAAGTCTTTGTAAAAAAAACACAGTTCACATGTCGTTATGTCAACGAAAATATATATCTTTGCAGAAAATATTCAAAAAACATCATGTTGCTCGAATTTAAAGTATCAAACTATCGGTCTATTGGCGAAGAACAAATTATAAGTTTGATTCCTGCGCCAAAACAAAAAGATTACGAACAAAACATTATACACAAAGATAAGTATAGTGCGCTGAATGCTATTGCTTTATATGGAGCTAATGCAAGCGGAAAGTCCAATATTCTCAAGGCAATGAGTTTGTTAGATAAAATCATTCAAATTTCTGCCAAAACCTCTTCTACTACAAAACTACCATACGACCCGTTTCTTTTGCGAGAAGATTGGAAAAATAAACCTACATCATTTGAAGTTTTATTCATAATTGATGAAAAACGTTATCGTTATGGATTTGAATTTGATGCAAATGAAATTCAAAAAGAATGGTTGTTTCGCAAATCGACAGGCAGAGAGGTAAATTTATTTGAGAGAGAAAGAGAAATCATTGATGTCAGTTCAGGTTATAATGGTACAAAAAAACTTATTGACGCTGCCATTGAAGCGACAAGAACAAATGCTTTGTTTCTTTCAATGTGCGATACATTGAATATTGAAGAAGCCAAAAGTATAATGCTATGGTTTAAATATTTCAATATGATAGATGGATTAAATACAACGGAAAGATTTGACACATTTGAACTTTGGGACGAATACAAAGAAAAAATAAAACAATATATGTCTTCCCTTTCTTTGGGCATTACAGATATTGATATTGAAAAGAAAATTGAAGAATTGAACCCGAATGTCAAAAGACAGAGTTTCTCTGTGTCTTCTCAGCACAGAATATATAATTCTTCGGCAGATTCAACAAAAGAAATATTATTGTGGAATTTTCATGATAGAGAATCGGCAGGAACAATACAGGCATTTCATCTAAGCGGTCCCATTTTGTGGACATTGGCAAATGGTGGGGTTTTGATTATTGATGAAATTGAGGCAAAACTGCATCCAATTATGACATTAAATACAATTAATGTATTTTTGAATAAAGAAAGTAATCCTAATAATGCTCAATTAATTTTTGCAACGCATGACACCAACTTATTAAGTTACTCAAAATTAAGGCGAGACCAGATTTATTTTACTGAGAAAAACGGGTGGGAAAGCACAGAGTTTTATTCTCTTTCCGATTTTGTATATTTTGGAGAAAAAAATGGAGAATTTGTATCGGAAAAAGAACGACCCGATACGGACAAAGAAAAACGATATATCGAAGGACGATATGGTGCAATACCAATGCTTGGAGATTTTCAAACTTTTATTCGTAATATACAATGGGAAAAAGAGGTAAAATAAGTAAGCCTATTCCTTCGCGAGAAATTGATGAACGCCCTATAAAGTGGCGCAAATATCCTCATTTATTTCTCATTGTATGCGAAGACGAAAGTACAGAACCGTATTATTTCGAGAAAATCAAAGATGAATTTGAGAAAATTTACCCCAATGAAACTGTTTTTCTACATCCTGTTGGAACAGGGCATAACTCAAAAGGCGTTGTTGAACAAGCTATAGTTAAGAAAACTGATTTGTCTGAAAAATCAAATAGGACTGTTGATGAAATTTGGGCTGTGTTTGATAAGGATGACTTAGACCAATCCGAAGGAAATAGACGACGATTTGTCGAGGCTTTTGAAATCGCAGAAAAAGAAAATATACAAATTGCATATAGCAACGAAGTTTTTGAATTGTGGTTATTATTGCATTTTACCAATGTAAGTTCTGAAAATCCAATTCCCCGAGCAGTTGTTTATGCCAAATTAGAGGAAAATATAAAGAAGAATCCAACCTACAATGCTTTTGTTTATGAACACGGAAACAAAAACATTGTCGATATTGTTCTGAAATTAGGAAACGAAAAACAAGCAATTGAGCGAGCCGATAGATTAAACTCGGAACATAATGCAAAAGGGAGTCAGCCTATTGACACAAATCCAAATACAAAAGTAAATGCCTTGGTAAAGCGATTGAGAGAACTATTAGATTATTATTCCTATCAACCATAAATTCAATTACATTAGCAGACTTTGCGGATAAAAATGCCGAACACCCAACTCACGGTCTGCTGCAATTGCCTTGTGGTATATTGAAAGTTCGGCACTCGTCCGAACTTTTGTCGTATATGATAGTTTTGTGCCTCGTCGAAACAACGGCAACAGCAGCAACCGCCGGTCCGTTAGCTGCCATAGACGAAAAGGACAATTAGAAATAGAAAAGTAATACAACATGGAGAACTTTATAAAGTACGGAAATATTGAAATCGAACTGCCAACAGAAACGATTGGATACTTTTGGATATTCCAAAATTTGACTGATTTTTTTGGCGTAAATTATCAATCAGAAGCCGTATCACTACTGAAACGAGAGTTGAAAAAATATGCGGATTTGAAACCCAAACCGAATATTGATTACGAGGCGGATAATGCTCATATAGACAGTCGAAATGCCGATACGATTTTCAAAGTTGCAGAAATCATTAATGATTTAGCAGTTGACAAATTTAAAACGCATTTATCAACAACTGAAAAACAGGAAATTCTTCGGCAACTGAAAGCGTGGAAAAAACCGAAACCGAAAAAGTGGACAATTGGTGACATTTTCAGCATGAAACTGAAAGACGATTCTTTCATGTTTGGACAGGTTATCGGGACACATTTAACAAAGAAATCGCCAACTTGCGCAGTGTTTGAATTGCGCAAAACAGCGGAAGAAGCAAGCATCGAAGAATTAAAGAAAAGCCGTTTGATTTCTGTTGAAAATACAGACAATGAATATTTGAGCAATGGAACATTTAAAATTTTGTTCAATGCCGAACTTTTTGTGAGTATGGAACAAGCAAAGAAAGGTAAATCCACAGGAGACGGGACCCTTTTGAGTTTATGCAACGTATATTACGGATTAGAACCGTGGAATGTTCTCTATAAAGACACATATTACGATGACATGTTACTTCGAGGAATTGAGCGCCCTAAAACTGTTTTGTTTTTAGACAGAGAAGCGCGAAACAAATACCGATTGGAGCGCTTTGGAATAAACGAAAACAACGAACGAGTGAAACAAAAACGGCAGCTAACTTACGGCCTGCTTCCAAGCGGGCTGAAATCGGTAATTGAACTTTTACCGCCCGCTTTGGCTTTCGTCTCGTGGGATAGTGAAGTCGTCCGCAAGCCCGCTCGTCAGCAGCCGCAGGAACGTTGGGTGCAATGAAGCGCAGCTAAGAAAATTTTGTTTAACAGCGACTTGGGACAATAACGTAAAAGAATCCAATTTTGCTACTTTGGACAATAAGCCTTAAAGTTATATTTTTGTAAAGAAATCGAATTAAAAAATAAAAATATGAACAAGAATCAATTATGGATGGTCAGAGCAGGCGAAGATGCTTTTTTAATAGAAGACTTTATCTCAAAAAGCATTATTTCAATAGGTTGGAATGAAATGGGCGATTTGTCTAATGGAAATAACGATAGAGAAGAAATCAAAAAACTTCTTAGAGAAAAATATCCAGAATACAAAGAGTCGCAAGTGCAGAGTAGTGCAGGTATGATTTATAGATTCATTTTTGAATTTAAAAAAGGAGATTCTGTCATAACTTATAATCGCTCTGAAAGAGTATATTGGATTGGAGAAATCGAATCGGATTACCAATACAACGAAAAAGAAGAATATCATCACATTAGGCAAGTAAAGTGGCTAAATAAAATCAAAAGAGACGATTTATCTCCTTCTACAAAAAACACACTTGGTTCAACTTTGACAATATTTAAAATTTCAGGACAGGCGCAAGAAGAATTATTTTCTCGTTTAGAAGGTAAATCAACTGAAACAATAAATGATTTTGTTGAAGAAGAATCCATTCAAATAGATGACATAAAGGAAGATTTTATTGAAAAGTCTCGCGAATTTATCAAAGATAAAGTTTCTTCATTAGATTGGGAAGAAATGCAAGAGCTTGTAGCGGGGGTATTAAGAGCTATGGGATATAGAACAAGAATAAGTCGTAAAGGAGCAGATAGAGGTAAAGATATTATTGCTTCGCCTGATGGATTAGGATTAGAATATCCCAAAATTGTAGTTGAAGTCAAACATCGACAAGATTCTATGGGTGCGCCAGAAATTAGAAGTTTTATTGGAGGATTACGCAATGGCGATAAAGGATTATACGTTTCATCAGGTGGTTTTTCCAAAGAGGCCAAATATGAAGCAGATAGAGCGAATACACCTCTAACTTTAATAGACACAGATGATTTAGTTGGATTGATAATTCAATATTATGATAGTTTTGATGTTGATACAAAGGCTTTGTTGCCACTTGTAAAAATA
Source organism: Bacteroidales bacterium (assembly GCA_031553775.1). Classification (GTDB taxonomy): domain Bacteria; phylum Bacteroidota; class Bacteroidia; order Bacteroidales; family Azobacteroidaceae; genus JAISFI01. The sequence continues at coordinate 29,937 of JAVBLA010000043.1, forward strand.
TATTGGATTGCCTAAAAAAGAAAATTTATGAAACAAATCAAACACATTTTATTGGCAATCTGCCTATTGACTTCAATAGCAGGTTTTGGACAAGCAACAAGTGGCTCTTGTGGTGAAAATCTCACTTGGTTGGTAAGCGGTAGTGGTAATAATCTCACACTTACCATTAGCGGAACAGGAGATATGGAAGATTATGGATTGTATCCATCTTGGCACTCTTATAGAACTCAAATCACGCAAATAGTGATCGATAATAGAGTAACACATATTGGAAATAATGCTTTTGCTTCCTGTGATAATCTTCCTTCTATTACTATTCCAGAAGGAGTAAAAAGTATTGGAGATGTGGCTTTTCATAATTGTTATAGTTTATCTTCAATTGAGATTCCAAACAGCGTAACTACTATCGGTTTTGGCGCTTTTCAGAATTGCACCAGTATGACTTCTGTTACTGTAGGTGAGAGTGTAACAAGTATGGCCGGTCATACATTTGAAAAATGCACTTCCTTGAATACAATAAATTTTAACGCAATAAATTTCACAGATGCGGGTGGGTTTTCTCATTCTTTGTCAGAGGCAATTACATTGAATATTGGAGATAAAGTACAATCAATTCCTTATAATGCTTTCTTTGGTGTGCCTTTAACAGGAGAATTGAATATCCCCGACAATGTAAAAAGTATTGGTGAAGGCGCTTTTGCTTTCTGTGAAAATCTTAATTCGGTTATTATTGGTAAAGGTATTGCAAGTATTAGTAATGAGGCATTTTATAAATGTAGCAATCTTACTTCTGTAATTATTCCTGAAAGCGTAAAAAACATTGGTAATGAGTCTTTTAGTGGTTGCAAAAGTCTTCCTTCTATTACTATTCCTGAAACTGTAACAAATATTGGAATGCACGCTTTTAATGGCTGTAGCAGTCTTACTTCGATTACCATTCCCAATAGTGTAGAAGAGATTGGGAATATGGCTTTTAACAGTTGTAGCCTTTTGAGTTCAATTACTATTGGCGAGGGCTTAACAAGTATTGGAATTGGCGCTTTTACAGGTTGTAATAATCTGACTACCATAAATTTTAATGCAATAATTACACAAGTAGCCTCGGTTGTGGGTCTCGGTTTTGGGTCGCTGACAAAACCGATTACATTAACCATTGGCGATAAAGTTCAAAAAATTCCTGATTATGCCTTCAGTGGGAGTGTTGCATTAACAGGCGAATTGAATATTCCCGACAATGTAAAAAGTATTGGTGATTGGGCGTTTTTTAATTGTAGTAATCTTACTTCGCTTTCCATTGGTGATGGCGTAACAAATATTGGAATGTACGCTTTTAATGGCTGTAGCAGTCTTGCTTCGATTACTATTAATAGCGTGACAGAGATTGGATATATGCCTTTTGGGGGTTGTAATAGTCTTACAGATGTATTCAATTATAGTCCTATACCACAAAATATTTCTGCCGATGATTATATATTTTATGGTTTAACATTAAGCAATATAAATCTTTACATACCTGCTTGTTCTGGCGATTTGTATAGAAGCGCCCTTGTTTGGCAAGATTTTAATATTATAGAAGAAACGTGTACAAATAGCAGTATAACCGATGTTGTTAGCACAGAAAATGCAAATATCATCGGTTATTACAGCATTACAGGGCAACAATTATTGCAAGAACCCGAAAGTGGATTGTACATTGTATTATATGATAATGGAATATCAGAAAAAAGAATAAAAGAAACAAAATGATTAAAACGCCCGCCGATAACAAGCAGTTTGGCACAAGGCGGGGTGTTTGCCCGTAGAAAGTCCTGTCGGATTTTCAAACGTTCGAACCCGCATTCTTGCCTAGAAAGCTGCTGGCAGCATGTATAAAGAATTTTTTGTTTTTAACGACGACTTAGGACAATGAAGTGAAAAAATCAATGTTTGTTACTTGGGACAATGACTTTATAAGCAAGCGATATGAGTGGCGCAAATATATTTTATAAATGGTTGGCTTTCGCCGTGTTCGTTTCTCTCACACCGCATCGCCAACTCCTCGCCCCAAAATGTCTTCGCCATTTTTAGGCTCTGCCCACCCACCACCCTAATACAAGCGAACATATGCAAACAATGGTCAATGATTTTTAGCTACGTGGGACAACGAAGCGGAAGACAAACACTGCCCCCAACTGGCCTGTCTGCTTTCAAGGCAGAATGACGTGCAGCTGGCAGGTTTTGCTCTCCGCACAATCGTTTGCTTCGGCGGACAAGTCCGCGCACGCAAAACCGCCTCGAAAAGCAACCGCCGGCCCGTTGGTGGCAAGTTTAGATAAAGTAACATAACATAACATAACATAACATATATAACATGAAAAATTTAATATTTATAAGCATCATTTTTTCTCTGACCTCTTGCGGACAATTTAAAACTGAGATAGAGGCTATTAAAAAAAACGAACAAGGATTAAATGAATTAAATTCTGGACAATTTGATAAAGCAATTATTTCGTTTAAGGAGGCAATAAACAGCCCTAAACTATCAATAGAAACAAGAGCACAGATTTATCGTAATATTGCGCAAACTTTTAGCGAGAAGGAATTGCAAGACTCTTCAATTTACTATTCTCGCCTTGCTGCTGATTGTTATGATAAAAATTCTTATAAATACTTAGTAAACATTGCAGATATTGACTTATTAACAGGACAAACAAAAGACGCATTAGATAATCTTAATCTTGCCTATAGCAAGAACTCGAATGGACTTGAAGTTAATAATTCATTAGGGCTGATATATCTTGGCGACTACGGACTTGAATATATGGACACAAAGAAAGCTCTTAAATTCAACAAAAAAGCGTTTGAAATTAACAAGGACAGAATTACGGAAGATGTATTAGGACGGAACTATTTTGAGTTGGGAGATTACAAAAATGCAGAAAAACATTTTGAAAAGCTATCAGCCGAATATCCTAATATTTTACCTTATTTACTGAATCTCGGTATGATTAAATTTAAACTAAACAAACATAACGAAGCAGATAAGTTGTTTGAGCTCGTTGTGAATGCAGACAATGATATGATTTATATTATTGAAGCATTTAAGGATGAAAAATGAATAGAACCAGCCACCAACTCGCGTTCTGCTGCCAGCGGGCAGTGAAGCGGTATCATCACCGTCTGTCCACCGCTCCACCTTCGGCATCGGCGGACAGTGAAGCGCACCGCAACCCGCCCGAAAGCAGCTGGCGGCACGTTGGCAGCAATGTGCCGGCTGTGGTAAAATTGGTGGGAAACAGACAAGTTACACTACGAAAGAAAATAGATTCCTAATTCATATTTTCACACCTAACTTAATTTGTTTTGCAAAATATGTTGTACATTTGCATACCATACAGTATGGTATATACAATGCAACGATATGAAAATAAATTATTTTAAATTAGGCGCAACAGCCTGCATGTTATTGGGTGCTATGCACCTTACCTCTCATCTACTGCAAGGTGGCGTTGATTTTCAAATGGCAGATACATTGACAGCCATGCAAAACACCACTATTCAATTTATGGGCAAACATACGCTATTGCAATTTTACAATGGTTTTAGTTTGACTATGGGATTTTTATTGATTGCGTTCGGTCTGCAAACATTCATGATTAAGAAGCCCAGCAGTCAGATTGCCGCAGTAAATAGTGTCATTACCACTGTTTTATTCTTTTTATGTGTAAAATATTTCCACTTTTTAGCTTCTGCATTTATATTTACAGCATGCGTCTGTTTTATCGTTTCATTTATTAAAATTCGGAAAGATGAAAAAAGTAACTAAATCCAATTGGTTCGAAGAAGGATTCCACGTTTTGGAAACCGAAGGTTTTTCCAAAATCACGATTGACAACCTTTGTGAGCGACTTCAAGTAACAAAAGGCTCTTTCTACCACCATTTCGGCAATATGGACGGTTATGTGTCGGCACTCATGGATTATTGGTTAGAAGCAAATACCCTTTCCATTGTCCGAAAAATAGACAGTGTAAAAGAACCAAATACCAGGAAGAAATGGCTCAATAAAATGGTATTAGACCGTTCGTTGAAGCTGGAACAAATTATACGGGCATGGGGACATTCCAATACATTGGTAAAAAAACAAGTGCAAAAAGTCGATGAAATCCGATTGGATTGCCTTGTTGAAATGCAAGTACAAGAAGGAAAACCACGTGCAATAGCCAATGATAATGCCAAATTTTCTTATGCCGCACTTATCGGCTTGCAGGAACTTTTTCCCGATATGTCGAAAAAAGAAAAAGCACGCTTACAACAAATTTATACCGATAACTTTTAAAACCTAACATCTATGAACTATTACTTCATTGCCGCAGGAATTTTCCTATTCATCTCGTTTCTTATTCATGTAGTAGCAGGCAACAAAGAATACGCGGAATTAAAACCGCAAAATCACAACATACAATCTGATCGTTTGCATGGAATCTGGCTCATGGGACGTAGCTGTTTTCAAATGGCAAGTGCCGACCTGTTGCTCACAGCTATATTTATTTTCCTTATGGGAATTAATCTTATACCTTACAATTTCTATCTTTCGCTTTTCATTGCTTTACTTTATTTAGGCTACCTTATATTTTGGGTGCTAACATTATTTGTTTCAAAAGCCAAATGCACCAATTATTTGAAGCAAGGGCAATGGATGTTGTTTTTAATCGCTTTTATTCTTATTGTATTGGGAATATGAAAATAAAAAAAGTAAAAATTGACAACGCCGATTTGATAGCAAACTATCTTCCGCAAAATTATGTTGATTCATTTGAGTGTGTTTTTAATACTGATAGTGAAATTTCGGCAGATGATATAATGATTGCTTTTTGGACAAAAAATCCGAAATGGATAGACCGGCTTTTCGAACTACGTGACTGGATTGTAAAACCTTTCGGCATTCAATCGGGAAGCGATAGAAATGTAAGTTTGTTTGAAAATGCAATAAAAAATAAGGGTAGCTACAGATTCATTGAAACCATAGCTAAATCAGACAATGAGACAGTTATCAGCGCAAATGACAAACATTTGAAGATGTATTTCTCGGTTAAAACAACGAAAATAATCAACGGGCAACAAAAGCTCTCGGTATCTACGCTTGTTCATTTTCATAATTTGTTAGGAAGGGCTTATTTCATTGTTATTTACCCATTCCATCATTTCATTGTCCCAAGTATGATGAAATATTCAATGAAAAGGCTACTTCTAAATTGAAATACAAACCATTGATTTGTAACAGACTCATATTATTGAAAAATCAAAATAATCAAACAAATGACAACAACTCGCAATTATCAAGGAAAAGACGTGGATATGCTTACCGCAGTCGCCACCATTATCGAAAATGCCATTGCCAACCAAGATTTTTTGGCAAACAAGCGCAGCACTTGGCAGCCGCCCTATTTCGATACCATCAAAACACGTATAGACAACGCATTTCGTCAATTTTTGGGTATTGACAGCGCATCCGAACAACGCCGAGCTACACAAACTGTCACGCAAATCCAAACCCAATCCCTTACCGACTTGGCAGAACTCAAAATCCAAATCGAAGAAGATTTCAAAACCGACAAAAAACGCCGCAATGAAATTCTTAAAGAATTGGGCTATACTGATTTTTATAAACAGGCTCAATCCAAAGACCAAGAGGGATTAATACAAATGCTCTTCCGTTATCGTACTAACCTTACCGCCGAACTGAGCAACGAAATAATGACTAAAGGCACCGACTCTCAAACACTTTCACGCCTTTCATCATACGCTGACCAACTGTCATCAGCCAATATCACGCAGGAAACCCTCAAAGGCAACCGCAAACTTGTTACCGAAGAAGCCATCCGCGAGTTCAACGTCATTTACGACGAAGTAATAAGCATTGCTAAAATAGCCCACAACTTCTTCAAAGGCGAGCCTAACCGGCAAGCCGAATTTTCGTATAGTAAAATTTGCAACAAGCTCAATGCCGCTGCTCGCACCACAAAAAGAAGAACCGCAAGAATAACAAAATGTAAGGAAACAAGCCACCCGAACCACAAAACAAGGGACTATCCATAAAATTGTGTAAATAGAAAACTACGGGAACAAAAACTCGTAGTTTTTTTTATTTATAATAACTTTGTAGAAATTAGATTTATGGATATTCCGAAAGAATTTTTGAGTAAAGAGTTCCTGTCCCAGTTTAAGACAGGCGATGATGTGACAGCTTTCATGAAAGAGCTTCATGCCCGGGTTTATGAACAGATGCTGGAAGGTGAGATGGATAATCACCTTGGTTATGAAAAGCATTCCAGTAAAGGCGATAACACAGGTAACTCCCGTAATGGCAGTTATAAGAAACAAATCCAGACTGAAATGGGCGAATCCATCATCCAGGTTCCCCGAGATCGGGAAGGTGATTTTGAACCTGTTGCAGTCCCTAAACATCAAACACGTGGTTTGTCCATTGAGCGGCTTGTCATCTCGTTATATGCCAAAGGGATGAGTGTTTCAGACATTGAAGCTGAAATGCAGGAAATTTATGGTATCAGCCTCTCTACCTCAGCCATCTCCCTTATTACCAATAAAGTCACCCAGGCCGCCATAGAATGGCAAAACAGGCCTTTGGAAAGCCTCTATCTGATAGTTTGGATGGATGGTATCGTTTTTAAGGTCAGGGAGAATGGGAAAGTAATCAACAAGACTGTTTATTTATGCGTTGGTCTCAATAAAGAAGGCTTAAAAGAGGTGTTGGGAATGTGGATTGGCAAAACTGAGAGCGCATCCTTCTGGATGGGTGTTTTGACTGATTTGAAAGCCCGTGGAGTGGAAGATATCCTGGTTACCGTAACCGATAACCTGAACGGATTTACCGATACCATTAAGAGTGTATTCCCTGAATCGACCACTCAAATCTGTGTGGTACATCAAATCCGCAACTCCTGCCGTTATGTGGTTTGGAAAGAAAAAAAGGAGTTTTCTGCAGATTTAAAAAACATCTATAATGCACCTACCAGGGAAGCTGCCAAAATGGAACTTGATCTTTTTGAGCAAAAATGGGGGAGTAAATACCCTTATGCCATCCGTTCATGGAGAAACAACTGGGAGGATCTGACTTCTTTTTTTGATTTTCCCGTGGAAATCAGAAAAATTATCTATACCACCAATCTGATTGAAAATCTCAATGGGAAAATCAGGAAATACACCAAAAACAAACTCTCTTTCCCCAATGATGATGCACTGAAAAAGTCTGTTTATCTGGCTATTAATGAAATCGAAAAGAAATGGTATCAGCCCATTTGGAACTGGGGAATGATTTTTAATCAGTTTTTGACTATCTTTGAAAACAGAATCCAGGTATAAACCTGGATCCCGTAGTTTTCTATTTACACAAAATTTTGGACAGTGTCTT
>JAVBLA010000007.1:0-59018 GCA_031553775.1 Bacteroidales bacterium
CATTTCTACAGCCAGCAGGTCGTTACATATTCCGTCGTGCAGGTCTTTGGCGATCCGCTCCCGTTCTGTTTCCAGGCCGTCGATATAATTTCTGATCAGGCGAAGTTCCGTGTCTTTCTGCAATGCGGCAAATGCATCTTCTTTTTCTTTGGCATAGCGGGCAATCCTTTCTGCTTTCATTTTCTGGCGTTGCCGGTTGAAAAGCAACAGCAAAACGACAATAATGAGACCTGACAATGCGGATATAAACCAGATTCGTTGCCGTAAAGATGCCGTTTCCTGTTCCAGATATTGTTGTTTCAATACATCTAATTTTACTTTCCGTTCATTGGAAGTGAAGTCAGATTCCGCTTTCCGGAGTTTCAGATCATATAAAGATCCCGGAACCGGCAGGGAATCGAAGTCGAAAGTTACTTCCCCTTTATCTTCTAATTGTTTCATGTAGACCCAGGCGGAATCCTGCTTGTTTTCCTTAGAAAAAACTTCCATTAATGCGCTTTGCATCAGTTGGCGGTATTTTTCATTCTTTGTTTCGGTGTAACATTGTATTGCTTTCCTGTAGCAATCGGCAGCTTCATCATATTTCTCCTGATTGGCCCAGGCTGTTCCCAAACAACTCCAAGAATCTCCTTCTCCGTCTTTATTTCCTGTTTTCTGCATGTATTTTAATGCCAGTTTTGCGAGAGGTAATGCTTTGGAGTCTTTTTGTGTGTTATAAATAGTCGCCGCACTCCTGTAGCTGTTGGAAGCTAATTTGAAATCGCCTATCCTGACAGAAAGCTCCCCGGCCGATTTGAAATTTTCCAGACTTTCCGGAATCCGTTTCATATCCTGGTATATGATTGCCAGGGTATATCGATAATTTGCCGTGGTAGAAGAGTCATTCAACTGTTCTGAAAGCTTAATGGCTTTATGGGCATATACCTCGGCGGAATCGAGTCGTCCCTGTGCTTTGTATGCATGGGTTATGAAAGTATATGCCAGCTTATGTACATGGTCTGTGGGAATTTGAGGGTTGTCCTGATACTTTTTTAATCCTTTCCGAAGATAAAAGACGGTTGAATCCAGTTCATTAGTCATCAGGCAGTTAATTCCTAATGATAAATAGGCATAAGCATGCAGGGATGTGATGCCTGCTTTTTCGTAATACGATAGGGATTTTTTTAATAGGCCGCGATAAACCAGCGCTGAATCCGCCTGATAACTGTCGTGAAGCTTAGCTTGCCGGTAATAATATTCCGCCTGTTCCCGGTTTGATTTTCCGGTAATTGTATCCTGGAGTGTAGGATTTTCGGTGTTCATTGGAAAAGCGTGGCTTACGAAGATGGTAAGACATAGCAGAATATATAAGGTAACCTTTCGTTTCATCGGATCTGTTGTATGATTGAATCGATTTCTCAGTCGTACAAAGATATCTTTTTATGTAATATTATGCAAATTTATGTTGTGTTTAGTAGTGGAGTTTACTCCGGATTATTCTCTATGCAGAGAATTGGGCAAATGCAGATGTTTATAAAGAACAAATGGCACTTTTTGTTGTTAATTATAAAATAAGCAACTAAAATGATGAGAATTAATAGCCTGATATTATGTCTGTTATTATGGGCTAGTATTTGTGTGAATGCACAGGATAAACCATTTGAAGGAATTACAGCCATAAATTTGGAGAATATCCGTTACCCTTTCCTGGTACATTTTATTACACTTCATATTCAAGGAGAACGACTTGAAATGGAGTATATGGATGTGCATCCGGATAAACCTAATGGAAATACTATATTGTTATTACATGGAAAGAATTTTAGCAGTGCTTATTGGGAGCAAACAGCTAAAGATCTTTCATTACAAGGTTTTCGTGTCATTATTCCTGACCAGATCGGTTTCGGTAAATCATCTAAACCGGAGCATATACAATATAGCTTCCAGCTACTTGCAATGAATACAAAATCAATATTAGATTCGTTGCATATTGACCGTGTATCGGTAGTGGGTCATTCTATGGGAGGTATGCTGGCTACGCGTTTTACACTCATGTTTCCGGAACGGGTATCCAAACTTGTACTGGAGAATCCTTTAGGATTGGAAGACTGGAAATTACACATTCCCTATCAAACTGTTGACGATTGGTATGCCGGGGAGCTTAAGCAGAATTACAAAACACTAAAGCAGTATCAACTTGAATTTTATTATGGAGGCCACTGGAAGCCTGAATACGATCAGTGGATCGAAATAGCCGCCGGTTGGATTAATAATATTGATTATCCTCGTATAGCATGGAATTCAGCGTTGACTTACGATATGATTTTTACACAGCCTGTGTGTTATGAATTTCAAAACATTAAAGTCCCGACCCTTTTGATAATCGGACAAAGAGACAGAACGGCGTTGGCGAAGAACAAGGCGCCGGAAGCAATCAAGGGAATGCTTGGCAATTATCCAGTGTTAGGTCGTGAGACTGCAAAGAAAATTCCTCATTCTGTATTGGTTGAATTGGATGATGTGGGTCATCTCCCTCATATTGAGGCTTATGATCGTTTTGTTAAACCGTTAATTGATTTTTTGAAGAAAGAATAGATTTTGTAAGGAAACGAATGTCCTTTTTTTACAATTCTACTCTTTTTCAGGACACTACTTTTGCATCTTCTAACGAATTAATTCAAGTAAAAGATGAAAACATTCGTAGCATTTTTCGAAATTCCTGCCATCAACTTCGGCAGGGTAATCCAATTTTATGAAAGTCTTTTGGGTGTTGTTTTTAAGTCTCTGATTTAGAACTCAGTTTTTAAATACTTATACAGCAATCTCACCGGCAACCCCATCACATTATAAAAAGACCCTTCCAGGCTTTCTACCCCGATATATCCGATCCATTCCTGTACTCCGTAAGATCCGGCTTTATCGTAGGGTTTATATTTCTGAACATAATACTGTATTTCTTCATCTTCCAATACTGCAAACTTTACTTTTGAAACGGCATGGAAGGAGATTTGTTTTTCGGTGGTAGTGAGACATACACCGGTGATGACTTCATGGGTTTTGCCCGAGAGGGTTTTCAGCATAGCGAAGGCATCGGCTTCATCGACAGGCTTTTCGTATACTTTCCCGTTGAGCCAGACAATGGTATCGGCTGTGATCAGCAGATGATCTTTATCTAAAAACTGCCGGTAAGCATCGGCTTTTGTTTGTGCGATGTAAACCGGAATACCGGCGCCTGATAAGCTTTCGGGATAAGACTCGTCTACATCAGGTAGTGTTTTTACTTCAAAAGTTATATCCAATCCCGATAAAAGTTCTTTTCTCCTGGGAGAGTTGGAGGCTAATATAATTTGATATTTGAGAAAATCTTGCATGGGTATTCTGACAAAAGGGATAAATCGGGTTAATATTTTTGTTTTCCGGTTCAGGGACGGGTTTTAAATTCGTACAGTTGCACCACTTCTCTCACATCGTTATACCGGTCGGGAGTTTCATCCAGGAGCCTGAATTCGTATCGCTCTTCATATATTGGAAGAAGCTTTGACATCGCACCGGGAGTAGAGAAGAAAAATCCTTCTTCAGGTAATGTTTTTTCAAAATTCTGAAAAGAATTATGGAGATAGAAGTTGGCTCCGTACAGGTTGGCATATATCATCAGGTTATTCATGACATACATGTTGTTTTTTGTCAACGGGTATTCCAGGCTAACTTTTGTTATAAACGGTTTTACAGAAGTTCCGTCTTTGAGAGCCGGCAAAGGAACCCCGTCCTGCAGCATTCCGAAAACAATATAGAGTCCGAAAGTGGCATACAGTATTTTCAGGTTGTTTTTCTTCCGGAGTTGGTAATACAAGGCATACAGCCCGTATAGAAAACAGCCGAGCAACAGAATATAAACGAATCCCGGTTGTGCCAGTGCATTTCCGATCAGGTCGACATCGTGAATGGTCTTACCACTGTGGGTTACATGCAATATCAGGCTTGACAGGTCGATAACCCTGCACAATGATAAAATACATAACAAACCGACAATACTCATCAGGCTCCCGATGAATACGGAAAAGAAACGGTTCACCTTCGGAAGATATTCTGTAATGTAAACGATGTATTGTGCCATGAAAACCGCAATGAACGGATAGGCCGGCATCAGGTAGACGCTCCGTTTACTTACTGGAATGGAATAGAAAATTACGATTACCACCGATGCTATCAGTGAAAACAACCGGAGTCGATCCATCGATAAAATCTGATGCCCCCATTTTTTTACTGAAGGAATTTTACGGAGATATTTCCATCCGAAAAGAGAAAAGAACAGGAAGAGCGTCCAGGGAATAAATCCGGCAATCAGGGTGACAAGATTATACCAGATCGGTTCCTCATGTCCCAGGTTGTAGCGGATCTCCAAGTCATCACTACTAAAAAATCTCCCGAAATTTTCAGCTTTAACAATCTCTAAAAATGATTCTCCGGCTTGCTGATAGGCTAAATAATACCAGATCAGGAGAGGAATCAGCGAAATGGCTCCAACCAGGACACATTTCCATACCGATTTCCAGAAATTATACTTCGTAAGTAACAGATAGATCCCGAAAACCAGTAACGGTAGGAGGATGCCTATCGGCCCTTTAACCAGGGCTGCACATCCCAATATCAGAGGAATATACCATGGCAGGCCTTTGAGCCGCTTGTTTTCCGCCCAATAGAAAAGGCTGATCAGTCCACCAACCGTCAAAGCCGTCAGCAACATATCTACCCGGGAAGTCATTGCCGCCCGGTGCAATTCAAAACTGGTGATCAGGATCAGGCCGGCAATGAAAGCCTCCTGTCCCTTCATCCTTTTCCCGAAAAAAAAGAAACAGCAGCCCACCATAACAATAAATGAGAGGGCTGACGGTAAGCGGGAAGTAAAGGGAGTCACTTTCCCTGCGGGCAAAGAAAAAGCCGCCATCAACCAATGGGTGAGGGGCGGCTTATATGCGAACTCATCAGCATAAACACGCGGTAGAATCCAATTGCCTTCTTCAATCATGGAGACAGCCACCGAAGCTTCACGGGGTTCCCCTTTTGTATAGTAATCCCCTAATCCGATCCATGGTAAAACACTCAATGTTGCGACCAGTATAATCAGAAAAAGAGGTTTTTGAAGATATAGATACTGTAATCCGGGTGTTCTCATTTTTTATTGTTTTGTATAAAAGGCAAAGGTAAGGGATTTGGAATTGAAAATTGAGAATTGAAAATTGAAAATTAATTGGAATGCAGATAAATTAAGTATTATTAATGTTTTTTATATTTACATGCCTTATTGACAACTAATTTTCAATTTTCAATTAATCCCGCTTCGCGGTCTTGATCTCCTTCGCACCTCAGTCACTCAAGCAGGCTTGATGGCATTCGGTTTGTCGTCGATTCTCAATTTTAATTAATTAAACGACTCCCTGCGCCATCATCGCCTTCGCTACCTTCATGAACCCTGCAATATTAGCGCCTTTTACATAATTGACATATCCGTCTTTTTGTTTGCCGTAGAGGATACATTGGTTGTGGATGTTATTCATGATCTGATGGAGCTGAGCATCGACTTCCGATGCGTTCCACTGGAGATGCATGGCATTTTGTGTCATTTCCAGTCCGGAAGTCGACACGCCCCCTGCATTGACTGCTTTTCCGGGAGCAAACAACACTTTGTGTTCGATGAACAGGTCGACAGCTTCGGCCGTACATCCCATGTTGGATATTTCGGCTACGCATTGTACCTGGTTGCCGATCAGTATCCGGGCGTCTTTTTCATCTAATTCGTTCTGAGTGGCGCAAGGCAGGGCGATATCTACTTTTTGTTCCCAGGGTCTTTTACCGGGGAAGAATTGTGCCCCGTATTTTTCTGCGTAGGGAGCTACTATATCTTCGCCTGTGGAACGGAGTTCCAGCATGTATTCGATTTTTTCGCCGGATATACCGTTCGGATCGTAAATATATCCGTCGGGTCCGGAAATGGTTACTACTTTACCTCCCAGTTCGGTTGCTTTCAGGGCGGCTCCCCAGGCTACATTTCCGAATCCGGAGATAGCAATGGTTTTTCCTTTGATTTCTTTCCCCTGGTTTTTGAGCATCTGGTCTACGAAGTATAGTCCTCCGAATCCGGTAGCTTCCGGACGAATCAGCGAACCTCCGTATTCCAGGCCTTTTCCGGTAAAGGTTCCTGTATTTTCACGGGCCAGTTTGCGATACATGCCGGCCAGGTATCCTATTTCACGTGCTCCGACACCTATATCTCCGGCCGGAACATCGGTGTCCGGACCGATATGTTTCCATAATTCCAGCATGAAAGCCTGACAGAAACGCATGACTTCTCCGTTCGATTTTCCTTTCAGGTTGAAATCGGAACCCCCTTTGGCACCTCCCATCGGCAAGGTAGTCAGCGCATTTTTAAATGTCTGCTCGAATCCGAGGAATTTCAGGATGGAAAGGTTGACCGATGCGTGGAAGCGGATGCCGCCTTTGTACGGGCCGATGGCATTGTTGAACTGTACCCGGTAGCCCAGGTTTACCTGTACGTCGCCCCTGTCGTCTACCCAGGGTACTTTAAAAGTAAAAATCCTGTCGGGTTCCACCAATCGTTCGATGATCCGTGCTTTTTCGAATTCGGGATGCTCGTTATATACTTCTTCAATGGATAGAAGTACCTCTTTAACGGCTTGTAGGTACTCTTGCTCCCCGGGATGTCTTGCTTCCAGGGACCTTAAAATGTCGTCAGTCTTCATGGATTATGAAATTAAAATTTAAAAATTTAAAGGTGTTGTGGGGCAAACTTAGGAAATATTTTTGGGGTGTAAAAATATTTTCTGTATCTTTTTTTGCTGCGCCAAAAAAAGGTACCAAAAAAAGGCGCTTCGTCGAAAAGAACTTACTCAATCGCTGTGCTCTTTCGCTTCGGACAGCTTTTCGACAACAAGGAAAAGAACCCCCTTCCCCCTTATTTAAGGGGATGACCGGGCTTTGCCCGCCTACTCCAATGTTCCAACAACCCCACAACAATGATGTCAACCGGATCGCAGACATTCAAATCATTCCATTATGAAAAATTTTGCAAAACCCTACAAACCATAATCCCTTTATTACTCTTATTTTTCAAGCAATATTCTTCCAAGGATTCCGGATTAATAATTACTTTCTTTGCCAAACTGGAAGCATGGATAAAGGTCAGTTTGCCATTGTATCGATGGGCGATTCCCATGTGTGAGATGTCCAGTCCTTCAATAGAAGTCACGAAAAAAAGAATGTCTCCGTTTTGTATTTTATCTTCACAGGCGGAAATTTCTTTTTTGGGAATGTAGTAATGAACTTGCCGGTTGATATTGGCTTCGATTTTTTTGATTTTTTCGATTTCTTCCGGATGATTTTTCAGTTGTTTATAGGCGTCCGGATGAGTAGACATATAATTAACATGAAGAGGCAATTCCTTTCCTCCGGTTTCTTTCGTAATATCCCGGATGAATCCTGCCGAACTGTTAGTTGCGATCCAGTCGGAACTGTAATGCAAGCGGGAAGTATAACCATCGATGATGCCGTTTCTGTAACGGATTTTTTGCAGATATTGTGTATATATGCTATCTTGTAGTCCGTGGCTTGCAGACAAGGTCATGGCAAGACAGGTTTCCACCAATGTAGTGCAATCGAATTCCCGGAGGTTTACCACGAGCGACTCGGTTTCGTTTATTTCCAAAGTGTGGGCCACGTAGGGTTTGTCTGAAAAAAACAAAGCAGATCGTACCATCAGGTTACCCGGCGATATATCGCTTTGCATTCGGAGTTTTTGTAAGCAATCCTTGAGAATTTCCCGGTCACCTGTAGTTTGAAAACAAGTCAACAGGCAAAGAATAGAAATAATCGACTTCATCATGACGCAAATATACATGAAAAATCTCCGGATCTCTCCCATTTCTATAATTTTTCATTTTTCACTCCTCACTTTTCACTTAAATTCCTACCTTTGTACCTGCAAATACCTGAATTTATGCCTAAAGGGATCCGGGAGATTTTGTTTTATATAATTATGCTGGTTGTTTTCGGCGGGCTGATGTATGGTGTTGCCCAAATGGGAAACCGGCTCGAAACGACTCTTCATTCGGATTTTTCTATTGCCCAGGCCGGTCATGGAATGCTTTCGGATAGTTTCGATTTGTTTACACAGTCGCTCTCTCATCATGCGCACACTCCGATTGCACTGTTGTTGCTTCAGATTGTTGCCATTTTATTTGTCGCCCGTGTTTTCGGATGGTTGTTTGTGAAGATGGGACAGCCTTCGGTAATAGGTGAAATTGTGGCGGGTATTGTGCTGGGGCCTTCTCTTTTTGCACAAATTGCTCCAGAGACATTCTCTTTCCTTTTCGCTCCTGAATCCTTGCGAAATATAGATGTGTTGAGCCAGATAGGACTGATTCTTTTTATGTTTGCCATCGGTATGGAGCTGGATATCTCGGAAGTGAAGAAAAGCCTCAAGGAAACTTTTCTGATCAGTCATGCCGGCATTGTATTTCCCTTTTTTCTGGGGATGTTGCTGGCTTACTGGACTTACCCTATCTACGCATCCGGGATGACACCATTTCTTTCTTATGCCTTGTTCGTTGGAATTGCTTTGAGTATCACCGCTTTCCCGGTTTTGGCACGAATTATTCAGGAGAAGGGACTTACCAAATCACGGTTGGGGACTTTGTCGCTGGCAAGTGCAGCTAACGGAGATGTTACAGCCTGGTGTATCCTGGCGGTTGTAATTGCCATCGCACAATCGGGTACTTTTGCCGGCGCTTTGTATGTGATCCTTTTTGCTGCGGTTTTTGTGCTCTTCATGTTCCTGATCATGCGCCCGTTTTTTAATATTATCGGAAATATCTACCATAACAAGGAAGTGGTCAACAAAACCATTGTGGCGTTTATGCTTTTCTTCCTGATTGCTTCCGCCTATGTGACTGAGTTATTGGGGATTCATGCTCTTTTCGGTGCTTTCCTGGCCGGAGTGGTTATGCCTAATAATGTGAAGTTCAGGAAAATCCTGACGGAAAAAGTCGAAGATGTGGCCCTATGCCTGTTTCTCCCTTTGTTCTTTGTTTCCACCGGATTAAAGACACAGATCGGCCTGATCTCCACCTGGGAAGAATGGATGGTCTGTTTAGTATTTATTGCGGTAGCAATTATAGGTAAAGTACTGGGGAGCACTGTTGCTGCCCGTTTTACAGGTGAAAACTGGCATAATAGCTGGACTATCGGGGCGTTAATGAATACCAGGGGACTGATGGAACTAATAGTATTGACCATCGGTTATGAGATGAAGATATTGCCACCTTCCGTTTTTGTGATGTTGGTATTGATGACCTTGGTCACTACGTTTATGACGACTCCCCTGATGTCTTTTATTGATTTTTGTTTCAGGAAAAAGGAGGCGAAGAAAATTGAAACGAAACAAAAGTCGAATGCTCTGCGTATACTTCTTTCTTTCGGACGAGCCAGCAGCGGCGGTGTTTTGTTGAATGTGGCTAACCAGCTTTTTTCAGCCGGAAAGATAAAACCGGAAGTTACGGCTTTACACATTACGGTAGGAGCGGATGTCAATCCGTTACATGTGGATAATTTTGAAGAAATCAGCTTCGAGCCGATTGTGCAGGAAGCGGAAAAACTACATTTACCTATCAAACCCCGCTATGAAGTAGCCCACGATGCAGGAACCGAAATCGTAAATATCATGAATAACGAAGGATACGATTTCCTGCTGGTAGGTGCCGGTATCTCGTATTCCGGCCTTCCCACCGATGTGGAGGCTGCCCGGCATAAGGAATCGTTTTATGATAAGTATTTCGGTAAGATCAAAGCGCCTCAGTCCTGGTTCTATCCAGGTGACTTATTGAAAGACAAGACCAGAACATTCATAGAACAGACTAACGGAATTGTGGGTGTTTTTATCAACCGGGACTTTGAAATTGCAGATAAGGTATTAGTCGTACTTGAAAATCCCGGAGATGTGTTCCTGTTGGATTATGCAGTAAACCTGATTCAATTTAATCAGGCGGAAATTTTCCTTTCCGATATCTCGGATAAGATAGGAAAAGACCCTGGAGCATTGAAAAAAATAGAAAAATTTATTTCCGGGAACGACCGGGTGAAAATGATACCTGAAAATGATTTTCCGGGACTCTCATTGCCTGATTATAACTTCATGTTGGTTTCTTATCCGGCGTGGGATCATATTTCGATAGAGGAAAAACTGGCATTGCAGGGGATGCCGTCTACTTTAATTATTCATAAAGGCAATATTGAATTGCGTTCATAACTGGTTGTTTTAACCGACTTTTCTGACAAAATCCCCTGTCACCCCGAATGCAACATCTTGTTTCTTTGCCCAAAGAATAAACTTTTCCAAACGTTCTTCCATCTTTTTATCCGTATTTTTGGTTACGTAAAATGGGAAATTATATTTCTTTTTCGGCCCGATAGGCATGAATTCCCAGGGATGGAAATAAACATTGATATAGCCGTCTTTCCGGTAGGTCCGTTTAACCAGCCATTGGTATACAGATAATGGAAGATTATGAAAAGAAAGCCAGAAAAGAGGAAAGCGTACCAGCGGACTGACCGATGCGGGTAGTTGCCACACGCCTTCTCTCAGAAAATAAGTCCTCGGTTCGTTCAGTTTATTATATCTCCCCGGTAGAAAAGTTGGATTGATAGATGAGTTGTATTTGTATCCGGCCCGGTAGATCTCGGCTTCGGGTACCGGCATCATACGAGCCATCCGGTAGCCTTCTATGGTTACATTCCCGATGCTTTCCAGCGCCTCTTTGGATTCCCGCAGGTGTTTGGGTTCGAACTGACTGTGGAAATAACCATGAGATGCAACTTCATGTTTTTCGGCGATGATCTGCCTGACAATTTCCGGGGCATGCAAGGCAAAATTGGCTGTGATGTAGAAAGTTGCCCGGATATCGTATTTTGCCAACAAACGGAGGATTTTTTCCGTACCTTTTTTAGAAACCGACATTTGTTCTTCAAACGAAATATCCCTTCCGTATTCGAATGGCATATCGAATTCTTCTATGTCAAAACTGAGCAATATCATCTTTTAAGATTTGTATCTTCTACTATATAAGCGGGACGTTCTTTGGTCTGTATGAATATTTTCCCGATATACAGCCCGATGATACCCATAATGAACAACTGAAGTCCACCTAAGAGTCCGATAACAATGATCAAAGACGCCCAGCCGGAAATCGGTTGCCCGAAAAAGAAACTGATAATGGCGTATGGAATACATAGCAGGGAAAAAGCTGATATGGCAAACCCTGCATAAAGCGCTACGTACAAAGGTTTTACGCTGAAAGATGTAATTCCCTGCAAGGCAAGACTACACATTTTCTTGAAAGTATATTTGCTCTCTCCGGCCAACCGTTTATGAGGCGCATAGTCGATTGCGTATTGTTTGAAACCAATCCATTTAACGAGTCCCCTGATAAATAGATCACTTCCTTTCATGCCGACAATAATATTTGCAGCCCGCTTGTCCAGTAGCCTGAAGTCGGCAGTGCCCTGTTCCAGCTCGATATCCGAAATAGAATTGAGGAAGCGGTAGAACCAGGCCGATGTTTCCCGCTTCATTTTCGGAAGCGATTTGTCCTGTTCGCGACGGGTATACACAATATCGTATCCTTCTTCCCATTTTTCCAGGAACATCGGCAGCATTTCCGGCGGATGCTGCATGTCTCCGTCTATACAAATGATACAATCGCCTGTTGAATAGTCCATACCTGCTTTCAATGCATTCTGGTGACCGAAATTGCGGGAGAAATTAATATAAAAAAGATGAGGATCTATTTGAGACATTTCCTGTAGCACAGCTAACGTATTATCTGTGCTTCCATCGTTTACGGCGATGATTTCATACAGGTAAGAGGTCGGGTCCATATTCCGGTGGATAGCATCGATCACAGTCGGAACATTTTCCGCCTCGTTGTAACAACAAATGACAATTGATACCTTTTTTTTCATTATTTTGTGTTTAACGCTTTAAGATCTCTGAATCCATATCCCGACCTGAGGAGTTGATATACCAGTGTAAGCCATACCAGCAGACAGGGTAATGCTTTGAGTGCATAAGCCCTGACAAATGTTCTTGCTGCTTTAGGCACCAGGTCGGTAGGAGAGAAGCTTGTGAGTAACATGACAAAAACCAGCAGGAAAATAACATATTTACTATTGGGTTTCTGTTGGAGGACGAACCATATGGCTACGCCCGACATAGCAATGATATAAGTCTGCGACTCCGAGCCGGAGCTGAAAAGTACCACAAATAACAAGACAGAAGCAAGAATTCCCAATTGAAAGCGGAGATCCTTGTACATGTTGATTTTGATGTATTGCAAGGCAAAGATCAACAGGGCCGGTATCAATATCACGAGGTTGGATATCTCCCGGTTGCCGGAAATTCGCCTGACCATCCCCATCACCGAAATGTCTTGTATGAGCGATGTTGCATTCTCCATGTTCTTTGCGATCAGCGAATGGAACCAGTCCTGGTATGATTGGATGATAAACTGAGGCGAAGAGATCGCCATCGGAAGTACGAAAAATATTGCTGTCCACAGGAGAAAATAGCCTGCAAATTTGATTTTATGCCTCGAAAAAAAGAAGAACGATAATCCTACAATTCCGTATAATTTGAACATAAACCCCAATGCGATAAAACAAGCGGCCCAGAAATCTTTTTCATTGCGTATGGCAATAAAACTTCCGATGATAAGTGCGGCAACCAGTCCATTAGTCTGCATCCCGGAAATACTGGTATAAAACTCATTTACACAGATATAAAAAATAGGAACCCTCAGTTTCCAGTCTAAAGGCAACTTATCTAATGCAATAAATAGCGTAAGTGAAATAAAAACGCCCCACAATACACAGCCGATATAATCGGGGAAAAAAGTAAAAGGAGCGATAATCAGGCTGAATATAGGTCCGTAATGGTTCGTGTCGTGGTAATAAGGATAAGAAACATACAGGTTCAATTGATCGACCGTATGACGGAATACATATTTGAAAATAATATAGTTATTGTCGATATTCCTGCTGAAGATATGCTTGATGGAACCGACCAATGTCATGGTGAACCAAAGTGTGGCAATGAATTTTTTATCAGAAAATGTGGGTTTAGCAAAAAAGGCTGATATTTTATTCATAAGTATCTAATTTCCCGCAAAGGTACAATAATCCTTTTAACCGTAAATATTCCGGATAAAATATAATTTCTGATAAATATTGAGTTGTATCTGAAACCCATTTCTACAGAGAGAAGGAAGTTGTCACGGATTTTTAATTAACGTTTTTTTGCAATTTCTTTAATGGAAACGTAATTCTAAAACCGTTACTTTGCGTTTCCATAGTCCGGATTATAATAATAAGATGAACAGTTTGTTGTTTCAAAATGAATCCTTTTTCGAAGACTTGTTTCGGCAGTATTATAAGGCATTGAAAGCTTATGCTTTTAAATATGTGGGCGATATGGATACGGCGGAAGATATTGTTCAGGATGTTTTTTTCGAATGTTGGTTGAAGCGGGACAATATCCGGATAGAGACGCAGATCCGGCCGTATTTATTCAAAGCCGTTTCGAACAAAAGTCTCAATTTTCTGAAGAGCAAAGAAGAGCGGGAAAAAGTACCCCTGGAAATCAGGCATGAAAGTCAGATCCAGGATTTTTATCTCAAATCGTTGGTGGCGGAACAGGAAGATTTTTTACTGTTGAAAGAATTGAACGAAGAGATCAAGTCCTGTGTAGACCGTCTTCCGGAACAATGCAGGAAAATTTTTATCCTCAGGCACACATACGATCTGAAAAACCGCGAAATAGCAGAACAGTTGAATATTAGTATCAAAGCAGTGGAGAAGCAAATCACAAAAGCTTTATTTGAAATTCGCAGGCACCTTCAGAGGCTGGATTTACTTCCATTTGTGATCTATGTATTATTGAGGGCTCTCTCTTAGCGTTTAAGTAATATAATATCCGGTTTTAATAAAAACATTTCATTCAAATGTTAAAATTTATCCTTCCGGGTAGGGTATTTTCTTTTTTTCTTGTCTTAAAATTAAATCGGCTTTTTACACATGAAAAATATACTTGTTTTACATAATGATATTATTATCCGTTATCTGGACGGATCCGCTTCTTCTGAAGAAAAAATCCTGTTGCTCGACTGGTTGAAAGAAAATGATCAGAACCGTAAAATGTTTGCGGATATCAAAAATATTTGGGTTTCCACTATGGTGATTTATAGTGATGATCTTGAAACGGAAGTTGCCCTTGATAAATTCAGGGAAAGGATCCGGGAATATCAATCGAAAGCAGACCGGAAGAAAAAAATCCTTTATTATAGTTGGCGAGTGGCAGCCTTTGTGGCAATTGTATTAGGTTTCTCTTATTTTCTTTCCCAGTACACGGGTATTTTTACCCACAAAGACCGGCTTGCCGTAGTGAACCAGGTGATCATGCCGGCAGGAAGTAAAGGCAGTATTTCTTTGCCGGACGGATCTCTGGTATGGTTGAATTCCAGTTCAAAAATAATCTTTCCGGAAGTATTTGACGGAGAAAACAGGTCGGTACGATTGGAAGGAGAGGCATATTTTGATGTTGTCAGAAATGAGAAGCAGCCATTTATCGTACAATTGGGAGAAATGGAAGTTACCGTATTGGGTACTCAATTCAATATTTCCGGATATGATTCCAGGGATGAAATCGAAACGACTTTATTATCCGGAAGCGTCCGGGTAAGGATGGAAGATTCGAAAGAGGAATTTATTCTCAAACCGGATGAAAAGTTTTCGTATTCCAAATCTGAAAAACGTTCTTCTGTAGAGCCGGTGCGCGCGGGTATCTATACCTCCTGGGCCACCGACAGGCTGGTATTCGACAATGAAAAGTTAGGCGATGTTTTATTGAAACTGGAACGATGGTATAATATCCGCATCGTTTGCCCCAAATCTTTGTCGGAAAAGGTACGGATTTCTTTTACACTACGCCTGGAAACAAAGGAACAGACTTTCAAGGCCATGTCGGAAGTTGCCCCTATCAAATATAGAATCAATGAAGATGAAGTGTTTATTTATGAAAAATAAAGGGAAAAAGGCATACAAAAAAATAATCAGGATTTAAGAGAATAGCATATCTTCCATTAATAATAACTTTCAACATCCGAGAATCATGAAAAGAAACTGTTAAATAAAAAGGACAGACAGATGTTGCAGCATCCGCCTGTCCGGGTTGACCTGAAAAAACGGTCCGATTTCCGCTTAGAGAAAAGAACAATATGTTTCATTCAAATCAGCACAAATTTATGAAAAAAATCCAAACAAAGACAATCTATAGTCCTTTGTTATCAAAAAAAACAATCCGGGTAATGAGATTATCTGTTTTTCTGCTAATACTAGCTATTTGCAAGGTTTCCGCGACGAATACCTATGCGCAGGATGCCAGGGTGAACCTGGATATGAGGAATTCAACACTGAAAGATGTCCTGAAAGAAATCGAGTCTAAAAGTGAATTTACCTTCTTTTATAATGATAACAGCATTGATATGAGCCAGAAAGTGAATATCAAAGCTGAAAATCAGAAAATCAGCGACATTCTGGACAGAATCTTAGTCAATTGTACCTATTCCCTATACGACAAGATGGTTATACTGAAGCCGCTGAATGCAAAAGACGGGCAGGTTCCACCGAGGATCAGCGGGGTAGTACTGGACGAAAACGGAGAGTCTGTGATAGGAGCTGCCGTGAAAACCAAGAATACCGGTTTGGGTACCGTAACAGACCAGGATGGACGATTCTCCATGCAAGTCCCGCTGGGAGAAACCCTTGTGATTTCTTATGTGGGATATGAAAAAAAGGAAGTAACCGTCCAATCGGAAAAAAGCCTGACTATCATGTTGGCAGAGGATACAAAATCGTTACAGGAAATTGTAGTCGTAGGATATGGAGTCCAGAAAAAAATCAACCTGACCGGCTCTGTAGCTGCTGTGGGAAGCGATGTGCTCGAAGCCCGTCCGATAGCCAATACTACTACCGGATTACAGGGAACATTACCCGGGGTTACCATTACCAACTCGACCAGTCGTCCCGGGGATAATACGGTTTCCATCCGTATCAGGGGAATCGGTACGTTGAATAATTCTGATCCTTTGATCCTGATCGACGGACTGGAAGGAAATATGAACACACTGAACCCGGATGATATAGAATCGGTTTCCGCCCTTAAAGATGCGGCATCGGCAGCCATATACGGATCCCGTGCTGCGAATGGGGTTATCCTGATTACTACTAAAAAAGCTAACCGGGAAGTAAAGCCAACACTGAATTATACCGGGTATCTGGCCACACAGACACCGACTTCCAGGCCGGAGATGCTGGATGCAGTACAATATCTGGAACTGTTGAAAGAAGCAACCGGCAATGTGAATAAGAACTGGGGATATACAAACGACGATATCCTGGCTGTACAAAACGGATCAAATCCGAATTACAGGGCCAACACCAATTGGGTGGACGAATTATACAAGGACCATGCTCCCCAACAGGCTCATAACCTGAGTATGGCAGGGGGAAGTAAAACGGTAGGATATTACATGTCGTACGGCTACCTCTCCACCGAAGGTTTACTGGTTGGAAACGGATATAATTCCACCAGGAACAATGCCCGGTTGAAAGTCAATACCGAACTTTTAGACCGGTTGACTGTGGAAGGAAATATAGGGTATAACGATATAGATAACTGGACTCCTTCTTCCAGCGATAGCGGCGATAGCGGATTATTCTATCACGCCCTGAGGAGTTCTCCTCTGGTTCCCGTGCATTTTACCGACGGACAATGGGGATATGGAGGAAGTTCCGGAAATCCGGTTGCCATTGCCAACGACGGTGGATTCATCAATTATAAATCGAACGAAACAACGCTCAACATCAGCGGAGACCTGATGATTATCCCGGGCCTGAATGCGAAAGTACAATACGGTACCCGCATTACCAATGTGATGCGGAAACAACAAAACAACATCATCCAGCATTTTCAGCCGAATACCACCAATCCATTGGCTTACAGCTCCAATACCAGTTATCTGACTCAGAGAGATGTATTGCAGCGGTATGAAAATCTTTCTGCCCAGGCCGATTACGATAAAAAGATCGGGCAACACAGTTTTCATATCCTGGCCGGATTTTCCCAGGAATCTCAGGTATACGAAAGAATGGATGCCAAGAGAGAAAAACTGATTTCCAACGATCTGCATGTATTGGATGCCGGAACCGGAACACAAACGAATACCGGAAATGCGAATCATTGGGCGATCCGTTCCGGATTCGGAAGGATCAACTATGATTTTGCAGAAAGGTATCTGGTAGAGTTGAACCTGCGTTATGATTTATCTTCCCGTTTTCAGGAAGATAACCGGGGAGGATATTTTCCTTCTGCTTCCGTTGCCTGGAGAATTTCCGAAGAATCGTTTATGAAATTTACCCGCCAGTGGCTGGATAACCTGAAATTCAGGGCATCTTATGGTACATTGGGTAACCAATATACCAACTCTCTCTATCCTTATATGTCTACGATAGAACCTTCTACTTCCAATATGCCGATTGGCGTAACCACCACATCATCGATGAAACAAACGGTAGCTTCCAATAAAAAACTTACCTGGGAAAGTATTGAAATGACCGATGTGGGAATCGATTTCACCCTTTTGAATAATCGATTATCGTTTACCGGTGATTATTATATCAAGAACACAAAGGATATCTTACTGGAAGTCAAATTACCGGATGTACTGGGAGTGAAAGAGCCTTATCAGAATGCAGGAAAGGTACAGAATAAAGGTTGGGAAATAGCTGTTTCCTGGCGCGATAAGATAGGAAATGTAAAATATGGTGTAAACGGAAGCTTCTCGGATGTGATCAATAAAGTAGTAAGCATGGGAGATACGGCCGATGATTTCAGTTCCGACCAGGTACGGGCGGTAGGTTATCCGATCAACGCTTTCTGGGGATACGTAGCCGATGGATTGATTTCTTTCGATGATTGTGACTACAATCCGGGAACCAATACATATACACCCAAAAGCACATTGCCGATTACCAATGAATACCGGACAAAATTAGGCCCGGGTGATATCAAATACAAGGATTTGGATGGTAGTGGAGATATTACCAAGGAAGGAGACCGGACTTATATCGGTAGCCCCATTCCCCGTTATACTTTCTCTTTTGGAGGAAATGCAGAATGGAAAGGTATCGATCTGCAGTTTTTCTTCCAGGGAGTGGGAAAATGTGACGGATATATCAAAGGCCTGGGCAGGCATGCTTTCACGGAAACTGCTAACTATCCTCAAAAGGTGCATCTGGACAGATGGACATTCGATAATCCCAATCCGAATGCTTCCTATCCAAGGTTTACTTACGACGAAACATTCAATCAGAGCAGCCTTTCATCATTCTGGCTTGAAGATGCTTCGTATATCCGCCTGAAAAATCTACAGGTAGGTTATACGCTCCCTTCCAAATGGACAAAAAAAATCAGAATGGATAAATGCCGTTTCTATTTCTCCGGAGAAAATTTATGGACGTTGACTGATTTCTTCTATGCCTATGATCCTGAAGTCCCGGTGAGCAACGGGGGATATTATCCTGTGGTTAAAACATTTTCTTTTGGCTTAAGTCTGACATTGAAATAAATCATTCAAAACAAACGATATGAAAACAATACAATATATTATATCTCTTATTTGCTTGTCATTTTGCTGGTTGAGTTGTAATGACTCGTTTCTGGACAGGATTCCTCTGGACGAGCTGACAGATGAAACATACTGGGAAACGGAAGAACACTTAATCTTGTCGGCTAATGCCTGTATTAACTATCTCCGGGATAAAAGTAAAACGGTCGATATGGAATACCTGGCGGATAATGTGTACCGGGAAAGAAGTTCCAGCTATAAATCGATCGGCAGTGGTAATTTTACCAGCGATCTGTCGACCATCAATTCTGAATGGTCGGACGATTACGATGGTATTCGTTGCTGTAATCACTTCCTGGAAAACTATCAGAGAGCAGAGAAAATATCATATGCCGTGAGGGAGCGGTATGCTGCCGAAGCCAGGTTTATGCGTGCCTATTGCTATACTTATCTGGTTAATTTCTTCGGAGATGTACAGTTAATCACACACACCCTGGATATCAGCGATCCGGAAGTTTACGGACAACGCCAGGATAAAGAAACGGTGATCGATTGGGTGCTCGAGCAGTTAGATTCCGCAGCTCTTTTCCTTCCGTATGCAAAAGACCTGAAAACAACCGAATTCGGCCGGCCGTCTAAAGAAGCAGCCTGGGCATTGAGCTCCCGCTTTGCTTTGTATCACGAAAGATGGAATAAAGCTGTTGCTTCGGCGGAAAAAGTTTTTGAAGCCAATTATCATAAACTGTATGATAATGGAAATAAGGCGACATCTTATAATGAAATGTTTACTCATGCAGGAAGAGCATCCCGCAATACAAATAATAAGGAGTTTATCCTGACACGTGTTTACAGTGAAGAATCTGCTGTAATGCATAACTGGAGCCGTGAATTACAGGTGCCGAACGAGGAAACCCGTTGTGCTCCGACCCGTTCTTTGATGGATGCCTATCTGTGCAACGGCCTTCCCATCACCATCACTGCCAGCCGTTACCGGGAAAATAATTATGAGGCCATTTTTACAGGCCGGGATCCGCGTCTGGAACAAACCGTTCTGAAACCGGGTGCACAATGGGGTGGTAAGCCGGGTAATACTACGTATGCCGGACCTAAGTTCTCTAACGACAATACCAGTTGCCGTACTACCACCGGATGGTATTTCTCCAAGTTTGTTGAAATCAGTTATGTGGCCAGGCAAACAAAAGATGATAACGATATCCCTCTGATCCGTTTTGCAGAAGTGTTGTTGAACTGGATTGAAGCAAAACAGATGCGTGGAGATGTAATTTCTCAATCGGATATAGACAATTCTATCAACAAACTGAGGAACCGGGTAGGTGCTCCGCAAATGGCTTTGGCACAATTGCAGGCATACGGACTGAACCTTTTGGATGAAATCAGGAGGGAACGCCGGGTAGAACTGGCCATGGAAGGAGAACGCTATTTCGATGTTCTTCGTTGGGGACAAGGAGAATTGCTGGCTGCCGATGTGACCGGAATGTTGAAAAATACCGTACCGGCCGATCAGTTCGACTATGTAAAGGATTACGCTACAGATAGTAAAGGAAATTTGTTACTTATGACCGGCCGGACCTTCGAGGCTCCTAAAAATTACTTGTGGCCGGTACCTTTTACACAGACTCAACGGAATAAAAACCTGTTGCCGAATAATCCCGGATGGTGATTGTGTAGAAGGTAAACCGGTAACAGGAAACAGTTGCCAATTTACATAATCAATAATATTTTATGAACAACTTGATTGAAAGGAATCGAGACAGGAAAAATTGTCTCGCTAAGCAGAGCTATTGCCTGAGGAGATGTTATAAACTTGCCGGAAAGATGTTTCTCATGCTCTTGTTTGTGATTGGAAACATCGCTTGTGGAGGTTCTGATGATGATCCTGTTACTCCTCCTTCCGGGGAAGATGGTTTGGTCAATATAGATCCCTTCCGGTCACTTTCTTTACTGAGCATTAGTGCCGATAAAGGATTGGTTACCGGTACATATACAGCTTCCAACCTGGCAACATTCGTACAAACCCAGGACCCGGATGTTGTGGCTTTGCAAGATGTAGATTTTCGCACCACCGACACAGGAGGTAAGGATCTGATTAGTGAAATCGCTTACACTTCTTCCAAAAACGGTTCTCCACGCCAGGGTATATTTACTCTGCTTTCCCGTGTCAATGGAGGTGAAACCGGTTTGGGCCTGATCCGCCGGGATTGCTTCGAAGGTACCAACAGAGAAGTTCTGGAAAGTGTATTGGTGCTGCATACTATGAAGTATACCTTTCAATCAGGAACAGAGATCCGGATTGCTACCTGCCAGTTCGACCGGACTAATCAGGAAATGATGATGAAGCAGGCCAGTGCGTTGACTGCTTATGCGGATACGGTGCAAGTTCCTTTTCTGCTCGCAGCATCCATTCATGCCACTCCGGAGTCCGATGTGATTTCTACCTTGTCTACAAAGTACCGTCGTTCCTGCAAATATACTTCCGATAATACCTATCCTGCTTCGAGTCCGGCTAATCGTTACGATTATGTCCTGACTCCGCTGAAGCAGGACTGGGGAACTCAGTATGTAGGGGTTGCAGGAGATGCAACAGTGTCCGGACACAAGGGAATCATCATCCGGGTTGGCTTAAAATAATATTAATACATGAAACGGCCATAGTATATTTCAGTTCGGCAAAGAGCCGGAAGATAATATGCCATTTCCAATTTTCAATTTTCAATTATTCAAGTATGAAAAAGTATCTTTTTATATGTATTGCATGCTGTTGTACCTGGGGTATTCAGGCTCAAACAGTGAAAATAATGTCGTTAAACATCCATGGGGCACAAGATGCTACCATTGAAGATATTGCAGCATTCATCAAATCGCAGGATCCGGATATTGTAACATTACAAGAGGTGGAATATTACACCAAACGTTCCAAAAGAACAAACGACAATAACGAGGATATGCTGTGTAAACTGGCTTACCTGTCGGGAATGCAGGGGATGTTTTATCCCATTATCAATGTTCATAGCGGAAAATTCGGGAATGCCATCCTGAGTAAATACGGGATGGAAAAAACAACCAATGTTCTGTTGCCCTATATGACCGGAACGGAACTACGGGCTGCATCCGTATGCCGGATTACACTTCCTGAAGGTACGAATGTATCGATTGTTTCTACTCACCTCGATATGGCAAACCTTCAGAATGGAATGGATCAGGTGAAGAAACTGAATGAACTTTTTGAAAATAAGGGACTGGTTATTCTTGGCGGCGATTTGAACCGCCGGTTAGGAACTTCCGAAATTACCGAATTTTCAAAAGTATGGGAACTGGCACTTAGCAATGAATTCGATCATATTGCTTTTACTCCGAAGGGATCCTGGTCGGTATCCAATAAAAAAATCATTACATCTCCTGTAATCTCGGATCACAGTCCGATTATGCTAACGTTAACTTACAATAAATAATTAACTAAAAAGTATGTTTATGAAAACTCAGATTTTTACATGGAAAAAAGTCCTTTTAATTGTCCTGGCGACAGTTTTCGGATGGACAAGTTCAATGGCTCAAAATGCAAAGTTTGAAATGGTTACCGGATATGGAAGCTCAGGTGCCGACGAACCCAGGTATGCTGTGACAGATGCTGAAGGCAACTACTACGCTGTAGGTTTTGGTGCCGGAAATATCCAGTTTAACGACAACCTTCTGTTGACGGGACGCGGAGGAAACGATGCTTTACTCGTAAAATATGATAATGATATGAACCTGGCGTGGGCACGCTATGTGGGAGGTGCCGCTTCTGAGGCCTTTGAAGGTGTAGCTGTCAATAGTCTCGGAGATGTGTATGCCGTAGGACAGATAGGAAGTGCATCTACTATCGATGATGCCAGTGCAATTATTACTCCGTCTGCAGCACAGGAAGGAATGGTAGTGATATTCGATAAGAACGGTAATTACAAGACTCACCGATTGATCAGTGGAACATCGGCTACGGTTTGTTACTCTATATCTATCGATAAAAACGATAACGTTTACATTGGGGGAGCCGGAGTTGGACCAATCGATTTTGGAAACGGAAAAACAGTAACTCCTGCCAATGGAACAAAAATGTCTTTGTTTCTGGCTAAATATGATAAAAATCTGAACTGCCAGTGGGCTGTATCCGGTAATTGTGATGAATTGGCTGATGCTGCTATTTGGACAAGTAATGTCGATAAAGACGGGAATATCCTGTTTGCCGGCCGTTTTGGGAAAACGATCAATATCATTGGTACGGATCAAGCAACAGTTACCAATACCCCGTCTATTTCTACCGGTACCCAGGAGGGTTTTCTTGCAAAGGTAAGCAGTGATGGAGTGTGCCGGTGGATCCGGACTGTTGTGGCCAATAACCGGGTAGACATGAAAGGAATAGATTCCGATTCCCAGGGAAATGTGGTAGTGATGGGATTCTCGCAGGCAGCGGTAACTATTGAAGGTAATAGTGCTGCCTATGGGTTTGCCGGTAATATGGATAATTTTGTAGCCAAATTTTCTGCTACGGGAGATTATGCCAATGGGTTCTCATTGGGAGGTCCCGGCCGTGACGAAGGCAAGTCTGTATTCGTGGATAATAACGATGATATCTATATTGCAGGGAATATGAATGGTGTTGCTGCCGGAAGTACAATCGATTTTAATCCTAAAGGGTCGTCTCCGGTTAACCGGACTTGCTATGGGCATGATGGATATTATGCCAAATATAAAGGTTCTACATTGGAGTTGATCCAGGTGGAAAAAACGACTTCTCCGGCTAACAGTACTCCGCATGAAGTAGCTTTTAATGTAACAATGTCCAAAGATTTTTGCCGGATCTATGTGTTGGGATATTTCAATAATGCCAATACGGTTTTCGATGGAGAAACCGGAAGTGCCAAATTAGCAAATAAAGGGGGGTATGACATCTATCTGACTACTTATGCTACCTGTCTGATGATTAAAACCCGTACGCTTCCGGAAGGAACTAAAGGAGCAATGTATTATGCTTCCATCGAAGCCGATAATATCACAGGAACGGTTAGCTATGCAGTTACAGCCGGAAGCCTTCCTTCCGGAGTCGATCTGAGTGCATCCGGAGGATTATCTGGTGTACCGGCGGAAGCGGGATCCTTTAAATTTACAGTCACGGCAACTGATGCCAGTTCTTCCAAGTCGAGGGAATATACACTTGTAATTGCTTCGGGAAGTGATTGTGATGTGTTCATTACGACTTATAGCTGTCCCAATGCAAAAACTAACAACAGTTATTCTTTCCAGTTTGAGGCCGATGGCGAGGGAACAATTACCTGGTCGAAAGTAAGCGGGACAATCCCGGACGGCCTGACTTTGTCTACTTCCGGATTATTGTCGGGAACTCCCGGCGGATCTAATGCCTTAGGATTATATAAATTCACAGTGAAAGCGTCTAAAGATGTTTCCTGTTTTGACGAGATAGAAGTCTCGCTGATTTTGGAAGAAGGAGATGGCGTAGGTATCGATCAGATGAAGCTTCTGGAGTCATATCAGTTGTATCCGGTTCCGGCTGATACGGAATTGTTCCTGCGTATGGTCTTTTCTGAAGTAGTGAATGCCCGGCTGCAGGTTATAACGCCTACAGGTATCAATGTCTGGGAAAAACAATACAACCAGGTAGCATCGATAGACGAGAGTATTCCGGTGACCAACCTATCGGCGGGAGTTTACTATGTATTGCTGACGACCGACGATGGAAGAATTACAAAACCTGTGATTATCAAATAATTTACTTGTTAAATTTAAGGAAATAGCATGTATGGGCATGAAATATTATGCCCGTACATTTCCTGGAAAATAATATACTACCCAATGAAATATTTTCTACAATCATTCATAGGTTTGTGCAGCTTTTTTATTGTAGTGCAGGCCCAGACAACTTATTATCCCTTGCAACAATCTCAGCCGGTTATCTGGGGACAGGGATATAAGGAAAATGTATTGACCCGTTTCCCGCTGGCAGCACAGGCTTCCATTCCTTCGGATGTCTGGACTAACTCCCAGCGATCGTCGGGATTACAGGTGAGATTTGTTACCAATGCCACAAGCATTACTGTGAACTATACGGTTGCGGCGAAGTATTCGAATAATTCCTGGTATAGCGATATGGGAGCCAATGGATTAGACCTGTATGCCCGGAAGCCGGATGGAAACTGGTACTGGTTGTATCCTTCTTCCAGAACAGTCGGAACGGCTTTCAGCTATACCCAGATAGCGCCGAACGATTCGTATTATAATACGAACGGATATGAATATTGTTTGTATCTTCCGCCTTTTGCTACGGCTACATCTTTGGGAATTCAGGTTAATGCAGGCGCTTCGTTTTCGTTTGTGCCTGTTCCTCAGGAGGTCAAACCGATTGTGGTGTATGGTACTTCTATTGTACATGGAGCTGTTTGTTCCCGTCCCGGAAATACCTGGACCAATATTATAAGCCGGGGTTTTCCGGACAGGCCGGTGGTTAACCTGGGATTTAGCGGTGTAGGCAGAATGGAGCCGGAGGTTATCCAGGTTATCAATCAGATCGATGCCGCTATTTTTATACTGGATTGCCTGCCGAATATGTCCGGAAGTGATCTATTGTCGTCGATCAGTACCCGTTATTCGGATGCGGTGGCAGCCATCAGGACAAATCACCCGCAAGCAGCAATTTTATTCGCGGAACATCCCGGATATGCAGACATGACTATGTATCTGTCCCGGAAAATGGCCGTGCTGGATGCTAACAACCGGCTGAAAAATACATATCAGAGTTTGGTTAACCAGGGTTGTCGGAATCTTTATTATCTTTCTATGGAAGAATTGGATCTTGATTTGTCATCCGATATGGGCGACTATATACACCCCAACGACAAAGGCATGCACCGGTATGCTGAAGTCTATGCCTCTAAAATAACGGAGATTTTAACTGATTTATCTTCATCAGTGTCTCCTCTCTCATTGCCGGAAATAGAAATATATCCGAATCCCAACCAGGGTCAATTCACGGTAAAACATTCTTCTTCCCTGGAAGGACGGACCGTGGAAATTTTTGATATAAAAGGGAATGTGATATGTGCCCGGCAACTGTCAGGCAGTGAAACTAATATTTCCATCCCCCGGAATGCAGGTCATTATGTGTTACAAATACTACAGGAAGGAGAAAAAAGTACAGACAGGTTTATTGTATACTAAATTATAATAAAATGAACAGAAGTGATTTTTTGAGAATTCTGGGAGTGACCACGGCAACTACCGTATTGAGTGGTTTCCCCCGGAAAGCAGAGGCGGTTCATACAAAAACAGGAGACGTCTTGCCCGGCCAGTTGAAAAAAACACAGGAAGCAGTGGTGGATAAACCGGTTACGGCGATTGTGATTGGCGCCGGGTCGAGAGGATCCACCTATGCCGGTTATGCACGGCAGTATCCGGGATCTTTAACGATAACGGGGGTTTCCGATATCCAGGAAGAAAGGCGTATCCATATGGCTGAGGCACATCAGATTTCCGGCAAATACAGGTTCGGTGATTGGTCGGAAGTATTTAAAGTTCCCAAGTTTGCCGATGCAGTGATCATTTCTACCCCCGACAGCCTGCATTATGCTCCTTGCATGAAAGCATTGGAGATGGGATATGATGTATTGTTGGAAAAACCTATTGCCCAAACAATTCAGCAATGTTATGATATCCAGCAGCAAGCTAAAAAATACAACAGGATTGTCGGTGTATGCCATGTGTTACGTTACGCCCCGTATTTCTTGGCCATGAAAAATGCCATCGATTCGGGAGCGATTGGAGAAATTGTAAGCGTACAGCACTTCGAACCGATCCGTTACCATCATATGGCGCATTCCTATGTGCGGGGAAACTGGCATAATTCTAAAGAGACAACTCCGATTATTCTGGCTAAATCCTGCCACGACCTGGATATCATTCGTTTGATGGTTAATAGAAAATGTGAACAGGTATCGGCTTTCGGCGATCTGATGTATTATAAAAAGGAACATGCGCCGGAAGGTTCTTCAGATCGTTGCCTGAATTGCCGGGTAGAGGAGCAGTGTCCTTATTCTGCCCTGAAAATATATCTCAGGGATAAACGTTATCTTTATGTATTCGACCTGCCGGAGGATAAATTCCTGCATGAAGGAATTATTTTGGAAAAACTGAAGAAAACCAATTACGGCAAGTGCGTTTTCCGTTGTAATAACGATCAATGCGACCGCTATGTGGTTAATCTTAAATTCGAATCGGGAATAACCGCTGCCTTTTCAATGGAGGCCCATACTTCTTCCGGTGGCAGGAAAACACGGATTATGGGAACCAAAGGGGATATTACCGGCGATATGAAATCGTTCACTATCACGGATTTTCTGACTAATAAACAGACTGTTTGGAACGAAGATATAACGGATCTTCCCGGCTATCAGGGACATGCCGGAGGCGATTGGGGGATTGTGAAAGATTTTGTCCTGGCTGTCAGCAACCATGATGAAAATTATTTGTCCAGCAAAATAGAAGTTTCCGTAGAGAGCCATATAATCGGTTTCAAAGCGGAAGAAAGTCGGTTGCAAAATAAAATTGCTACCATTTGAGATCAGGTTTACCGGATATTAACTGATATAGATTATTTATGAAACGGATTCTCGGTTTTTTGATTATTTCTTTTCTGATTATACCTTGTTTAGAGGCGCAAACCAGGGTTGACTCTCTATTGTTCAAGCTTCACAGTAATGAGAAGGATTATGTTTTTGTTGTGGCGCACCGGGGCGATTGGCGGAATGCACCAGAGAATTCACTGTCTGCCCTTGAACGTGCGGTTGATATGGGTGTGGATATGGTGGAGATCGATATTCAGCAAACCAAAGATGGAAAATTCGTGTTGATGCACGACCGGTCGATCGACCGGACAACTACCGGACAAGGGTTAGTAGCCGACTATACTGCCGATGAACTCAAACAATTCCTGCTGAAAGGAGGCCATGGGATTAAAACACATGAACAGGTTCCAACCCTGGAAGAAGCCCTGTTGTTTTGTAAAGACCGGGTATTGGTCAATATAGACAAAGGAGGTACCTATATCCGGGAGATTATGCCTGTAATTCAACAGACAGGAGCTGAAAAACAGGTAATCATTAAGGGCCGTTATCCTGTGGAAAAAGTCAGGGAGGATTATGGAAAAAGAGATGGAATGTTATACATGCCTGTTGTAGATGCCGATAAAAAGGAGGCGTGGGGTGAAATTGAGAATTTCCTGTACAATTTCCATCCGGTAGCTATCGAAGTTTGTTTCAGAACCGATACTTTTCCCGAATTGGCTCGTTTCCCTGAAATTGTTCGTTCAGGCAGTCGTATCTGGGTCAATACGCTTTGGGACTCCCTTTGCGGAGGACATGATGACGAGTTGTCTATAAAAGATCCCGATGCTCATTGGGGATGGATTTTACGGCAGGGGACTTCTTTGATTCAGACCGACCGTCCTGAAGAACTGATAAAATACCTTAATCAAAAAAATCTGAGAAAATTAGCTGTCACATGTTCCGGAAAATAATCTCTTTTTACAAGATCAGCCAGCCGTCTGCCCCTTTTGCCGGCGATGAAACTTCCCAAAAAAAGTATTACAATAAATTACGTTGGTCAGCCTTTCTGGCAGCGACTATCGGGTATAGTTTATACTATGTATGCCGGACCAGTTTGAATGTGGTTAAAAAGCCCATCCTGGAAAGTGGTGTTTTGGATGCCCGTGAGTTGGGAATTATAGGGTCGGCTCTCTTGTTTGCCTATGCCATTGGAAAATTTGTTAACGGATTTCTGGCAGATCATTCCAATATCAAGCGCTTTATGGCGACAGGTTTGCTGGTTTCAGCCATTGTGAATCTCGGCATCGGTTTGCTTGGTTTCTCCCTGCAAAGCGGATTATCCATTACTTCCCTGTCTTTTTTTATTGCTTTTGCTATTATGTGGGGAGTGAATGGCTGGGCCCAATCGATGGGAGCAGCACCGGCTATTGTGTCTCTTTCCCGTTGGTTCCCTAAAAAAGAAAGAGGAACTTTTTACGGATTTTTCAGTGCGAGTCATAATTTAGGAGAATTCCTCTCTTTCATCTTTGTCGGTGGGGCAGTAGGATACTTCGGCTGGCAATGGGGATTTGTAGGTTCCTGTATAGCAGGAATCATAGGTGTTATATTGATTGTTTGTTTCCTGCACGATCGTCCGGAAAGCAAGGGATTACCTTCAATAGAGGTTTTATCGAAAGAAACCGTTCAGAAACAAAGAGTGATCGATGCCCAGAAAGAAGTCCTGAAAAATCCGGCTGTCTGGATACTGGCCCTTTCCAGTGCATTCATGTATATCAGCCGGTATGCCATCAACGGTTGGGGAGTGTTATTCCTGCAGGAAGCTAAAGGTTTCTCGTTGACAACCGCTACACAAATTATTTCGATCAATGCACTGGTCGGAATCGTAGGTACTGTTTTATCCGGATGGTTTTCTGATAAATTATTCAAAGGTAACAGGAATATCCCGGCATTGATTTTCGGAATATTGAATACTGTTGCTTTGTGTATGTTTTTATACTGCGGCAATAATCTTTACCTCAATATTGCCAGCATGGTTTTGTTCGGCATTGCTATCGGAGTATTGATTTGTTTCCTGGGTGGACTGATGGCTGTAGACATTGTATCGCGGAATGCCTCTGGTGCTGCATTAGGCGTCGTGGGAATCGCGAGTTACATTGGTGCCGGTTTGCAGGACATTCTTAGCGGTTGGTTGATAGATGCCCATAAAACAATGGGAAATGGAACTGAGGTTTACCACTTTGAATGGGCCGGAATATTCTGGATATCGGCATCCGTTCTTTCATTCACGTTGATTTTATTTGTCTGGAGAAGGAAAGGAAAGTAGGTCCTGACCTGGAAAAATACTTTCAATAGGATATAATATATCATACACAATTATTAAATTCCGATTTGTAATAATAAAATAACTTTTCTTTTATAGAATATCTCACTGCCTTTTCAATAACAGAGTACATCAATTATCTATAAATAATTCCAAAAATATTTCTATATCAAATATTTATTATTTTTTTGATATAGATTATGAAAAATCACTTCCACTTTTCTTTATTTCAAAAAAAGTTGTATGATATGTTATAAAACATATTTTTTTGAATAGGGTACTTCCGATTTTATACGTTTCTTTTATGTAACTACCCATTGCTTTTCTATTGAAATAAAAACAAACAACCACAATGAGTGTCATCACTCCAAAAGAGGTGATCTTTAATTTAAATTTCAAAATCTAAATGTATGAAAACAAGTAAAAAAAGAATGAAGAAGAAAGTAATGTTTATCTCATCTTTCTTAATGTGCGTTTTTATGTCGCTAACGATACATGCGGCTCCGGATGCGACTATGATTATCGCCAATCCCGGTGAAAATGCCTCTATCGAGATGCGTATCAGTTGGCATACGGATGTGAGTGTAACCGGCAGTTTTGTAGAATACACGAAAAAATCGGATGTTACCTGGGCAAATGCAAAAAAAGTAATCGGTAGTTATACCCTTTCGACAACCTGGAATGGAGTCTCTTCCATTATTTCCAGTTCGGCAGGTAGTTTTATCCAGGATATAAATGTGAATAAATACGGAGCGGTTCTGAGCAATCTGGATCCCAATACGGATTATATGTATCGTGTTGGCTTGAATGAGTTAAGTGATACCAGATACTTTAAAACAGCGGGAGCAAACGAATATAGCTTTGCATGGATCAGTGACTATCATGCATACGATCCGCTACCGGCCCGTCTGACCGCTGCAATGAATATGATAGGAAAATTAATTACGGCTGCCGGTCCGGGAGGTGTGAATTTTATTCTTTCAACCGGCGATGATGTCGCTTATGGGGGAAGTTATACCTACTGGCAGAATGTATTTGCGCAGGAAAATTATAAAAAATATATGTGGGTAACGATGATTGGGAATCATGATCATATGGACCGGACAGATTCAAAAAATACAGATGCCTATTATCGGGATACGCATAACAACCCGCAAAACGGTTATCCAGGACAAGAGGGTTGTTCTTATTGGTTTAAATATGGCGATGTTCTTTGGGTTATTTTGAATAACGAAGACTTAAATACTTCCACACAAGTTCCGATAGCGCAGGCCTGGTTGGAACAGGTCATCCAGAATAACCCGTCAAAATACATTATCGTTGCTGAACACTATCAATGGTTCAACGGGATTAATGGCGCCTCCAACACCGGATTTACCCGTTGGTACCCGCTCTTTGATAAATATGGCGTGGATCTCGCATTAAGCGGAAATAATCATATTTATGTACGTACAAAGCCTTTATATGAAAATCAAGTGAGTACAGAGCCCTCGAAAGGAACTGTATATATTCAGGCTCCATCCAGTGACAATGACCGTGGGCAGGCAATGGATGTTACGCCTTCATCGAATGCGGATAAGTTTGCTTATCGCTGGACGGAAGGACCGTCAACCGTTGGCGGAATGTTGGTTACGGTCGGTGAAAATAAAATTAAAATTCGCTTATACGATCGTAACGGTACTCTCTTAGACGATTCGGATCCTGTTCCTGTGCCCCCCGTAATAACCGACGTTGCGCCCGGAAATTTAAACGCTGTGAATATCAAAAATCCTATTGAATTATCTTTCAGTTGGGATATGGATAAAACGAGCGTGGAAAACGCTGTCAGCCTTTTGCCTGCTGCAAATATATCCTATACATGGCCAACCGACAATACCGTAAGAATTAATATTTCGCAACTGAATTATGAAACCGATTATATGCTGACGATAGATGGCAGCATTGCGAAAAGCACGGCAGGTAAATTCCTTGCCGGCGATGGTAATGGTACGGAAGGCAGTAATTATGTACTGAATTTTACAACTTCGAGCCTTATTGATGATATGGAAGGTGACTATTATCTCCCTGTTGATCCGGGTGACGGTAAAAAATGGTTTCCTACATTAAAAGAGGCTTGTGATGCAATCAATTCGAATCCAATTACCGGAGATGTCAGGCTTTGGGTGAATGGCAATATTGCGTCACCTGATAATGTCGGATTGATCAATAATACCGATTATTCCATCACAATCAAATCCTACGGTAATGTAAAACGTTCGATAACTTTCAGTAGTGGAGCAGATGCGGGAGGAGCATCCGCTTCTTTCCTGATCGGGTGTGGCTCGGGTTTAACCTGGACTGATATTTCTCCTGCGAAAAATATCGCATTAGATAGTTTGGCTATATTGACTTCTTCCTCTTCCGGAGGTAATTTCCCGATTGTGATAATTGATGCCTGCAAGGATATCACCATTAAAAACTGCTCCATACGACACCAGGGATCTGGTTCTTACGCAGTATACCTTCGCGGTGTTGTAAATAGAACCGAAGCAAATATACAAAAGAAGATGCCGGAAAATGTGATAATTGAGGGGAATGAAATTACTCAGATAGCCAGTGGTTCAGGTCAGGCAATCGGTATCACTGCCGATGCAGCAC
This sequence comes from Bacteroidales bacterium, assembly GCA_031553775.1. Classification (GTDB taxonomy): domain Bacteria; phylum Bacteroidota; class Bacteroidia; order Bacteroidales; family Azobacteroidaceae; genus JAISFI01. Next base: position 32,295 of record JAVBLA010000007.1, read on the forward strand.
CAACAGCTGCGAACAGGGCTAAGGGTCTTGTAATCAAAGATAATATCATCACTGCGCGTACTCGCGGCGTTTTCTTGAACTATATCGATGGAATGACTTTTACCGGAAATGAGATCCATGTTCCTCAAAACGGTACCTACAACAGTATGGGTATGTATGCTTCAGGTATGTCCGGCACAATAACTGTTGCCTGCAATAAATTTGTCGAATTGACTACAGTTGTTACTAATGCCACTTCCTCAACCGATTATGGCATAAAGGGCATGTATGTTTCAGGTTCCGGAGCTACCTGGTATATCGACAACAATTATTTTGCCGGATTCAACAAAACAAGCGGAGCCGGTTCGGCATCGTTGCATGCCATTCATTTTACCGGAAGTAATGCTTCTGCCACTACTACTTTTATCCGGCACAATACTTTCTATATGGGTGCCCTTTCGAATATACCTACGGGTAATACGGCTACGCCGGCTGCTACAAATACCGATCCTGCATACGCTACGATCTTTTTGACCTCAGGGACCGCCACTCTCCAAAATAATTTGTTTGTCGGATCCGAAGACAGATTCCCGAACTTCTTTTTCAAGGGAAACGCTTCCGTAACTGCTGCCGATAACAATGTATTTTGCACGCCGGCCACTACTACGAACTTCAAAATTACTTCATCAGGCACTGTCCCGTCCGGTTTGCAGATGGCAGAAAATGTGATGTTTACTGATGCAGTCACCGGCAATTTGGATATATTAGCCGGCAGCTCTTCTGAAAAGGACGAGAATTTAGCAGTGCCGCTTTTGCCTGAAATTCCTGCGGATATTTATGGAACGGAACGTTGGACAACCACCTATGCCGGCGCTTATGAAGCCGCTCCGTTCGGTCCGAACAATAATATAACAAACAACGTAACTAACGGTATCCGGATTGTTTGTACCGGTGGTCAAATTACAGTTACTTCTGATGATCCCATTCAATCTGTGGGACTCTATGACTTGCAGGGAAGAACCATTGATTTTAAACGAAATATATTGAATGATATTTATTTGATAACCGTTCAAACAGCAGGGGTCTATATCGTTAAAACCGAAACCGGAAGCGGTCGCAATGTACAAAAAGTTGTAGTAAAATGAGAAACGAAACAAACCGGATTTAATTTATATAGTTATGAAGGGGATGGCATCGAATCATCCCCTTTAATTTTAGATACTGCTTGTAAATTTTTAAACAGTTTCTTAATCTTCCGGACATGACAGGGCTATGCCTGCGGTTATTTAAATTTGCCCGCTTCACGGACATGCTATAAGTACAATATATGATGGTTTTATTTTTAAACAGAGTTTCTAAGAGGATTATCAGAAAAAAACTACCTTTGTAGCAAGAAAAATCATCTTTACGCTTGTCAAAAAATACAATAATTATTTTTCAGGGAAAAGCTCCATAGATGGTTTTAAGTTATACCGAATCTTTTATAGTCCAATTAAATGCTAATCAATAAAGCCTATGTCTGTGAGAGGATGAGTGAAATCATCAGGGAAAAACAGTCTGTTTCAGGAAACACCAAACTTGAGAATCAATCATCTTACAAAAGATTGTTTTCTTTTTGGGAAAAATGTATTCCGGTTCGATTCCGGAAGTTACTGACTCCATTTTTTCATCCTTTGCTCTCTGCCTGGAGAAACTTTTCCCAAAAGAAAAAAACAAAACTCAAAAACAAACTTCCTTATTTTCCATTATCGGTTTTCAGTACGGATTTCATGCGCTATTGTTTTGAAGAAAATCCGGAACTGGATACTTCTTTATATTTCGATCGTGAACAGGATGAGGATGAAATTAAGTACTTCCTGGATAATAAAATTAAATGTTTTATAGCCGGATTCGATTATTGTACAATGACGGAAACGCAGAAGAAAGATGTTCAATGGGCAAAGTCATTGCGGAAAAAAGCGAGAATATCCCAGAATGGCTTCCGGTTGAGGTTGCCGGAAAGGGATTATTATCTTCCTCACTATAATCATTTTACAACTACTACATTTATTTATCACTATGGTTTAAAAGTGTTAGACGGAGTTGCTTCTTATATCAAGGGCAAAGATTTTCTGGATATAGGAGCTTTATATGGAGATGTAAGTATGATGTTTTTACAATACAATCCCCAAAAGGTTTATGCTTATGAACCGGTGATGAGGAATTTCGGATTTCTGACCGATACTATTCTGAAAAATAAAGTGGAAAACCGGATCGAAATACTCAGGAAAGGCTTGGGAGACAAACCTGGAAAATTGGCTATTACACAGTCGGGAGGAGGGGCTTCTTTCAACCGGAGTTTTCAGGGAAATGCACCGACCGAAGAAGTTGAAGTGTCTACCATAGACCACGAATGCGCAGACAGAAATGTCGGTTTAATCAAAATGGACGTGGAAGGATTCGAATATTTTGTGCTTAAGGGCGGTCTGGAAACGATCAGGAGAGACCATCCCGTTTTATTGGTGTCCATCTATCATACAGGAAAAGACTTTTTTGAAATTCCTCCCATGATTCAAAATTGTTGTCCCGGTTACCGATTTCGGTTTGTCGATATTTTGCCATCTAATATATTGGGAGACAAAATATTAGTTGGATATGACCATTCAGTATTTGGATAAGGTCTGTTATTCAATTAAAATTATAAACGAACAAAAAAACAAAAAAACTTGCAAATTCAAAAACTCTTTTTACCTTTGCCAAAATATTTCGAAAAAAATGATGCAAATGATCAATACATATTGGTGGTGGCGCTTACAACTTTCAAAGTTTGTGAGGTAGCCGGACGTATGTATTGCTAAGATATTGAGTGTATATCATAAAAGGTCTGTCGGTTCTCACGACAGGCCTTTTTTATTTTTAAAATTTCAAAAAAACAAAGAAAATGGGAACGTTTAATGTAAGCAAAGACGGTTTTTATGGAGAATTCGGAGGAGCATATGTCCCCGAAGTACTGAGCGCTAATGTGGAGAATCTGAGGAAATCATATCTGGAATATATGGAAGATCCGTCGTTCCGGCAGGAGTTCGAAAGCCTTTTACGGGATTACGTCGGCCGTCCTTCCCCGCTGTATCCGGCTAAGCGTTTATCGGAAAAATATGGTTGCAAGGTGTATCTTAAACGGGAAGACCTGAATCATACGGGAGCGCATAAGATCAATAACACGATCGGGCAGATTTTGTTAGCCAAAAGGATGGGAAAGACCAGGGTAATCGCAGAAACCGGCGCCGGCCAGCATGGTTTGGCAACAGCCACTGTCTGTGCCCTGATGGATATGGAATGTGTGATTTATATGGGTGCTACAGATATTGAACGCCAGAAATTGAATGTCCAGAAAATGGAAATGCTCGGAGCTACCGTAGTGGCCGCAAGAAGCGGGAATATGACCCTGAACGATGCGGTAAACGAGGCTTTGGGAGACTGGTGTATGCATCCGGATGATACATTCTACATCATTGGATCGGCCGTGGGACCTCATCCGTATCCTGATATGGTGGCCCGTTTCCAGTCTGTGATCAGTGAAGAAATCCGGAAACAATTGATGGAAAAAGAAGGACGTGATTATCCCGATTATATAGTGGCTTGTATCGGAGGAGGAAGTAATGCAGCCGGAGCTATTTATCATTACTTAGACGATTTGCGGGTGAATCTTCTTTTTGCCGAAGCTGCCGGAAAAGGATTGGACAGTGGATTTTCAGCAGCAACCATTCACTTAGGCAAAACAGCCGTCTTGCATGGTAGTAAAACACTGGTCATGCAAACTGCCGACGGGGAACTGGAAGAGGCTTATTCTATCTCTGCCGGTCTGGACTATCCGGGTATCGGCCCGATGCATGCTCATCTGGCTTCGACCGGACGTTCCAAGGTGCTCGCAATTACGGATGAAGAAGCGTTGGAAGCCGCTTTTGAACTGACCCGCATGGAAGGAATTATTCCGGCTATGGAGTCTTCACATGCCTTGGCCGTACTGTCGAAAAAACAATTTAACCCGGAAGATGTGGTGGTGGTTAATTTGTCGGGTCGGGGGGACAAGGATATGGAGACTTATTTAGGAGTCAAGAACTAAAAGTTAAAAACTAAAAACTAAAAACTAAAAACTAAAAGTGAAGAATTGGATAAGGAGGGCCTTTCATTGTATTAAAGTTTCTGAAGTTATTTCGTGGTTTCGGGGGAATGACTACCTTTGCATCTTCAAAATATATGAATATGACGGATATCAAGTGTATTGGCATTCTGACATCAGGTGGAGATGCTCCCGGGATGAATGCCGCCATCCGTGCGGTAACTCGCGCCGCGATCTACAACGGATGGGAAGTGAAGGGGATTTACAGGGGATACAGAGGCTTGATCACAAACGAAATTGTGCCTTTTAAGACAAACAATGTCAGTAATATTATCCAACAGGGAGGAACGATCCTGAAAACGGCCCGTTGTGAGGAATTCACTACGGTGGAAGGCCGGAATACCGCTTATGAAAATATGCGGAAAGAAGGAATCGATGCCCTGGTTGTGATCGGTGGGGACGGTTCGCTGACCGGCGCCCGGATTTTTGCCCATGAACACGATGTTCCCATCGTGGGACTACCGGGTACCATCGATAACGACCTGGCCGGAACGGATACTACCATCGGATACGATACGGCTTTGAATACCATCATGGAAGCTGTAGATAAGATCCGCGATACGGCTACATCGCACGAACGGCTTTTCTTTATCGAAGTCATGGGACGGGATGCCGGATTCCTGGCTCTGAACGGAGCCATTGCTTCAGGAGCCGAGGCAGCCATTATCCCGGAAATATTTACGGAAGTCGATCAACTGGAGGAACTGATCAAAAACGGTTTCAGGAAGTCTAAAAACAGTAGTATTGTACTGGTTGCCGAAAGCGAAATCACCGGAGGCGCCATGGGCATGGCAGAACGTGTCAAAAATGAATACCCGGAATATGATGTACGGGTAACGATCCTGGGGCATATACAGCGGGGTGGTTCGCCTACGGCTACCGACCGTATCTTAGCCAGCCGGATGGGAGCTGCTGCCATCGATGCACTGAACGACGACCAACGCAATGTGATGATCGGTATACAGGATGATAAAATCGTGTATGTTCCTTTTTCTAAGGCGATTAAAAAAGATAAGCCTATCAATCGGGACTTGTTGAATACATTAAGAATACTATCTATTTAATGAATAAAAGGGTTGTTATAGAAAAGATCATGGAAGTGACGATATAACAACCCTTTTTTAATATACTCCGTTATTCGATCCAAAACTTAGTGTTATGCCAATTTGTTACAACTGATGATTAATGCTCAGATATCCATGGAGTTTTTTATACTGCAATGCCTTATGAATAAAAATTGATTCAAACAACAATGGAAGCCAAAAAACATTTTAACGGTCTGACAGATGACCAGGTATTGGAAAGCAGGCGGCAATACGGTGAAAATCTTCTCTCTCCTCCGAAAAGAGATCCCTGGTGGAAATTGTTTCTGGAGAAATTTGGAGATCCGATCATCCGTATTTTGTTGATAGCCGCATTTTTATCGCTGGGAATCTCATTTGTTCATAACGAATTTGCAGAAACCATCGGTATTTTTTGCGCTATTTTTCTTTCTATCGGAGTGGCCTTCTGGTTTGAAATGGATGCAAACAGGAAATTTGATATCCTGAACCAGGTGAATGACGATACCTTGATCAAGGTGATCCGTAACGGACAGATCCGGGAAATACCCAAAAAAGAAATAGTAGTAGGAGATGTGATACTGCTTGAAACCGGAGAAGAAATCCCGGCCGATGCGGAATTGCTGGAAACGGTCTCTCTTCAGGTAAACGAATCCAGTCTTACGGGAGAACCTGTGATCGATAAAACCACAGATCCCGAAGATTTCGACAGCGAGGCAACCTATCCGTCTAACATGATTTACCGGGGGACTACGATTGTCGACGGACATTGTACTGCCAGGGTTCAAGCCGTAGGTGATGCCACTGAATTCGGGAAAGTAGCCCGTGAAGCCACTCAAATGAGCGGAGAGGAAACTCCTTTGAACAAACAATTGGAAGGCCTGGCACGGTTTATCGGCGTGCTTGGGTTTTTACTGGCGGCGTTGACTTTTTCCACTTTATTTATCAAAGATATTTTCTTCGGTGGAGTAGAATACACCTGGGGACAATTAGGCTTGTTAGGAGCTGTAATCATTGCCGCCATGGTTGCTCTGACCAAAGTCTGGCTACCTATTATTTACGATGGATTTCAACTGATAGGAAAAGAAAAGACACTTCCCCGTTCAGTAAAAAAAGGCGGTTGGATCCGTTGGATTATTACCGGTATCCTGGTCTTCGTACTTTTATGCAGTGTGGGTTTTGCTTTCGGAGTCAATGCATTGGAACCTTCGGCATGGATATCGATCGATACCGCCGGGAAGGTGTTACAGTATTTCATGGTGGCAGTCACCCTGATTGTAGTTGCCGTTCCGGAAGGACTTCCGATGAGTGTTACCCTGAGTCTGGCGCTGAGCATGCGCCGGATGCTGAAAACCAATAACCTGGTGCGTAAAATGCATGCCTGCGAGACGATGGGAGCCACTACCGTGATCTGTACGGATAAGACCGGTACATTGACACAAAACCAAATGCAGGTGTACCAAACTCGTTTTTATGGTTTGACTGACCAGCAAATTACGGACAATGAAACGGAAACAGCCATTCTGATCAAAGAAGGGATTGCCGCTAATTCTACGGCTTATTTGGATTATTCCGATCCGAACAGGATCCGCTCGCTGGGTAACCCTACCGAAGCGGCGTTGTTGCTTTGGCTGGGCGATCATTATATTAATTATTTGGAGTTGCGCGAAGATGTGACAGTTGTCGACCAGTTGACATTTTCCACGGAGCGCAAGTATATGGCTACATTAGTCGATTCCCCCTTACTCCAGAAACGGATTTTATATGTGAAAGGTGCTCCGGAAATTGTATTTTCCAAATGTAATAAGGTTGTTACGGAAGATGGTTTGAAGGAAGCGCTTCCTTTCCGCGCAGTTGTGGAAGAACAACTGCTGCAATACCAGAATCAGGCGATGCGGACTTTGGGTTTTGCCTATCAGGAGATCGATAAAGAGGATATCCGTGATGTTCGTACATTAGTGGAGAGTAAACTGTCTTTTCTGGGAGTGGTTGCCATTTCCGATCCTGTACGGGAAGATGTTCCTGCTGCGGTGACTAAATGCCTGCAGGCCGGTATACAGGTGAAAATCGTAACGGGAGATACTCCCGGAACGGCCCGTGAAATCGGTCGCCAGATCGGTATCTGGGAAGAAAAAGATACGGCTGAAAATATCATCACCGGAGTAGAATTCGAATCTCTGACGGATGAAGAAGCCCTGAAGCGTGTGCAAAAACTAAAGATCATGTGCAGGGCGCGGCCGACAGATAAACAACGCCTGGTACAATTATTACAGCATTGCGGGGAAATTGTGGCGGTGACCGGTGACGGTACCAACGATGCACCGGCATTGAATTTCGCCCAGGTGGGACTTTCTATGGGTTCCGGAACTTCCGTTGCAAAAGAAGCCAGTGATATCACTTTACTGGACGACTCGTTCAATAGCATCGCTACCGCTGTGATGTGGGGACGTTCCCTCTATAAGAACATCCAGCGTTTCATCCTGTTCCAATTAACCATCAATGTAACCGCCCTGGTAATTGTTTTCTTAGGCTCCATCTTCGGCCATGAACTTCCGCTGACGGTCACACAAATGCTATGGGTAAACCTGATCATGGATACTTTCGCTGCCGGGGCATTGGCCTCGTTACCTCCCGAACCCAATGTGATGAAGCATAAACCCCGGAAAAACGATGCTTTCATCATTACTCCCGATATGCGTTTCAACATCCTGTTCACAGGCTTTTCGTTCGTAGTATTGCTGCTTGGATTGTTATACTGGTTTACCAACAACGGAGAAGTCAGTCCTTACGATTTATCCCGCTTCTTCACTATTTTTGTATTGCTGCAATTCTGGAATATGTTCAATGCCAAAGCCTTCAGAACCGGAAAATCGGCTTTCAAAGGAATGAAAAACAGTATGGGATTTGTTCTCGTTTCCATCCTGATCCTGATCGGACAGTTCCTGATCGTGGAATTCGGAGGAGAAGTCTTCCGTACCGTCCCCCTCACCCTCAAAGATTGGGCAATCATTATCGGGGCTACTTCCGGAGTGCTGTGGATTGGGGAGCTGATGCGGATAATACGCTTTCGCAAATAATTGAAAATTGAAATACATGCGTTCAAATTTTCAATTTTCAATTTTCAATTTTCAATTATTCTCATCTGCTCCTCCGAACCCCCTCAAACCTCCCACTCCCCGTTCTCTGGTAGTGCTGAAACTGCTGCGCCTTCATTTGTCCCCTGTTGCGGGAAAGTTCCGAGCGGTTTAGTTCCTGTGTGACTTGTGGGGAGGGTGCCGGGCGACTTGTTCCTATCTGCTGGCGGGAAGTTCCGGTGTGTTCTGTTCCCAGGTTGTTTACCCGGTTCCAGGATCCGTTGGTGTTTTTGGAATAGAGGTTTCCATCTCTTCCGGCATATACGCTATTATTGGTATGTACCGTGGTTCCGTTGTATCCATGGGTAATTACTCCTTCTTTACCGCCTGAAGTCTGGTAGGCAAAAGCGGTTCCGTGTGCGGTGGTCACGTGTCCTGAACGCGCCCATTGGGAACCGTTGCTTACGGCGGAATGGCCCCATTGTGCGTAGGGGTTATGTGCCTGTGAGGTATGTCCGTAACTTCCGGTCCAGGGATTGTAGGTGTTGGCGGCTGTCCGGCCTCCGTACCATCCCTGCACGCTGGCGGAACGTCCGTAACGTCCGGTTGCCGGGTTATACCAGGCTGCGCTGCCGGCGGCCCCGTAGGGGCCGTAGACCGATCTTCCTGCGGCGAAACCACCTGTCCACGGGTTATAGACTGCACCACCTCCGTAGGTGTATGGCCATGGGCGGTAAACGGGATAAAAAGCTCCGGGTCCCCAGTAGACGTATGGCGGGTAATACCATCCTGTACCGTAAACGATTGCGGTGCTGACGATTGCTCCTACAGTGGCGCCTATGATGAATGCTCCGAAATATCCGCTGGTAGAGCTGCTTTCTACTGTGGTGGAAGTCGGATTGGTTTGAGTAACGTAAGTCACGTTATATACCGGGGAACTCGGTGGGATAGTGTATATTTCACTCGGGATGGAGTCTGCCGTTTTCCAGGGGCCTTTCGGGGAAGTGGAAACAAACCACACTGCCTGAAAGCAAAGGTAATACAAATCGCCTACTTTGATGACTTTATCCTGGGTATTGGTGGCATAATCCATGTTGGTTCCGTCGATCGGAGCAAAAGCAGGATTTCCGTCGTAATCCACATGCGCTTTTGCTTCTGCTTCCGCGCGGTTTACGACTACAGTGGTCGGAATTTGAGACAACATCACTGCATCGGATGCTTCCTGGGTTCCCGGAACGGAGGCCAGGATATGTCCTTTGGGAGAGTCCGACGGGATTTTGGCAAAATCGGCAGGCAGGTCGTTCCCTGCATAAGTCCAGGGACCTTTGAATGCTTTCGCCCGGAACCATCTTCCGGAAAGCAGGATATAATATTGGTTTTCAGCCTGGTCTACGAAGACGTCATTGTCTGAATTGCTGATGTATAACAGGTCTGTTTGAGGTATTTTTGTAAAAACCGGACTTCCTTCCGTAATGATCAGTTCGGCAGGTACATTACTGTAGTATACCACCGGCACATCGGTTGCCGCACGTGGGGGAATTTGTTTTTTTACGTCATCGAAATTCTGTCCGGAGGGCAGTGCAGACAGGTCTTTCGGCAGGGTAGAGGTTTGTTTCCAGGTGCCGTTGAGATTTTGTGTAGTCAGCCATACATCGTTAACCAGCAGGTAATATTGTTTGGTCGATTTTTGATAAAACAAGTCCCAATTCGTGTTTACCACAAACTCCATATCCGTTTTTTCGATAGGGGAGAATACAGGATCTCCTTGTACAATCAGTAAAATGGCCGGTTCAGCGCTGTAAAAAATAGCCGGAGGATCGTTTTTAACCTGTACTGTGTTGGCTTTTACATCGGCCGGTTTGATTTCTGCCATGATGCGGTCTATTGAAAATGATTCCGATCCTTTAGGCATCATACTGATGAAAGTTTTCTTCATCGATTCGGCCTTGTTGGCATCTAAAGAAGGAAACCTCACATCTTTGTAATCGATATTATGCAAATAGGTAGTCCGGGCATCTTTGTCTGTTTTGGTGTCGCATACAAAAGATGCGACTCCGAGTACTTCCTGGCCTCCGCCGGGAGTCAGCCCGAAGGCAATTTCTCCGCTTAATTTTTTGTAATTATCCCACTTGTCTATTTGTGGTTGATAATATACGATGGTTGCAGAGGAGTTGGATACCTGGCGGGGCCATCCGATATCCTGTGTCAAATCTTGTTGGGCTTTGAGCGAGACAGCCGAAAACAGGGCTATGCAGGCGAGGATTGTGAGATGTTTCATTTTAAATTGAAAATTGATAATTGCTTAATGGCGAACGTTGTTTGACAATTGAAAATTAGTAATGATTATTTGTGTTTATTATATTAACAAAAAAAGAGGGAAAGTGTTTGGGGTAATCTTAAGTATCTATTGATCATTATGAGGAATATTATATCCCGTCATTGCGAAGGCAAAGCCTGAAGCAATCTCCTGCTAATCTCTATAGATTGCTTCGCTATTTTTCGCACTGATGGACTTTTTCAGCATTTAACGTATCCTTTTTGTCGTTATTTTACTCAAAGATGAAATTAGTTTGGTTAAAAAAAACATAATTTAATACATTAAATTTGGATTTTTAATATTTGTAAAATATATTTGCCAACGAATGAATTTCGTAGCTTAATTATTAGAGCAAACTGAGCAATCACCTTGGATGTCGGTGTGAGTCCGGCCGAAATTCATTTTTTTCATTACGATTATTTGCTTAACTTCACTTAAGTTTAATACTTATGGATCACTCAACCCGCAGGACATTCCTCAAATCCCTTTTTGCCGGCTCGGCATTGTTATTCGTCCCTTCCGTTTTATGGAGCAGAAATTATTCCCAGGGAGAAAGTATTTCCCCGGAAGAAGCGCGCCAATTGTACCGTCAGGCCCGGAAATCCTTTTACCAGCGGGATTACGACCGGGCGGAAACCCTTTACCGGCAGTTGTTATCGTCCACTCCTGAAAATATCCTTTATTACGACGGCTTGGCCAAAGTGTATGGTGCCCAACAAAAACAATACGAAGCTGCCCTGCTATATAAGGAAGCCTTGCAGGCCTATCCCAACCGGGCAGTCTATTACGACCGTTTAGCCCATTCCCTGAACGGCATTGCCTTAGGCAACCGGAAAACAGAAACCCGCTACCGCTCGCGTTTCGGGGACAGCGACCTGTTGCTGGCTTCGGTAGGCCTCTACCTGCTGGCAATCCCGAAATTTCCGGGAGACCGCTCTCTGCGCTTAGGACTGAAAGACACGCTCCGGAGTTTTGACCTGCGCAATCTCCTGTCTAAAACGGAACTTAAAATACCCGCCTTGCTCAAACTTAATATTCAAAAATATTTAGATAAACTGCAGGATTCCCGCGGCTTGCCGGAAAACAGAGCCAACCGGCCGGTGATGGAATATACTTCCGGCCGTTTGTCTCAGATGAAAACCATGCCCCGCCGGGAACTGTATTTTGAAGAAGAACAGGCGGAACGGGAACTTTCCATGTCCAAACAGGCCAAGACCTGGGAGACCCAACAACTAACGGCGACCTTATCTGCCGGCTCCTATTCCCTTGCCACGGAACAAGCGGTACAAATTACCCGGGAACACCCGGAAGAAACGCAGGTGATCGGGACTTTGAAGGATGCATCGGAGAAAGCGAATGATCCATCGATCATGGTTAATTTCTATACACAACAAAAGCTGATAATAAAAAAGATAGATTTCTGGACTTATATCGGCTATGCTTCTGCCTTACGCAAAGAAAATGTCAGGGAAAACAAAGATGAAATAATATCCCAGTACCTGCTGGCATCCCGGAAGCGCATTCCATCCACTGGTAAAGCCCTGTTTGCTCTTCATGGAGGATTATCTATGACCTATCTGGAAAACGAGCAATACGCCGAAGCCCGGGCCGCAATCCTGCACGCCCTGGAACAGACCAAGGGCTGTGGAGGAGTATCTCTGAAACTGACCCTGCTGTATGCCCGTTCGTATGCCTTGCAGGAAGATCCGGATACGGCTATCTCCCTGCTGGATTTTCTGAAAGGAGAAACCGGAGCGATTGCCTCCCTGTCCGATCCCATTGTGCGTTACCTGCAACCCGATCCGGAAGCGGATGCGGAAATACACATTATCCAACAACTCTACCCTTATGAACCCAACAGGGAAGAGCGCCTGAATGTCCTCTATGAACTGATGCGTATTTATCACGAACAGGGGATGTACCATTCCAAGTCAAAAATCAGGGAGGAAATCCTCAGTTTGGATCCCTCCAACCGCTTTGTGTTGAAGTATAGCTGAATGTAAAAATCAATACAAAAATTCACCTTTTTTTTCTTTACGCTTTCACAGTTTTACGTCTAAATAAATAAAATATACATCCACATGAAACAACAAATATTACTCCTTGCTTTATCCGTTCTGTTCAGCCGGCAGGCATTTCCCCAATCCGGGATTTTCAATCCTTTCATAGAGATCGAATACGAATATGATGATTCGGGGAACCGGACCATCCGTGAAATGAAAACCATTATACTCTCTCCACCAGAAAACGAAGAGCTTCCCATCCTGAGAGACCAGTTGGAAACAGACAGCCTGCAGAACTGCACGGTCAAACTTTCCCCCAATCCCACACCGGGGCAATTATCGATCGTGATCGAAGACTATGTGGTGGAATCTCCCATCAGCCTGATCGTTGCCGACCGGAACGGAGTCATCCTGCAACAGCATCAACTGGTATCGAATACCTATAACCTGGATCTCAGCACCTATCCCCCTTCGTGGTATATTGTTGCCTTTGTCCAGGGAGAAATCAGGCGGGAATTCAAGATAATCAAATACTAACCTAATACCGGTAAACCATGAAAACCAGACACATTTATACGCTCGTGTTGTATTTCTTCCTCGGAAGTCTCTTCCCTGTATTCATTCAGGGACAGGACCGTGTCCTGATTACAGAAGTCATGTACGATACGCCGCTGAACGAAGCGGAGTCGATCCAGGAATGCGATACCTGCCCGGTAATCAAAACCGGTTTGCCTACGCATAACGGGGAGTTTATCGAGTTTTATAATCCGATAGCCAACGATGTGGATCTGTCCGGTTGGAAAATCCTGATCGGACTGGGGACGTTTATCTTCCCTGAAGGAACGATTATTACCTCTCAGGCCTTTCTGATTGTAGCTCACTGTTCGGATTTTACTCCGGATTTTGAACTTTACGAGTTGTTTCCCAATATGAAACCTACTGAAAGGGATAAGATCCTTTACCAGAATGCAATATTTTTCGGTAATAATGTCAACCGGATTGTCTTGTTGAACAAGATCAATGGGTTGGTGGATGAAGTATCTTATATCGGTTCGGGAAAACGGGGACCTTGGGCTTATGCCTGGAAACACCAAGCTAAGAATGGGCAACCGGAAACGGTGAATCCGGATATATTAAGGTCGGTTCAGCGGATCAAGGTAACAATCCCCCGGGTATACGAAACCTCTGATTATTTCGCTGTCAGTACTTGTACACCCTTTGCTTTTGCCAATCGATCCGAAGAATTGGAGATTGTTCAAAATCCCTATCAAAATAGTGCAAATGAAAAATACCAGGCATTTTATACCATGGATCCTTCCGTGGATGTAGGAGCCATTCCCGGACAGATCGATATTTCTCCTACCGGTGCAGCCACCTATCAGGTACCGATCAATCTTCCTCCCGGAATCAACGGCATACAACCCCAGTTATCGGTTGTTTACAATAGCCAGGCCGGCAACGGTTTACTGGGCTGGGGATTTAATCTGGCGGGCTTATCTGCTATCATCCGTACCCCCAAGACTCTTTATAGTGATAACTTTTCGCAGGGAGTAACCAATACCTCCGGCGACCGCTATGCACTGGATGGCAACCTTCTGATTGCCGTTTCTGAAAGAAACAATACTGATAGCGTGGAATACCATACAGAAATAGAATCCTTCAATCGTATCCTCTCCCGGGGAAGTTATGGCGGCAATGGTCCGGAACAGTTTGAAGTGATTGCCAAAGACGGAAGTATCTTCCGGTATGGCTCCCAAAGTGGCCGGTTATTGTTTGATGGAGAAAAACAATCGGTCCTTTCCTGGAATATCGACCGGGTGGAAAGCCCGGATGGAATCGCCATTGATTACGAATACGAAAATACGGAACTTTTCTCCTGTATTAAGAGAATCACTTATGGAGACGGCTGTAGTATTGAATTTGAATATAATACCAGGGAAGACAGTATTCCGCTCTGTTTTGACGGGAAAACAGCCACAATGGGCAAAATCCTTCAACGCATACAGGTGATGGTTTCGGGAAGTCTTTACCGGTCTTATTCTTTTACTTATAGTAAAGATGCTTTCAGCAGACTGGTGCGGATAGACGAGAATAATGGCTCCCGGAAATTAAACCCCTTGGTTTTTGATTGGGGAAAATATCCGGTGAATGCAGGAATGAATATAGAAAGTGTAGATATTCCTTATACAGACAAGTCATTTGATTTACAGACCTATACTTCTGTAGACATCAATGGCGATGGTTTGGATGATATTATCGGCATTTATTCGGAAGACTACTCGGTGATGAAAGTGGTACGGTATCTTGCCCGAAAAGACGAAAATGGCGCGATATCTTTCCATAAGTCCCAGATAACTCGACTTAGTTCCTATGAGCCGGATAACTTACTGACATCTTCCAATGGCCTTTATACCGGAGATGTGGACGGAGATGGTATCAAAGAAATTATCCTGCCGTTTTTCACCAAAGCAAAGGATGAACCTGAAAATTATACAACAAGACTTACTGTACTCATCCTGAAAGGAGACTGTATGAGTTGTGTTACACATGTACAATATGATATGATCCTCAGCCAGGAGGCGCCTTTGATCAGTGTCGCCGATATCAATAATGACGGGATGGATGAGATCATAGTCATGGAAAAGGGGAAAACTTCTTCGGGTAAATCCGGGATAGTATTTCTATGGGCTTCTCCCAAAGCAGATTATGGCACTAGTGGAACATATGATGTGTATCATGAGCAAATAAATGTTCAGTATGAAGGAACTCCCGGAAAAATCTTCACATCCGATTTTAATGGGAACGGAATGGTGGATATCATGGTGCTTACAAATAATAAGTATCATATCTATTGGAACCGGGGAGGTAGCCCGAGACTTAGCTGGATTGGTTCTACTCCTGGTATTTATTCCGATTCCTGCAGGACGACAATGAATGGTGATTTTCCCATTATGGGTAATATTGAACTCGGAGATTTCGATGGAAACGGACTGCCGGATATCTTATACATTAAAAATACCTGGGATAACACTGTGAACTTGTTCTTAAATAAAGGGAACGGTACATTCAATTCGAAAAAAATAAACTTGACTGGTCAGGGAAATATTGACTATCTTTCAATACCGAATAAAAGATTTCGTGTATATGATATGAATCAGGATGGTAAATCGGATATCATCATTGATATTAGCCATAGAGAACAATTTTTTTCACTTGGGGTAACCTATGGATATCGCCATTTCCAATGGTTTCGTTCCACCGGGAGCAGCATGGAGTTTGTTAAGGAAACTTCATACAAAACTGAATATGTACCTTTTACGATCAATGGTTCTCGTCAAAGAGTAGAAGTAAATCCGATTCAGATTATTTTAGGAGACTTCAGAGGGGGAGGAATTCCGGAAATAATATCGTATGGACAGGATTGTTATCACGGCAATACGGATAGAGCCTGGCGCTTATATAAATCCGGCTTTACTGATAAATCCGGCAAACTCACCCGTATAACAGACAGTTTCAAAAATAAAACAGAACTCTCCTATGCTCCACTGTCTGATAAAAATACGTATGAGTATCGTAATAATATCACTGTAAAATCTCCGGTCAGGAAACTGATAGCACCTTTATATGTCGTCAACAGATTAACCACAACAGATGCCGTTGGTCAAGGAAAATCCCTTTTTTATACCTATAGATCCGCCCATGTGCATGCCCAGGGAAAAGGATTCCTGGGATTCAAAGAGATCACTGTAACCGATGATCTGTTAAAAATGCGCACATCTACGTTTTTTGAATATGATTCGCGGCTTTATTATTCATATATGCTGGAAAAGAAGACAGAATATATGGGAAAATATTCATCAAAAAGCATATCGCAAACAATATACACAAATAAGATTCATGAATACGGAGGCAAACGGTTCTTCCCCTATGTGGAGCAAATCTATCTGGACGATTATCTGAGTGGCGTAAGAAATATCTCTAAATATGAATATGATCTGCTAAACGGAAATCTTCTGAAAGAAACCACTACTGCCCGTTGTTCTGAAGATGAGCAGAATTCAAATGTTTCGGGAGGAGAAGTTATCACAACGCGACAATATTCATACGGCCGTTTCGGAGGAAACGGATTACTGAACAAACCGGTAGAAACAACGACCATCACCCGATACCTGAAAAATAAGGCCACTCAGGAATACGAACCCCCGTTTACTACCTGGCAACAATTCAAATACGATGCAAAAGGTCATTTGATACAGGAGATAGCCCGTGCCCTCACTCCCGATTCGGTAACCACCTCTTATCTGCACCTGAATGCATTGGGACAACCGCAGACTATTCGAATAACGGCTCAGGGAGAATCTCCCAAAGAATCCCGGATTACCTACGATCCGGCCGGAAGGGTAAGAACAACCACCAACAGTCTGAATGAAGTACAGGAAAAATTCTACGATACCATGGGCCGATTGGTCGGAGAAAAGAATCATCTGGGACATCTTACGATTTACCACCGGGATACCTGGGGGAATATTACGGATACGGAATGCCCGGACGAAAGAGAACAAACCGTCAGCCGCTCCTGGGTACGTACTTTGGGAGGCGATATCCCGAATAATGCCATGTTCTATACAACAGAACGTTCTACCGGGCAACAGCCGGTAACTACTTACTTCGATTCACAGGGGAGGGCAGTAAGAACAGTATCTCTGGATGCCTGGAGCCGGAAAATCTACACCGATACTCATTACAATGACAAAGGACAAGTGGAAAAAGCGAGCCAGCCGTCTTTCAAAGGAACATTTCCCCTGTATACTGTTTTTCAATATGACGAATATGGCCGGAAAACACAGGAAACTTTTGCAGAGGAAACCACTACCCGTTATCTTTATGACCAAGAGAACAAACGAAAATCCATCATCCTGACTGCATCGGGTAAGCAGACAGAACAGACGGTGAATGCCGTAGGCGATGTGGTGGATGTCCTGGACAGTGGAGGTAACCGTACAACCTACCAATACCACAGTTCCGGCCAACCCCGGAAAGTCACCTCCGCCGGAAGTTTCTATACAGTTGAATATGATGCTTATGGGCAACAAACCTCTTTATCCGACCCGGATGCCGGAACACAAACCTACCGCTACGACCGCTTCGGAAATATCGTTTACAGCCGGGATGCCCGGGGTGTAATTTCTGAATCGTTTTATGATGCCCATGGTCGTCTCAGCCAAAGTAAAACAGGTAATCAGATTTTCAATTATACTTATAACCGGTATGGAATAGACAGTATCTCTTCCGGAGATGCATATGAAACTTATATATACGATACTCTCGGTAGAATTCTTTCCGAAACCCGTTCCTATTCGGGAAGCACCTATAAAACAGTGTATTCCTATGATTGGATGGGCCGGATTACCCAACGCACTTATCCTTCCGGATTCAAACTAAGTTATGAGTATACCAACGGGTATCTGACCGGCATTACAGACCGGGAGGAAAACCTGCTCTGGAAATTGCAGGATACCGATGCCCTGGGACATGCACTCCAATATCAAGGTGGAAACGGGAAAATCACCCGTCACGCATACGACCGCTTAGGCAACCTTCAATCACAACAAACAGTCGGAATCCAGCATTTTGAATATAACTTCGATCCGCAAACCGGGAACCTGCAATACCGCAAAGACCTGGTTATGGACGAAGCGGAATATTTTACTTATGATAACCTGAACCGGTTGACCGGATGGAGCATGAGGGCAGCGGGATATCCCCAGTTTGAAACGACTTACCAGGGCAACGGGAATATCAGTTATAAAACTAATGTGGGAGTATACAACTACCAGGATTCCAATAAACCCCATGCCCTTCGTAAAATTACGAATCCGGAAGGTATTCTTCCTTCCTTGAAACAAAGCATCCGTTACAATGCCTTCAACCGGGTGGAGAGTATCAGCGAAGGAACGGATTCCCTCAGTTTTGTCTATGGTAACGATCAGCAACGGGCAAAAACAATCCTCTACCGGAATAAACTACTCCTGAGGGAAAAACATTTCGCACCGGATTATGAAGTCTCGATTACACGCGGTCACCGGAAGGAAATTCATTACATCCAGGCTCCCACGGGATTGGTGGCAGTGATGATTCGTGAGAATAATTCCGATAGTTTGTATTATATTTGTACCGATCATTTGGGTAGCATCACTGCCGTGACAGATGCGGGAGGCAGGGTTGTGGAGCGCCACAGCTATGATGCCTGGGGAAGGTACCGGAATGCGGGGGATTGGAACGATTACTCGCTGACTTATACTGGTTTGCTGGACAGGGGATATACAGGACATGAACACCTGAGGGAGTTCGGATTGATTAATATGAATGCGCGGTTGTATGATCCGGTGTTGGGTAGGTTTTTGAGTCCGGATCCTTATGTGCAGGCGCCTTTGTTTAGTCAGAATTTTAATCGGTATTCGTATTGTTACAATAATCCCTTGGTTTTTATTGATCCTGAAGGAGAAAACCCATTGATTTTCTTTGTTATTGGGGGTGCATTAATCGGTTCCTATGTCGGAGCCTCAATAAAAGGAGGTTCCTGGAATCCTGCTAAATGGGAAGGAAACTGGTGGCAGGGAGCCATTTGGGGTGGACTTGCAGGAGCGGCAATAGGAGCTGGTATTGGTTCTATTTGGACTGCAGGGGGAAGTATTAGCTTTAGTCTTCAGGCATATGGTCTAAAACCAATAACTGTACTTTCATTTTCAAAGGCTACAGCCGATACAGGAGGCTTAGTGACTATGACTGTTGGAGGGGGATTGGGAACAGGTAGTTTGTTTACTTATACTTTTGGAAAGAGAAAATCTAAAGAATTAGATAAAAATCTGGATCCAATTGATAAATATGCATATAATGGATATGGAAATAGTAATTATGCACAAATGTTTGCAGAGGAAAACTTTGGAGATTTGATGGATGGAATTACTATACATGCAGATGGAAGTCATCCAATCCCTAAAGATCCTAATAATAGTTATGAATTAGACAAAGATGGCTTTATGCTATATAATGGACAAGAATGTTTTGGAACAAGGGATGGAAATGATCTATATCTATATAAAAGTGCTTTCATAAATACAAAAGAATTGTACCTTACAATTGGGCATGAATATATGCATTATGCGATTGATCATAAATATCCCGGAAAATATACAACCAATATGGAACATCATATAATTACAGGCCAATTTGAATATTTTCAAGGTTTCAAAACGTGGGGTATGGAGTCATATGAGAAAAGGGATGGAAGTAGAAAACATCTTTGGAAATCAGGAGCATATCCTAATTTTAATGAATTTCTTAAACTTAGAAAGGAATTTCCTACAACAAGATTTCGCTATAATAAAAATAACTAGATTTTATCTTAATAATATGATTAAGTTTTTTATAAATTGCAATTTTCTAAAAATAATTATACTGATTTTTTTTATATTTATATGTTCTTGTACAAAAAAAGAACAGAAATTTGATCTAAAATATATTGATTCTTTTTACACTTTAGATTCTATTTCTTGTTCTCCTGTGGATACATTGATTCGTACATCGAATGCTTTAATGTACATAAACTTCAAAGAGAAACAACTAGTTTCAGAAGGATTATTCAATATTAATGTTCCTGAGTATGCTACAAAATACTTTAACTCCTCTGATTTTTATTTCAAATTAGTGAAAGAAAAAGAGAAAAATGCCAATTCTATACATGAGATAGAACTAAAAGAGGAGGCCATTAATTTATTTTTTAAAGATAATAACTTAGATGAAAATGATTTTAGACCAACGAAATCCCTAACGAAAGGTTCCGAATATAAGTTTTATTTGGTTGGTAAAATAAAAATCAGCTCAAATTATCAATCATATCTCATCCTTAATGAGAAAAAATATGAAAGAGGCTATACTTTTAATACTCTTTTTTTAATAAACATAAAAGAAGATTTTTTGAAATCAATATTGATTCTTTCTCAGCACGAAATGAGTCGTGGTGATGTTGTATACAGGGAAACAAAAACTAATGATGAATTTTTTTTCTCAACCTTATCTTTAGAATATGAGTTTGATGATTATATTATAGAAAATGGATATAAGAAACCCAAGAAAAACGAGATCTTTTATGAGGTTTACAAATTTGATGAAAATGGTTTGGTTGAGATTGTGATAAATGATGAAAGTAATATGTTCAGACTTTCTTCTTTCTATTAATATTAATAAGTTATCATTATAGTCGTATGGTTGAAATATATTTTAGTGATCATATGTTTAATAAGATAAGACTCTTTTTTCTTATTTTATTGTTTGTTGCTGTTTATTCTTGTACAAATAAACTTCAGGATATAAAGTTTGTTGAACCTTTATCTTACCAGGGCTTAGTTTGTTCAACGCCGATAGATACATTAATTTGTACTTCGGATGCTTTTTTATTCAATAATATCAAAGAGGAATATCGTATTCCAGATGATTTTTTCCATGTAAAAGCCTATGGATGTTCATTGAATGAATTTAATTCTTCTGATTTTTTCTTTCGATTATCAAAAACAAGAGAGAAATATTCTGACTTTGACAAAGAATCTATATTAAAGGGAGAGGTGCTTGATGTTTTTTTTAACGAAAACTTTGAGAAGAATGATTTTAGATTATCAAATCCATTGAAGAAAGATCATTATAAATTTTATATGGTTGGTGTAACTAAATTTGGTGAGAATTATGACTCATACATGGTTTTGCGTGAATCAATTCATAATAAATCTTATATCTCGAATACTCTTTTTTTAATGAATATAAAAGATAAAAATCTAAAATCCATATCGCTGTTATCTCAGTATGTACAGGACAAAGAATTAACTATTTACAGGGAAACACGAACCAATCGAAAACTATTCTATTCAACGCTACGATTTGAATTTACTCCGGATGATTTAAAGAAAAATGCATCACTGAATTTTTATACTGACAGAGTTTTTTATGAGATTTTTCAATTTGATGAAGAAGGGTATGTGGAGTTGGTAAATGAACAGAGAAAAGTGCTTGGACTAACTGATAATCTCTATTGATTGTCATTGCGAAGACGAATATATCCCGTCATTGCGAAGGCAAAGCCTGAAGTAATCTCCGTTCGGCCGAATTTGGAATTCGGTCACTTATAAACCGGAGTTTTTAACTCCATATTGAAGTGTTGAATTAAAATCTGTAGTTTTGGAAGTAACTAATTTTTTAGGCAATTACAACTTTCGAATAATAAAACGACCGAATTATAAATTCGGCCGGAACGGAGGGAAAAAGCAATTTCAAGACATTTACAACAGAAGATGAAGCTTATGAATATATTCTTAATGATGCAATTCGGCCGGAACAGGGGATCAGTTTCGAGACAGATATTCAATATAACCCAAAATATCAAACCTCATATTTGTTGATTTAATCATTTTTTATTACCTTTGTAATTGTGTAAAAAAACATAATAATCAATTTTTTGTTTTATTAATTATGGATATAAACACAATTATAAATAAATCTCCGGAGTTGATCCTAACAGAAATTTCCCAAAGAGTCAAAGAGCAAAGACTGGAACGGAACCTCACCCAAAAGGCATTTGCCAAACGCGCCGGTATCGGATACGATGCATACCGTAAGTTTGAGAATACAGGAGAAATAACGCTTCGTAATCTTGTTCTATGCGCCATTATTTTGGATGATATTGAAAGCTTATCTGATTTGTTTGCACATAAATCCTATCAAAATATAGACGAGTTATTGAAAACTCAGGAAGTAAGGAAAAGAAAAAGAGGATCGAAGAATGAATGATATTAAGCTAATAGAAGTCTTTATGAATCAGAAGAAAGTAGGACGGATAGCCCTGACTCCTGATTTCCTTTGTGCTTTTGAATATGATCCTGCATATTTGATATCCGGAGAATCGATATCTCCCTTCAACCTTCCTCTCCGTTCAGGAGTATTCCTGGCCAAACGGACTCCTTTCAATGGTGGTTTCGGAGTGTTTGACGATAGTCTGCCCGATGGTTGGGGCAACCTCATACTCGACAGGTATCTTAATAGTAAAGGGATCGATTCCGCAAAATTAACCCTTTTGCAGAGACTGGCATTGGTGGGTAGTGCCGGACGGGGAGCATTGGAATACCGGCCGGATTATAGTGAATCGACTACAGATGAAATGATTGATTTCGATAAGCTTTCTGCTGAAATAAAAAAAATACTGACATCTGCACATGGTGGCGATAATCTCGATCTGTTATACCGGTATGGAGGCTCTCCCGGCGGTGCAAGACCCAAAGTGTTTGTGAAGATCGACGATAAAGAATGGCTTGTGAAATTTAAGGCAACGATAGATCCGGAGAATATAGGAGAGATAGAATATCGATATTCCCTGCTTGCTAAAAAGTGTGGTATCGATATGCCGGAAACAAGACTGTTTGATGGTAAATATTTTGGAGTGGAACGTTTTGACAGAACGGTCCGGGGGAAAATTCATACTGTAAGTGCTGCCGGTTTATTGGGTGCAGACTACCGGGAACCCAGCCTTGATTATGAATCTCTATTGAAGTTATGCCATATACTGACTAAAAATATGGAAGAGGTTTATAAACTTTTCCGCCTGATGGTGTTCAACGTAGCCATTAAGAACCGAGACGATCACGCGAAAAATTTCTCATTCCAATTGATAAACGGAGATTGGAAGCTATCTCCTGCCTATGATCTGTTGCCAAGTAACGGTTTCAATGGTTTTCATACAACAACCGTTAATAACAATGGTGAACCGACTTTGGATGATATAATAGTGGTGTCAGAAAAAGCCGGGCTTAATAAACAACGGGTAACTAAAATTATCCGGGAAATAAACGAACAAGTTGGAGAAAATAGAATCCGTTGATTAATCGTTTCTATACTTAAAAAAACAAACACTACAAATTATTATATTTGTACCGAATCAGATAGAAATTATTATTGCATTGGAAGATGAAACAAAAAATATATAAACAGTTGTTGTTCAGAGAATTTGTAATATTATTCGTCCTTTTATCAACAGCCCTATCCATTTTCGCCGCACAACCCCCAATGAAACTATGGTACAATAAACCCGCAACCCATTGGATGACCTCAGCCCTACCCATTGGAAACGGTTTTTTCGGCGGAATGTTTTTCGGTGGTGTTGAAAAAGAAGAAATTCAATTCAATGACAAAACGCTTTGGACAGGAAATGAATCCCAAAGAGGTTCTTATCAGAACTTTGGAAGTTTATTCCTTCATTTCCCAGGTCACACGGACTATTCCGATTATAAACGTACACTCGATTTAGATAATGCCACAGGTACAATTACCTATCGATCGAACGGAGTTTCTTTTTTAAGGGAATATTTTGCCTCCAATCCTGACAGTGTAATTGTTGTACGCATCTCAACTCCCGGGAAAAAAGGAAAACTGAATTTTACGGTTGACCTGGCCGATGCCCATGCCGGAATAAAAACTATTTCCGGAAATAAAATAACTATCAAAGGAAAGTTGACTTTACTATCGTATGAAGCTCAGACTGTGGTTTTAAACGAAGGAGGAAAACTGAATACCGGCATTGATAAAATTACCGTTTCAAATGCCGATGCGGTGACGATTATTCTGACCGGTTCTACCAATTATGATATTGCTTCAACTTTATACGTCGGAGAATCTGCCGCAGATTTACAGAATCGGATATCGAATCGTATTGCCAGGGCATCCGGCAAGACCTATAGCCAATTAAGAGATGCTCATCTGGCAGATTACCAGCCTAAATTCAATCGGGTAAAGCTGGACTTCAAGGCAAAAATGCCTGCTATTTCTACCGGTGAATTGATACGTGACGATAAAAACAATCCTTATTTAGATCTGTTGTATTTTCAATACGGCCGTTACCTGATGCTGGCATCTTCCCGCGGAATGAATTTACCGAATAATTTACAGGGCCTCTGGAATAACAGCAACACTCCGCCATGGGAATCTGATATTCACAGCAATATCAATATACAAATGAACTACTGGCCGGCAGAAAATACCAATTTACCGGAATGTCATTTGCCTTTTATTAATTATGTGGTTTCGGAAGCGATGAAACCCGATGGTTCCTGGCAAAAAATGGCATCGACAATCATTACCGAAACCGGAAACGGAGAAAAAATGTCCGGTTACAGAGGTTGGACACTTCGTACGCAAAATAATATTTTCGGTTATTCCGATTGGAACTGGAACCGCCCGGCCAATGCCTGGTATTGCTTACATCTATGGCAACATTATCTTTATTCAAACGACTTGGTTTATCTGGAAGAAAAAGCATTTTCGGTGATGAAAAGCGCTTGTGAATTCTGGTTTGATCGCTTAAAACAAGGACCAAATGGCAAATGGATCGCGCCCGATGAATGGTCCCCGGAACAAGGTCCCTGGGAAGATGGAGTCGCCTATGCCCAACAGTTAATCTGGGAGTTATTTAACAATACGTTGAAAGCGGCTTCTATTTTAAATGATGCGGACACTGTATTTATTCAAACACTTAAAGATAAGTTTATGAACCTCGATAACGGTTTGCAAATCGGACCCTGGGGAGAAATCCGTGAATGGCAAAAAGAACCCGATGTCAGGGATAACAGACACAGGCACTTATCTCATTTGATTGCTCTCTATCCTGGGAATCAAATAGCAAATCTTTCTGATAAAACATATATGGATGCCGCAAAAATCACATTGAATTCCCGCGGGGATGGCGGAACCGGATGGAGCCGTGCCTGGAAAATTCTTTGTTGGGCGCGTTTATTCGATGGAGATCATGCCTATTGGTTGCTTAAAGCAGCTCTGAATTTAACGAATGATACCACAGTGAATATGAGAGATGAAGCCGGCGGTGTTTATGAAAATTTGCTGGATGCGCATCCTTCTTTTCAGATAGACGGCAACTTCGGCGCAACGGCAGGAATTGCGGAGATGCTGTTGCAAAGCAACGGCGGTCATATACATCTATTACCTGCTTTACCTGCTGCATGGCCCAATGGAAGTTACTCCGGATTGAAAGCCGAAGGGAACTTTACGGTAGATTTAACTTGGAAAAATAAACTTCCCTCGAAAGCGGTAATTTATTCCGCATCCGGAAATATATGTAATTTGTATTGTCAGGGAATGAAAGTGAAAAAAGTGAAAAAAGTGAAGGATAAAACCGGAACCCTTGTGGAATTTGATACGATTTCAGGGGAAAAGATCTTTTTTCAAACAAAAAAAGGAGGACAATATACAGTGATTTATTGACAGGTAAGGTTTATCTGATCTGTAGCTTCCGGCTGAGTATGCTTCCGGAAGTCATCTGAAAAGAAAGGATATAAGTCCCGGCAGCAGACGGAAGATATATGCTGCCGGTATTGTTTTGTATCGGTTGAATGGATAGAATCTGACCTTGTATGGACATAACAGAAACCGATTCAATGATCTCGTTAGAGTCCACCTGAAAAGAGGTTTTTGTCTTTTTTGCTATCTTAATATCTGCCTCCTGTTTTCTCGTCGATATATTACTGTTTCCATCCTGGAAGATTGTTTTGGTAGCAATGGCATTCATTTCGGTCTGCTGAGTTGCATACCAGGGTGTTCCGCAGGCTTGAGGAATTGCAGCTTCCGGCAGATCGGGTAACTGTTTCCCGGATTCGACATACAAACCTTTTCCGGTACCGGAAGTTATCTGTTCGAAAGTAATGGAAGAACGGGTAAACCCGGAGGTGCTTTCCGCCGATTTGAAATTATACAGATTGTCTGTGTATGTAATTTCCGAGGCGTTGCTGCTCACCTTATTCAGCATAGTGCCGACGGAGGGGTTATAGAGTATATTTTCCGACAACAGGCAGTCCTGCGGTTTGAGGGTTCCGGAAACTTTTGTTCCCGGGTAATATTTGTTGTTGCTATCGTAAGTATAAGAAGTGGCAGTTCCCAGATCAGGGCAAACGCATCTAAATAAATTTTAAACAATAAGTTTTCTCGCACTCCGTTTTAGAAAGAAAACGGAGTTATGAATAATCTCATTAGTTATTTTAGTAATTTACCAGATCCACGAGTAGATCGTACAAAAGAGCACTTG